>JALCBY010000010.1:16876-135608 GCA_028066055.1 Hyphomicrobiaceae bacterium
GCAGCTCCCGCCCGCGAACGGATTGCGGCGAACGACGATCTTCCGTCCATCGGCGGCCTGATCTATGCGCTGCAGCAGCGCCCGTCGCGCACGCCCTTCTACGTTGCATTCGGCGCATCGATCGCGTGGGTCTTCTTGTGTCTCGGTGCAGCCCTGTTCCTTTTCAATGAACGCCTCTCGGGACTTTCGAGCGGTGGTGACATGCTCCGCGATCCGGCCGCCCTGACCCTTGGCGCGACCTTGTTTGTACCCGTTGCGCTTTTCTGGTTTCTGGCGCTGCTGATATGGCGGGCCCAGGAGCTGCGTCTCATGGCATCCGCGATGACCGAAGTCGCGGTGCGCCTTGCCGAACCCGACAAGATGGCCGCGCAATCGGTCGCCTCGCTCGGCCAGACGATCCGCCGCCAGGTCGCGGCGATGAATGACGCGATTTCCCGTGCCCTTGGGCGCGCCGGCGAGCTGGAAGCGCTTGTTCACAACGAAGTTGCCGCGCTGGAGCGCTCTTACAGTGAAAACGAGCTGCGAATCCGGGGATTGATCGACGAGCTGGCGAGCGAGCGCGATGCGCTATCCAATAACAGCGAACGCGTCATGGAGACGTTGCGCGGTGTCGGGTCGCAGGTCACGAAAGATATTTCCGATGCGGGCGATCAGGCAACCAAGTCTCTCGCTAGCGCCACGTCGACCCTGGCCAACTCCTTGAGCGCCAGGGGCAGCAAGATCACCGAGGCGATCAGCGCCGCCGGAACGGCCGTCGACAACAAACTGTCGGAACGTGGCGCGGCGGTCACGCATCAATTGAGCACGCAGGGCGAGAGCGTCACCAAGATGCTCGACAATGCGGGCAACAACGTCTCTGCCGCCCTCAGCGCGGCAACCAAAAAGGTGACAGACGTCGTCGATGTGAAATCGAACCAGCTTGTGAACTCGCTGTCGGCCATCGGCAATCAACTGGTTCAGGATATTCCGGGGCTTCTCGACCGTTTGGACGGCGAACAGAAGCGTCTGAGCAATATCATCTCCGGCGCGAGCAAGAATTTTACTGCCCTTGAGGCCGCACTTGCCGAACGAACCACCCAGCTCGACGGTACGCTTAAGAACCGCACGGAAGAACTCAAGGCCACGCTTGCCGAACGCATCAAGGCGCTCGACAGCACCGTACAGGAGCAGACAAAGTCGCTTGAATCGATGGTCGGAAACCAGGCCAAAGTGATCGAAGGCACTGTCGGCAAACTGCAGTCGTCGGTCCAGAACCAATCTGCATCCATTGAGTCGATGGTTGGAAACCAGGCGAAAGCGATCGAAGGCACCGTCGGCAAGCTGGAGTCCGCGGTCCAGAACCAATCTGCGTCCATCGAGTCGATGGTCAACAATCAGGCGAAGGCCATCGAGGGCACTGTCGGCAAGCTGCACGCCGCGGTTCAGAACCAGGCCAAGGTCATCAAGGACACTGTTGAAGGCCAGACGCAAGCAATGGAAAACAGCGTCGCGCAACAGGCGGCGTCCCTCGCTTCCAACATTCAGCAGCAGGCCAAGGCGATCGAAAGCACCATGGCCAAGAACAGCATGACCATCAGCCAAGTGTTCGCCGAGGGCACGGATTCGGTGAGGAAGACCACCGAATATATCGGCGAGCAGTCGGATCAGGCGAACAACAACATGATTGCGCAGATGGAAGGCCTGCGCAGCGTTTCAGGCCAGCTGCTCAAGCAGGTTCACGGTCTTACCGAGCGCTTCGAGACGCAGGGCCAGGCCATCATGTCCGCATCACAGGCCCTCGACTCATCCAATGCGCAGATCGACTCTATCCTCGAACGCCGTCACTCGGAAATTGCCAGCCTGTTGGATACCGTGAGCACGAAGGCGCAGGCGCTCGATCAGATGATGCGGTCCTACTCGGGGATCATCGAGGGATCACTGGTTCAGGTCGAAGAGCGCGCCAAACAGATCACGGCATCGCTCGCGCAGGAAACGACCGCGCAGGCCGATACAACGATCAAGGAAATCGAACGCTTGCGCAGCTCTGCCCGGCAGCACACCGAGCAGGCCGTCGCGGAACTGACCGGCGGCTTCCAGTCCATTACCAGCGAAGTGGCCGATCAGCTTGGCACCCTGACATCACGCTTCGGCGAAACGACGCGCGAGATTCGCCAGACCGCGACGTCGACTGCAGGAGAAATCGAGGAAACCCGCCAGGAGCTCACCCGCCGCATGCAGGGCTTGCCCGAAGCAACACGCCAGAGCCAGGAGGCCGTTCGCAAGGCTGTCTCCGACCAACTGAAAGCGCTCGGCACCCTGTCGGCACTTTCAACCGGTGCAGGCGCCGCCGCTCCTCCGCCGCCAACACCGCCACAAAGCCCACAACAGGCCCTCCCCCCTGCTACCACTACGGGATTTGCCGGCACACCCTCCGACAATACCCCTCAGTCCTCAGACGACATCACCTCGGTGACGGCGAACCTGGCCAGTCAGCTCGGTGGCGTAACCAATCCGCCACCGCAACAGCAGCAACCGACTCAACAAACCTTGCCGCCAGAGACATCTCCGCCGACCTCGTCGTCGGGACTGGGTGTCTCCATGCGGGCGCAGCCGCCGCAGGCTCAGGATGATCGATGGTCGGTTGGGGACTTGCTGGCGCGCGCGTCCGGTCCCGATATGGCGGCCCAGTCGTCCGCCGCACCGGGTGGTCCGACCGTCGAACTTCGTCTCAACGATATCGCGAGCGCGATCGATCAGAACACCGCCAGCAACGTCTGGCAGCGGTTCCGGCGGGGCGAGCGCGACATCTTCAACCGCCAGCTCTATACCAGTCAGGGTCAGGCCACCTTTGACGAGATCACTGGACGGTATCAGAGGGATACGGCGTTCCGCACCACGGTCGATCGGTATATCGGCGACTTTGAGCGCCTGCTGTCAGACGCAGAGCGCAAAGGCCAGAACGGTCAGGCCATCGACAATTACCTAGTGTCGGAGACGGGCCGTGTCTATCTCATGCTCGCGCACGCGAGCGGACGGCTGCAGTAGAACAAGCAACTCCGGAGCCGAGCCGGACCGCCCCTAAGCAGTTTCAGCGCATATTGAACATGCGCAGCGGAGCTGCGTTCAAACATCGCAAAAAATCTGGGAGATGTGCGGTTTCGGGGCAGCCTAACGCCGCTTGTTCTTGGCAACCCAGGGCACGACCTGGTGGACGACATTCTCAAACGCCTGGTTGAGCGATACAACCATCTGGTCGGCATCCTTCGGGCTTGTGGCGACGCGCGCTTCAAACCCGCGCGATGCAACCATCCGGCCATTGTCACCGTCGATCACTTTCACATACAGGTTCGCATGGGCTTCCGCCTGCCCCTGGTTAACCTCCACCTGGAAGGCCTGAACCTGGGTTGAAAGTTCATAATCCGCATCAAGACGGTCGGCGCGGGATCCGACGGCACTGACGAGGCCGGCATTCTGGAACGCCTCGACCATCCTCGCCTGCATCAGGCGTGGCAGACGATCGGACCAGGCGGCACCCTTGTAGTAGGCAACCCGCGGGCCGCTCTTCACCATGATACGATCGGTTTCGAGAGAGCGCACCGCTGAGGGCTCATTCACAACAAGCTGGAACTTGGCGGCGCGAGGCGCCGTCAGTGTCATGACGCGCGGCGCAACCAGATCATAGGTTGCCGGCGGCGCAGCGCTGCCGCCAACGCAGCCACCAAGCAGGGCGCCTGACAGTGCGAGCGTTGCTGCGGTTATGAGATGGCGCGGTCGCATATGACCACATTTTCCCCCAATTGAAATTGTATTATAACCCGGTTTACGGGAAACCGTTAGCCCCTTACTGCCCGGGATTGTATTCCGGTACGCTCGATCCTCCAAACAAAAAACTTTGCGGATTTCGTTCAACCTGCTCCAGAACCCGATCCAACGTGCGTGCCGCCCGCCGTCCATCACGCATAAACAGCTCAAATTCCTTCAGACCATCCTTGGCGAAACGGGTCAGCCCTTCGGCGCTGTCACCGTAGGCTTTGTCCAGTTTTTTGGCCAAATCCCTAAAGGCTTGAGCTGCTTCCTGAGCCTGTGCGAGGAAGGATTGGCCATCGTCCGAGACGTATTTGGAGACGTTATCGACAGTTTTTTCAATTTTATCGGCGACACGCCGAATTTGGGCCGTCAATTCACGTGCATCGCGGATAACCGAGTCGATATCGCCCTTACGCTGATCAAGCATGGTGGTAAATGATTCGACATTTGTGATTGTCTTGCGAATCGAATCCTGATTGTCGGCGATAACATCATTCAGACGGACGAGCAGCGCATTGGCATTGCCCATGACTTCGGGCGCAGCGTCGAACAGAGACTGGGTGCTCGCCCTGTCCGCCTTGATGACCGGAATCTCATCATCCTTGCGAGCCACCAGCAGCGGCGAATCGGGCGTTCCCGCACTCAACTGGATGGCCGAGCCGCCGGTCAGCCCCTGCGACTCGATCCGCGCCCGTGAATTGGTGCGAACCGGTGTCGCGCCATCCACGTTGATCAGAACGCGCACGAGCCGCGAATCGACCGGATCCAGCGAAAGTCCCTGTACCTTGCCCACGCGAATACCGTTGAAAAGCACGTTGCTGGCGCTCGAGATGCCGCTGACACCGCCCTCAAATACGATCTGGTAGCGTTTCGCACCCCCGGACCCGAAACTCTGCATCCAGTAGACGAAGCCGAAACCGGCGGCGAGGACCGCCAGAACAAAGGCGCCGATGACCAGATAGTTGGCTTTGGTTTCCATCAGGCCGTCCGTTGCTATGCAAGCGCTGCACGCGCGCGTTCGCCGCAGAAATACTCTTCGATCCAGGGATGCATCGGCCGTGCGCGCAATTCTTCCGGCGTTCCCGTTCTTACGATTTTTTTGTCCGCCAGCACTGCCACCCGGTCGCAAACCGTGAAGATGCTGTCGAGATCATGGGTCACCATATAGACAGTGAGGCCCAACGTCTGCTGCAATTTTTTGATGAGCTGGTCGAAGGCGGATGCCCCTATCGGATCCAGACCGGCGGTCGGCTCATCGAGAAAGACGATTTCGGGATCGAGGGACAGGGCGCGCGCAAGCCCGGCGCGTTTTCGCATCCCGCCGGAAAGCTCCGACGGAAACTTGTGGGCGGCATCCGCAGGCAAGCCCACCATTGCGAGTTTGAGAAAGGCGAGATCGTCCATGATCGACTGCGACAGCTCGAGATGTTCGCGCATCGGCACCTGAATGTTCTGCAAAACGGTCAGCGATGAGAACAATGCACCGTCCTGGAACAGCACGCCCCAACGCGATTCCATGTCGACTTTTTCTTCACGGTTGAGTTCGCGGACATTGCGGCCGAACACGCTGATGGACCCGGCGTCAGGCGTGACCAGGCCGGTTATGACGCGAAGAAGAACTGACTTGCCCTGCCCCGATCCCCCGACGATGCCGATGATCTCTCCGCGCAGGACATCGAGATTCAGATCATCCCAGATCTGTTGACTGCCAAAGCGCTTGGCCAGCCCGCGCACGGAAATGATCGGGAGGTCCTGATCTCTTACTGTCACCTGTGACGCCATCTTCAAACTCCGATTGCCGAGAGGAACATGGCGAACAACGCATCGAACACAATGACGAGAAAGATCGCCTTCACGACCGCGCTCGTGACGTGGAACCCGAGTGACTCCGCGCTTCCGGACACTTTCAAACCTTCCAGGCACCCCACCAGGCCGATGATGAGCGCGGCGAACGGCGCCTTGATCATTCCCGCCATGAAATGGCGCATGTCCACGGTGCCGTGCAACGCATCGATATAGGTCGCAGAGTCCAGTCCGAGCATCAACTTTGCCATGATGCCTCCGCCGATGAGGCACATCATATTGCCGACAAATGTAAGCAATGGCAGCGCCACGATGAGCGCCAGAACCCGCGGCGCCACCAGCGTCTCCATCGGATCGATACCGAGCGTCCGCATGGCATCGATCTCCTCACGCATCTTCATGGATCCGATTTCGGCGGTGAAGGCCGATCCGGACCGACCCGCGACCATGATCGCGGTCAACAAAATGCCGACTTCGCGGAGAGAAAGAATGCCAACCATGTTCACCGCGAAAGTCTCAGCGCCGAAGCGTTGTAGCTGAACCACGCCCTGTTGCATGACCACGGCTCCGATCAAGAGACAGATGAGGGCAATGATCGGAACCGCCCGGAAGCCGGCATGATCGATATGGTGGATGAACGAATTTGGACGGAACCGCCAAGGCTGGGCGATCATCCGCCCCAGTGTGACGATCAGATGTCCGAGAAAACTGGTTATCAGCACCGCATCGGAGGTGACCGACGTCATGGCCTTGGACCAATCCCGCACAAGATTGGCGAAAAAACCGCCCGAACCGGTTTCCGAGCTTCGCTCGTCTCCGCGCGCCCTCACCTCGTCGAGAAGGATTTCAAAACTCTCGGTCGCTCCCACAAAATGGGTTTCCAGTCCCCGCTCTTCCCAAAGCCGGACGGTCCGCTGCAGTAGCCACGCACCTGCCGTATCGAGCTGGTCAATTCCGGAGATATCGACCTGGCCCGTGAAGTCGGGCGTCGGCGGAATGGGTACGCTCAGACGCTGCAGCCCGGAATCGAGCGCCGTCGCTTCACGAACCGTCCACGACCCGGTCGCGACCAGACAAAATGCCGTCCCCCGCAGCTCCACCTTGTAGCCGGGAGCCGCCACCTGGGTCGGCAACATAACGCCCTGATCTCGTTTCAGCATTTCGACTTGCCCGTCGCACCACCGTCGATTTCGCCGCAGTCTATCATCCGCAGTTTTTGCCCGAAACCTGTGTTGAATGAAAGCTTTGCAATCATCCGGTCGAAACCAGATTTTCACCGTGCCAAAGGCGGGCGAGAAGCACTGCGGCACCCAGAGCAACAACACCGCCCCCCGCCATTGCCAGATATGCAGCCGCACCAAGCGCCGCGTAAAGCGGTCCTGACGCAAGAAGTGCGCCCCCCATGGCTATTCCGATTGCAAAGGAGGCATATACGCCCTGCGCCGTACCGGCGGATTCCGCCGGCGTGGCATCGGTGATGAAGTGCACCGCACCCAGATGTGCGGCGCCGAATGTGAGTCCATGCAGGACCTGGACAATGAACAGCAGCCACAAAGGTGGAGAAAACGCGGTGACCGCCCATCGCAGGACCGATGCCGCAGCCGCGAGCGAGATCAGATTGACAGCGCCGAAGGTGCGGACCGCGCGCCCCGACACCATGAACAACAGAATCTCCGCAACCACGCCGGTCGTCCACAACGCGCCGATGACCGTTGCGGAAATTCCCTGCGCCTGCCAGTTGATCGTTCCGAATGCGTAATAGACGGCATGGGTGCTCTGCACGAGACCCGTTGCCAGCAGAAACAGGAGAAACAACGGCGAGCGCGCCACGGCAAGCGCCTTTCGGACCTGTAACTGCGGCAGCGACGTCGCCTCCTTCAGACGCCCCCTTCCCTGGGGCCTCGGCAAGATGTAGGCGGTGGCAAGGATGCAAACGGCGGAGGCGATCATGAGCCACAGCGCCGACGGCGCACCCCACATCTGAAGCGCCAGACCGCCACCGAAACTTGCAAATATGAAAGTCAGCGATCCCCAGAGCCGCATCCGGCCATAATCATGACCATCGCGGCGAACACCGTCCATCGCAACCGCTTCCGTCACCGGCATGATGCTGGTCCAGGCCACGGCCGTCAGGATGGCAATCCCCAGGACCGCCCAAAACCCCTGTACGAGGGTGAACAGCAGATATCCGAACAGGGTGCCCCAGGACAGAAGAACGATAACGAACCTCCTGTCGCCGAGGCGGTCGGCTGTAAATGAGATGACAGGCGTTGCGAAAACACGAACGATCAGAGGTGCTGAAAGAACGATGCCGATCTCGGCGGGGGACAGGCCGCGCCACTCCAGCCAGACCGGAAAATATGGCAGGTGGAACCCAATCAGCAGGAATACGGCACCGTAAAACAGCGACAGCTTTACGGTGAAGGCGGAAAACCGCGCGTTTAAGCTCTGTCTGGTCGGCGCTTCATTCATGCTTCGCTTATACGATTCCCTAACACCTTCAGCAGATAATCAGCCACTTGGGCCCGAATCACATACACTTTGCGTGTCGATCTGAACCAGAAACGTTGCACCGGACGGACCTCATGAAGAATTCGAATGCCCCCTCGCCCTTACGTGCAGCGGACTATGAAGCGATTGAGGCCGCTTTGCTAGAAACCGTGCGGGGCCGTTGGTTTCTCGCGGAATTCTCGAAGCGGAACCGCAGCGCCGACACGAACATGCTGCTGGATGCCATCAGCAAGCTCGAAGCGACGGTTCTCAACCCGCAAGCGCAAGCCCAGACGCCGGATGCCGCGATGCGGCGTGACCTGATTGAAATGGCCGAAGCGATTTCCCAGACGCGCAAGGAAATCGCAGCGATGGGCACATCCGAGCAGGACGATTCGAAATTTACTTCCGCGACGGAAGAACTCGACGCCATTGTCGAGGCGACGGAAAAGGCAACCTCGGACATTCTGGAGGCCGCGGAGGACGTGCAGGAGCTTGCCTGGCTGCTGCGTGAAAAAGATACCGACGACGAGGCCTGCGACCGGCTCGATGCGCGCGCTACCGACATCTATACTGCCTGCTCCTTCCAGGATTTGACCGGCCAGCGCACAAGCAAGGTCGTCAAAACATTACGTTTTCTCGAAAGCCGCGTGCACTCCATGATCAATATCTGGGGTCTGGATGACATCATCGTCCAGGACCGCCCTCAACCGGAGGATGAGCGTCCGGACGCGCATTTGCTCAACGGACCCGCCCTGGGCGATCAGGGTGTGGATCAGGGTGAAGTGGATCAAATGCTCAACGGAGCGCACGCGGAAGAATCTGCCACGGCAGCCGGCCAGCCGGCCAGCGCCGAACCACAGACAGATACCCCGATCGAGGCGGAAGACTTTCCGGCTGTCACCGCCGCTCCTGATGAACCGGCCGGTACCGAACCTCAACCGACGGATCCCGGCGTGGTGGCATCCGGCCAGATGGCCAAAGCCGTCAGGAAAGTGGTCGCAGGGGAAGTCGAGGCCGCGGAATTTACCGAACCGGCGGACCTCAAAATCGAGGAACTCGACGACGTCCAGAAAACCGCCCTTTTCAGCTAAGCCGCGGCGAGTATCTCCGCAAACTGGTTCCCGTCTACATTTCCGCCCGAAAGCACAACCGCGATGACCCGGTCCCGTGTGGGGATCCGTCCATTCAGCAGAGCCGCCAGCGCGGCAGCACCGCCGGGCTCGACAACCAGTTTGAGCTCCTTAAAGGCGAACCGGACGGCATCGCGCACTTCGTCATCGCTCACATCGAGCGCGCCGGCGAGCAGGCTCGAATTGATTTGGAAGGTCAGTTCTCCGGGCATTCGCGCCAGCAACGCATCGCAGATCGACCCTGAAACCTTGTCGTTACGCTCACGGTTGCCGGACTCAAGCGAACGCGCGTGATCATCGAACCCCCGCGGTTCGACGGCGTAAACGTCGATATCCGAATGGAGATGCTTCGCCGCAAGCGCAAGCCCTGCAATCAGCCCGCCGCCGCCACACGGCGCCATCAGGCAAT
Organism: Hyphomicrobiaceae bacterium; assembly: GCA_028066055.1. GTDB lineage: Bacteria > Pseudomonadota > Alphaproteobacteria > Rhizobiales > Methyloligellaceae > UBA2767. The sequence goes on from JALCBY010000010.1 coordinate 26,498, forward strand.
CCGGGCGCAGTCCCCGTGCTTCCGCCTGCCGCATGAGTTCCAGGCCCGAGGTCCCCTGCCCGGCAATGATGTCCGGGTGATCATATGGCGAGATAAAGCAGGCCCCGCGCGCGCTTGTGATTTCAGCGGCAATCTTTTCACGATCTTCGGTGTGCCGGTCATACGTGACGATTTCCGCACCCGCCGCGCGGGTTCGCGACAGTTTAATCTCAGGCGCATCCTCGGGCATGACGATCGTGGCGGGAAGGTTGCACAGCCGTGCGGCCTCCGCCATTCCCCCGGCGTGGTTGCCGGACGAACACGCGGTCACGCCGCCAGGCCAGTCGTCCGGTGATAATCTTGAAACTGCGTTGTAGGCTCCACGAAACTTGAACGCGCCCATACGCTGCAGGTTTTCCGGCTTAATCAGCACACGTCCGCCAGTCCGGGCATTCAGAACGGATGATTCGAGCAACGGTGTCTTGATCGCGGTACCCGACAAGCGCTCCAGCGCGGCGCTAACATCTTCAAATGTTGGAACTTTTTGAGCTTGCATGAGCTTTCCCACATTTTTTTTCGAAAAAATCCGGTAACACACTTGAAATCATGTTTGCCGACCCCAAATCAAGGAGGACCAAAGAGTTCCCCCAAGCGCTTCCCCCCCCACGCAGCGCTTGATTTAGCTGAAAGACCCGGTTCCAAACCCGGGTCTTTTTTTTGCCTGGTACCCTGTTTTGGCTTCCACACCGAGAAATTGCCTCGCCGGCGATGTTTCGTGCCGCCACAGGTGGACAGCATACACATTGACGCTAGTTTAGCGGATTGTTCGAGACGAACCCCCATCAATTCAACGGGAACCGAGGGAGAAGCCCCATGGACTTAGGAATTGCCGGACGCACGGCGATCATTTGCGCATCGAGCCGCGGGCTCGGAAAGGCGTGTGCGCACTCGCTGGCGCAGGCCGGCGTCAATATCATCATCAACGGTCGCGACGAAGCGACACTCGCGGCAACGGCGGAAGATATCGCAGCCGATACGGACGTCAAAATCACACCGGTCGTTGCGGACGTCTCAACCGCGGAAGGACAACGCGCCCTTCTCGCAACAGCGCCCGACCCCGATATTCTCGTCAACAACAATGGCGGTCCGCCACGCAAGGACTACAAGGAGCTGACCAGGGACGCGATGATTGACGGCGTCGTCATGAATATGGTGACGCCGATCGAGCTGATACAGGGTGTCATTGATCCGATGGTCGAACGTAATTTCGGACGGATCGTCAATATCACGTCAGCGTCCGTCAAACGCCCGCTCACAGGGCTCGACCTTTCATCGGGCGCCCGTGCAGGTTTGACGGCATTTTTGGCTGGCGTCGCCCGGCAGGTCGCACCCAGCAACATCACCATCAACAATATTCTGCCCGGGGCTTTCGACACGGACCGGCTGCGTTCGGGGCTTGAGGCCACCGCCTCGATACTGGGCAAGCCTCTTGATGAGCTTTCCGCGCAGCGCATGGCCGAAATTCCGAGCGGGCGATTCGGCTACCCCGACGAGTTCGGCAAGGCCTGCGCATTCCTGTGCAGCGTTCACGCGGGCTACATCACCGGCCAGAACCTGCTGATCGATGGCGGCGCCTACCACGGCTCTTTCTAGTGCAGCCGGTATCCTCCCGGTCAACGGCACCGTCCCATCTTCGGCGGGGCGGGGCGTGGCACTTCCGGCTCATTTCAGGATTTCGGCGGGAAGATAATTTCGGGTTCCCAAAAAGAAATCGGTCCGGGGGTACCGGACCGATTCCCTGCATGTAACGAGCCTAGACCCTGTCTATAATAGCCGGGGTTTGGGCTCGCCCCCCCAATTGACCTTTCGGTGGCGCCTCGTCTTTTCGACGGAAGATTTGCTGTAAGCGCCAGTTCAACCGTGGTCTCTTTATTCCAAAGCTGACGCGCCAATTCAACACCTCCAAAACAGTCTCTCGGCCTGTGTGACGTTGGTGCAACAGCGGTTGATACGGCGTCGGCGGTTATATTTTTTGCGCCCCGGAAACGACAGGGGGATCTATTTTTCACCATTAAAAACAATAGTTTAATCTCAATTCAATGTACTGGAATCTCACCGGAAGCCGGGCGGCGCGCCAAGCGTGACCCCCGAAACCTATCGGAAGGCAAATCACGGGCTCTGTCGATTTTCATATGCCTGTGGCAGTTGTGCAACGCAATTGAGACAGCCGGAATCCCATGGGCGTGTGTCAGGCGGCGCGTTGCGGTTCACGCTCGGCAAGAAACGATTCTATCCGATCGATCGCGGCTGCAATATTATCGAGACTGTTGGCGCAGGATATGCGGATGAATCCGGCTCCATGCTCGCCGAAATCAGTGCCGGCAATGGTCGCGACACCGGCATCCTCAAGGAGAGTCGAGGCAAGCGCTCGCTCATTCCAACCTGTCCCGGCGATGTTCGGGAAGGCGTAGAAGGCACCCTTCGGCACCTCACAGCGGATACCGGCAACACGGTTCATACGCTCGGCAACAAATGCGCGGCGCTCATCGAAAGCCGCGACCATTTCCGTCACGCAATCCTGCGGACCTTCAAGGGCAGCGATGCCGGCCCACTGGCTGGCGGCATTGACGCAGGAATGGCAATTGACGGCCAACCGGCGCGCATGATCGACAAGTACCTCCGGCCACACGCCGTAGCCGAGCCTCCACCCGGTCATCGCATAGGTCTTGCTCCAACCGTCCAGAAGGATGACGCGCTCACGCAAGGCCTCATATGTCAGCAGGCTTTTATGCGGCAGCCCGTCATATGTCATCTGGCCGTAAATCTCATCCGACAGGATGGCCACATCGGGCCACCGTTCCAGACCCGCTGCGAGTTTGTCGATCTCTTCGGCCGGGGTCACACCTCCGGTCGGGTTCGCCGGCGAGTTGAGGACGATCAGGCGCGTTGCAGGCGTAATCCGTTCGAGCAGCTCGTCTGCGGAGAAGCCAAATCCGTTTTCCTCGCGGATCGGCAGCGGGACCGCCGTGGCCTCGGAGTAATCGATAACCGAGCGATAGATCGGAAAGCCCGGATCGGGGCAGATGATCTCCGTGCCGGGGCCGGCAAACATCATTATTGCAAAGAACATGGTCGGCTTGCCGCCCGGCATGACGACGACATGTCCGGGATCGACGTCCACACCGAGACGGCGGTGTATGTCAGCTGACACGGCCTCGCGAAGCGGCGGAATGCCAATAGCCGGCGTGTAACCGTGATGGCCATCGCGTAACGCCTTGATCGCAGCTTCAACAATGTGCGGCGGCGTCGGAAAGTCAGGCTGACCGATACCCAAATTGATGATATCGCGCCCCTGCCCCGAAAGGTCGGCCGCGCGGGCGAGCACGGCAAATGCGTTCTCGTCGCCGAGCCGCGCAAGATTTTCGGCAAGCTTGACCATGGGCTCTATCGAACGGCCTTGTCAGGTGTTTTTGCAAGGCCAAATTTCCGCGCCGCGAGCACAATGGCCGGCAAAATCAGAAGGTCGCCAAAGATGGCCGCGCTCAACGTCGTCATGAACAACTGGCCGAACAACCGCATCGACGGCAGGTCCGACAGAATTGTCGCCGACAAACCGACGATCAACACCAACGTCGTCAGCACCAGCACCGGACCGATCCGCGAAATCGTCTCCGTGACGCCGTCAACGAGGTTCGGCGCTCGCGATGTCTCCAGATGCAGGCGATTGAGAAAATGAATCGTGTCGTCTACCGCAATTCCAAACGCGACCGTCAATGCGATGACGCTCGCATACTCAAGCCCACCGCCGATGAGGTAAAGCAGTGCACCGGCCGTAACGATAGGAAACAGGTTTGGAAAGATCGAGAGCAACATGACCTTGAACGACCTGAACGCGATGCCGATGACCAGGATCACGACCACAATGGCCGCGATCAGCCCACGATTGAGCTGACGGATCATTTCAGAGCTTCTAAGTGCCGAAACGGCAGACAGCCCGGTCACCGTGAACGTCACTTCAGGATACTTTGCACGCAGATCCGACAGGCTGGCATCCAGCTTTTCCAACACCGGCACCGTGTCCTCGGCATCGAGGTTGGGCAGCCGCCCCGTCACAAGCGCCGCGGACTCGTCCTTTGAAATGAATCGTTGCGCCAGATGTTCCGGCAGGCGGCTGATATAGTCTGCGAGGACGCCGGGACCCATCTCCCCCGCATCGATCAACCATTGCCGCAACGTCTCGACGGACCAGACATTGCCGACGCCGGCTGCGGTTTCGATGAGATTGTGTGCGCCCGCCAGGGCTTCAACAACCCGCTCATCCGTAACCTTCTTTCCCTCGGGCCATTCGAGCATGATGTGAACCGGGTGCGCGCCGGTGAGTTTCGCATCGAGCCGTTCGGTCGTCGCGATGGACTGTTTGGTATCGGGAACCTGGTCACTGAGCCGGTAGCGCGGCTGAAGCTGCAGATGCAGCACGGTGAAGACGAACACGCTGACAAGCCCGACAATGGCGAGGGCGTTGTAGTGATTTTTCATCCATCCGGCAAAATCGGTGCAAATACGCTCAAGCCAGACAATCGCCTGATTCCGCGATCCTTCCGTGCGCATGAATTCCTTTTCGTCACGGAACAGCAGAACGACCATGATCGGCAGTAAGACAATCACGGTCACGAAAGCGAGCAGGGTCGCAAGCGCCGCGGCGATACCGAATGTCCGGATCATGACGGAGTCCGTCAGCATCAGCGAAAGAAATGCGATCGATGTCGTGATCGAGGTCAGGACGCATGCGGGACCAACGGTCAGAATTGCGTGTTTTGCGGCCGCGAAACGGTTGTCACCCTGGCCCAGACGGCGGCGGATGGAAAACACCATGTGCATCGCGTCTGTAAACGCAATGACCATGACCAGCGGCGGGATGACGTTGATGAAGGTATTCAGCTGCAGGCCCGTCCAGCCCAGCAGCCCCATGGCCCAGAGCACGGCTACAGCCGGACACAGCGAGGTAATGAACACCAGTTTGACACGCCTGAAAAACGCAAAACAGATCAGCATTCCCACGGCGAAACCGGTGCCGTTGTAGATCAGCCGGTCGCGCGTGATGGCCTCGCGGATTTCAAGCTGCATGACGGGCGCGCCCGTCAGCTGGACGCGCAGACCTTCCGGCTCCAGCACATCCTTTGAAATCTGCTCGATCTCGCGGATCGATTCCACCAGGCCCTTTTTCCAGACCTTGTCCTGGTTGAGATTGAGGATGAGCAAGGTGAGCTGGCTTCCCCCGTCCGGCTTCGACAGAAGCTTCCCGCCGATCAGCGGATGATCGACGACGCGCTTGGCGAGTTTCTCGAACTCTTCGCCTTTGGGTAGCTCGGTCGGCAGCAACGGAGGTGGATACCCGGTCGCGTCCGGCGGTTCGCGCATGGAGAAAATCGAGAGGATACCCTCGACCGTTTCCGCCAGTTGCAGGTCCAGATGCAATGAGCGGATATGCTCCAGCGTTTCCGGATTCATGAGGTTATCGGATTCAATGACGACCAGCACATCGAATTCGCTGGTCGGGAACTTCTCGCTCATCTTCTTGTAGTTGTCGAACTCGATCGAGTCGGAGTGAAACAGTTCCGAGAGCGTGTGGTTGGTCTTGAGGTAGGGAATGCCCATCGCGCAAAAGGCGGAAAATGCAATGAGCAGTGCCAGAACCTGCAACGGCCACCGAACGGCTGGGAGCCCCATTCGTTCAAGTCCGAAGCCGAGTGAATTCATGAGCGGTTCATCTGGTGACGCGGCTGGAGTGTGCCCGCAAATTGAATAGAGTGTTTCGCCCGGCGAATCAAAACCGCATGGTTGCGGCTCCCCCCACCGGGCGCGCATCATGCAAAAAAACACGTAAAAAGGGAACCGGCATGAAACTATTGCGTTACGGAGAGGCGGGCGCCGAAAAACCCGGCCTGCTCGGAGAGGACGGCGAGATTCGCGACCTGTCCGATGTTGTCGACGATGTTGCAGGCGACGTTCTGAGCGATGCCGGTCTCGCGAAACTGGCGGATATCGACGCCGGCAAACTGCCTGTTGTCAAAGGCAATCCCCGCCTCGGTCCGCCGGTTGCCGGGGTACAGAAATTCATCGGCATCGGCCTGAACTTCACCGACCATGCGAAAGAGGCGGGCCTGCCGATCCCACACGAACCGATCCTGTTTACCAAGGCCGTTTCGTCGCTGTCAGGACCAAATGACGATATTGTGTTTCCGCCCGGCGCCTTCAAAGCAGACTGGGAGGTGGAACTCGCCGTCATCATCGGTGCGACAGCTTCGCATGTGAGCGAAACCGACGCACTCAATCATGTTGCGGGATATACGGTCTGCAACGACGTGTCGGAGCGCGCGCATCAATTCGAGAGCACCGGTGACTGGCTGAAAGGCAAGAGCCATGACACCTGGGGCCCGGTCGGCCCGTGGCTGGTCACGCGCGACGAAGTGCCCGATCCGCAGGCACTCGGCATCTGGCTCGACGTCAATGGAGAACGCATGCAATCGGGTTCGACGGAGACGATGATTTTCCCGGTTTCTGAACTGGTGAGCTACACAAGCAAGTATATGACGCTCCATCCCGGTGACATCATCACGACGGGCACGCCACCCGGCGTGGCCATGGGGCGTGACCCGCAACCCTGGCTCAAGCATGGCGACGTCGTGACGCTCGGTGTCGATGGTCTCGGCGAGCAACGACAGAAGGTCGTGTTTCTCTGACGTCAGCTTTCGTCCCAAACGTCGTGGAAATGGTGAACCGGCCCTGACCCTGCTCCCACGTCCAGCCTGTCCGCCTGCGCCAGTGCGCGGCCCAGATAGGTTTTTGCGTCCCTGCACGCGTCCTTGAGCGGCAGGCCTTTCGCGAGACCGCCGGCGATCGCCGATGCCAGCGTGCACCCGGTTCCGTGAGTATTGAGGGACTCAATCCTGGGCGCGGCGAGGCGTGTCTGCGTTTCGCCATCCCACAGAATGTCGACCGCCTCCGCACCTCCCCCATGTCCGCCCTTGATGAGTACCGCACCGCAGCCGAGCGCACGCAAGCGCTTTGCCTGATCGAGCATCGCGGCTTCATCGCCGGCCGCGGCTTCGTCGCCCAGGAACCGCGCCGCTTCCTCCAGATTTGGCGTGATGAGATCGGCAAGTGGAAGAAGCCTCCCGCGCATAACCTCCTCCGCATCGCCATCGAGCAATGGATCGCCGCTGGTCGCGATCATGACCGGGTCGAGGATGACAGAAACGCCCTCCAAGCCGGTCAGGCGTTCGGCGATTTGCAGAGCCGAATCCCCGCGACCGACCATCCCGATCTTGATGGCCTTCACATCCAGATCTTCGAGAACGGCATCCAGTTGCGCGCGAACAAACGCACCCGGCACCCAATGGATGGCGCGGACGCCGCGGGTGTTTTGGGCGGTGAGCGCAGTAATGACGCTCGCGCCGTAAACGCCAAGCGCTGAAAAGGCCTTGAGGTCCGCCTGTATACCGGCGCCGCCCGAACTGTCCGACCCGGCAATTGTGAGTGCAATAGGTGCCATCGGGCGCATTATTCGCCCACGGCGGGTTCGGCGGCAAGCGTCCTGCTAACCGATAAGCGCCAGTGAAGGAAACATCTCCAGCATCCACAGGGCGATGACCGTCATGGTGCCTGTTATGAACATGACGCCCGTCGCTACGAGCATGCCGCCCATGACCTTCTCAACCGTGCCCAGGTGTTTCCGGAAACGTTGCAGGAAGCCCATGAAGGGACGGAACGCGAATGCGGCGAGGATGAACGGAATTCCAAGCCCCAGCGAATAGACGGCAAGCAGGCGTACCCCCTGCCCTACCGAATCTTCCGCCGCCGCGACCGCAAGAATGGCTGCAAGCACCGGACCGATGCACGGCGTCCAGCCGAATGCAAAGGCGATGCCGACCAGATATGCCCCGGCCAGACCGGCGGGTGCGACCAGCGAATTGCTCCGCACTTCCCGATAGAGGAGCGGAATCTTGAAGAGGCCGAGAAAGTGCAAGCCGACGATGATAAGAGCAACGCCGGCGATTTTCGCCAGAAGCCCAAGATTTTCCGCCACGAGTTGACCGATGAAAGTCGCCGTCGCACCGAGCATCACGAACACGGTCGTAAACCCGAGAACAAAGGCTATGGACGCCATGACAACTCTTGCATTGACGCCTTGTGCCGTACCGTCCTCACCGCTCAGTTGCTCAAATGTGGTCCCACCAAGAAAACACAGATACGGAGGCACCAGCGGCAGCACACACGGCGACAGGAAACTGATCAGGCCGGCGAGCATGGCGCCGATATAGGTCACATCCATGAGCGGTCGCGATTCTTTCTCTGTTCAAACCGGTAGATAATGATCTCCCCGCCCGGAGAGTGTGCCGGACACGCTTGCCAATCAATAAACGACACAATCACAATTGCGCCAGCGAAGTCGTGAACAGTCAAGGTATGGCGAGATCAGGATTGCAGACGGGATTCGCCGAGTTTTACGATCATGCCATGCAGTTCGTCGAAATGATCGACAATGCCAAGGCTCTCAAGCTCATGCACGGGGGTTCGGGTGTAACCGAAGGTGACCAGAATGACGGGCATCCCGGCTGCTTTCGCTGCGTCCGCGTCTGCCGCACTGTCGCCGATCATCAGCGCATGGGCGGGCTCGCACGCCAGATCTTTGAGCGCGGCGAGCAGCGGCGCCGGGTCCGGCTTCTTGACCGGCAGCGTGTCTCCGCCGACCACCGCGCCAAACAGGTGCGCCACCTCCAGCGCCTCGAGGATACTGCGCGAGACGGCCTCCGGCTTGTTCGTACACACACCGAGGGCGACGTCGTTCCCATGATGGTGCTCCAGCACCTCACGCACGCCGGGGAAAAGCCGCGTCAACCGGGCCGCGCGCGGTACATAGAGTTCCACGTAACGTTCGAAGAGGTCCGTCATCCGGTCCACACCGCGTTCCTCCTCACGGGCGATGAGCGCACGCTCAAGAAGCAGCGACACCCCACCACCGATCATCTTCGTTACGTCCTCGACCGCGAACGGTTCGATGCCTTCCTGCTCAAGCAGGATGTTGAGCGCGTCGGTGATATCGGGAGCACTGTGAACCAGCGTCCCGTCGAGATCGAACAGAATTGCGCGGGGCCAGGCCATGCTCACGACATTCCGGCTGCTATTGAACCGAAGTGGCGCTGGTACGGATCGCGGCGATGTTGTCGGCATACCTGCCGTCATTGAAGACCGCAGAACCGGCTACCAGAACATTGGCGCCCGCGTGGGAGACAAGCGGCGCGGTTTCCGGATTAACACCGCCATCCACCTCCAGATCGATCGGGCGATCGCCGATCATCTCTCTGAGCCGTGCGATCTTGTCGCACTGGGCCTCGATGAACTTCTGCCCGCCGAAACCCGGATTGACCGTCATCACCAGGATGAGATCGAGCTTGTCGAGCACATATTCGATCGTGCTTTCGCTGGTTGAAGGGTTAAGTGACACGCCCGCCTTCTTCCCCAACCCCCTGATCACCTGCAAGGACCGATCGAGATGCTTGTCCGCTTCCGCGTGGACAGTGATGATGTCGGATCCGGCCTTGGCGAAGGCCTCCAGATAGGGCGCTGCCGGATTGATCATCAAGTGCACGTCGAGCACCTTCTTCGTGTGCGGCCGGATGGCTTCGACCACACAGGGCCCGAATGTCAGGTTCGGCACGAAATGCCCGTCCATCACATCCACATGCACCCAGTCGCACCCTGCTGCGTCTATGGCGCGGACCTCCTCGCCAAGCTTTGCAAAATCAGCCGAAAGAATGGATGGTGCGATCAGGATGTCGTCGGTCATGTGGGCATCTCGGCAACTGGATGACTGGTGTCCTACTGCGGCAACACGCGCGGCACAAGCGTGAACGCAAAAAAACGGTTGAAATCGGTGAATTACGATGAGCGGCGCCGACCGGACACCCAAGGCCGTGCGCGCTTCAATCAGTTTTTCCAAAGAATAGATTTTTCTTCCGATCTCACGCGCCTATATTCTCGACACCTCACCGGCGACGACGCCCGACGCCGATTGCAGCCCACCAAATACGGAACAAAGCCCATGGCAACGAAGCCAGATATTCTTGTGATCATTCCTATCCGCCCTGCCCAAATGCAGATGCTTCAGGACAGCTACACCCTCCACCGCTATGACCAGGCCGAGGATCGTGATGCGTTTCTGACCGAAGTTGGCGACAAGATCCGCGGCGTCGTGACGATGGGAATTTCCCCATTTACCGAAGACATGCTCGATCACTTGCCGAGGCTGGAGATCGTGGCGCTCGGCAGTGTCGGATATGACACGATAGACGTCGAGGCCTGCAATGCGCGTGGCATACCCGTGACCAACACACCCGATGTCCTGACCAACGACGTGGCGGACCTGGCGATGGCGCTGACTTTCGATTCCTTCCGCGGCTATTCCCGTGGCGAAAGATATGTAAGGCAAGGACGTTGGCGGGACGAAGGCTCCATGGCGCCGACGACCTCGGTGACCGGAAAGACAATGGGCATCGTCGGGCTCGGCCGTATCGGCAAGGCCATCGCGCGAAGGGCAGAAGCCTTCGAAATGAAAGTTGCCTATCACGGGCGCCGCGAGCAATCTGAGATGCCCTACGCTTTCTTCGACACGCCCGCAGCCTTAGCCGCGGAAAGCGATGTGGTCGTGCTGGCCTGCCCGGGCGGTGATGAGACCCGCGGCCTGGTGAACCGCGAGGTGCTCGACGGACTCGGCGCTGACGGCCATCTCGTGAATATTTCGCGCGGTTCGGTGGTCAATGAACCGGAGCTGCTGAAAGCCCTGCAGAACAACCGCATCGCAGGCGCGGCGCTCGACGTGTTCGATAATGAGCCGAAGATTAACGAGGCGTTTTTCACGCTCGACAATGTGGTGCTTCAGCCGCATGTCGGCAGCGCAACGCAGGAAACGCGCGGCGCCATGGCCCAGCTCGTGGTCGATAATCTTGCGGCCCACTTTTCCGGAAAGCCACTTCTGACACCGGTTTAGGACAAGCGCAAAACGGAAAAGCCTATCTTTTCTCAGGCGGGATATCGCGAACGCTCTTCACGAATTCGGCGATATTCTCGCGGTCATACTTAAGATGAACGCGTTCGTTGGATGCAGGATGGGTTCCGAGAAAGACGCCTTTGCGCCGCTCTGTCTTGGGTCGGACCGGGCGCGGCATGAACCCGCCACCGCAGTTGGGACAAACATTGTCCAGATGATCGCCGACGCAATCGGCGCAGAATGTGCACTCGTAGCTGCAGATGTAAGCGTCCAACGACTCCGGCGGCAGATCCTTGTCACAATATTCGCAATTCGGCCTGAGTTGAAGCATGGCGCGTCTCCCTCATCCAATGCCCTGTCGCAGCGCAGGTTAGCCACAAAAGAGCGCCGGCAAACAGGTCCAATTTTTCTCAACGGAGTGCAGCTTGGACCGGGATGTGAGTAACACCTATCCCACGCGCAACGCCGCTACGCCCGAGAGCTCCTTGCCTTCCAGCCATTCGAGGAACGCACCGCCTGCTGTAGAGACGTAGGTGAAGTCTCCCGTAACTCCGGCGTCATTCAAAGCGGCAACGGTATCGCCGCCTCCGGCTACCGTAATCAGTGCGCCTTCTTTCGTCAGCCGAGCCGCCTCACGAGCCAATGCGAACGTTCCCCCACCGAAAGGTTCGATCTCGAAGGCACCGAGCGGCCCATTCCACAGAAGCGTTCTGAGGCTCTTCAGTCGCGTCTTGAGTGCCGCGCAGGTCTCAGGACCAACATCCAGGATCATGGCGTCTGCCGACACCTGGTCCAGCCCGCAGATATGGCTCTCCGCGCCTGCGGCGAATTCTTTTGCCACAACAACGTCCGACGGCAACAAAATCTCACATCCGGCTTCTTGAGCCGCTTGCATGATCTCACGGGCCGTATCCGCGAAGTCCGGTTCACAGAGGGATTTGCCGATATCGACGCCGCCCGCATAGAGAAACGTATTCGCCATACCTCCGCCAATGATCACGCAATCGAGCTTCTTCACAAGGTTGGTGAGAACGGAAATCTTGGTGGAGACCTTCGCACCTCCCACAACAGCCGCCACGGGCCGTTCGGGGTGCTCAAGCGCGCCGGATAGGGCTCGAAGCTCCGCCGCCATCTGCAACCCGGCATATGCGGGAAGCACGGACGCAATTCCAACTGTCGAGCTGTTGGCCCGGTGGGAGACGGAGAAGGCATCGTTGACGTAAATGTCACCGAGACTCGCAAGCTGTCCGACAAATTCCGGATCGTTTGCCTCTTCGCCCGTGTGAAACCGCGTGTTTTCGAGCACGAGGACCCCGCTATCGGCGAGTTCATCTATGGCTTGTTCAGCTTCGGGCCCAATACAGTCCGTAGCGAACCGGACGGTCACCTCAGGCAACAGCGCATCGAGTTTCTCAGCCACCGGTTTCAGGGACATTTCGGGGACCCGCTTGCCCTTCGGACGGCCGAAATGGGACATGAGGATGACTTTGGCGCCCCGTGACGTCAGCGAGTGAAGGGTCGGCAGGATGCGTTCAAGCCGGGTCGCGTCGCTTACCGTTCCGTCCTGCATAGGCACGTTCATATCGGCGCGCACCAGAACACGCTTGCCCGCGACGTCAGCGTCTTCAATGGAGCGAAACGCACTCATTACCGTTTGAAATCCACTTGGCTACGCAGCGCAGACGGCCTTTGCCGCATCGGCAATCGCGGCAGGCGTGATACCGAAATGCTCGTAGAGATGGCCACCCGGTGCGGAAGCACCAAAGCTCGACATGCCGACGAACCGTCCCTTCTCTCCGAGCCACCGGTCCCAACCGAGACGAACCGCCGCCTCGACGGCCACGCGCGGCGCATCGCCCAGAACCTTTGACCTGTAGTCCGCGTCCTGCTCGGCGAACAGTTCCCAGCACGGCATGGAAACCACCGCCGCCTTCACACCATCCTTGGCGAGAGTATCGGCAGCTTCAACCGCCAGTTCGAGTTCCGATCCGGTTGCCAGCAAGGTAACGTCCCGGCCGCCATCGGCCTCGCGCAGCACATAGGCGCCGCGGGCGCAAAGATTATCGTCGGAGTTCTCGGTGCGCAGCGTCGGCAGACCTTGACGGCTCAGCGCGAGAATTGACGGTGTCGCCGCCGTTCCCAGCGCAAGCTCCCAGCACTCCGCACACTCCACCGCGTCGGCGGGCCGATACACATTGAGGTTCGGCATGGCCCGAAGGCTTGCCAGATGCTCCACCGGCTGGTGGGTGGGTCCGTCCTCGCCGAGACCGATGGAATCATGCGTCATGACATAGATGACGCGTTGCTCCATCAGAGCCGACAGCCGGATCGACGGCCGGCAATAGTCGGTGAACACAAGGAACGTGCCGCCATAGGGGACAATGCCCCCGTGCAACGCCATGCCGTTCATGGCCGCGGCCATGCCATGTTCGCGCACGCCGTATCGGACATAGGAGCCCGAGAAATTACCCGACGTGATATCGTCATGATGGCTTGTCAGCGTACCCACCGATCCTGTCAGATCCGCAGACCCGCCAATCATCCCGGGCATAAGCGGAACCAGTTTCTCGAGCACTTTTTGCGACGATACCCGTGTCGCAAGCTTCGGCGCATCGGATGTGAATTCGGCCTTGGCTTCCCGGACCGCCTGCGCGATCGATTTGGCAACATCTCCGTCGACAGGGTCACCGAGCCGATTGCCGTCAATAGCCCCGGCCTCGCACCGTTTGCTCCATGCCTCGCGCGCTGCCGCACCGCGAGCGCCAACGGCACGCCAGGCTTCGAGGATTTCTTCCGGCACATGGAAGGGATCATGCGGCCATTCGAGTTTTCCGCGTGCGGCGGCAATTTCGTCCTCGCCGAGCGGTGCACCGTGCGTGGAAGCAGTTCCCTGCTTGTTCGGCGCGCCGTAGCCGATGGTCGTCTCACAGGCAATAAGCGACGGGCGATCCGAACCCTTCGCGGCCTCGATTGCCGATGCAATCGCCTCCGGATCATGTCCGTCGACCCGCGTCGTCTCCCAGCCCGATGCCTCGAAGCGCTTGAGCTGATCGTCGGACTCCGTCATGTCCGTCGGACCGTCGATGCAGATATTGTTGTCGTCGAATAGGACGATCAGCTTCGAAAGTGCGAGATGGCCGGCAAGAGAGATCGCCTCTTGGCTGATGCCTTCCATGAGGCATCCGTCACCGGCAATCACATAGGTGTGGTGGTCGACGATGTCGTCGCCCAGCCGGGCGTTCAGGATGCGCTCCGCCATCGCCATGCCCACCGCATTGCCAAGCCCCTGCCCAAGCGGCCCGGTCGTCGTCTCGATGCCGGGCGCATGGCTGAATTCGGGATGTCCGGCGGTCTTCGATCCAAGTTGGCGGAAATCCTTCAACTGGTCGATGTCCATGCCCGGCGTGCCGGTGAGATAAAGAAGCGAATAGAGCAGCATCGAACCGTGCCCGGCAGAGAGGACGAACCTGTCGCGGTCCGGCCAGTCAGGCGCCGATGCGTCGAATTTCAGAAAGCGCGTGAACAGAACGCTCGCCACATCGGCAAGCCCCATCGGCGCGCCCGGATGCCCGGAATTGGCCTTCTGCACCGCGTCCATCGACAACGCGCGGATTGCGTTGGCCATGTCGCGATGTGAAACGTCCTGCTGCGGACTTTCTTTTGCCAGTGCTTCGCTCATTCGCCACTCCCGTCGGTGCGTGCAGCTTCGACTCGCCACTTTTTTCGCGGCCAACAAAGCCACCTCGCCCTCACAGGTCAAGGGGCGTATGACAATAGGCCGCTCATATGTGTATAAGCCCGCCGGACGACGGACCTGACCAAAGCGCTTGCCCTCGCAGGCCAAACGCCTTTAGGTCGCAGTCATGCGCTGCTTTATCACAGGAACCGATACAGATGTGGGGAAAACCGTCGCATGTGCGTGGGCGATGCTGCACGCGCCGGTGCGTTACTGGAAACCGGTGCAGGCGGGCCTGGACCAGACCGACGAGGCAAGCGTCCGAAAACTAACTGAAGCCGCCGACGACCGCTTCATTCCCACCCGCTACAATCTGCCCGAACCCTTGTCGCCGCACGAGGCCGCGCGGCGCGCCGGTGTCAGTATCGACATGACGACACTCGAGGTGCCGGAAGAAGGACCGTTGATCGTCGAAGGTGCAGGTGGCCTGATGGTGCCGCTCAACGATGAGTCTCATATCATTGATTTGATTAAACAATTAGATCTTCCCGCAATCCTCGTCTGCCGCACGACCCTCGGCACGATCAACCACTCCCTGCTGTCGCTGGAGGCTCTCCGGGCACGGGATGTCCCGGTTGCCGGTGTCATTTTGTGCGGGCCCGACGTCCCTCACAATCGTGCGGCAATCGAAAAATATGGCGGCGCGAGGGTTATTGCACATATCCCACCGCTCGATCCCTTGACTCGCAGCGCCCTAGAAGCTGTAACGCCCGAAGTCGATCTGATGACGCTCTAGGTGTCATCGACGCCGCGAAAGGTTTCCCGTTGAGCGATATCCTGCAACGCGACAAGCGCCACGTCTGGCATCCCTTCACCCAACATGCCAGTGAACGCGACCCCGTCGTCGTCACGCGGGCGAAAGGCGCGTCGCTGTTCGATGAGGACGGAAACGAACTTCTCGACCTGATTTCATCCTGGTGGACCTGTATCCACGGTCACGCTCATCCCGCCCTCGTTGAAACACTGCATACCCAGGCGCAGACGCTGGAGCATGTCATGTTCGCCGGCTTCACCCATCCGCCGGCGGCAAACCTCTCCTACGAATTGAGCCAGCGCCTGCCGGGCGATCTCAACCGGGTGTTCTTCACCGACAACGGATCGTCCGCTGTCGAGGTCGCCCTCAAGCTCGCCTATCAGTATCACCGCAACAAGGGCGACATGAACCGTTCCGCCTTCATGGCGCTCGACGGCGGCTATCACGGCGATACGCTCGGTGCGATGTCGCTTGGTCGCGGCTCCAGCTTCTTCACCCTCTATGAGGGGCTGATGTGCGACGTCCACACCATACCCAACGCACCGATCTGGGATGGCTGCAACGACGTCGAGGAGCGCGAGGCGGAGGCGTTGAATTTGCTCTCCAAATCGCTGGACGAACATGGCCAGCGGACGGCGGCGCTCATTATCGAGCCGATGATGCAGGGGGCCAGCGGGTTCCGTTTCGCACGCGCACCGTTCGTAAAGAAAATGAGCGAGATGGCGCGAGATGCTGGCCTGCTCGTCATCTATGACGAAGTGGCCACGGGATTTGGCCGAACCGGTGCACTCTTCGCCTGTGAGAGGGCCGGTTTTGTCCCCGACATCGTTTGCCTCTCGAAGGGCTTGACCGCCGGTGTGCTGCCCATGGCTGTGACGGTTGCCCGTGACGTAGTGTTCGACGCATTCCTGAGCGACACATTCGATACCGCGCTGGCGCACGGACACACCTTTACCGCCAATCCGCTTGCGTGCGCGGTTGCGCTCAAATCGCTCGAACTCTTCGACCATGAGAAGACGCTTGAGAAAGTGGGATACATCGAAGCGCGTCACAAGGAACAACTGGCGGCGCTCAAGGATCATCCGCGTGTCGAGCGGCCACGCGTTCAAGGGCCCGTTCTGGCGTTCGAACTCTCAGGCTCGCAAGGTCACTACAAGACCGAAGACGGGGAGCGGCTGCGGGACTGGTATCTGAAGAACGGTCTGAATATCCGCCCGCTTGGACCGACGGTCTATCTCATGCCGCCCTATTGCATAACGGACGATGAACTGTCTCGGGCCTATGCCGGAATGTTCGAGGGCCTGGACAAACTCTAGTCGACCTTGCCGCTTGCGCGCAGCACGAATGCGATCACTTCGGCGACAGCCTCATAGAGTTCCATGGGAATGCGGTCATCGAGTTCCACGCCGCTCAGCGCTTCTACCAGATGGGCATTCGATTCGATGGTGACACCATGCTCCGCTGCGAGCGCAATGATCTGCTCGGCGATCACGCCATACCCCTTTGCCGTAACGCGTGGTGCCTCGCGCGTTCCAACTTCATACTCCAGCGCGACGGCGACAGCTGTATCGTCCCCCCCGCTCATGAGCAATTGTCCATGAATGCGCCAACGGGCTTGTTTCCCTGCGGCAGGTGGCCGGCCCGGCATTTGAGCGTTCCGGGTTTCAGCCCGCGTGCTTCGAGCGCCTGTTCAAGTTCGCCAAGCGCCTCTTTCAAGGTTTCCGCCGTGTCATCCCGCTCCGCCCAGAGCATGACATGGGTCTTGTCTCCGCGCAGCGACACCGTGGCTCCGACCTCGCCCGTTTGCGTGAAATGAATGGAAAAGCGCATTTTCCATTCATCGTCCTGCTCATGCTCCGATCCGTGCGCACCGTCCCGAAGGATCTGGAACTGCCCGACGCTCATTTCACCGCCGAACACCAGAGGCAGCTCGATGTTCAGTTCCGCCGGTCCGCTTGAAGGCTGCCCCGCCCGCATCAGGCCGTCAGGAAGAGACGAGATTTGCGTCAATCTGGTGCGCGCGAGCGCCGCTTCCGTTTGACCAAGCAGGCGTGAACCCGTCTCCGTGTTCGGCGGCAGCGCTTGTGCCTGAGGTGGCGTTGGCCTGTCGGCACGCGGCGGCGCGCCGGGCGTCGGCGGCGGTGGCCGGTTGGCCGCCGGGAGCTTCGGCTCGACCTCGGAACCAAGCCAGGCCCGAAGTGCGGTGCGCAAATTGAGAAGATTCGCCTTGATGTCTCCCTTGGGCGGCGCTTGACCTGTGTTCTTCAGGAGTGAACTCTCATAAAGAATGCCCGATCGGTTGAACGCCTGTTTGAGCGCGGCGCCGTCGAGCGGTTTGCCGTCCAGCGGGATGCGGGCCCCAAGCAGCTCCGAACCGGCCTGGGCGACCGGTTTCGGCAGGCTGGCGAGCCTGGCGCCAAGGCCCGCGAGGGAGGACAGCAGCGTGGTTATGCTGTCCTGACGAACGACTGCGCCCTTGGCGGTATGCTGAACCGCCTGTTGCAACGGGGAGAGGTTTGCGCCCTGCAACGCCTGAGGTGACGCCGTGCCCCCTTGCCTGCCGATGCGGGAACTCCCGGCCTCACCGTCGGGAACAAGGATCGGCTGGATGCGGCCTTGCGAAACCTGCCGGTCGATACGCAGGATCGTACCCGGTTCAAGGGGTGCCGGCGTGCCGGTTTGAGGCGTCGAGACGGGGGTCGCCGCTCCAGAGACAGATGCGGTGGAACTCGGCTGTGCAGAGGAAATCTGAGACGGCGCTTGGGCAATAGTTGGAGCTACATTCCCGTTTACCGATACGGGCTGTGCCTGCGTCCCGGTTGAACCCGTTGTGATGGATTGCGTCGGTGAAGGATGAGGTTGACCTGAGGCACCCGGCTGCGGAACCGCAACCGGGCGGGGAGACGGACCTCCCGCCGATTGTGCAGATGCCTGTGCGGACTGCGCTTGCGACGCCGAAGCCGGATGTTGCGAAAGGGGGATGGGCGCATGCCGCACGTTGGCGTGGGAAACAGCCTGTGTGGAGGCCGCGGGCGGCAAAACGGTGAAGCGCGTGTTCTGCCCCGCTCCCTGGACAAGCAGCCGAATGAGAGCTCCCTCCTGAAGCTTGAGCGCCGCGGAAATATCGATGGACCGGTTTGCGATAACAATCTGTGCCGCCCCACCCGGCCCGGAATTCGCGACACGGGCTTCGACCACCTGCCCGGAACGAAGCGCCAATGCCTCGACAACCGAACTGTCGGAAACGCGCAGCTGTGCTGCGGCTGTATTGAGGGAAATCGCCACCTACTCACTACCTTGTGGTTTCGAAGGGTGATCGTGGCGGATTATGGTTAATGCAAGCTAACCAATCCAAAGATGTTGCCAATCTTCCCCGGGGCCCTCCGATCACATAAGATCGCCGTCGATTGAGTGCGAGGTGCGTTTGGTCCATGCGCAAGAAGATCGTCGAACTGGAAACGTTTTTGAACGATTTGCCGGAGGAAACCGCGGCAAAGGCGCGTGCAGCCGCCGCACGCATCGACGAACTCGAACATGCCGCCGAACGCATCGGCTCATCCGATCAGCGATACCTGAAGATGTTTGCGGTTGCCGGGGTTCTCGCGCTTGCGGCCACGATCTTCACACTCGGCGGTTTCATTGGATTCAAAAGCGGCGAGATCTCGCTCATCGGATTAACGATCCTGGCAATGGCGGGAGCGTTTCCGCTGTTGATCCTGATCTACTCCATCCGGATGCGCGAGCGCACCAGGATCGACAAGCAAAAGTTTGAAATCATCGAGTCCCATTTCCTTCCCTACGGCGCGGTATACCTGCCGCCGGGACCGGAGCGCCAAACGGGCGTTGTGGCCGTATCGCCGAGTTCCCACCCATGGCGAAAGGCCGATGTGGAGAAGAAAAAGCGCGCGGGCTGGTACTGGTGAGGGTTCGGGCTAGCGCTCCGGCGCAGAATTCACCGACATGTCTTCATCCGGATCGGGATGGTTCTCCGGCTCGGCGCTGACTTTCTGCTTCATGGCCTCCGACGCATGGCGCTTCATCGCGTCTCCCGCATTTGACGCTATTTCTTCGGCCTGCCGCTTCAGAAACGCCCGCAGCTCCCGATAGACCTGTGCCGCGCTCTCGAACGGGCTGATCTGCATGTCGAGATGCCCGACGAACGCCTCCAGTTGCCGCCCCGTTGCAGTGACGGCACCGCTTCCCGGACCGAGAGTGGCCCCGCTTGCGTGTGCGGCTTCTTCGACACGCGCCAATTCGCTGATGACGGCCGTGTATGCATCATCGCTGCCGTTGCGCACCGGCAACGGAACCCGCGGCATCGCCGCCGCGCCCGACATGGCCACCGCACACCGGTTGAATTGTCGTCGGCTCAATCGCATGTCACGAGGTTCCTTCCGGATTTTCCACGCAGGTGCCCTCAGCATCCGACCAAACCCATTTCGCGGGACACGTGATGTCGTGATGGCACGCGAAAGCTGCGCTTCCGACCGCAAAACTCGCAATCATGAACATGATGGCAGCGGCATATTTCATCCGAATGCCTCCTTTATCAGAGACCGATTCCCGACTTTACTTAGGGGTGCCGCAGAAGGAATTTCAAGCCGAACGCGCCATTATGTGGAAATTTTTCCGTAGAGGATTCGCCATGTGGCCTGCGCGTCGTGCTCCTCCTCGAAGCGCTGAAGCGCGATGCGCAAGCTTCCGGCAGAGAGCGGTGTGTAGCCAGGACGCGGGGTTGTTGCACCGATGCCTTTCAGGGTCTGAAGAAAGGCGATACCGCTTCCATAGCTCACAACCCGATTCTCACGATGCGCAATGTGCGGCAGGTCGGGCATGTCGATGCCCCCGTGTGGCAGGTCGCAGCTTTCAAGAACGGTCCGCCACTCTGCAAGGGACCCCTGCCCCGGAACGGCGTAGAGAATTTGCCCGCCGCGTCCGAGCAACTGCGCCAGGTTTTTGAGCGCCCGGCAGGGATCAACGAACCACTGCAGCGTCATGGAGAGAACGACAAGATCGAAGGGCCCCTCGCAGTCGGGAGCCTCGCCATCCATGGTCTGGAACTGAACTGTCCGACCGTTTCTGTGTTCAAATTGATCGCGGCATTTCGCGACCATCTCCGGCGCAAGATCGGTGATCAGGAACTCGCCATGTTGATAGCGCTCGAGAAGATGGCGCGTCATGAGGCCGGTGCCGCATCCGATCTCAAGCACCCTCGGTCGCTCAAGCGCAGGCAGCAGCTCCGCAAGCCGCTCGGCGACGCGCGCCTGAAGATCGGCATTGCGCTCATAGGTATGCGCGGCCCGTGCGAAGCGCGCCGCGACGACGTGGTTACGGCTCAAGCCCATCGGCAAATGTCCTGATGTGGGTCGCGCACCATTCCGGTTCGCTCAACTGCAGCATATGACCGCCATTCGGATGCCAGTGAAGCTCCGCCGAGCCGCTGCCCCAGATGGATTGCGTTGCATCTTTTCGCACGACGCGATCGTTTTCAGCTGCAAGCGCCAGCACAGGCGCGCCGAGGTCTTCAAGCTGGTCACCCGTATCCCAGGTGGCAATCCAGTCCAGCCCGCCGCGCAGGCCACCGGCGTCGATATCCCAGTCTGCCGTTTCCTCCGACATACCAATACTCTGCCAGAACTGCTCCATTTGCGCGCGCGCGTCACGGCGCATTCCCTCCCGCATCTCGGCGAGCACATCGTGAGGCACATATTTGTGCAGGCAATCGAACCCGGCAATGGACACAAGGCCACGCATCGGCCGCACACCATGCTTGAGCAGCCACATCACACCAAACGAGTGGCCAATGCACAGCGCATTCTCCGGAAACGCGTTGGCGCCACGCGGCCCGCCGCGAACAAACCCGAGATCGATCAGATGCACCTCGTGATCGTCGAAGAAGGGCACAAGTTTTTCCCAGACGGCCGCGTTGCAGCCCCATCCATGTACAAATACGAGGTTCATGCTGTCGCCAGGCTTTTCTGCTTTGTTGTTGTCGCGAGCACATCCAAAAGGCCTTCGATGTGCATATCCTGATGAGCTGCTGAGAAGGCAAGACGGAGGCGCGCCGTCCCCTTCGGTACAGTCGGCGGTCGGATGGCCGTTGCCCAATATCCCGCATCCGCAAGCTCGCGGCTCAGGTCAAGAGCGGAGTCCGCTTCGCCCACGATCAACGGAACGATCTGCGTTTCCGACGCACCGGTATCGTAATGCCGCTCACGCGCGCGGGCTCGGAAAGCTGCCGCAATATCCGCAACACGGGCACGTTCATCGTCCAGCTCCCCGACCAGCTCGAGGCTCGCGTCAATCGCACCCAGCACCGCAGGCGGCAGCGCGGTGGAATAGATGAGTCCGCTGCAGTGGTTGATCAGATAGTCTCGCACAGTGTCAGAGCAAGCGACGTAAGCGCCATAGCCGCCCATCGCCTTCGAAAAAGTGCCGATTACGACATGCGCCCCTTCGCTCAAGCCCTTGCCGCCGGCGCCCAGAACGCCCGTGGCGTGCGCGTCATCGCACACCAGCGTCGCGCCATGCCGAGCAGCGAGCGCCGCAAGCTCATCCATCGGAGCAACATCGCCGTCCATGGAGAAGACACTTTCGGTCAGGATGAACTTTGGCCGCCCGTCGTCATCATGCTTCTCAAGGAGCTTTTCGAGATGATCCGTGTCGCAGTGTCGATAGCGGTGCTGGCGGACACCGGCCGCCTGACAACCGAAATGCATGCTCGCGTGATTGAGCCGGTCGGCGAACACGAGCGGTTCCGCTCCCAGCACCTGCTTGTCGAGCAGCGCCTGTAGGACCGCCGCGTTGGTCTGAAAGCCCGATGCCATAACAAGGGCGGCGGGCATCTGTTTGAATGCGGCGATCCTGCGTTCGATACCCTCGAACAGTTCGAGGTTTCCCGTCACCAGGCGCGATGCTCCGGCCCCCGCGCCATATCGTTCAGCCCATTCCCGGGCGCGCTCAATAAGCAAAGGGTGGCGGGAAAGCCCGAGATAGTCGTTGCCCGAAAAATTGACGTATTGCCGTCCGCCAAAGGTGACGGCACCCGGCGCGTGAGGAACCACATGGGTGAGTTCCCGCGACAAGCCGGCACGGCGGCGCGCATCAAGCCAATCCTTATAACGACTTTCGCTTGCGTCCATGTTCTTGTATTACCGGAGCGCTGCACACGCGGCAATCATGCCCAACAAATAATGCTAGGCCCATGTCCCTCAACGGTCACGAGAATCAAGAGCAAACCGTCCCCACACCGTGTGAAGCTGAGGAGCTTCGTTACGACTGGAGCGTGGATGAAATTCTGTCCATCTTACAGTCACCCCTTGTCGGCCTTGTCCACCGCGCGCAATCGGTTCATCGGGTTCATCACGAGGAAGGGACGGTCCAGCTCGCCAGCCTGCTGTCGATAAAGACCGGGGCCTGTCCTGAGGACTGCAAATATTGTCCGCAGTCGGCCCATTACGCGAAGAAGACCGGTCTGGAACGGGAAACCCTGCTCGACGTGGACACGGTACTGGAGCGTGCCCGCGCAGCGAGAGCTGCTGGCGCGACGCGCTTCTGCATGGGCGCGGCGTGGCGCGAGGTGCGCGACGGGCCGGATTTCGACCGTGTGCTGGAGATGGTATCGGGCGTCCGCGAGATGGGCATGGAAGCCTGCGTGACGCTCGGCATGCTGACACAGGAGCAGGCGGACCGGCTGGCGGATGCGGGCCTCACCGCCTACAACCACAACATCGATACGTCACCGGAGTTCTACTCAGAGATCATTTCGACCCGAACCTACCAAGATCGGATCGATACGATCGCGCGCGTGCGCAAATCAAAGATCGACGTGTGCTGCGGCGGGATCATCGGCATGGGCGAAAGCGAGCGTGACCGCGCCAGCATGCTGCAGGTTCTGGCCGGTATGGACCCGCATCCCGAAAGCGTGCCGATCAATGCCCTGGTGGCCGTAACAGGAACACCTTTGGAAAAACAGAATCCGGTCGAAGCGACCGAGATGGTCCGCATGATCGCGACGGCGCGGATCATCATGCCGAAATCCCGCGTCCGGCTTTCGGCCGGCCGGCAGAGTCTTTCGCGCGAAGCACAGATCCTGTGCCTGCTGGCGGGGGCGAATTCCATTTTCTATGGCGAGAAATTATTGACGACACCGAATCCGGAAACGGACGAAGATATCGAGATGATCCGCGAGGCCGGCCTGCACGTCCTCGAAGCGGAAAGGTAAGGGAGATAGGCCATGGGGCGCATCGTTTATGTGAACGGCGAATTCGTGCCGGAGGAAAAGGCGAAGATCTCGATCTTCGATCGCGCCTTTCTGTTCGCTGACGGAGTCTACGAAGTCACAGCCGTACTTGACGGAAAACTCGTCGACTACGAACCGCACATAGCGCGGCTGCACCGGTCGCTGAAAGAGCTCGATATGGGACAACCCATATCGGACGACGAAATGCGTGCGATGCATGAAGAGCTGATCAAGCGCAACAACATCACGGAAGGGTTGATCTACATGCAGGTCACCCGCGGGGTGGCGGAACGCGATTTCGCCTATCCGGAAGACGCCGAGCAGACGATCATCGCCTTCACGCAGGTAAAAGAATTGGTCGATACGGCCAAAGCGCGAACAGGCATCAAGATCATCTCCATTCCCGATATTCGCTGGCATCGCCGCGATATCAAGTCGACGGGCATGCTCGCCCAGGCCATGGGCAAGGAGGCATCAAAGCGTGCAGGTGTCGACGACGCCTGGATGGTGGAAGACGGCGTTGTGACGGAGGGGACATCCAATACGGCGTTTATCGTCGTCGACGGAAATCACCTGGTGACGCGTCCCCTCTCCAACAAGATTCTGCCCGGTATTACACGGCGCACGATCCTGAAACTGGCCGAGACCGGAGAGATTTCGTTTGAGGAGCGCCAGTTTACCATCGACGAAGCCAAGGGCGCGTCTGAAGCCTTTCTGACGAGTGCCTCCAGCTTCGTCATGCCGGTGGTCGAGATCAACGGCGTGAAGATCGGCGGCGGACAACCGGGACCGATCACGCGCAAACTCAGGGACATGTATATCGAAGCCGCCAAACAGGGATGATCCCGACCGATACACCGGGATACCTTTTGTTAACCATGTTCGGCTAACTTGAGAATCAGCGGGACGCAAATGCGCACCGCCATACATGACCCCCCTGATACGTTACGACTGCAAATGTCGGCCCGGTGCCCCCAGCGCCGGGCCGAAACCTTTGTGCCACACGGGACTTACAGATAAAGCTTGAATCCCTCATGGGTCCGCTGAAACCCCAGCCGCTCGTAGAACTTGATGGCGTCGGGCCGTTGTTTGTTGCTGGTCAGCTGCACCATTCGGCATCCCCGCCCTTTTGCGAGTTCGACGGCATGCTCCATGATCGCGCGGCCCAGCCCCCGCCCCTGGTGGCTGTCCGCAACCCGCACGGCCTCGATGAGTGCGCGGCGCCCGCCCTCGAAGCTGAGATTGGCGATGAATGTGACCTGCAGACACCCCACCACGCGCCCCTCGTCTTCCGCCACGACGACAAGATTGTTCGGGTCCGCGTCGATTTCCCTGAAAGCCTCGATGTAGGGCGCAAGCTCCCCATCACCGCTTTCCCGCGTCGCCCCAAGCGGATCATCGACCAGCAGGGCCACAATGTCCGCGAGATCCTCTTCACGCGCGGATCTGAAAATCGCTGCAGTCATCTCACCGGCCTCCAGTTGATCCCGAATAGCGCTTGTTTTTCATGTATTTGCTCATGGGTCGGCCGGACTTATCCCACAACGGCTTGTCCGAGACCAGACGGTGCAGGCCTTTCAGGCATCTTTTAAGTGAGTCATTGCTTTTGATCGGCTTTTACGAAATTCTGTAAATTCAACCGGATTTTGCAGGAAGTCGACACTTGGCCTGCGAAATCTACTGACAAAGGACCGACATGCCCGAACTTGCAGGTGAATATCTGACGACCCGGGAGGTCGCGGAACTGCTGCGCATCAAGGAGCGCAAGGTCTACGATCTTGCCACCTCTGGCGACATCCCCTGCACCCGGGCGCTCGGCAAGCTGCTGTTCCAACGCACAGCCCTCGACGCGTGGCTTGCCCGCCACGGTTCGGGCGATATGGGGGCACCGGCGGTCTTTCCGACCGTCTTTCTCGGCAGCCACGACCCGCTTCTTGAATGGGCATTGCGCGAATCCGGCTCCGGGGCCGCCACATATTTTGACGGTAGCCTCGACGGGCTCGACCGGTTCGCCGACGCCGCGGGAATAGCGACGGGCCTGCACATTTTCGACCGGGAAACGGGCGCGTGGAACGTGCCGACAATCAGTCAGCGCTTTTTAGGAAAACCGGTCGTTCTGGTCGAATGGGCGTGGCGCGAACGCGGGCTCATTGTGCAACCGGACAACCCGAAGAAGTTCGGCAAAATTGCAGACCTCAAAGGAACACGCATCGTGCCGCGCCAGGCGCAGGCCGGCAGTCAGGTTCTGCTGGCGCATCTGCTGAAGGACGCAGGCCTCGACGGAGCCGTTAAGTACACTCACGCTGCGCGCACCGAAACCGATGCCGCTCTCGCCGTCCTCGACGGCCAGGCCGATGCGGCATTCGGCCTGCTTTCGGTGGCGAAGCAATATCGTCTCGATTTCATACCCGTCATTCGCGAGCGTTTCGACCTGCTCGTCTGGCGCAGCGAGTGGTTCGAGGACCCGTTCCAGAAATTCCTGGAGCTTTGCAGAAGCCCCTTGCTGGCCGAACGTGTAACGACCCTTGAGGGCTACGACATTTCCGGTTTCGGCAAGGTGCATTTCAACGGCAAGTAATCTGCCTTATCGATACTCCGCCGCCGGACCCAGCAATTTGTCGATCCCCTCGTCACTCAGGGTGACGTGATAGAAAAGCTCATAAAAGCGGCGGGTCTCTTCCTTCAGATCCATTGGAAAAAGCTGCGGATAAAGCAAGTGCACCATCCACCTCAAACCCATCAACCGGTTAACCGAGGGTGGTCTGTCGATCCAGCCGAAGGGCTTGGCCGGACTGAGATAGACGCGGCTGTTCTTGACGGCGTCGACCTTCGCCCAGACCGGGTCTGTCCGGACGGTGTCGTAGAAGTTCCTGTCCCATGTCACGATCACTTCCGGGTTGGCCAGCAGGATCTTCTCCATGGTCATCTGCACGAGCCCGCGACGGCCCGGCACCTCGCCAACAATATTCTTGCCGCCCGCCCGCTCGAGGATCTCAGTGTTGATTGAGCCGATCGCACCGCTTTCCAGTCCGTCCGCGCGGCGCGCGAGATAGACCCGGGGCCGCTTCTCGACCGGAACATCCTTGAGGATTTCATCCACTTGCGCGAACAACCTTTCGGCATACCGCGCCTGAATCTCGGCAATCTCATAACGGCCAAGTGTCTTGCCGAGCAGCCTGAGCGCCGCGGGCGTCGCCTCGAACCGTCCGTCGATCAGAACATTGGGTATCCCCGTTTGCGCCTGCACCCGGTTTGCCAGCGAGATATATGTGTCGCGCAGCGAGCCGAAATCGACGATCAGATCGGGCTTTTCGCGGATGACAACTTCCAGGTTAGCGGTTCCGCCACGGCCCGTGAGCCGCCCGACTTCTGGAAGGCCACGGAATGCCTCCGGGATATAGGCCAGCTCGGCCTCAGTGAACGCGCGCGGCCAGCCGATCAGCATGTCGGGCGCGAGCGCATAGACGATCACCGCTGCCGGCGGACCCGAGGCATAAAGCCTGGTGATCTTGTCCGGCACTTCAACCGTTCGTCCCGCGGAGTCGGTGATGGTCCCGGCCATGACCGGTTGCGCCATCAGCAATGCAAGGAGGAGCAGGACAAGACGCATCACGTTACCCCTGCGCGGACTAGCTCTGCCCCTTGTTCGCGTTTGGGAAGAACAGCTGCTTGCCGCCGAGCTTGTAATTACCAATCGCCTTCTGGCCGTCCTCGCCAACCAGCCAGTCGATGAAAGCCTGACCGGCCGCCTGATTGACGCTCGGGCATTTCTCCGGGTTCACCAGGATCACGCCATATTGGTTGAACAGATCATCGTCACCCTCGACCAGGATCCTGAAGTCGCCCTTGTTCCTGAAGCTGATCCAGGTCGCCCGGTCGGTCATGACGTATGCGCCCATGCCGACGCCCGTGTTCAGCGTAGCGCCCATGCCGGAACCGGTCTCGCGGTACCACTTGCCACTCGCGGACCTGGGATCAACACCCGATGCTCCCCAGAGACGCTTCTCCTTCTTGTGCGTTCCGGAGTTGTCGCCACGTGATGCGAACAACGCCCTGGCATCGGAAATCTTCCTGAATGCGGCGGGCGCATCCTTTATGCCGGCAACTCTTGCAGGGTCCGACGGCGGACCAACGACAATGAAGTCGTTGTACATCAAGTCGGTTCGCTTGACCCCGTAACCGTCCTTTACGAACTTCTCCTCGGCCTGTTTGGCATGGACCAACAGCACGTCACCGTCACAGTTGCGGGCATTCTTGATCGCCTGTCCGGTACCCACCGCAACCACGTTGACCTTGATGCCGGTCTTGTTTCTGAAGATCGGAAGAAGATGCTTGTAGAGACCGGAATTCTGGGTCGATGTCGTGGACTGGACAATAATGGATTCTTCGGCCCGGGCGCCGCTCACAGCCAGCCATAGTCCACCCGCAATCGTGATCCCTACCTTCAGAACCTTGCTGCGCATCATGACGTTACTCCCTTGCTTTCTTTTCGTTTTTGATCACAACACGATCCGGCCGGCCAGATAATCGCTCGCCTCGCGCGAGGACGGATTGTCGAAAAACTTGCCCGCCGGTGCGCGTTCGACAATGCGGCCGCGGTGCATGAAAACCACGTCGTCCGCGAGCCGCCGCGCCTGGCCGATGTCATGGGTGATGAAGATGATCTTTACACTGCGATCCCGCGCCGACTGCACCACCTCCTCGATCGCCTGAACCGAAGCCGGATCGAGACTGGCCGTCGCCTCGTCGAGAAACAGTACCTCCGGGTCAGCAGCCAGTGCACGCGCAATCGCGAGGCGCTGGCGCTCGCCACCTGAGAGCAGTCGGGCCGGCTGGCCGGCTTTCTCGGCGAGCCCTGCTTCGTCGAGAATCCGTACGCAGCGGACTTGACCATTCTCTCCGTGCAAACGCAGGGCAAAGGCGATGTTCGCCTCGACCGACCGCCGCAACAGGACCGGCGTCTGAAACACCATGGCCTGTCGCCTGCGCGTTTCCTCGCACAGCCCCCGGCCGCCCCAGGAGATATCACCGGCTGACGGTTCCAGCATGCCGTGCAGCAGACGAACGAGAATGCTCTTTCCCGCGCCGTTCGGTCCCATGACGACGGTTATCCCCGTCGATCCAAGCGTGAGGTCCACGTTATCGATAATCAGATCTCCACCGGCCTCGAAGCACAGACCCCGAACTTCGCACGGCAGCACCGCGGGCTCCTCCCGCGCTTGCGTACCGGCAACGTCGCCGCCCTCATACCTAGCGGTGGCATCAAGCATAGGCGTACCTCGTAGCAGTCATGCGCAGCGCCATCACCACCGCGTTGACGGCCAGCGCGATCAGCAACAGGACCATGCCGAGGGCAAGCGCCAGAGCCAGATCGCCCTTGGAGGTCTCCAGCGCGATGGCCGTGGTCATGACACGGGTCAGATGCGCGATGTTGCCGCCGACGATGATGACCGCGCCGACCTCCGCGACCGCACGTCCGAATCCGGCCAGAGCCACCGTGAGCAGCGAGTAACGTGCATCCCACAACAATGCCCCGACGGCCGTGTGCACCGGAACGCACATGGAGCGGAACTGTTCAGCATATTCACTATGAAGGTCTTCGATCACCTGCCGCGAGAGAGCAGCGATGATCGGCGTGATCAGGATGGACTGCGCGATGATCATAGCGGTCGGCGTATAGAGCAATCCGAGCTCACCCATCGGGCCTGCACGCGACAGCATCAGATAGACGCAAAGGCCGACGACCACGGGCGGCAGGCCCATGAGCGCGTTCAACAGGATGATCGCGGCGCCGCGTCCGCGAAACCGGCTCATGCCAAGGGCAGCCCCGACCGGCAGGGCGATGGCACAGGAAACGGCCATGGCGGTGAGACTGACGCGCAAGGAAAGCCCGATGATTTCCATCAGGTCCGCATCGGCGGTCCACAAGAGCTGGAACGCGAGAGAAAATGCCTGTCCGAAATCCTGCATTTTTATGCAAATCTTCCTATATCTGCAGAATTATGTGTTCTCTCCCTTTATACAGCGCAAAATGCGCAGATATCCAGTGGAATCGCTGGTCGCAGAATCTGTTTTGCGTGCGCAAGAAAAATCCGGATGCGAGAAGATCGCACCCGGATGTCACGAAATTTTGCTGAGATCAGCGCCGCCGCCGGCGCTGTTCAAGCCTACGCCGGCCAGGGCAGCGAGTAGGTCTTCACGTTGGTGAAGAATTTCATCGCCTCGAGCACGCCTTCCTTGACGCCGTTGCCGGAGTCCTTGATGCCGCCGAAGGGGGACATTTCGATCCGGTAGCCCGGCGCTTCCCAGATATTGACCGTGCCCACATTCAACCCGTCGATAAAGCCGGTGATCCTGTCCAGATTGTTGGTGCAGACACCGGCCGACAGACCGAAGGGCGTGGAGTTGGAAATCGCCATGACTTCCGCGTCGTCATTCGGCACCCGCACGATCGGAACGACCGGACCGAAGGTCTCCTCGAAAACGAGCTCACTACCATGAGGCACGTGATCGACGACAATGGGCGGCAACAGCGCGCCCTTACGGCCCGGATCGTACAAGACCTTCGCGCCTTGTTTCTCCGCGTCGTAGACACGGCGCTCGAACGTCGCCGCCGCATCTTCATGAATGACGCAGCCAAGCTGGGTGTCAGGGTCCTGCGGATCGCCGAACTTGATGGCCTTCGCCTTTTCCAGGATCAGGGGAACGAGTGCGTCGGCAATATCCTCCTGCGCGAGGATGCGCTTCACCGCCGTACATCTTTGACCCGAATTGCCGGTCGCACCTGCCACGGCGACAGACGCGGCCTTGTCCAGATCCGCATCGCTCAGATCGTTCAGCACGATCAGCGGGTCATTGCCGCCGAGTTCCAGGGCCGAGCGTTTGTAGCCGGCTTTCTCGGCAATGATCTTGCCGACCGTCACACCACCGGTGAACGTTACGATGTCGATGTTATCGTTCACGACCATCTCTTCGCCGATATCCTTCGGCCAGCCCGTGACGATCTGAAACATCTCCGGCGGCAGACCCGCTTCGTAAAGAATGTCCGCCAGCGTGATCGCGGTCAGCGGCGTGAGTTCGGTCGGCTTGCACACCACGCAGTTATTGGTGGCGATGGCGGGTGCGATCTTGTGCGCGACCATGTTGAGCGGGTGATTGAACGGCGTGATAGCTGAAATCGACCGCACCGGCTCGCGCTTGGTGTAGATCTTCCGTTCCTTGCCATGGGGCGTGAGATCGCATGAGAAGATCTGCCCGTCGTCGAGAATGGCGAGTTGCCCGGCGAGCGTGAAGACGTCATAGGACCGCCCGGTCTCGTAAAGCGCGTGCTGCTTGCAAATGCCGAGCTCAAGGGTGAGCACCTCGGCGATGGCCTCGCGCCGTTCGCGAATAAGCTCCGCCGCCTTGAACAGAATCTGCTGGCGCTCGTAGCGGCTGAGTTTCGGCGTATAGTTTGCCGCGATCTCGAAGGCTTCGCGCGCATGTTCGGCGCCACCCGCCGGAACCGTCCCGATCACCTCGTTGGTGTAGGGATACTGAACCTCGATCACATCCTTGGTTTCCACGCGACGTCCGCCAATGCGCATCGCTTCCTTGATGACCGGTTGCTGTACTGACATCTCGTTCATTGCACCACTTCCTATTCCGCCGCCTGAGCTGCTTGCGCGATATGATTGAGGCCAATCGAAAACGCATCAAAGTTGCGCAATGGCTGATTCAGGTTCGCCGTGTGTCGATTGACCACGATCGGGATTTCCTGCTCCGTTATTCCGCCGTGAGACCGCAGCGGTTCCTTCAGTGCCGACAGATCATGCTCCGTTTCACGCGTGCCGAGCACTTTTGTATCGCGTGAGACAACGATCAGATCGCCCATGCGATCGCGCGGCAATTCGAACTCACGGCACCCACGCTCGCTATCGTATACGACATGGATGCCCGAAAGCGCGGCAATCTGATCGGCAACCGCCTGCGCATCGACCGAATCTTCAAGATAGACGGTTGCAAAAGACCCGAGCGCGCCGTGATGAATCACGTAAGGGTCGGTAATCGGCAGGATCACCTTGGACTTCCCATCGCCGACCCATTCATCGAGCTGATCCTGCAGGTAAATGACATCCGGCGTACCATCGGCCCTCGTCTTGGCCTTCATGCCGTGGTCCGCGGTGAGAACGATGATCGCACCCGCCGCGTCGAGCTCCCCCAGATATTTATCCATCATGACGTAGAAGGCATTCGCGCCATCCGTGTCGGGCGCGAACTTGTGCTGCACATAATCCGTCGTCGACAGATACATGAGATCCGGCTTGAACGTCTGGAGCAGCTTGACGCCGGCGGCGAAGACGAACTCCGACAGTTCCGCGGAATAGACGTCCGGAACGTCCATGCCCACCAGTTCACAGACATTCTCAATACCGTGCTCGGCGAGCGTCGCCTGATCGGCTTTCTCCGAAGAAAACGAAATGGCTGTTCCATCGAAGGCGAGATTGTTGCCCAGCAGCCGGCGCAGCTTGTCCTTGGCGGTGACCACGGCCACGCGCGCGCCCGCCTTCTGAAACCCCTCGAAGATCGTCGGCGCCCGCAGGAATTTCGGATCGTTCATCATCACTTCCTCCCCGCTTTCCGGTTCGAGGAAGAAGTTGCCCGAGATACCGTGGACCGCCGGCGGGCGGCCCGTGACGATCGACAGATTGTTGGGATTGGTAAAGCTCGGGACCACGGAATGGCCGCGCAAATTCTCACCCTTTTCAATGATGGCGTTCAAATTGGGCATCAGACCCTTGGCGCGCGCCAGCTCCATGTAATCCGGTTCGCTGCCGTCACAGCAAATCACGACAAGAGTTTGCGTCGGCCAATTGTAGCTGCGGTCATTCACCGTGACCGAGTTCGGGTGTGTCATCGTCGATTGTCCTTTTGGGATGTCCGCCACTGCGATTGACAGCACCCTATCATCGCCCCATACATCGTGAAAAATTGGATTTCAGCACCACGTCATCTATTGAATCAATGTACGATAAGTGGCTTCAGGCGTTTCACTATGTGGTCAAGCTCCGCAGCTTTACCGACGCGGCAGCTTATCTGAATGTTGGCCAGCCGACGATTTCGACACATGTCGGCAATCTCGAAAAGCATTTCGGCGTCCAGCTTCTTCATCGTCAGAAGCGAAGAATCCAGCTGACGCCTGAAGGCGAGAACCTCTTCGCCATCACCAGCGACATCTATGGACACCAGCAGGAAGCGATCGACTATCTCAGGTCATTGAAAACGCTCAGTGCAGGCGAACTCAAATTCTGCGCGGTCCGTCCGTATGACGTGATGGAGCTGCTCGTCGCGCTGCGCGAGAAATGGCCCGGCATCAAATGCTCGGTCCAGTTGCGTTCCAGCGAAAACGTCATAAACGACCTGAAACAATTCCGCAGCGATATCGGGATTGTCAGCCGCGAGTTCGAGGATACGGAAATCCATTCCGTTTTTTACCGGCGGCACCGGGTTTTTGTCGTCGTGAACCGGGAACATCGCCTTGCCGGTCGCGAACAGATCAACCTCGCGGACCTGGACGGTGAGGACATGGTGGTGCGCACCGCGCGTTCGACGACGCAAGCCGCCTTCGACCAGGCCGCAAGGGAGGCGGGGATTTCGATCAATCCGGTGTTTGAGATGGACAGCCGCGAAGGCGTCCGCGAGGCGGTCATCCGCAACATGGGGATCGGCGTCATTTCAGAGACCGTGTTCGCGCCGCATGAGGACATCCGTCCCCTCGCCGTCGACGACGCCGAGATTTACTCCCGCGCCTACATCGTCTGCCTCGCATCACGCAAGAACCGGCCCTTGATCAAGGACTTTCTGCGGCTCGCCCAGGGGCTGATCGAGGAGCGTGAGGATTAGGGCAATGGTAGGCGCACGGGGACTCGAACCCCGGACCCGCTGATTAAGAGTCAGCTGCTCTACCAACTGAGCTATGCGCCTGAAAAGGATGGGCAGGACGTATACGTCCTTCACGCCCTTCCCATATCACTGCATGTGCGAGCGTGTCCAGCAGGCCGCGCAGGTGGCACTGGATTGGACCAGCCGGACTTGACCGCCCGCACCGCAGAAAACCTCGTCAGGCTATTGCC
Organism: Hyphomicrobiaceae bacterium; assembly: GCA_028066055.1. Classification (GTDB taxonomy): domain Bacteria; phylum Pseudomonadota; class Alphaproteobacteria; order Rhizobiales; family Methyloligellaceae; genus UBA2767. Next base: position 60,368 of record JALCBY010000010.1, read on the forward strand.
TCTTCGCATTGCTTTGGCGAACAAAGGACCTGAAGGCTTTTACAAACTTCTGCTCCTCGGGGGTCAAGGTGCTGAAGTCGTTTGACCTCAGAGCATTCAGAAGTCTCTGTTGGTCGAATTGCGATCCGGCGCCTTGCGCCGACAATGCCGGCGGCGTCCGCGCAAGCCATTGCGTAGCCGGAGCATATCGCGTCCAGCCAGGCAATTTCGCCGCGAGATTCACCTCCTGCCATTTTTTGTGGCGTTGTGGCTTGAAAAATTCTCTATTTGCGAATTTTTGAAAAAACGCGTCCACGAAACGCGAAACCTTAGTATAGCGCGGATGCCCCGACTTCCAAGCGTACACGGCCAAAACGGCGCCGATGGCAATCGTTTGGACCGATGCGCCCTGTGGAACCAGATTCGGATAGTCCTTGGCGGTAAGCGTGGACGGCAGATAGGTTTTCAGAAGCGCCGGTGTCGGCGGAACCGACAGAAGCTTGATATTGCTGTCCGGCTTGATCTGCGCCAGAGAGGAATTGGGTTTGCCTGTCACGCGAATCCAAGCCTTGACCCGCCCGTCTTTCAACATCTGCAGCGCCGTATCGTGGTCCTTCACAGGCACCGGACGAACATTGATGCCGAGGATTTCAAAGACAATCGAAGCGGTCATATGGCTGCCGCTTCCGATGTTGCCAAGGATGACCGGCTGGCCCTGCAGCTCCTGGATACTCCTTACCGACTTCGATGCCAGCAGATGGAATTCCTCGTTGTACAGCTTGGTGACATAGTTGATGCGAGACTGGATGTTCGCATGCTTTTTTTGGCGCTTGATGTGCTCAAGAACATCGGATTGCACGATCGCCGCATCGATGCCCCGCAGATACAGCAGATCATCGACATTTTGAACCGAGCCCAGGCCGGATGTAACCAATACGCGAAGATCACTGCCGTTCAAGACGGACGCCAAGTCCGACGCAATGCGTATATAGGTTCCCGTGACGCTCCCGGATACGATACCTACGGTGCCCCGATTAACCCGGTCTCTTATATCTTCCTCGGTCTGCGCGGCCGCAACTCCAGCAGCGAGAAGATAAATACTGAAAAACATGAAAACTGCGGATAGACGTCTTCTCATAACTCCAAATTCCCTCAAGTGGACACACAAGAACGCGTTTCTTTTTGTAGTGTCTCGATACGCACCACACGATTGATTGCGACTATAGTCTTAGTCAAAAAGACGGTTGTTATGTGGCGAAGTCGTGATTTCTGAGAGGGAAGTTGGAGCTTCGCAATTACTACCTATGGTTGAAATTGTGAAGGGTGCGGTTGCGCCCGGATCGACAGCTGCTTCGTAGGCAACGTGTACGAAATCAAACGCCGCGAATTTCGTGACGCCTGAACTGCGTACGGCGATGGACATGTGCGTTCAGCACGAGACCAAAGCCGAACATCAGAGTGATCATCGACGTACCACCATAGGACACGAGCGGCAGCGGCACGCCAACCACCGGCACGAGCCCCATGACCATCGCCACGTTGATGAACACATAAACGAACAGCGTAATGCCGACGCCGGCGGCAACGAGGCGAGCAAACTGGCTCCGGCAGCGCACCGCCATATAGACAATGGACAGCAACACCAGCAGATAGATCAGCAACAGGCTGACCGATCCGACAAAGCCCATCTCCTCGGCGAACATGGTGAAAATGAAATCGGTGTGTTTTTCGGGCAGGAAGTTGAGCTGGCTCTGCGTTCCCTGCATATAGCCCTTGCCGGTCACCCCACCCGACCCGACCGCGATCTTGGACTGCAAGATGTGATACCCGGCGCCAAGCGGATCCTTGCCGGGATCGATGAAGGTGAGGACCCTCGCCTTCTGATAATCGTGCAGAAAGCTCCAGACGAAGGGGATCGCACCGACCACGCCGACGATACCGAACACGAAGTAGATCCAGCTCGCGCCTGCGAGAAACAGGAGCCCACCCCCCACGGCCGCAAACAGGACCGCCGTTCCCAGGTCGGGTTGCATCACGACGAGCCCGACGGGAACCATAATCATCAGGACCGGCACCATCAGTGCCAACGGATTGGAAATGTATTTTGCCGGAAGCCACTCATAGTAGCGGGCAAGAGCGAGAACCAGCGCCACTTTCATCAGTTCCGCCGGCTGGAACCCGAAGCTGCCGATTTGCAGCCACCGTTTCGCGCCGCCGGCCTCAACCCCGACCAGGGGCACGGCCACAAGCAGCGCGAGCGCGAGCATGTAAACCGGATAGGCAAGCCGGACCCATATCCTGATATCGGTCAGCGCAACGCCAAACAGGAGGCCAAGCCCCAGACAGTAGCGGATCACGTGGGTTTCGGCCCACGGATCGAACGCGCCGCCTGCAACGGAGTACAGCGCCACCGCGCCGACACAGGCCAGGCAGGATATGAGCAGGACGAAAACCCAGTTGAAGGCGATCAGCTTTTCGCCAAAACTCAGGCGGGGTGCCTCTATGGGACCGGCGAACATATCAGCCTTCGCCTCCCCCGCGTGTTCCACCCGCCGTCTTGCGCGTGGCGTCCTTGGCGACATAAGCCGGCATTGAGGCGGGATCGCGCTCCATCAGCGCAGTCATGATATCCCGTACGACGGGAGATGCGGCGCGCGAACCGCTGCCACCATGCTCGACGATCGCGGCCACCGCGTAACGTGGGTTGTCCGCCGGCGCGTAACCTACGAACAGACCGTGATCCCGCTGGTGCCATTCCAGCGAAGCGCTCTTTCGACCGCTGGAAGCCGAATGCACCTGTGACGTTCCGGTCTTGCCGGCCATTTCCACGCCTGCAATAGGCAGACGGGCACGGCCCGCCGTCCCGCCACCTTCGTTGACCACGGCCCACATGCCTTCCCGCACGATTTCCAGATGCTCCGGCTTGAGATCGAGCAGCTTTGGCTCTTCGACCTCTTCGTCAGGATAAGGCCGGACAATCCGCGGCATGACTTCGCGTCCGGTTGCGATGCGCGCGGTCATGACGGCGAGCTGCAAGGGTGTCGTCAGCACAAATCCCTGCCCGATGCCGGCAATGATGGTTTCGCCCCCGTACCAGGGCTCCCCGAGCGTCGCCCGCTTCCAGCCCGGCGTCGGCATGACGCCCGGTTTCTGCAGCGGCAGGCCGCAGTCATATGTCTGGCCGAGCCCGAGTTTGCGGCCCATGGCAGAGAGCTTTGTGATCCCGATGCGCTCGGCGACTTTATAAAAGAACACGTCACAGGACTGCTTGATGGCTTTGCGCACCTGCGTTGCGCGATGTCCGCTCTTCTTCCAGCAACCGAAATAGGCGTTGGAATAGGAATAGCCGCCGTAGCAGTGAAATTTCGTTGTTGGCGTGATGACACCGGCATCGAGACCTGCCAGCGCAGTCACCATCTTGAAGGTCGAACCAGGCGGATATTGACCCCTTATAGTCTTGTTGGTGAGCGGGTCGTCTTCGGCATTGGCCATCGAGAGCCAGTCCCCGTCCTTCAAGCCATATACGATATCATTGGGGTCGAAACTTGGTGTCGACGCCATCACGAGGACTTCGCCTGTACGCACATCGAGGCCAACTGCCGCCGCACGGCGTTCATCCTTGAGCCGCTCCATAGCCATCTTCTGAACTGCGCTGTCGATCGTCAGCACCACTTCCCGGCCCGGCTGGCTGGCGTGGGTTTCCAGCTTGCGAACCGCATTTCCGTGTGCATCCACCTCAAGCTTGACGACCCCCGCGGTGCCGCGCAGCTTCGGTTCCAGCCCCTTCTCCACCCCGGTTTTGCCGACGCGGAAACCGGGAAGGCGGGTGACCGGGTCTTCGTTTACCTCCTGCTTGTTAGCCGCACCCACGTAACCGACGATGTGCGCCATATTGTGCCCGCCATGGTACTGGCGCACCGACAGAATATCGGTCTGCACTCCGGGCAATCCGGGTGCCATGACATTGATCTGCGCGAATTGCCGCCAGCTCAGCGTGTCATCTACGACAATCGGAATGTAGGGGCTTTGTTTGCGGGCCAGCCGCAGAACACGCGCATGGATATTCTGCGAGATATCAATAATCCCGCTCAGGCGCTGAAGCGAGTCGGCAAGGTTCGTTGACAGTTCCGGCACCACGAACACACGCATTCGGTCCATGTTGGTCGCAACGGGCTCGCCGAACCGATCGAAGATCAGCCCCCTGCGCGGTGCAAGCAACTGAATGTTGATACGGTTTTCTTCTGCCAGCAGCCGGTATTTGGGAGCTTCAACAACCTGAAGCTGGCGCAGGCGCCAACCCAGGACGCCAAACAGGCCGATCTGCGCCACACCCAGCATCAGCGCACGGCGTGTAAACCGCCGGTTTCTGATCCGTATGTCATTCGACGCCGTCATGGTTTACCGGCGCCCGGAGAAAATCGTCGCCGGTTCGAGGCCGAGCGTACGCCGCATGGGCCAAGCTACCAGAGGAAACAGCGCGATCGCGGTCGCGCTCGCAATTAGCATGGGCTGCCAGTCGATGACCCGAACGAAATAGAGAGAAGCGAGGCCCCAACCGGAGACCGACGCCGCCAGTGCAGTGCCTGCGAACGCAAGCCACAACTCGCCGAATTCACGCGGCGTCTTGCGCTTTCGATATAGTGCCGCGAGCGTGTGGGTCAGCAGAAAGATCGCCGCCCAGTATCCCAATGGGCCTGCTGTCAGAATGTCCATGATCAACCCACCGGCGAAGACGGAGAGGCTGGGCAGTTCCTGGCGTTGCTGCACCGTGAGAACGAACACGAGGATGATCAACAGCAGAGGAAGAACGAAACTTGCGGATTCCGGCAGAGCCCAGGGCACCGCGGCGATCACCACCGCAATCAGAAGGACGACGCTCGTCATTATTCTTTTTATCAATCGTCAATCTCCACCGCAGCCGAGCTAGCGCGCCTGCACTTTTTCTCCGGCCTTGACATGTTTGTTCTGCAGGTTCGCAGCCTTGCGTCTTTTCCCGGCGGAGGGCTTCTTCGAAGCGACCGGCTTTGGCGCGACGGATGGTGCCTCCTGTGCCGCGACCACCGGCGAATCGTAGAAAAGGACGCTCACATATTCGAGTTCGCCCAGCGCCGCATGTGTCCGGACCCGGTGCGGTTTGCCGGACCGGGAGATGACGCCGATCTGGAGGCCCCTGGGCAACAACCCGCCATGACCCGACGTCGACACCGTATCGCCTTCGTAGACCGCGGCGCTATTCGGCAGGAATTCAAGCCGTGGTTCATCGGTGTTGTCGCCGACGAGGACAGCGCGCACGGCGGCAGGCCCCACAACCACAGGAATCCGGCTGTTCAGGTCATTGACCAGGATCGCCCGCGAGGCGGTATCGCCGGAGTGCACCACGCGCCCGATCAAACCGTCACCGTCGACAACCGCATAGCCATTGCGGACGCCCTGTTTGCGGCCCAGATTTATCAGAACACTTTTGGCAAACGGCCCCCGCGCATCCGCGATCACGTGGCCGCTGGCATATTTCAGCGCGGTTTCCTCCACTGCATTCAACAACGCATTCATATGCTCCAGCCGGCGCTCCATGCGCTGCGCACGCCAAGCCCAGATCTTGAGTTTCTGGTTTTCTTCTTTGAGACGATCGAGCTCTTCGAAAAGGTCCAGATAGTCGCCGAGTTGTTCTTTGCTGCGCCGCGCGTAAATGGCCGGCTGCGACGCCGCGTGCAGAACCGGGGAGATCAGGTCCGTGAACAATCCGCGGACTTCGCGAATCTGATCGTTTTCAAGCCGGCTGAATACGAGAAGGACGAGGCTGGCGAAATAGAGGGCAAACAGGAGCCACCCTCCCATCGAGGGCCGCTTACGTCTCTGCCTCTGGTATGCGGCATTCATGCTACGCATATACGCTCACTCGAAATCACGGAAAATCCGTGTACTCCCCCCGGACGGCACCGGTCCTTCGACCGCTGCGTCGAACAACTCACTGTGTGCGGCCCCTCCTGCCCCCAATCAAAAACACTGGCTTCATTGGACGTGTTCCAGCAATTCCCCAATGTCGTCGACCCGCTCAAGGGCCTGACCGGTTCCGACCGCGACACACCGCAGCGGGTCATCGGGTACGATGTATTTGACGCCCGTCTCGCGCGACAGTTTCGCACCAATCTTGCCAAGCAGCGCGCCGCCGCCGGTCAGATAAACCCCATCGTCATAGATGTCGGCGGCAAGTTCCGGCTCGATAAGCTCCAATGCGGTGCTGACACCTTCAGCAATACGCGCGAGGGGCAACATCAAAGCTTCCGCAATATCTGTCGGCGCGAGCGTAATCTCGCTCGGAATGCCCTTCTTGAGATCGCGTCCCTTGATGTGAATATCGACCGCCTTGCCGTTGGCGCGGTTCACGGCGGTTCCCGCCTCGATCTTGATCTTCTCGGCGCTGTTCTGACCGATCAGCAAATTGTGTTTCTGCCGGATATAGCTGACGATTGCATCGTCGAACGCGTTGCCGGCCGTCCGAATGGACCGGGAATAGATCACGCCGCCGAGAGAGACGACCGCGATGTCTGTCGTGCCGCCGCCAATATCCACGACCATGGCGCCACGCGGCGCCGACACCGGCAGGCCGACGCCGATGGCCGCGGCAACGGGCTCCTGGATCAGAAACACCTTTCGTGCGCCGGCCGAAAGCGCAGCTTCCTGCACGGCGCGGCGTTCGACCGGTGTCGCCTCCGCGGGCACGCAGACCATCACCTTCGGGCTTGTCAGAGTGCGCCGGTTGTGCACGAGGCGGATGAAATGCTTGATCATTTCCTCCGCCGCAACAAAGTCGGCAATCACGCCATCGCGCATGGGCTGGACGGTCTGAACCGATTCCGGCGTCCGGCCGAGCATGTCTTTCGCTTCCCGGCCGACGGCGATAACCTTTTGAGGTCCCTGATCCGTGTTGAAAGCAACAACAGAGGGCTCATCCAGAACGACCCCTTTTCCCGGAACATAGACGAGTGTATTCGCCGTGCCGAGATCGATGGCCATGTCGTTCGAAATAACTCCGACGAGACCAGAAAACATCGGGAAAAGCGCCTCCCGTTACGCCACATACTACGCGAGCGGATGAGCGCGACCCCTGCCGGTCCACCGGCCCAGTTGCCCCTCTCGGGCGCCGCTTCTGCTCAAGAAACTCGAATCCATCTTGGGCCATTTTGCTGGCTTCGGCAATGGAACTTAACCAGATTTCCAGGCCCGAACGTCGATTAAGGTTTACAGGCGAAAGCCCCGAGGCGGTGTGTGCGCTATCGCCATAGGTAAAGGCATTGCGCTATGTCCGTGCAGTCAAAAGAAAAACGGCCGGAGGGAGCCTCCGGCCGTTCGCGATGAGGGCGCGGAAACGAGCCCGCACTTTTTTTCTATGATGCCATCATGCTCTTCGGCGCGGTCTTGCTTCGTTTGACAATGAGCTTGTTCAGGGCACTGACGTAAGCGCGGGCGGAGGCCACCATCGTGTCGGTGTCGGCGCCACGTCCCGTGACCGTCTTGCCGGCCTCCTCGAGCCGTACGCTGACCTCCGCCTGAGCATCGGTCCCTTCGGTCACCGCGTGAACCTGGTAGAGTGGCAAACGGGATTCGTGCGGGACGATGTCCTTGATGGCATTGAAGATAGCGTCGACCGGACCGTCGCCACCCGCCTCGCGCGTGTGATGCGTTCCATCGACATCGAGCGTGATCGTTGCTTTTTGCGGACCGCCCGTTCCGGCAATGACCGTCAGGGCAACGACCTTGATCCGGTCGTCGGCGCTGGCCATTTCGTCGTCGACCAGCGCTTCGATATCCTCGTCGAATACGTGCTTTTTCTTGTCCGCCAGGTCCTTGAAGCGCGTGAATGCATCCTGGAACGCGTTTTCGCCGATTTCGTAACCCATTTCCTTGAGCTTTTCGCGGAAGGCATGGCGTCCGGAGTGCTTGCCCATGACCAGCGATGACTCTTTCAAACCAACGCTGTCCGGCGTCATGATTTCATAGGTCTGGTTGTTCTTCAGCATCCCGTCCTGGTGAATGCCGGACTCGTGCGCGAACGCGTTCTTGCCGACGATCGCCTTGTTGAACTGCACGGGAAAGGCGGTCACGCCCGCCACGAGTTTCGATGCGCGAGTGATCATTTCCGGATTGACCCCGGTCCAGTGCGGGATGATGTCGTTGCGCACATTCTTGGCCATGACGATCTCTTCGAGCGCCGCGTTTCCCGCGCGCTCGCCGATGCCGTTGATGGTGCATTCGACCTGCCGGGCCCCGGCGCGTACGCCGGCCAGCGAGTTGGCAACCGCCAACCCCAAATCATTGTGGCAGTGCGTGGAAAACACGACCTTGTCACCGCCCGGCACCTTCTCGATCAGCATCTTGATGAGATCGTGATACTCGTCCGGAACGGAATAACCCACTGTGTCCGGAATGTTGATCGTGGTGGCACCGGCCTTGATGGCCGCTTCGACACACCGGCACAGAAAATCGTGATCCGTACGCGTTGCATCTTCGGCGGACCACTCCACATCGTCGGCATAATTCCGCGCGCGCTGCACGCTCGACGTCACTGCATCCAGCACGTCGCTCGGCTCCATCTGGAGCTTGTATTTCATGTGAACGGGACTGGTGGATATGAAAGTGTGCACGCGCGGGCGCTTGGCATGTTTGACCGCCTCACCCGCACGATCGATATCCTTGTTGCCGGCACGCGCCAAGCCCGCCACGACCGCGTTCCTGGTGATCTTGGCGATCTCCGTTACAGCCTCGAAATCACCGTTGGAAGCAATCGGGAAACCGGCCTCGATCACGTCGACGCCCATCTCGTCGAGGATCTCGGCCACCTGGAGCTTTTCCTCCAGCGTCATGGATGCGCCGGGAGACTGCTCGCCGTCACGCAATGTGGTGTCAAAAATGATAACGCGGTCTTCAGCCTTGCCTTTGGACTGCGTCTGTTTCGATTTTCTCTTCGAAGTCATTTTCCGGTCCTGTCATTTTGCCGGGTCCAAAGCTAGCGGAACCTCGACTCACCTATCAGATCAGCTTTTGAAGATGTTCTCCCCTGAGGACCCGTCCCGTACACAACACGGGACTGTCGGAGCTCAGGGGCTCATAAGGAGAAGCTGGCCGATAAGGAGGCCGGCGATAAGAAGCAGCAGTGCAGCCTGGATCGCCGCATCATTCCTGCGGTCCAGTTTGGCGGCTTTTGCCAATGATCTGCTTGCCTTGCGCTGTCTCATCATCTCAACTCACCCGATTGAACGGGCCCGGGCGTTGTCTTCGGCAGTTGTGATTAGATCACTCAGACCTTAACGCCCTGTTAACCAACTGCAGTGCGAGAAATCTAGTGCGCGCTGGCGTCAAGCGCAAGCCCATACCAAAGGCGGATGCGCATTCAGTCCGGAAGCGATCCTTCCATGACCGTTACGGCATGCCCGCCGATACGAACCTTGGAGAGCTTTCCGCCCTCCATTTCGATCTCCTGGTAGATGTCGCTGGGACGGCCCATCTCGTAGCCCTGCTCGATGATGCCGGAATGAGTGCCGTCCGGGGGTCTATCGAATTTGGCGACCGCACCTGCAAATGCGGCCGCAGCCGCGCCGGTCGCCGGGTCCTCGGGGATTCCCATGATTGGCGCGAACATGCGGGCATGGAACGCCGCATCGTTGTGTTCCGTTTGCCGGCAGTAGAGAAAGGCATTGGGATGATCATGATCCCCGAAGGCCTCACGCCAATGCTGAAGTTGCGGCGCGGCGCGCCCAATAACCTCCAGATTCATGACCGGTACGTAAGTGAAGGGAACACCGGACGAGAATTCAGTCGGAACATGGTTTTCGAAACCGATTTCGTTCGGCGCAAGCGCAAGCGCCGCCGCTAGCCGGTCGTTCGGACTGACCTTTCCAACTTCCTCGGGCAGAACGGGCACGTCGAATTCCGCAAAGGGCGCCTCGCCCGGCCTCAGCCGCACGCCCACCCGCACCGGACCAACGCCTTCTTCAAGCACGATGATTGCATCTTCCTCCCGATCCGAATTGCCGATTTTCTGCATGGCGAGAAGAATCGCCGTGCCCACCGTCGGATGGCCGGCGAATGGTAACTCCCGCCCCGGCGTGAAGATGCGCGCCCTGGCGCTGTGCGCCGGATTTTCAGGCGGCAGGACGAACACCGTCTCAGACAGGTTAAACTCGCGCGCGATGCGCTGCATGTCCTCGTCTGCCAGCCCGCTTGCATCCGGAATGACCGCGAGCGGGTTTCCGGCGAAACGCGTGTTTGTAAAGACGTCGAGTGTTTGAAACTTGCGCGGCATGGCTCTCTCCTTCAGCCGCGCTGACCATACTCAAATCACGGTCCGAGACAACAAAAGACCGCACGCTCCCGGACAAAACGCGCCCGCGATGAGAGTGTGTTAATAGAATTCGGTTCTAGCGTGCAGTGTTCCAGAGCTTGACCGCGCCGGAATAGAGCGCGCCACCGATCACGCAGGGCACGCCAATGCCGGCAAGTCCGGTCGCGCTGGCAACGACGCAACCGGTGGCGATGGCGACCGAGCCCGCATAGGTCTTGCGCGTCCACTCGGCATCTCCGGGGTGCTTGGCTTTGATTTTATCGATCGCCGCCTGCGCCTGTTTTTGCACACGGTCCGCCTGGAACGCTTCCGCCGCCTCAATCACTTCCTTCAATGGCTCGGCGACTTCCGGCGGCTGATACTTCACTTCCATCTTGTAGAGTGCAAGCAGGCCGCGGTCGCGTTCCGCATTCGCGGTCAGGGTCCACTTCGCCATGTTGCCCGCCGTGATCTTGCGAACGGCGTCCTTGCCTTCCTTGCTGTTGAAGGCGGCCCGAAGCTTGGACCAGGAAAACCTGTCGGCGCCGCGCACATCGTTGGCCCATGGCAAGGCCGTGATAATCCTTATGACCGGAGCATTGTATCCGGTGGCCGCGTAGTAGCCCCAAAGGGCATCGATGACGAAAGCGCCATCGTCCAGGCGCAGCTCGTCGAGGGTCTTTTCCTTGCCCGTAATGTAGTCGTTGATCAACGGCTTGCGCAGCGGCATTCGTTTTTCGAATTTCGACATCAGGCGAGGCCATTCCGGAATTCCGGAATACGCGATGGCGCGAATGATGACGCCCTGCTCTTTCGCCGGCATCGGAAACATGCGCGCGACGAGCTTTTCCGCCTTCGACTGGTTCGACCCGAGAACCCCGCCGATGAACCCGATCAGCAGTCCAGCATCTTCCTGCTTCTTGAAGAGGCCGAGCGTGTGCATTGCCTTAACGGCAGCGGGCACGTCGTAAGGTTGCGGATTCTTCCGATAGTCGTTGATCCACTGCAACAGACGGTCGGGACTTGAAAACCGCGCATCATAGGCGTGCGCCGGCGCCGCAACCGCTAGAAAAAGTATGGCAAACACCACGGTGGCCAAGGAACGCATACACATCTCCTCGTACACCCCCCACCCCCGATTAATCATCGGGCGAACGGATCGCGCTTCTTGGTTTTTGTTTGATATTGAGGCGGTTACCGCTGCGGTATGGCTAAAGGAGCCAGATATTGATGTCAATTTAGTGGCAGCACCGCACGCCATTATGGTTAACGCGACAGGCAATATCGCGATATCTGCGCATTACCGCCGAAATTTGGGTTCAGACTGCACTCAGCCGGATGAAACCGGCAGTCCAACCCCCAAATCCGGAGAAAATGACATGTTTCGTAAAGGTGTTCTCGTAGCCGCCGTTGCCATGCTGATCGCAACCCCGGCGTTTGCAGGCAGCTGTCCCAAGCACATGGCCGACATCGATGCCGCGATGAAAACCGCACAACTGAGTGATGCGGACAAGGCAAAGGTCATGCAGTTGCGCAAGCAGGGCGAAGAGCAGCACAAGGCGGGTGATCACGGAGCGTCCGTCAAATCGTTGGGAGAAGCAAAGAAAATTCTCGGCCTGAACTAGGCCATCTGTGGCCCTTTCTGAGGTTATGGCCCGAGATTACGGCGTGGGTTGCCTAATCCACGCCATCTTTTTTCCCTGTTTCCGGCAATAAGCAAACACCTTTGCCCGATAGCGTCGTGAGTTAAGAGGGTGCAGTGCGTGGACAATCCGAAACTGCGCCCGTGCGATCATATCAAGTGAGCGGAGTTCAAAATGACGGGGAAATTTCTGGGGCGCCTGGCCATCGCCAAGATTGGATTGTTGTTTGCGCTCGCAAGCGGGCCCGTGAATGCGGCGGATCTCGGCGGCAAAGTTCCAATACCTGAGCCTCTGCCGATCGAGACCGGACCTGTCTGGGCCGGACTCTATTTCGGCGGCCATCTCGGCGGCATCATCGACGGAGATGATGATGAATTCACCGGCGGTCTGCAGCTTGGCTACAACTGGCAGCGCGGCAATCTTGTGTTTGGTCCGGAAGCCGACATCAGCTTTGCTGACGAGACGTTTGGAACCGTGCGTGGCCGGCTGGGTGTCGCGCATCGCAAATGGCTGTTTTACGGAACCGGCGGACTGGCAATCGAAGACTCCGACACAGGCTACGTCGTGGGCGGCGGCATCGACTACAAAGTCGCCTCGCGGACGAGCCTTGGTGTCGATGCGCTTTACTACGATATCGACGACGATGATTTCACGGTCGTGCGCGGCCGCCTGAGCTGGCATTTCGGCGGCGGTTCCAGACCGTAGCAACCTATACCCTCACGGGTGGGGCAAACCGAATGGGCAAGACGCGGAGTGGATGCCACTTCGCGTCTTTCTTTTTGCCCGCTTTCGCCCGAGAAAAAGAAAAAACGCCCGGGATCAACCCGGGCGCTGTTGTTCGTGCCTATTGAACGGAAGCGCTAGTTCTTTTCCTTGTCGACCAGCGCACCTTCCGAAATCCAGGGCATCATGCCCCGCAGCTGCGCACCGACTTCCTCACACTGATGCTGATCGGCAGCTTGGCGCATGGCTTTGAAGGAGGTCTGGTTGACCTTGTTCTCCAGCATCCAGTCCTTGGTGAACCGGCCGGTCTGAATGTCAGTGAGAATTTCCTTCATCCGCTTCTTGGTTTCCGCATTGATCACGCGGGGACCGGAGACGTATTCGCCATACTCCGCCGTGTTCGAGATCGAGTAGTTCATGTTGGCGATACCGCCCTCATAGATGAGATCGACAATAAGCTTCATCTCGTGGAGACACTCGAAATAGGCCATCTCCGGCGCATACCCTGCCTCGACCAGAGTCTCGAACCCGGCGCGCATCAGCTCGACAGCACCACCACACAGCACCGCCTGCTCGCCGAACAGGTCCGTCTCGCACTCTTCCTTGAACGTGGTTTCAATGATGCCGGCCCGCCCGCCGCCAATTGCCGCCGCGTACGACAGAGACAGGTCGTGTCCGTTCCCGGAATGATCCTGCGCAATCGCCATCAGGCACGGCAAGCCGGCACCGCGCACATATTCCGAACGGACGGTGTGTCCCGGACCCTTAGGCGCGCACATTAGGATATCGAGATCTTCGCGCGGGTCGATCAGGTTGAAATGAACATTGAGACCATGCGCGAAGAAAAGTGCCGCACCCTTGGTCATATTGTCATGCAGGTGATCGTTATAGATGTCCGCCTGCAACTCGTCCGGCGTCAGCATCATCATGACGTCAGCCCATTTGGCCGCGTCGGTCACATTCATGACCTTGAAACCCTCGCCTTCCGCCTTCTTGATCGAGCCGGAACCTTCGCGCAGCGCCACGACGACATCCTTCACACCGGAATCGCGCAGATTGAGCGCATGGGCGTGACCCTGACTGCCATAGCCGATAACGGCGACTTTCTTGGATTTGATGAGATTGAGATCGGCGTCGCGATCATAATAAACGCGCATAATACATGCCCCTTATGGTCAGAAGTTCGTTTGATTCAATCCGGCGGAATGCCCTTCGGGCGTACCTTTACATCGCTTCCTTGCCGCGGCCAATGGCGGCAACGCCCGTTCGCGCCACCTCGACGAGGCCAAGAGGCTGCATAAGCGTGATGAATTGTTCGATCTTGTTGAGACGGCCCGTGATCTCGAACACGAAATGCTCCGTCGACGCATCGATGACCTGAGCGCGGAACGCTTCGGCCAGCCGCAGCGCTTCCACGCGCGCATCGCCCTTGCCCGCAACCTTCACAAGCGCAAGCTCCCGTTCAAGCGGATTGCCCATGACGGTCAGATCGATGACGCTGTGCACCGGCACGAGCCGTTCGAGCTGATGGATGATCTGCTCGATGACCATCGGCGTGCCCGTCGTCACCATGGTGATGCGGGAGAGATGCGACTCATGTTCCGTCTCTGAGACGGTCAGGGAATCGATGTTGTAGCCACGGCCCGAGAACAGGCCGATGACACGCGCAAGCACGCCCGGCTCGTTGTCCACCAGTACCGACAGGGTGTGGCTTTCGCTCGTCTGGGTGTATGTCGCGCTCGGATAATGACTTTGTGCAGGTGACGTACTCATGGGTCTCGTCGATATTTTACGTGTTGATGATGTTCGTGTGAACGGTCGAACCGGAGCCGCGGCGCGGCGGAACCGCACCACAGACGGCAGCCTTCAGACCAATACCTTGCCTTCCTCGGAGATTGCGTCGTCGAGGTCTCCTTCGTCGACCGCATCGCCGAGCAGCATGTTGTTGTGCGCTTCGCCCGAGGGGATCATCGGGAAGCAATTGGCCACCTGATCCACAACACAGTCAAAAATGACCGGCGTCTTCACATTGATCATTTCCGCGATTGCGGCATCAAGTTCCGAGGGCTTCTCAGCACGAATGCCAACGCACTTGTAGGCTTCCGCCAGCTTGACGAAATCGGGAAGCGCTTCGGTATAGCTGTGCGCATAGCGTCCGCCATGCAGCAGTTCCTGCCATTGCCGCACCATGCCCATATACTGGTTGTTCAGGATGAAGATCTTGACCGGCAGGTCATGCTGAACCGCCGTCGACATCTCCTGCATGTTCATCAGCACCGACGCTTCGCCGGCAATGTCGACAACGAGCGCATCGGGATGCGCCTTCTGCACGCCGATGGCCGCGGGCAGCCCGTAGCCCATGGTTCCAAGCCCACCGCTCGTCATCCAGTGGTTCGGCTCTTCGAAATGATAATGCTGGGCGGCCCACATCTGATGCTGGCCGACCTCGGTGGTGATGAAGGTCTTCCTGTCCTTCGTCGCCTCATAGAGCCGCTGGATCGCATATTGCGGCATGATCACATCGTCGCGGTTCTTGTAGTTCAGGCTTTTGCGTGACCGCCACTTGTCGATCTGCTGCCACCACTCCTTCAGAGCGTTGGTATCCTGATCCGGTGAGCGCGCCTTCCAGACGCGGATGATCTCTTCGAGAACATGCCCGACGTCGCCGATGATCGGCAGATCGACATGCACATTCTTGTTGATCGACGAAGGATCGATATCAATATGGATTTTCTTCGAGCCCGGCGAAAATGCATCGAGCCGTCCGGTGATACGATCATCAAAGCGCGCGCCGATACAGACCATGACATCGCAATCGTGCATGGCCCAGTTCGCCTCGTAGGTGCCATGCATCCCGAGCATACCCAGCCATTCCTTGCCCGAAGCGGGAAAGGCGCCAAGCCCCATCAAAGTGGACGTGATCGGAAAGCCCGTCAGCCGGACCAGTTCGCGCAGGAGCTGGCTCGCGGCAGGTCCTGAATTGATGACGCCGCCGCCCGAGTAGAGGATCGGCTTCTTCGCACCTTCCATCAGTTCGACCGCCGTACGGATGGCGTCCTGACTGCCAGTCACCGTTGGCCGATAGGTCTTGTGCTTGACGTTCGATGGGCCGACATATTCGCCGGTGGCAAACTGAACGTCCTTGGGAATGTCGACCACGACGGGTCCCGGTCGTCCTGCCGTCGCGACATAGAAGGCCTCGTGCATCACGCGCGCGAGGTCATTCACGTCCTTGACCAGATAGTTGTGCTTGGTACAGGGCCGCGTAATACCGACCGTGTCGCACTCCTGGAACGCGTCATTACCAATGAGATGTGTCGGCACCTGCCCGGTAAGGCAGACCACCGGAACGGAGTCCATCAGTGCGTCGGTCAAACCCGTCACCGCATTGGTAGCCCCCGGCCCCGACGTCACGAGAACGACGCCCGGCTTGCCGGTCGAACGGGCGTACCCTTCCGCCGCGTGGACGGCCCCCTGCTCGTGGCGCACCAGAATATGCTCGATGTCGTTCCGCTTGAAAATCTCATCGTAAATGGGCAGTACGGCGCCGCCGGGATAACCGAAAATATGCTCCACACCCTGGTCGGCCAACGCCTTCAGGACCATCTCTGCCCCGGTCATTTCGCGAGCCATCTGCCCATACTCCATTCGTATTTGCCGGACGCGCAATTTCGCCCGCCGGCCCCGGTAATTCAATACATCCGACTGTATCGGGCGCAAGCGCCCCCGTCGGCTCAACCGCATGGCGAACCGGCGGCGCACCGTATCGCCGCCGTGACGGACGGTCAACAGTCAAACATCAATAAATGAAAATATATTTGACATTAAACTTTTCGATTCTTTCTTTTCAATCCGCTTCCACGCAATCATATTTCTCTTTGCCCATGTCTCCTGCCGTTTCGCGTAGCGGCGGGTATCGGTCTTCACGCGTTCGATTGCCTCATCCCGGGTGAGAGTACCGGACAACAACTCCATGAGCGGTTTCACGCCGTGGGCCCGCATGACGGGCAGATCGGGATCGAGTTGTTGCGCGGCAAGCGCTTGCACCTCATCGAGTGCACCTTCCGACACCATCGCGTCAAAGCGTGCATTTATGCGGGCATAGAGTTCGTCGCGCGGACGCGTCACGAAGATGCACAGAGCCTCATCCGCCTTGAGAAGCGGACGGCCCGCCTGTTTCTGCCACTGCGCAAGCGACCGCCCGGTCGCATCGAGAACCTCGAGAGCGCGCACAATACGTTGCGGATCAGATGGCCTGAGCTGTTCCGCCATCTCCGGATCCCGCTCGCACAACAGCGCATGAAGCTCTTCGGGCCGCTTTTCGCTGGCGGCATCGCGCCAAAGGATCCGTACCTCTTGCGGGATGTCGGGAACCGGAGAAAGGCCCTCCAGCAGCGCCTTGAAGTAAAGCCCTGTGCCGCCTGTAACGATCGGCATCTTGCCTTCGGTTTCGACCTGCGCGAGGGCGGTTTCGACATCCTCCAGCCAGCGCCCTACCGAGTAGCCCTCCTGCGATGGCACAAATCCGTAGAGCGCATGAGGCGCGCGCATTTCGTCCTCAGCGCTTGGGCGCGCACTCAATACACGCAGATCCCGATAAACCTGCTTGGAGTCGGCGTTAATGATTGTCCCGCCGAGTGCCTCCGCCAGCCCGAGGGCGGCTTCCGACTTGCCGCTGGCAGTCGGCCCTGCAATAAGGATGGCGCGTAAATTGGACATGGGCTCTGTCCTAGGCGGTTCGGGCCCTGTATTTCAACCGGAACCGCGTTCCGGCGCCATATTCGTGCGTTTTATATTTCGGGAGTTTGATATGGCCCAGCTTGCCCGCCGTTCCTGGGTACCGGAACTGTGCGAGGACCTTGTTCAGAGCATTGCGCAGCGCTGCGCGGACAGCGACGTAAACACCATTGCCGACGAAATATCCGATCTGGTCGAGGAAAACCTGGTCATTCACGATCGCGAATGCATCAATCTCAATCCTGCGACCAACACCATGAACCCGCGTGCCGAAGCCGTCCTTTCGCAAGGCCTCGGTGCCCGTCCGTCGCTCGGCTACCCGGGCGAAAAATACGAAATGGGGCTGGAGGCAATCGAGCGTATTGAAGTTATTGCCGCGGAACTGGCGGCAGAGGTCTTCGGCGCGAAATACGCCGAGATCCGGGTCGGATCCGGCGCCTTGTCCAATCTCTACAGCTTCATGGCCACTACCAAGCCGGGCGATGCGATCATCGTTCAGCCTGCAGATATCGGCGGTCACGTGACGCATCACGACGCGGGTGCTGCAGGTCTTTACGGTCTGGACATCCACACAGGCCCGGTCGATGCGCAAAACTACACCGTCGATCTTGAGGGTCTGCGCAAGCTCGCCCGAAAAGTTCAACCAAAACTGATCACGCTTGCCGGCAGCCTCAACCTCACACCTCATCCGGTGCGCGAGGTGCGCGAGATCGCGGATGAAGTGGGCGCTTACGTCCTGTTCGACGCCGCGCATCTGTGTGGAATGATTGCCGGGCGCCAGTGGCAGCAGCCGCTGGACGAAGGCGCGCATCTGATGACTATGAGCACCTACAAGAGCCTCGGCGGACCCGCCTCGGGACTCATTCTTACCAACGAAGCCGA
This sequence comes from Hyphomicrobiaceae bacterium, assembly GCA_028066055.1. Lineage (GTDB taxonomy): Bacteria > Pseudomonadota > Alphaproteobacteria > Rhizobiales > Methyloligellaceae > UBA2767. The sequence continues at coordinate 78,650 of JALCBY010000010.1, forward strand.
ACTGGCGGAGCGTCTGGACGCGATTGCGTTTCCCGGCCTCACCGCGAACTTCGACGTGGCAAAATCCGCAGCGCTCGCCCTCACGATGCTGGACTGGAAGGTATTTGGCGAAGCCTATGCCAAGGAGATGGGCAAGAGTGCCCGCTCGCTCGCGCAAGCGCTCGCAAACGAAGACGTGCCCGTCTTCGGGGCCGAACACGGCTTTACGCAATCCCATCAGTTTGCGCTCGACGCGGTACAATTCGGTGGTGGTCAGACACTGGCCAAAGCCCTGCGCCGGGCGAACATCCTCACATGCGGGATCGGTCTGCCATTGCCGCCGGTCGAGGGTGACGTCAACGGACTGCGGCTTGGAACACCCGAGGTGGTGCGCTGGGGCATGACGTCACGCGACATGCCGGAGCTGGCAGAGCTCATGGCCCGCATCATCGTTCACAACGAAACACCCGAACTGATCCGGCAGTCGATCGTCGAACTGCGCAAACGGTTCGGCACGTTGACCTTTATCCGCTGATGCTCCGGAACACCCCTTGACGCACGTCCTCACCCTCATTGCCGCTTCGCCGGGGCACCTGGATGAAACCCTGGTGTCCCGGGTGCGCGAAAAACTGCCCGACCGCGGCGCGCCCGACTGGTTGTCGGCACGCGAGGCCTGCGATCTGCCGTTTGAACTTGGAGACGTTCACGATCGCGAAAATCTCCGCAATGTGGTGCAGGACGCTATCGGGCGCGCGCCGGTCGATGTGGTCCTGCAGCGGGAGCAGGACCGCCGCAAGGGTCTGCTTGTCGCCGACATGGACTCAACGCTGATTGGTCAGGAGTGTATCGATGAGCTGGCCGACTTTGCCGGTTTGAAGACCAGGGTCGCAGACATCACCGAGCGCGCCATGCGCGGCGAATTGGAGTTTGAGCCTGCCTTGCGGGAACGCGTCGCGCTTCTTGAAGGTTTGGATGAGAGCGTGCTGCATGAGGTTTTTGAGGAGCGCATTACGCTCAACCCGGGTGCGCGAACACTGGCGCGAACGATGCGCGCGTATGGCGCAAAAACGCTGATTGTTTCCGGCGGTTTCACCTTCTTTACAGAGCGGGTTGCGGACGCCGCCGGGTTCGAAGTGAATCAGGCGAATACGCTCGAGGTATCGAGTGGAAAACTGACCGGCCGGGTGATCGAACCCATTCTGGGGCAGCAAGCCAAACTCGACGCCCTTCGCGAATATCGCGACGGGCTCTCGCTTCGCCTCTCGCAGACGATTGCCGTCGGGGACGGCGCAAACGACCTTGCAATGCTGGAAGAAGCCGGACTCGGTGTTGCGTACCGGGCGAAACCCATCGTCGCACAACGCGCCGATGCAGGCATCGAACATGCCGACCTCACCGCACTGTTGTTCGCGCAAGGCTTTCAGCGCGATGAATTTTCAGAAGACTAGACCGCGCTCCATCTGGGAACGCGGCTGCTCCAGTCTCAGCTTTCGACAGGCACTGCCACGAAGCGCAGCTCGCCCTTGCCGTCTGCGATCAGCAACAGCACAGACTTTTTGCCCGACTTCTTCTTCTCCGCGACCTGCGTCTTGACCTCATCGGGGGTTTTGACCTTGGCGCCCTGGACCTCGACGATCACCTGACCCGCGGCAATGCTTTTCTGCGCGGCATCGCTTTCCGGATTCACTTCGGTGATGACGACACCTTCTACTGCTTGGTCGATCTTGAACTTGGTCCTCAGTTCATCCGTCATTTCTGAAAGCGAAAGGCCAAGTAGTGAGGTTTTTGCCGGTTCTTTGTCTTCTTTCTTCGCCGAGACCTTCTTCGGCGATTCCTTCATCCGGCCGATCGTGACCGTGACGGTCTTCTTCTTGTCGTCTCGGAGGACCACGACATCGACGGTCTTGCCGATGGACGTCCGCGCAACCAGCTTCGGCAGAATGCGCATGCTTTCGACATCCTTGCCATCAAACGACAGAATGACGTCGCCGACCTTGATGCCCGCCTTTTCAGCCGGGCTATCCGGTGTCACGCTTGCAACAAGTGCGCCCGTGGACTTTTCCATTCCGAGGCTTTCGGCAATGCTGTCCGTAACGCTTTGAATGCGCACGCCGAGAAGACCGCGCCGAGTTTCACCGAAACGGCGCAGCTGATCGATCACATGCATCGCCGTATTCGAGGGAACCGCGAAGCCAATGCCGATGGAGCCGCCGGTCGGTGAAATGATGGCGGTATTCAGACCGATCACCTCACCATCCATATTGAACAGCGGACCGCCGGAGTTACCCCGGTTGATCGCCGCGTCGGTCTGGATGAATTCGTCATAGGGTCCGGAATTGATGTCGCGCTTTTTCGCCGAGATGATGCCGAGCGTAACCGTACCTCCCAGTCCAAACGGATTGCCGATTGCCATGACCCAGTCGCCGGTCCGCATCTTGGTGGAGTCGCCAAACTTCAATGGTTTGAGCGGTTTGTCCGACTTGACCTGAAGCAGGGCGATATCGGTCTTGGAATCGGTTCCGATGATCTTCTCGACTTTGAGCTTCGTGTTGTCGTTGAAGTTGACGAAAATCTCGTCGGCGCCGTCGATCACGTGATTGTTCGTGACGATGATGCCGCTCTCGTCAATAACGAAACCCGAACCGAGCGAGTTCACCCTGCGGGGCCGGTTGGGGCGGCGCTGACCATTGAAGAAATCCTCAAAGAAATCCTCGAACGGCGATCCCTTCGGGACGCGGGGCAACGGTATCCCCTGGGTACCCTTGACCGTCTGGGTGGTCGAGATGTTGACCACTGCGTCCTGCAACTTTTCCGCAAGATCGGCAACCGATTTGGGACCACGTATGTCCACCTGCGACTTCACGGCGGACGGCGTGGCGAATATCAGGATGGCCGCGCACAGAAGCATGTAACCCGCTATGCGGGATGCCGCCAGTCCACCGGACCATGTGCGTATGTTCGATTTTGGTGCAACAGGATGTGCGTTACCGATTCTCATTGGTCGTCTCTCCGACATGCTGATCAGGTTACCCGAACCACTCGGGCGAATTGAAATTCACTCGTCAGGATAATAGCGCAAAGTGGCCGTCTTTCGCCCATCAAACTATACGTCCCACGAAGCTTTGAACTGTCTTCAACACTCTAACCTCTGACAAGCCAGACGATGAACACACCCGCTGCCACTGCAACTGAACCCGCAGTCCGCAGACTCGCCTCCGGCATCTCGGACGCCGCCTCGAGCATGCGCCGCCCGAAACGCGGCGCCACCGCCCACAACAGGCCCTCGATGACCAGAACGAGCCCGACAGCAACCAGAAGGTCGTTCATTATTGCCCGGGCTTCTGCTCGGTCTGGCGGCCCTCCGGATCCTTGAGATAACGGAAGAAGTCACTGTCAGGTGTGATCACCAGCGTTGTATCACTGCCCTCAAGGCTCTTGGGATAAGCCTGCATCGAGCGATAGAAGGCAAAGAACTCCGGATCGCGCTTGAATGCATCCGCAAACACCTTGTTTCGCTCCGCATCACCCTGACCGCGAACGATCTCGGATTCACGGTTGGCCTTGGACACCATTTCGACGGCTTCACGATCCGCTTTCGCGCGAATGCGCCGCTCTTCCGCCCGGCCAATTGAACGCAGATCCTGAGCCTCCGCCAAGCGCTCAGATTTCATGCGCTCATATGTATCATTCAGGACGTCGGGCATGAGGTCCGTCCGGCGAATCCTCACATCGACGATCTCGACCCCGAGGGAGCGAGCATCGTCGCGTACGGAGTCCCGAATTTCGGTCATCATTGCCGAACGATCCTTGGACAAGGCCGCATCAAACGTGCGCTTGCCGTATGTCTGCCTGAGCGCCGCGTCAAGCCGGGTTTCAAGCCGGTCACGCATCCGCGTCTCACTAGCCTGAACCGTCTCACGGAACCTGCGCGGATCCACGATCCTGAGCATCATGATCGCGTCCACATTGTAGCGTCGTCCGTCAACAACCTGCACGCTCTTGTCGAGGCTCTCATAGAACAGCAAGCGTTTGTCGACATACACGAGCTCTTCCACGACCGGCACCTTAAAGTGTAGCCCGGGCGTGGTCACGGTCCGCTGAATCTCGCCCAACCTTATGACGAGAGCGTTTTCGCGCTCGTCAACCGTAAACATGGATGAATAGGCGGCGAACAGCGCGATCGCCAGAAGAACGCCTAAAAATGCTTTGATCCCGTTTCGCATTACTGCCTCCCGGTCTTCTGTGCTTCACCCGCGCGGGCGCGTTTCGCGACCTCGGGAAGCGGGAGATAAGGCACGACACCCGATCCACCTTGTTGACCTTGTTCAATTATGACCTTGGGTGTTTTCGAGTAGACATCTTCAAGCGTCTCCAAAAACAGCCGCTTGCGGGTCACGTCCTTGGCTTTCGAGTATTCGTCATAGACGGAGACAAAACGCTGCGCCTCGCCTTCAGCCTCGTTGACAACCCGAGCCTTGTACGCTTTCGCGTCCTCCACAATCTTTGCAGACTCACCCCGGGCTTCGCCAAGCACCTTGTTCCGGTACCTTTCGGCCTCACGGATAAACTGGTTCTGGTTCTGCTCGGCACGCTGAACTTCCTCAAAGGCGTCGATCACCGCCGGAGGTGGATCAGCTTTTTCGAGTTTCACACCGGTGATGAGAATTCCGGTGTTGTATCTGTCGAGCGTGGCCTGGATCAGTCCCCGGACCTGATTCTGCGCTTCCAAGCGTCCCTGCGTACGGATTTGTTCAGCCGGTGTGCGGCCGACGACCTCGCGCATGGCGCTTTCTGCAACGTAACGGACAAGAAGCTCGGGATTGCGGACGTTGAACAGATATTTCCTCGCATCCGCAATTTTCCAGAGAACCGTGAACTTGATGTCGACGATATTCTGGTCGCCGGCAAGCATCAGGCCTTCCTGTGATCCGCCGCGCGACGACACACCAAAGTTGAGCTGATTCTCAGCCTGAACCTTCGGCAATTCAACCGTCTCAATCGGCCAGATCATGAAATGCAGGCCCGGCGGCGTCGAGCGAACAAACTTGCCAAATCGCAACACCACACCTTCCTGTTCGGCGTCGACGGTGTAGAAAGAGTTCATGAGCCAGATAACCACGACGCCAAGAACTGCGACCATCCATATGAGCTTGTTACCGCCGCCGCCAGGCATGGCCTGACGCAGACGGTCCTGCCCTTTCCGGAGCATTTCCTCCAGATCCGGCGCCGGACCGTTGCCGCCGCCTCCACCGCCACCGCCCGGCGGGCGCTGACCCCAAGGTCCGCCGCCACCGCTTTTCCATCCACCGCCACCGCCGCTCTGATTGCTCCAAGGCATGTTGGTACGTCCTGTGTTTACTGTCTCGATTTTTCGATGATTTTGCTGTGCCGCCAACGGCAGCGCAACGCCGGTTCGCCGGTTTGCGGCTCAAGACTTTCATGTCTTGCCTCCGCCCCGGCACGGACCGGTAAAGCCGAACGGTTTATAGGACACTCCGGCCCGAGAAACAATGCAACCCGGGCAGGTCTGCGCCCTTTTCACTTAAACCTTTTCGCTGAATTCCCGCCCGGTCAAGATGACACCCGGTAATGTGGCATCAAAATGTTATGACCGACCGGATGGATTTGCCTGCATGCATGAGGTCGAAAGCCTCGTTTATCTTGTCCAGTTCCATCGTGTGGGTAATCAGATCGTCGATGTTGATTTTGCCGTCCATGTACCAGTCGACGATCCGGGGCACGTCCGTTCGGCCCTTCGCACCCCCGAAGGCCGTGCCGCGCCAGTTGCGACCCGTTACGAGCTGAAATGGCCGGGTTGAGATCTCTGCGCCCGCCGGGGCTACGCCGATGATGACGGATGTTCCCCAACCCTTGTGGCAACATTCCAGCGCCTGGCGCATAACCTCGACATTGCCGATGCATTCGAACGAATAGTCCGCTCCGCCCTTCGTGAGATCGACCAGATAAGGGACAAGATCACCTTCGACCTCTTTCGGGTTCACGAAGTGGGTCATGCCAAATTTCTCGGCAATATCCTTCCGGCCCGGATTGATGTCGACGCCGACGATCATGTCCGCACCGGCGATGCGAGCACCCTGAATGACGTTCAGGCCGATGCCGCCCAGCCCGAACACGACCACATTGTCGCCGGGCTCCACCCTGGCGGTGTTCATGACCGCGCCGATGCCGGTTGTCACACCGCAGCCGATATAGCAGATCTTCTCGAAGGGTGCGTCCTCGCGCACCTTGGCCAGCGCGATCTCCGGAACGACGGTGTAATTGGAGAAGGTCGATGTTCCCATATAGTGGAAAATCCTGTCGCCACCCGACGAGAAGCGGCTGGTGCCGTCAGGCATGACCCCCTGCCCCTGGGTTTCTCGGATCGCCTGGCAGAGGTTGGTCTTGCCGGACGTGCAATATTCGCACTGCCGGCATTCAGGCGTGTAAAGCGGGATAACGTGATCGCCCTTTTTCAGGCTCGTGACCCCTTTGCCCACGTCGACCACGACGCCGGCGCCTTCATGGCCTAGGATTGCCGGGAAGATTCCTTCCGGATCGGCGCCCGACAGCGTGAACTCATCCGTATGGCAAACGCCGGTCGCCCTGATCTCGACCAGACATTCGCCTTCCTTCGGTCCGTCGAGTTCGACCTCCGTCACCTCAAGAGGTTTGCCGGCCGCCACCGCGACCGCCGCGCGCGTTTTCATGAAAATCCCTCCCTGAAGCCTTCTTATTCAATATGTTGGCACCGAGTGTGTCAGCGTCCGCATCTCAGGGCAAGATGGATTCAGTGCTGCGTCCGTTCCAGCACGACGAAACTGTAATCGGCGCTGTCTTTCGGACCGGCGCTGTGCCGCTCGCGAGAGATTTCCCGCCACTCTTCCCTGTCGATGTCCGGAAAGAAGGTATCGCCCTCGGGTTCCGCGTGAACTTCGGTGAGATAGATGATATCGGCCACCGGCAGGGTGAGTGCATAGATCTCCGCGCCCCCGATGACGGTAATCTCATTCGTGCCGCGCGCTGCCGCTTTCTCGCGGGCCATTTGCAGCGCCGCCTCAAGATCGGAAAAAACATGAATGCCCGGACGCGAGAAGCCGGATGTGCGCGTAATGACGATATTGTCGCGGCCATCGAGGGGTTTGCCGATGGACTCAAAGGTCTTTCGGCCCATGATCAGCGGCCTGTTCATCGTTGCGTTACGGAAAAATTTGAGATCGGACGAGAGCCGCCACGGCAATTTTCCGCCCTTGCCGATGACGCCATTGTCGGCGACGGCGACGACGAACGCGACACGCACATCCTTGTCCGCCATCTAGACCGAGACCTCGGCCCTGATGTGCGGATGCGGGTCGTAGTCGACCAGTTTGAAATCGTCGTAGACAAAATCGAAGATCGAGCCGACCTCGGGGTTGATCTCCATTGTCGGCAATGGACGCGGGTCGCGTCCGAGCTGCAGGTCTGACTGTTCCAGATGATTGAGATAGAGATGTGCGTCACCGAAGGTGTGGATGAACTCACCGGGCTTCAACCCGGTTACCTGCGCAACCATCAGCGTCAGCAGCGCATAAGAGGCGATGTTGAAGGGAACACCAAGAAAGATGTCGGCCGAGCGCTGATAGAGTTGGCATGACAATTTTCCGTCTCCGACCCAGAACTGAAACAGACAGTGACATGGACTCAGCGACATTTCATCGAGTTCGGCCACATTCCAGGCGCAGATCACGTGCCGACGGGAATCTGGGTTGGCCTTCAAATCCGCGATGAGTTGAGTGATCTGATCAACATAGGTGCCATCCGCACGCGGCCAGGAACGCCATTGCCGTCCGTAAACCGGCCCGAGTTCACCCTCTTCGTCTGCCCACTCGTCCCAGATGGAAACGCCATTGCGTTTGAGATAAGCGATGTTGGTGTCGCCGGAGAGGAACCACAACAATTCATGCACGATGGATTTCAGATGCAGCTTCTTTGTAGTGAGCAGCGGAAACCCCTCACCAAGATCGAAGCGCATCTGATACCCGAACACAGAGAGGATGCCCGTTCCGGTGCGGTCCGCCTTGCGGACACCGTTACGGCGGACGTGCGCCATCAGGTCGAGATATTGCTGCATGCGCGGCACCCTAGCGCGATTCTCAAGCGATTCGCGAGCCCCGCAATCACGCTCTATCTTATCCCCCGCGCAAGGCCGGGAAACCGGCCCCGCTCACCATCACATGCCTAGACGGGCTCGCCGTCACCGTCTTCAAGGCAGCTCATTTCATGATGGACGACTTCGAAACCGAGCTTGGCATTCTGCGTGAATACCTTGATCGTGCCGTCGATATCGCCGCGCATCTTCGCGACGAATTCCTGGCATTCGACCTTTTTCACAAATGACTCGGGGAACTGACCCACCATCATGGCGATAGGTTGGGTACTCGAGGTCATGAAGAGAACGAGAACAGCTTTCCACATCAGGTTTCTCCTTTGCTGTGGTCGGTTCGTTCTCCTCCCTATGTTTGCCTCTCTTGATCGGAGGCGCCGTCTGAAAACGCCGGTCCTCGACGTTTAAAAATGCACTGGCAATACAGCTTGGACCCTAACCCTTTACCATTTGTAAACATGTCGATTCACGACCAGCAATAAAAATACCCGCCAAGCTAGCGGTTTTTGAACGGTTGTGTTCGAAGAGCAACTCTCGTGCTATAGTTGTGGCCCGATATGTGAGGCAAATCTGCTCGAATTGAGCCATGACGGTCGGACTTACATATGCGCTGAAATTTGCCGTGATCGTGCTCGCCACCCTGGCCGCACCGCGAGGCGACGCGCGGGCGCAAGCTGTAAGGGGCCTGGATGCACAAGACAGCAACGGCCAACCGGGCGCGCCTTCCTCCTTCATCATTGAGCCGGATGCCCAGATCAAGGGCGATCAGATTAAGCAACGGACATATCGGTCTCAAGCTGTCGGCAAAAACAGGAACTGGGATCTCGACATTGGCCGTTTCCAGCCGCTCATCAACGAGGACCCCAGTGGTCTTGCCGAAGATATCGAGGACAACGACTATTCCGGCATGCGCCTGCGCCTGCCCTTCCGTGGCCGCACCGGCCAATAGGCGAAAGCACTTCCGCCCAGACGAGCTATAGCGAACGTTCCGATGAGACCTTAATGTTCGCGGCAACGAACTCGCCAATTTCGAGAGATTTCAATTCCATGAGCAAACCGGCCATTCTCGTCACCCGCAAACTCCCCGATGCCGTCGAGGCGCGCCTGTCCCGCGATTATGAAGCGCGGCTCAACCCGGATGACGCTCTCTACGAGCGCGATGAGTTGATTGCGCGTGCCGAGGGCGCAGACGCCATCCTGCCCTGCCATACCGAGCATTTCGACGCCGACGCGTTCGAACGGTTACCCAAGTCCGTCAAGATCATCGCGAACTTTTCGGTCGGCTACGACCATGTCGACACCGACGCCGCAAAGACCGCCGGTGTGGTGGTGACCAATACGCCGGACGTCTTGTCGGACGCGACGGCTGAAATCGTCATGCTGCTGATGCTGGGCGCGGCACGGCGCGCAGGCGAAGGCGAAAAGCTCGTCCGCACGGCCACATGGAAGGACTGGAGCCCGGCCTTCATGGTCGGAACTCAGGTGACCGGAAAAACCCTCGGCATCATCGGGCTTGGACGCGTCGGCAAGGTGGTTGCGAAACGTGCGCGCGGCTTCGACATGAAAATCCTCTACCACAACCCGTCGCCCAAACCTGATGAAGACGCGCTGGGTGCGGTCTACTATGAAAGGCTGGAGGACATGCTGCCCCACTGCGAGTTCCTCTCGCTCAATGCACCCAACCTGCCCTCGACCCGAGGCTTGCTGAATGCCGAACGCATCGCCTTGCTTCCCGAAAGCGCCATTGTCGTCAACGCCGCGCGCGGGACCCTGGTGGATGACGATGCGCTGATTGCCGGTTTGAAGGCCGGCAAGCCTGCCGCCGCAGGGCTGGATGTCTACAACAACGAACCCGGCATCGATCCGCGCTACAAGGATTTGCCGAACACGTTTCTGCTGCCGCATATCGGTTCCGCAACCGCGGAGACGCGCGACGCCATGGGCTTTCGCGCGCTGGACAATCTGGACGCTTTTTTTGCGGGACAGGAGCCTGGCGACCGCGTCGCCTGACTGTTTCAGGAAATTTCCCAACGGAAGCTCTTTCGTCATCCGACCTCTTGCGCCTAGTCTGGCCATGTCGGGAGGGCGTCACGCGATGTTTGAAAAGGATCTGTTGAATGGGAAACGCGCGCTCATAACCGGCGGCGGTACCGGTCTCGGCAAAAGCATCGGGCGCCGGTATGCGGAATTGGGCGCTGATCTCGTCATTTGCGGACGCCGCATCGAAAAACTTCAGGAAACCAAAGAAGAATTCGAACGTGATACGGGCGCGACCGTGCACGTCCATCAGTGCGACGTACGCGATCCGGAAGCGGTCGAGGCGATGTTTTCAGATATCTGGACCGATGCGCCTCTCGACATCCTCGTGAACAACGCTGCGGGAAACTTCATCGCGCAGACAAAAGAGCTTTCCCACCGGGCCATCGACTCCATCCTCGGTATCGTTCTGCACGGTTCGGCCTACTGCGCGGTCGCCTGCGGGTGGCGCTGGATCGATGCGAGCCACAAAGGCGTCATTCTGAACATACTGACGGTTTCAGCGCTCTATGGCGCGCCATTTCAGGTACCTTCTGCCATGGCGAAAGCGGGGGTGGCATCAATGACGCGCAGTCTCGCGGTCGAGTGGGGCCCCAAGGGCATCCGATCGGTCGCAATTGCGCCGGGTCCGTTTCCCACCGAAGGCGCAAGTTCGCGCCTCCGCCCCGATGATCTGGACGATTTCCCGATGGCCGACGACATACCGCTTCGACGGGTTGGCGAACATGCCGAACTCTCTGATCTCGCTGCTTTTCTGGTGAGTGATCAGGCCGCTTTCATCAACGGAGAGGTCGTCGTGATCGATGGCGGCAAATCGCTGCAAGGCATCTCCGGCTCCGCGGTCCGGGCCATGCAGGACTGGGACGATGCCACGTGGACGCAGATTGCCAAAAAGACGCGGGGCCGCTGATCTCTTCCCTGCCCTCCTGCCATGCATTGATCACAACACAGGGCTGCGGATTTGTCGGCTATGCTTGCATAGTGAATTGCTGTATGCGCGCGCAGCACAATTCGGTTGGGTCGCAAACATCATGCCCTCCATAGGACATCTCGTTCCGTTGCTGGTCGCCGCCGGAATTCTGCTGGCGGGTAACGGCATTCAGGGCACGCTCGTAACACTGCGCGCCGATGCGGAAGGATTCAGCTCGATCGCGATTGGCCTGATCGGAACCGCCTACTTTGCCGGATTTGCCGTCTCCTGCATCCTGACGCCGCGTCTGATCCGCAGCGTCGGACACATACGCGTATTTGCCGCATTGGCGACAATCGCCGCCGCCGGCACCCTGTCACTGGTCCTGATCATCGACCCGTATGTATGGGTTGCCATCCGCTTCGCCATGGGGTTTTGCTTTTCCGGGCTCTTCATGGTGATGGAGAGCTGGCTCAATGCCAGTTCGCGCAATACCGACCGGGGACGTGTTTTCAGCATCTACCGGCTGGTGGACCTCGGCGCCGTTGCGGGGACCCAGTTCCTGCTGCCGTTGTTCGGCATTGGCGGTTTCGAGCTGTTCGCGATTACCGCGATCTTCTTCTCCCTCTCGCTGGTACCGGTCTCTCTGGCGGACCGTTCGAGCCCCAAGCCACCAAGGCAGTTCAACTTCAGTCTGAAGGACGTCTGGGTGATTTCACCGCTCGGATGTCTGGGATGCCTGACGCTCGGACTGACGAATGCATCGTTCCGGCTGATCGGACCGCTCTACGCGGAACGGATGGAACTCGATACGGCACAGATTGCCACTTTTATCGCCCTCAACATCATCGGCGGTGCGCTGCTGCAGTATCCGCTCGGCTATCTTTCGGACCGCTATGACCGACGCTGGCTTGTGATTGTCGCAACGCTCGGCGCTGCCGTGGCGGGTCTGTATCTGGCGTGGGTTCCGCCGGGCGCGGTGAACGCGATCTATTTCGGCGCCTTTGTGTTCGGAGCGTTTGCAATTCCGCTTTATTCGCTCTCAGTGGCGCATGCCAACGACCGGGCCCACGCGAGCCAATATGTTCAGGTCGCAGCCGGTTTGCTTTTCATCTACGCGATCGGCGCCAGCATCGGGCCGTTCGTTGGATCGCTTGTGATGGAGCAATTCGGCGCATCCGCCTTCTTTGCCTATACGAGCCTTATGCACGCGTCGCTGATCTTCGCGACACTCATCCGCATGGTGAAACGTCCCCGTGTTTCGAAGGAGGCACGTGAACGCTTTGCCATGCTGCTGCGCACATCGCCGATGATCGCCAAGTTGGCGACGCGCAATGGCGTCCCCCCAAGGACGTAAGGCCGCAGTCGCCCGACTACAGAAATCGCGTCTCCAGCGTGCCGTAAATCTTTTTTTTGCCCTCTTGTCGGCATATATAAGAGGTGCCGGTTTCGATCGGCTATGGCGATAAATGGGCGTTGTAATAAACCCATCGGACCCGGGGGCAGTACCCGGCGCCTCCACCATATACTGCTTACCGCCAAACGCGATGCGGCGGTATTTGATGGGGGCGAACCAGGATCGACGAGGGCGTAAAGAACGTACTTTCGCTCGGCATGGTACCACCGTTATCGGACCAACATAATAGTTGCAAACGACAACTATGCTGAGGCACGTCTCGCTGCGTAACGCAGTGCGACAGTCTCGAATTTAAGCCCTAATCTTTTGCAAGGTTAGGCGCGGTTCCGGAGGGCACCGGGCAACAGAAGCCCTCCACTAGTACCGCGTGGGGAAGACTTCCTGCCTTTGCTAAGTGCGGTCGTGACATGACTGAGGGAAAGCGCTGAACAAGGCCATGGCTGAGGATCAGATCAGATATGACGTGCTGACGCAGGAAGCACTGCGTGGCGTGGTCAAGACAGTATTGGAGCGGATCGCCATTTCGGGTCTTCCCGGGGACCACCATCTCTATATTGCGTTCGAAACGCGGGCACTTGGTGTCGCCATATCCGAGCGGCTGCGGGATCAGTACCCGGAAGAGATGACCATCGTGCTGCAGCACCAGTTCTGGGATCTCGAGGTTTCCGATGACCGTTTCGAGGTCAAACTTTCCTTCAACAACATTCCCGAGCGGCTGGTCGTCCCCTTCCTTGCCATCAAGGCGTTCTATGATCCGAGCGTCCAGTTCGGTTTGCAGTTCGGCAATCAGGGGGCTGCAAACGATGCCGACCGCGGGATGGGCGAACTCCCCGGCCTGACCGATGAAACCGACGACGCGGCGGGCGTTCCTGCCGTGGCGGACGGAACCGGCGGACAGTCCGGCGCGGATACGGGTACTGCATCGGGAGGTGCTGTCGAGAGCGACCTGCAAGATGGTCCCGTTGCGGATGTTGTCGAACTCGACGCTTTCCGCAAAAAGAGCTAGCTCACTGCGACCTGCCCTGAATTCTCTTAAATCCCTGCGCTGTGAATTTTTCCGGTTCTAGCAGCACGTACTTCAAACCGTAAGCGCCTTGCGCTACACAGTCGTCGTGTCTCGAAGGCATGGACCCGGGAGTGAGATATGACCAAAACACGAACCGAGACCGACTCGTTCGGTCCCCTTGAAGTCCCCGAGGAGAAATACTGGGGGGCGCAGACGCAACGCTCGCTCGGCAATTTCAAGATCGGTGGTGAAACCATGCCGGCGCCACTAGTGCGTGCTCTCGGCATTGTCAAAATGTGCGCCGCGCGCGCCAACCTGACGCTCGACAATATTGAAGACAAACATGGCGAGGCAATCGCCGCGGCCGCGCTGGAGGTGGCCGAGGGGAAACTCCACGATCATTTCCCGCTTGTCGTCTGGCAGACCGGATCCGGCACCCAGTCGAACATGAATGCCAATGAGGTGATCGCGAACCGCGCAATCGAAATGCTCGGCGGGACAATCGGCTCCAAGGACCCGGTCCATCCGAACGATCATGTGAACCGGTCGCAATCCTCCAACGACACCTTTCCGACGGCGATGCATATCGCGACGGCAGAGGAAACCGTCCATGCCCTCATTCCGGCCCTGCAGAAGCTGCGCAATGCGCTCAACGACAAGGCGAAGGAATGGAAGGACGTCATAAAGATCGGGCGGACCCATACCCAGGATGCGACGCCGGTCACCCTCGGTCAGGAATTCTCCGGTTACACGACCATGGTCGAGAACGGCATCCGGCGCGTTGAACAGGCCCTACCCGCAATCTATGAGCTCGCGCAGGGCGGGACGGCGGTGGGCACCGGTCTCAACTCCAAGACAGGCTTCGCCGAGAAGTTTGCCGAGGAAGTCGCGAACTTCACCAAACTTCCGTTTGTGACGGCGCCGAACAAATTCGAGGCACTGGGCACCCATGACGCGATGGTCGAGATGTCGGGGGCGCTGAACACAGTGGCTGTCAGCCTGTTCAAGATCGCCAACGATATCCGTTTTCTCGGATCGGGCCCCCGCTCCGGCCTCGGTGAACTCGAACTGCCGGAAAACGAGCCGGGCTCGTCCATCATGCCGGGCAAGGTCAACCCGACCCAGTGCGAAGCCCTGTCCATGGTGTGCACGAAGGTGATGGGCAATCAGACGACCTGCACCATTGCCGGCAGCCAGGGGCATTTTGAACTCAATGTCTACAAGCCGGTCATCGCGTTCGCGGTGCTTCAGTCCATCAAGCTACTGGCCGATGCAAGCGTCAGTTTTACCGACAACTGTGTGGTCGGGATCAAGGCGAATCACGATCGCATCGCCGACCTTATGGAGAAATCCCTGATGCTTGTGACGGCGTTGGCGCCCGAAGTCGGCTACGACAAGGCGACCGAGATCGCCAAGGCTGCACACAAGAACGGCACGACGTTGCGTGAGGAAGCGCTGCGGCTGGGATATGTGAGCGAGGCCGATTTTGACCGTTTTGTCCGGCCTGAGGACATGATCGGTCCAAGCGACTGACGGAAGCATACCACCATGGCCGGCAGGCCCAAGAAGCGTTCACTGACGATTGCCGGACATCACACAAGCGTTTCGCTGGAAGATGATTTCTGGGAAGCGTTGCAAGAGATGGCGCAGGCGAAGGGTCTGACGGTTCCCCGGTTGATCGCGAAGATCGACAAGGGCCGCGGGGCACACGGGCTGTCGAGCGCCATCCGCAGCGCGGTGCTGGCGCATTTCCGGTCGCAATCATCCGAGAATTAAAAGTCGACGACCGTCAGTTTCCCGAATCCGAGAACGGATCGAAACGCGGCGCACGCTGGCGCGGAGGTGGCTGTGTGACCGGCGGCGGCTGCTGGAACTGATCCCCGGTCGCCACGTTCGGCTGCGGTTGCTGGAACGGTTGTGGCTGATATCCGGGAATCTGCGTGGGTCCGGGCTCGCTGTAGGGGCCAGCGGGAGGACGCCAGGGCAGATTTTGTGCCGGCCGTGGGGGCAGTCCCTCATTGGGCAGCGGCTGCGGCACCGCCTCAGAGTAAGGCTGCGTGGACGACGGTTGCGCAGGAATGCCCGGACGCGGAACCGGAGCCGTCGGCCTGCGGGCCGCGGTATTCGGCGTTGCGGCGGGCGGGCGCCCGACCGCAGTGGCGGGCCGCGGCGCCGGCGGCTTACGGTTTGGCAGCGGCGCTGCCTGAGCCGGCGCGGGCGGAACGGCCGCCACCGGGGCACGCGGCTGCGTTGCGGCAACCGGAGGCGTCGCCGGCGATGACGGCGGAGTTGCTTGCGGGATGACCGGTTGAACGGGCGGCGGACGCGACGCGCCGGGCTGCGGCTTTGGTCTTGGCGCCGGCGCCGGTTTGGGCTGCACCTGCGCTGGCGGGGTTCGGGCTGCTTCCTTCACTTTCGGTGGCTGCGGTGGCTGAGCGACAGGCGCCGGTTGTGGAGCGGCGTTGCTGGCCCCCGGCGAGACGTCGAGCTTCTCCAGCCGCTCAACGTCACGCTGCATCTTCTGGATCGTGACATAGCGGGCAAGATTGGCCGTATCGATCTTTGGCCGGAGTTTGCCGATATCTCCCACGGAACCGGCAAACACCAGTGAGACGCGCGGCTTTGCGCCGCTGCTAACGCTATCCGCGGATTGCAACGCCCATTCGCTGTCGAGCTGTAGGTTTGCGAGTTGCAGATAACTCGCAACCGTCACACGCCCCTCGGCATCGCTCAGCGCGACCTTCTCGAATTCGACGATACCGTTACGGATGCTGAATGGCGCCTTGATCTGCGAGAACGACATCTTCTGGTTCTTCATACTCTCAGCCACCCGGCGTCCGAGCGCATTTTCGTCCAGCTTTCCTTTCTCACGCTGGGCGGAAACCGCTGCAGCATGGGCGGCGCCGAGCGAAAATCCATTGATTTTACCGTCGCCGACGTCGATCTCACCTTGCCCGCTCAGTCCGGCGGCCAGACCTGCCGGCGTGAGTCCGACGCCCCGAACCGACAGATTGACGTTGGCAGGCGCGTTGATCAGCGGTTTGCCGCCGGACCCGATCGCCATCTGAGCAAGTTGAAGTCCGCTCCCATTGACCTTGGCTTCAAGCGACACACCCTCGCCGCGCGCGCCGAGAGAACCGTCGGCTTTGAACGACCCTCCGAACAAACCGCCTTCGAGATTTGAAATTCGGAGCGCACCGCCGGACAACTTGGCCTGAAGCTTTGCCTTCTCGACGACCAGCGCTCCGGTAAGCCGAAGACGTTCGGCGGTCAGCGAAATGGACCCATCCGCGCGTGTGAGCTGGCTCGAACTGAACGGTATGTCCGGCCAGTAGTTGCCGGTTCCGGAGACGCCGCGGATAGTCTGCTGCGTTTGTCCTTCGGGCTTCCAGGCCACGAGCGGGGCCAGAAGTTGCGGTAGGGACGCGGCATTTGCCGCGATCTGAGCGGAAATCGACGGACGGTCCTTCAGGGTCGAAACGGTTGCCTCCCCGTTGAATCTCGCTCCGCCAAGATCGCCCTTGATATCGGTGAACCGGTATGTGCCGGCGGACGATTCGACATTCGCGCCAATACTGGCGGCGTGCGAACGATGCCCCGGAGCGACCTGGATGCCGAACAGTGACAATCCGGCTGCCGTATTGGGAGCTGTCATCTGCGTGGTGCCAGAGAAAGATTGACCTGTATCGGCCCAGATGAGCGTACCTTGCGTCGTCCAGTCCGTGCCGGCCGCCTTGAGCGCACTCTTTGCGGCCAACCCGGTTTCGGGAATGCCGCTTGCTTCAAGCGAGATCGTTCCCCCACCGCCGACGAACACCGCGGGATCGGAAATATCGAGCTTCGGCTGAAGCTGCTGGAGGAGGTCCAGACCAGACTTGTTTGTCATGCTGCCATTGACGGCAATCTGACTCGTCCGCCAACTTGCCGGTGATCCTTGCAGATCAAGCTTGACCGACACGTTGCTGCCACCGAGTGCGCCCTCGAGCTGGACTTCCAGTCCCGGATTTTCGGATTGAACAGACCGAATGGCGCTTGTCAGCTGAAGTGGGGCGAGCGGGGCGAGTTGCTCAGGCGACCGTTCGGCTATCTGCGGGATTTCCAGGAACCGGGCAAGCGCGGCAAGCCCTTGTGCGTCCGCTGCGTTCATGGCCAGTGTGAGACTGCCCTTGGGTTTACCGCCAAGTTCGCTGAGCTGTCCGCCCGCATTTATTTTGACATTCGATTTAGACGACAGATCGAGCTTGCGGATATCGAGCGCGCCGTCGTTAAGCGTCAGTTTCGCATTGAGCGAACTCTCGCCGAGACCCGCGAAAGAAACCGCGCCGATCCCGACGTCGGCGTCAATCCTTGTCGTGCCCAGCCAGCCGGGCCCGCCAGATGCTGCTGTCGCGTTCTCGCCCTGCGATTCCGTTCCGTTTCCGAGCAATGCCCACAGTGAACGCGCCGATGCGCCCGAACCAAGCACCTTGGCCAGGTCCATGCGATCACTCTTCAGCGCCAGGGATATCGCGCTCTGCTCTCCGCTCAGATAGCTGAAGGCGCCACTGAACGCGGAATCCAGCAAACTCCCCTCGAACTGCTCAAGGGTAATCTGCTGCGGTCCGGCTACCAGCGTGCCGGCCAGAGTAAACGCACCCGATTGCTTCGCGGCATCCGGTGCCGCCGTCATGCCCGCCCATCGTAACAGCCGCGAAAGCGTGCGCCCCTGTAAGGACACGGGGCCCTTGAAGACAGGCTCTTCCGCCGTGCCCTTGAGACTTCCGCTCAACCGGAACCGGGCGTTTCCCGGCAACCGTGCGGAAAGCCTCGAAAGTTCGATCGCGCCCTTCTCCGCCGACAGTTCGATTTGCACGTTCGTTGCCAGGTCTCCGGCAACGACAGCCTGATCAAGGAAAAGCTTGAAAACGCCTTTTTCAACGCCCAGCCCCCGTCGCAACACTTCGCTGGCGAGCGCGGCAACCGCCGTATTCAACTTCGGTTTGTCGTCCGCGGATGTGACCCAACTGTCCAGATCGACCCACCGGGAGGAGAATGTTCCCCCGACAATAAATTCTTTTTGATAGTTCAGATCGAGACGGCCACTGACCGTCTGGGGTTTGTTGTTCTTGGTCACCGTTAGTTCGACTTCAGTGAATTGGGCACCGATGAGGCCCGCCAGCAGTTCGGATTTGATCTCGAACGGCGCAGCGGCCTGTTGCTTGTCCGCCTCACCGTCCGTCACTGGCGCGTCGTCCGCCAGGCGGGCCCGGAACTTGCCTTTGAATACGGGTACCGCGCCAATACCGCGCACCGACCCGTCAATTGCATATGTCTCCTTGACCTCCGGGCTACGCACGCTGGCATTGAGCCTGAATTCCCCGTTTTCTTCCTTGCGGCCGGTCGAGAACCGTACGTCGCGACGTTTCCCGTCCTGCGAATAGTTGCCAATGAATTTGAAAGGACCCTGCAGCGAACGCGCGTTCAACTCGCCGTCCAGTCCGTCGATCGCCGCCGCGGGCTCACTGCCACCGCGCCAGAAATTGATGGTTGCGCCACTGACCTCGACGGAGTTGAGCGCGACTTCTTTCGGAATGAACGGCAGATCTGCCGCCTCCCCGCCTATGTTCGACCAGTTGCCTGATCCATCGTCGGCAATACGCAAGTTGATAACCGGCTGATCGATCTCCACCGCCCGGGCTTCGATGGTTCCGCGCAGGAGCGGCGGAACCGACAGCCAGACAGTGAAAGACCGCGCGGCCGCAAACGGCGTTTCGAACTTGCCATCCGCATCCGCGACATTGATGGTTTCGAAACGCACCACCGGCGCGGGCAAAAGCGTCAACGACACATCGCCACCGACGTCGACCTGCCGCCCGATCAGTTTGGACGCCTGCTGCTCAAAAACGTCGCGGTAGTCGTTCCAGTCGACGAAATAGGGCGCGACGAATAGCGCGCTCAACGCCAGCACAACCAGACTGCCCAAAAAAAGCAGGAATGAATTCATAACGTTACGTCCTACCGGCTGTTTGCCTCACATCGCCGGATTGCCGCCGACTCAACGCCTTCATCGACCAACCTCAACCTACAATCACTCACGTAAGTTCAACCACCTTACCGGGATTAAAAATGTTGTGAGGGTCGAGCGTCCTTTTTATGGCGCGCATCACCTCAATGCCAGAACTGTGCTCAGCCTGCATATACTTCATTTTGCCGCTGCCCACGCCATGTTCGCCCGTGCACGTCCCTTCCATCGCCAGCGCGCGTTCAACGAGCCTGTCGAGAAACGTCGCAGCCGCTTCCACCTCATTCGCACTATCCATATCGATCAGCGGTATCACATGAAAATTGCCATCACCAATATGTCCGACGATCGGTGCCACCAGCTTGAACGCATCGATATCCTTTTTGGTTTCGCGGACACATTCCGCAAGCCTTGATATCGGCACGCAGACGTCGGTCGCAATGGCGTCCGCTCCGGGCCGGTAGGTGCGTGCCGCCCAGTAAGCCTCATGTCGCGCTTCCCACAGCCGGTTTCGGTCTTCCGCGCGCTCCGCCCATTGAAACGCGCCGCCGCCAGTCTCGGATGCAATCTCGGAAAACGTCTCCACTTCCTCGCGTGTGGACGTTGCCGTGCCATGGAATTCCAGAAACAGGGTCGGTGTTTTCTTCAGGCCGAGATCCGAATGAACGTTGCAGGCCTCGATCTGCACCTCGTCCAGAAGCTCGCAACGCGCAAGCCCGAGCCCCATCTGGATCGCCGTGATCACCGCATCACAGGCACCGTCAATCGTATCAAACGGGCACACCGCTGACAGAATTGCCTCCGGCACGCCATGCAGCCGCAGGGTCAGCTCCGTGATGACCCCGAGGGTTCCTTCCGATCCCACCAGAAGATGGGTGAGGTCATATCCGGCGGACGACTTGCGGGCGCGCTGCGCTGTCTTCACCACCGAACCGTCGGCCATCACCGCCGTCAGGTTCAGAACCGCGTCCCGCATGGTTCCGTATCTGACCGCGTTGGTTCCCGATGCGCGCGTTGCCGCCATGCCGCCGAGTGTGGCGTCCGCGCCGGGATCGACGGGAAAGAACAGGCCCGTGTCGCGCAGATGTTCGTTGAGCTGTTTGCGCGTCACACCCGCCTCGACAACGCAGTCGAGATCTTCGCGGTGGACGTCGAGTATCCGGTTCATGCGGGAAAAGTCGAGCGACACCCCGCCATACGGCGCGTTGAGGTGCCCCTCCAGAGACGTGCCCGCACCGAAGGGTATGATCGGCACCTTGTTTTCAGCGCAGATTTTGACGGCTTCAACGACGTCGCCGGTGTTTTCAACGAACACCACCGCATCAGGCGGCTCGCTCGCAATCCAGGTCAGCGTGTTGGCATGCTGCTCGCGCACCGCGCCGGACGTGGAAACACGTTCGCCGAATCGCTCGCGCAATCCATCGACAACAACGGCCAGTGCCGCGGGTTCCGACTGTTCGGCGATCAGCGCCGTCACCGAATCTGCCTCCTGAAACACGTCATTTTTAGAAACGAACCGTTAGTCTAGCAAATCGTGGGGCTTGGCCGAAAGGCATAGGAGACGTAACCTCCACAATGAGTCGCGGCGAGGGTAAACAAGGTAAACAAGAAGTGTCTCAACCGGCACCTGTTTGAGCACCCAAGAAAGACCAAAGAATGGTCGACGCACCACATCCCGGCCGGCACGGCGGAGACGAGACAGCGACACCGCCTGCCGATGAAACGGAACCCCGCTATGGTGTGAAGCGCGCAATCGAATGGCTGATACATCTCTTCCGCGACCGGATGATCCCGAATCTCCGGGAATTCCACAACACGCGGCAGCTGCTGGTTTGGGTTATAGCCCTGTTCATTGGAATCGGCTCAGCCTACCTCGCGATTGTTTTCCGAATGATCATCGGAGTTGTTCAGCTCCCCTGGCTCGGAACCACGACGGAAAATGTCTATTCCGCGGCAATCAATACTCACTGGTGGGTCATCCTGCTCGCGCCGGCGGTCGGCGGATTGATCGTTGGCCTGCTTCTCCAATATGTGCAACCCGGAGGTCGGGCCCTCGGTGTTGCCGACGTTATTGAATCGCGCGCCCTGCTTGGCTGCCGCATTCCGGTAAAGGCCGGGCTCGGAAGTGCGCTGATTTCAGCGATTTCGCTCGGTGCCGGGGCAAGTGCGGGACGAGAAGGGCCGGTTGTTCATCTTGGCGCAACGCTCGCCTCCTATCTGGAAGACGCCTTCAAATTGCCGTCGGCCGCACGCCGAACCCTGCTCGCATGCGGTGTTGCCGCAGCCGTTTCAGCATCTTTCAATGCCCCGATTGCCGGTGTGCTCTTTGCGCATGAGGTGATCCTCGCGCATTACGCCTTGCGCGCTTTCGTGCCGATCGTCATCTCAAGCGTCGCGGCCACCGTGATCGCACGCATTCACCTGGGCCATTTTCCGGCGTTTTTCGTGCCCGACTATTCCATTTCCTCCTATTGGGAATTTCCCGCCTTCGCCCTTCTTGGCTTGACTTGCGCGGGTGTGGCCATTGCATTCCAGTTCACGATCGTCGCCAGCGACCGCATTGCAAGATCCGTCGATGTGCCGCTGTGGACGCGGCCGGTTGTTGGCGGGTTGATGGTCGGAGCGCTCGCCATATCCTTCCCACACATTCTGGGCGTCGGATATGACGCAATGGACGACGCGCTCAAACAACAACTTCCGCTCTACCTTCTGCTCATTCTCCTGATCCTCAAGACCGTCGCCACCGCGATAACACTCGCAAGCCGGTTCGGCGGTGGCGTCTTTTCACCCTCCCTCTATCTCGGCGCCATGTGCGGTGGAGCTTTTGGATTGATCGCGGCAGGTGTTTTCCCAGAGGTCGCGTCCAGCCACGGCCTCTATGCCATTGTCGGAATGGGTGCGGTCGCCGCGGCGGTTCTCGGCGCGCCCATCTCAACGACCCTCATCGTCTTCGAACTCACCGGCGGTTATGAAATGACCATCGCCCTGTTGCTGGCGGTTTCAATGTCGACCGGTGTCACCCAGGCGATCCACGGTCAGGGCTTCTTCCTGTATCAACTGGCCTCGCGCGGAATTTTCCTCAAGGAGGGTCCGCACAAGCACATATCGCGCAGTCTCAAGGTCGGACATTTCATGATCCCGATCGATGAATCGGTGTCGGAAGGGATGGCGGGACTGGAAGAGAACGCCACCTGGCTGACCCCCGACGACACGGTAGAGGCCGCGCTTCGCGCCTTCGACAGAACGGGGAATCAACGCCTCCCCGTCGTGGAGAGTGCGGACACCAGCAAGCTCGCCGGATGGGTCGACCATCTCGACACGGTGAATGCCTACAACAAGGCGCTGATCGAGGTGAGCGAGGAAGAGCACAAATAGATGGGCGAAGGCCTTAACTCTGCTGTGGCGATGCTATAGTCACGCGCCCATGACAAAGATTCGCGCAAACACCGCCGCCATTTCCAGCGAGCCGACCCAGCCGGGAGCCGATACTGAAAAAGGTCTCAGCCTGTCCGAGCGCGCAATGGCGCGTCCTTCCTATCTTGATGATCTGAATGCACCGCAGCGCGACGCCGTCACCGAGCTGGACGGCCCGGTGCTCGTTCTTGCAGGTGCGGGTACAGGCAAGACCCGCGTTCTCACCACCCGCATTGCGCATATTCTTGCGGCCGGGCGGGCGCGTCCCGGGCAGATTCTGGCCGTCACCTTCACCAACAAAGCGGCGCGAGAGATGCGTGCACGAATCGGCACGCTCATCGGCGCGCAAGTCGAGGGGATGCCCTGGCTCGGCACCTTTCACGCCATATCGGCCCGCATCCTGCGGCGACACGCCGAGCTGGTCGATCTTACGTCCGGCTTCACGATCCTCGACACGGACGACCAGATCAGGCTGCTCAAGCAACTGCTTGAGGCGGAAAATATCGACGAGAAGCGCTGGCCCGCCCGCCAGCTCGCCGCTTATATCGACAACTGGAAGAACCGTGGCCTTTTGCCGGACAAGGTGCAGGACGGGGAATCCTTCGTCTACGCAGAGGGGCGCGGTGCCGCGCTTTACGCACAGTATCAGGCACGACTGAAGGACCTCAATGCGGTTGACTTCGGCGACCTGCTGCTCGAATGCCTGCGCCTGTTTCAGGAAAACCCGGACGTTCTGGCGGAGTACCGGGAACGCTTCCGTTACATCCTGGTGGACGAGTATCAGGACACTAACGTGGCCCAGTATCTCTGGCTGCGGCTGCTCGCGCAAGGAGACGGTAATGTCTGCTGCGTCGGCGACGACGACCAGTCGATCTACGGCTGGCGCGGCGCGGAGGTGGGCAACATCCTGCGCTTCGAGAGGGATTTCCCCGGCGCCAAGGTGATCCGGCTTGAGCAGAATTACCGTTCGACAGGCCACATTCTCGCCGCCGCATCCGCGCTCATTGCCAACAACCGCGACCGGCTCGGAAAGACCCTCCACACCGAAGACCACGAGGGCGAGAAGGTCAAACTGCAGGGCTGCTGGGACGATGAGGAGGAAGCCCGCTGCGTGTGCGAGGATATCGAGCAGCTGCAACGGCAGGGACACACGCTCAACGAGATTGCCATTCTCGTGCGGGCCTCCTTCCAGATGCGCGCCTTTGAAGACCGTTTCGTCACACTCGGTCTGGATTATCGCGTCATCGGCGGTCCACGCTTCTACGAACGCCAGGAAATCCGGGATGCGACCGCCTATTTCGAAGCCACCCTCAATCCTTCGAACGACCTCAAATTCGAACGGATCGTCAATACGCCGCGGCGGGGTTTGGGGGAAAGCACGCTCAATATTTTGCATACCCATGCCCGAAGCCAGTCAATCCCGCTGATGCAGGCCGCGCGCACGCTTATCGAGACCGAAGAACTCAAACCCGCCCAGCGGCGCTCTCTGGGCGATCTGCTGGCACATTTCGACCGCTGGCGCGCATTGGCCGACACCATGCCGCATACGGAACTGGCCGAACTCATCCTCGATGAATCCGGCTACACGACCATGTGGAAGAACGACAAGTCGCCGAAAGCGGCAAGCCGTCTGGATAACCTCAAAGAGTTGATCCGGGTGATGGAGGAGTATGAGTCCCTCGCCGGGTTCCTGGAGCATGTCTCGCTGGTCATGGATCGCGACGGAGACGACGGCGAGGACATGATCAATCTCATGACACTGCACAGCGCCAAGGGACTGGAGTTCGACGCAGTGTTCCTGCCCGGGTGGGAGGACGGTCTGTTCCCGCATCAGCGCAGCCTGGATGAATCCGGTGCCGCCGGCCTGGAAGAGGAACGGCGCCTCGCCCATGTCGGTCTGACCCGTGCGAAGAAGCGCGCGAAAATCACCTTCGCGCAGAACCGGCGCACGCACGGTCTTTGGCAGCAGGCCATTCCGTCGCGATTTATCGACGAACTGCCCGAGGACAGTGTCGAGGTCGAGGAGTCCACGAACCAGTATGGTGGCTATAGCGCGAGCCGGTTCGACGAGCAGGAGTCCTTCCTGACCGGCGACTACGGAACCCCCGGCTGGCGGCGTGCGCGAGCCCGCAAAGCCAAGGGTGGCAATGTCAGTGCTGCGCCGACACTGGACGGCGAATACCGCGTAATTGCTTCAGAAACGGCCGACAGCTCAAACTTCCAGCTCGGCGAGCGCATCTTCCACCAGAAATTCGGCTACGGGGCGATTACCCGTATCGACGGCAATAAGTTAACCGTCGACTTCGAGAAGGCAGGACAGAAGAAAGTGGTCGACAGCTTCGTCGAGCGCCACTGATTTTGAAAATCAGGACGGCTGGCCTTCCGTGCCCTTCCTTGTCACCTTGAGCTTCGGCGAGTCCTCCTTCAGGCGAACCTCGCGCTGCGGGAAGGGAATCTCGATATCGTTTTCCTTCAATGCATCCCATACGAGGAACAGCACGTCGGAGGAAAACTTGTTCGGTCCGTCGTCCAGACCATCGACCCAGAATTCCACCGCGAACTCAACGCCGGAATCCCCGAACCCGCGCAATTCGCAATCCGGCTTCTCCGGTTCCTGGAGGACCTTGGGATGTTTCGACACGGCCGCTTCGATGGCCGGCGGCACCTTGTGCAGGTCCGTATCGTAAGCGACGGAAAATTCGACTTCATAGCGCTGACGCGAATCCGCATGGGTCCAGTTGGTGAACTGGGTGGTGATGAATTTCTCGTTCGGCACCATGATTTCCTTGCCATCGAACGTTTCGAGCGCAGAAGAGCGCATGTTCAATTCTTTCAGGATGCCGGCCTTGCCGTCCTCAAGTTCGATATAGTCGCCGACCTTTAGCGACCGCTCCAACAGAATGATGATGCCGGAAATGAAGTTGGACGCGATTTGCTGCAGTCCGAAACCGAGGCCAACGCCAAGAGCGCCGCCGAAGACGGTCAGCGCGGTCAGATCAAGTCCCAGCACCTGCAGCAACAGGAAGAAGATCAGGACGAACAGCGCGATCTCGAAGAGCTTGACGAAAAGCTCCCGCGTCGGCAGATCGATCGATTCCTGCGACCGGATCGCGCTCTTGCCGGCCGTGTTTGAAATCCGTCCGAGCCAGAAAAGAATGGCGCCGGCGATGATGGATTTGATCAGGAAGTAAATCGACAGGCGGATGTTGCCGACGTGGATCGAAAGTCCGTCCAGGAAGTTGGCCGTTTCATCGAACCAGCCGAACACCTGCAAGGTTGCGACGGGAATCCCAACCCACAGGCAAAGCAGGCGCACAATGGGGTGGGTTATGAACCTGTTGATCGCCGTGTAGAGCAGGAAAACAACCCCTGCGCTCTGCGCGAGCCGCACAAGCCATGCGGTGCCGACCACCGCATTTGTCACCTCGATGGCGATTGCCAGAAAAAAGATCGTGATCAGCGCAAACAAAAGATCGCGGGTTGCAAACAGGCCCTTGCGCAGCGTGAGAAGGGGCCCCTCGCCGGGCTCATCCCTGAAGACCGCAACCCTCCGGCTGACGCTGCGCGCCGCAAAGTGAGCGGCGATCACGGCGATCAGGATTGCACCGACCTGAGCATAAAACGCGGGACTTTGCGCCCACCCGCTGACTTTCTCTCCAAGTTCGATGCTGTAATTCTGGAAATCCTCAACGGACGGCATGGTTTGTGCCCCTTGATGCGTGCCTCGCCGGTTTGGCGTGCTTCCTTAGCCGCAACACATGCGGTTCCGCAACATTTGCTTGCCCCCGCTTGCCGTTTGGCCGGGAGGCGGTTATGCCGGGAGCGTGACCGTTACATCCCGAAAGTGTCAGAAACTGCGGCGGCGGCCCACCACAGCCATGCGCCATTTCGATCTTGGGTAATCCGCCGACATATCGCATCACGCTGTCGCTCCACGAAGATGCCGCGCGACGGGCTGAAATTTATCTGAGCGAGGTTCATTTTCCACCGGCGGACGCGGTCGGCCTGAGGGAAAATGCCGGTGAGCGCTGGAACGTCGATGCCTATTTCAACTCTTCGCCGGATATGGACGCCCTGTCCGCCGGTCTCCGGGAATGGGGGGTCGGCGACGCCGCGCCAAAGCTGGAGCAACTCGACGACATCGACTGGGTCGCTCGCAGTCAGGAAGGATTGCATCCGGTCCGCGCCGGGCGTTTCCTGATACACGGGAGCCATGACCGGAGGCTGGCATGCTCCAGTCGCTGGGCCATTGAAATCGATGCCGGACAGGCGTTTGGAACCGCCCATCACGGGTCCACGCTGGGATGCCTGCGCGCAATCGATGAACTCGCAAAGCGTGACAGTGTCGAAAACATTCTGGATATCGGCACGGGATCGGGAATATTGGCGATTGCCGCCGCGAAGGCATGGAATGCCTGCATAATTGCTACCGATATCGATCCCGTCTCCGTGGGCGTCGCCCGCGAAAACTGCAGCCATAATGGCGTATCGGCCAATGTGCGGGCGTTATCGGCTTCGGGCCTGAACCACCCGACTATCCGCGGCTGCGCGCCTTATGATCTCGTGATCGCCAACATTTTGGCGAAACCACTTTTGGGAATGGCGCATTCCGTCGGCCGCGCGCTCAGGCCGGGAGGGCTGGTTGTTTTGTCCGGAATGACCCGTGAACAGGCAGGGCGCGTCGCGGCCGCTTATGGAGCGGCCGGCTTTGCGCGCCTCCGCCAAATCACGGTTTCAGATTGGGCAACGTTGGTGCTGACTCGCGTCGATCCGCGGCACTAGCCCCGGCGAAGCCGCTTGATGTCAGCTATCGAGTATCCCAGTTTTTCAAGATGCTCATCGTCAAGCCCGCGAAAATGCTGGGCAATGCGCCGACGCGCCTGCCTTTCCTGAGCCTCAACGATGTTCCAGAAAATCCGGCTCAACCACCCGCCGAAAGACGAGCCCGGCTTTGAGCCTGAAATACCTCTATTGTAGGTCGTTGCTGTCATGGCAGTCACCTGTGGTTTTGTTCTGCCGACCATTGGGGGCCAGCAATGTTGTCTTTTAGATAAGGATATTCGACTTTTGTCGTAATGGGTTTTGCTGCAATGCAGCAATGCATGCGGCGCATGACCGAATTCACATTTCCTTTCGAATCAACAGCATCGGCAACGCTATCGTTGATCCTGTCCCGGCAAGCCCCTACAAACCCTTGTCATGTTTCAGTCGTTTGAGAACATCGCCGATCCGTCCAAAGGCCAGGAGCGTGTGGCCGAACTGCGAACGATGCTGAAAGCGCGCAAGCTCGCGGCCTTTCTCGTCCCCCGCGCCGATGAGTTTCAAAACGAATACACACCGCCTAATGCCGAAAGACTGTTCTGGTTGACCGGATTTTCGGGATCCGCGGGCAGCGCCATTGTCGCCCGGAAGACCGCGGCCCTGTTCGTCGATGGCCGCTACACGCTCCAGGCGGCGGAACAGGTGAACACGAAAGTCTTCGAAATTCTGCAGGTTCCGCAGAACGATCCTGCCGATTGGCTGAAGAAGACGCTCAAACAGGGAGACGTGCTCGGTTACGACCCGCGGCTGCATACCATCAAGGCAGTTGAACGCCTCAAAAAGACGGTCGGGGACGCCGGCGCCCGGCTTGAACCGCAGATCACCAACCCTTTGGATTCAATCTGGAAACAGCGTCCGCCACCGCCCCAAGGCAAGGTGTTTCTGCACCCGCTGGAGTTTGCGGGCGTTCCGCCGGTGAAAAAGATCGCCGCCATTCAGAAAGACCTCCGGAAGGCAAAGCTCGATGCGGTGGTTCTGACGGCGCCTGAGTCCATTTGCTGGTTGTTGAACATTCGCGGGCAGGACGTGCCGCACACGCCGCTTGTATTGTGCTTCGCCATCGTGCCGGCTAAGGGGCTTGTCGATCTGTTCATCGATCCCGGCAAGATCTCGCCGACCGTACGCAAACATCTCAAGGCTGACGCGCGCGTCCTCGATGCCGGGCAGCTCCCAAGGGCTCTGGAAACACTCGGAAAGGCCGATGCACGGGTACTGCTCGATCCCGATCAGGCTTCCCAGTGGATTGCCGACCAGTTGGTCGACGCCGGCGCGGCGCTCGTGCACAAAGCCGACCCCTGCCTTGCGCCGAAAGCGAAGAAGAATCCGGTTGAGATTGCCGGAGCCCGCACCGCGCATAAACGAGACGGCGTGGCGGTCTGCCGGTTCCTGGCGTGGCTCGATGCCAATGCCCCGGCGGGCAAGCTGGACGAGATCGCAGCTGCGAAGAAGCTTGAGGCTTTTCGTGCGCAGACGGGCGAGCTGAAGGACATCAGCTTCGATACCATTTCCGGTGCCGGCGCGAACGGTGCCATCGTGCATTACCGGGTAAGCAAGGCCACCAATGCAAAGCTCAAGCCGGGCTCGCTTTATCTTGTCGATTCCGGCGCGCAGTTTCTCGACGGAACCACAGACATCACCCGCACCATCGCCGTCGGCGAGCCGGCGGCCGACATGCGCCGCCATTTCACCCTTGTGCTCAGGGGACATATCGCGATTGCGGTTGCGCGCTTTCCCAAGGGCACGCGCGGAGCCGACCTCGACCCCTTGGCGCGGGAGCCGTTGTGGAAGGCGGGAATGGATTTCGATCACGGCACCGGCCATGGAATCGGCAGTTACCTGAGCGTCCATGAAGGACCGCAAGGCATTTCCAAGCGCGGCGGCGCGACGCTCGTACCCGGCATGATCTGCTCCAACGAACCCGGTTATTACCGCGAAGGAGAGTATGGCATCCGCATTGAGAATCTCGTGCTCGTGACGCGGCCGCGGAAGGTGCGCGGCGGCGACCGGCCAATGATGGGATTCGAAACGCTCACGCTGGCACCGATCGACCGGCGGCTTGTGGACGTGTCCATGCTGTCGGACGACGAACTGCGCTGGCTCAATGCCTACCACGCACGGGTACTGAAAGAGATCGGCCCTGAACTGAAAGGCAGGGACAGGGCCTGGCTGGAACAGGCGACAATGCCCCTGGAGGGTTCATGACGCGGATCATGCTCATTACCGGCGCCAGCCGGGGGATTGGCGCGGCAACCGCCCGCCTCGCCGCCCGGCACGGCTACGACGTCTGCGTCAACTATGCTTCGGCCCGCGAACAGGCCGAGGCGGTCGTTGCAGACGTCGTGAAAGCGGGAGCGAAGGGTCTTGCCGTGCAGGCTGACGTGTCCGACCCGAACAGCGTCGAACGGCTGTTTCACGTCTGTGATCTCGAGCTCGGACCGCTGTCGGTCCTCGTCAATAACGCAGGGATTCTTGAGACCCAGGCACGGCTGGAAGACATGACCGGTGACCGCATAGACCGGATATTCGCGGTGAACGTGCGCGGCGCATTCCTTTGCGCGCGCGAAGCCGTCCGGCGTTTATCGACCAGCCATGGCGGCAAGGGCGGCGCGATCGTCAATGTGTCGTCCGCCGCGGCGCGTCTGGGAAGCCCCGGGGAATACATCGATTACGCTGCGTCGAAGGGTGCAATGGACACCATGACCATCGGATTGTCACAGGAAGTCGCCGCGGAAGGCATTCGCGTCAACGCGGTTCGGCCCGGCATCATCGAGACAGACATCCATGCATCCGGCGGAGAACCGGGCCGCGTTGCCCGTATCGCCCCCGCGCTCCCCATGCAACGCGGCGGGACGGCGGATGAGGTCGCGGAGGCCATCCTCTGGCTGGCCTCGGAAGAAGCCTCCTACGTAACCGGCAGCTTCATCGAAGCGTCCGGGGGGCGGTAGCTAAGCTTCCTCCACCAGATCGAGCCAGTCGTCCTCGCTCAGCACCTGCACGCCGAGATCCTGCGCCTTTTTGAGCTTCGAACCGGCTGCCTCACCCGCCACCACATAGTCGGTCTTGGATGAAACGGAGCCCGCGACCTTGGCACCGTAGCGCTCGGCCATGACCTTTGCTTCCGACCGCGACAGCCGCTCCAGCGAGCCGGTAAAGACAACCGTCTTGCCGGTGACAACAGATTCGCGCTCTTCCGTTTCGAACGCCTCCGGCGTTACCTCTTCAAGCAAAGCGTCGAGCACTTCTTTGTTATGTGCTTCGGCGAAGAATTCGACGAGAGCATCAGCCACCACCTGCCCGATCCCGTCGATATTGTTGAGATCCTCATAGGCCGCGCTCTGGTGATCGGCTGCGGCATGCATGGCGTCGCGCAGCGCGCCGATCGTACCGTAGTTCTTGGCCAGAAGCCGCGCCGTTGTCTCGCCGATGTGACGGATGCCGAGCGCATAGATGAAGCGATCGAGTGAAATGCTGCGCCGTTCGTTGATTGCCGCGAACAGGTTAGCGACAGACTGTTCGCCCCATCCCTCTTTTTCCTGCAACGGTTTATCTGTACGGGCGTCGCGCGCTTCGAGAGTGAAGATGTCCGCGGGCTTCATGACCCGGCCTTCGGTGTAGAAGGCGTCGACCTGCTTGGCGCCAAGCCCTTCGATGTCGAAGGCGTTACGGGAGACGAAATGCTTGAGCCGTTCCACGGCCTGCGCCGGGCAGATGAGACCACCGGTGCAGCGGCGAACGACATCTTCCCTGCCGGTTTTTGGATGTATTTCGCGCACCGCATGACTGCCGCAGGCAGGACAGATTTTTGGGAACTCGAATGGTTTCGAGACCTCAGGGCGTTTCTCCTCGACCACAGAGAGAACCTGAGGGATCACGTCTCCGGCCCGCTGGATCACCACCGTGTCACCGATGCGCACGTCCTTGCGTGCAATCTCGTCCTCATTGTGCAGGGTCGCATTCTGGACGACGACCCCACCAACCGTCACAGGTTCGAGCTTCGCAACGGGCGTCAGCGCACCGGTTCGCCCGACTTGAATCTCGATTTCCTTGAGAATGGTGGTCGCCTTCTCGGCCGGGAACTTGTGGGCGATGGCCCAGCGCGGTGCGCGCGAGACGAAGCCCAGGCGTTCCTGCAAATCCAGGCGGTCGACCTTGTAGACGACGCCGTCGATATCGTAGCCGAGCGTTGCCCGTTCGGCCTCGAAGTCGGCATGCGCGGCAATCAATTCCTCCACGCTGGTGCACAACCGCGTCAGCGGGTTGATGGGCAGTCCCCACGCACCCATGGCTTCAAGGACGCCCATCTGGGTGTCGGCAGGCAAAGCGCTCACTTCGCCCCAGGTATAGGCAAAAAAACGCAGTTTGCGGGATGCCGTGATTGCCGGGTCAAGCTGGCGCAGCGAGCCCGACGCGGTATTGCGCGGGTTCACATAAGTCTGTTTGCCCGCCGCCTCCTGTGCCGCGTTCAGTTCCGCGAAATCCTCGTGCCGCATGAAGATCTCGCCACGGACCTCGAACACGTCCGGAATATCGGTACCTTTCAGGACGTTTGGAATATCCTCGATCGTGCGTACGTTTGCCGTGACATTCTCACCCGTTGTTCCGTCGCCACGGGTGGCACCTAGCACCAGTTTACCCTGTTCGTAGCGCAGCGAAATCGACAGGCCGTCGATCTTGGGTTCGGCGGTGAACGCTGCATCGTCGGCCTCGCCTTTCTTGAAGAAGCGGCGAACGCGGTCGACGAAATCGCGAACATCCCCGTCGCTGAAGGCGTTGCCGAGTGACAGCATGGGCACCAAATGGGTGACCTTGGCAAATTGCTCCGATGGCTCCACGCCGACGCGCTGGCTCGGACTGTCGGGCCTTACGAGATCGGGAAAGCGCGCCTCGATAGCGTCGTTCCGCACACGCAGCGCGTCATAGTCCGCGTCGGAGATCTCAGGTGCATCCTGCGCGTAATAAAGCGCATCATGATGCGCGATTTCGCGCGCCAATCGCTCCAGTTCGGCCTCGGCCTGCGCCTTCGACAGCGCTTCCACCGGCAGCTTGGAAGACCCATCGCCCGACATGCTCACCGTGCGCCTCCGATCAGGCGGTCGGCCGCAGCGCGGGCTTCATCGGTGACGGTCTGCCCGGCAAGCATCCTGGCGATTTCTTCGCGCCGTGACGGTTCATCAAGCGTGATGACCCGGGTCGCGACGGCCTCGGTTCTATCTCCGGCGACCGCTTCCTTCGAAATCCGCAAATGGCCGGACGCGTGAGCGGCCACCTGCGGCGCATGCGTGACGGCAACCACCTGAAGCCCGTCCGAGAGCTTCGCCAAGCGTTCGCCGATCGCGGCGGCTGTGGCGCCTCCCACGCCCGTGTCGATCTCATCGAAAATGAGCGTCGGCGCGCTGCCACGCGCCGCGAGCACGACCTTGAGCGCCAAGATGAACCGTGCAAGCTCGCCGCCCGACGCGACCTTCATCATCGGACCGGGTTCGGTTCCCGGGTTGGTCTGCACCTGAAAGGCGACGCGGTCGAGACCGCTGGGACCGCCCTCCTCCGGTTCGCACGTGTTCACATCGGTCTTGAAACTGGCCTTCTCGAGCTTGAGTGGAGGAAGTTCAGCCATCACCGATTGATCGAGGCGATCCGCCGCCTCGTGACGCTTTTCGCTCAGGGCCAGGGCCGCGGCGCGATACGCTTCTCTCGCCTGTGTTTCAGCCTTTTTCAGGTTCTCAAGCTCCTGCTCCCCCACATCGAGCGCGGCGAGTTCACGTTCGAACTTTGCAATCACGTCCGGAAGGTCCGCTACCGCAACCTTGTGCTTGCGTGCAAGCGCTCTCAGGGCAAACAGCCGTTCTTCGGCTTCTTCGAGGGCCTTCGGCTCGAACTGCGTCGCGACCAGTGCCTGATCGATCCGCTCGCGCGCCTCGTTGATTTCGTTGAGCACCCGTTCCAGAGCGGCGGTAATGGGACGCAAGACCTCCTCGGTTTCCGGTCCCTGGCGTTCCAGCTTGCGCAGCGCCGCACCCAGCCTTGCATGCGCGGTTCCGTCGCCGCCGAGCGCATCCCGCGCCTCTTCCAGGTCCCGCGCTATCTTCTCGGCGTGCATCATCAGCTGGCGCCGCTGTGCAAGCGTCTCTTCCTCGTCAACCTTCGGATCGAGAGACTTCAACTCATCCAGGGCGTGCGTCAGATAGTCCGCATTCTCACGCACGGCAGCAATCTGCGCCTGCTTGTGCTGAAGCTGCCGGCGGGTATCCATCCAGACCTCGTGAACTTCCACCAGCGCGTCTGCATCACGCGTAAGGCCGGCGAAGGCGTCCAGCAGGAGGCGATGCGTGGCGGCATCGGTCAGGGCACGGTCGTCATGCTGGCCGTGAATTTCCACCAGCGCGGCCCCGACGCGCTTGAGCAATTGCACGGAAACGGGTTCGTCATTGATGAACGCGCGCGTGCGCCCGTCGCTCGACTGGATACGCCGCAGGATCAACTCGTCCTCAATCGCAATCCCGTTCTCTTCGAGCAGTATGTTGACGGGATGATCTCGGCCCGCGGCAAAGACAGCAGTGACCTGGCCCTGATCGATATCCTTGCGCACGAGGGCGGCGTCTCCTCGCGCGCCAAGCGCAAGGGCGAAGGCATCGAGCAGGATCGACTTGCCCGCACCCGTTTCCCCGGTCATGACGGAAAGACCACCGCCAAACTCCAGATCGAGCCGGTCAATCAGAACAATGTCTCGGATGTTCAGGGCGGTCAGCATGTCGCCCCCCTGATCTTGCCTCCAAAACGTACGCCGTCAAGCTCCTCTAGCTTGAGCGCGGCCGTACGTTGCGCCAGGCACGGCTGATCCAGGAGGCCTCGTTTTCGTGCGGCTCCAGTCCGTCGCTTTTCAGCAGCTTGTATGAGTACTGGTACCACTTGCTTTCCGGAAAATTGTGTCCCAGGACGGCTGTCGCCGTCTGTGCTTCCGATGTAATACCAAGCGCCATATAGGCTTCCGCGACGCGCATCAAGGCCTCTTCCACATGCGCCGTCCGCTGATACTTCGTGATTACGATGCGATAGCGATTGATGGCGGCAAGATAATTGTGCTGTTCGAGATAGTAGCGCGCGACCTTCATCTCCGACGCAGCCAGCATGTCCACTGTTATCTTTGCCCTGTTACGGGCCTTTGCCGCATAAGGGCTGTCCGGATAGCGCCGCACGAGCACCTCAAGCGCCTTCAGTGCTTTCCTCGTGCGATCCTGGTCACGGGAGGGATCGGTCATGCGGTCATAGTGCGAACTGGCGATCACATGCTGCGCAAGCGCGGCTTCCTTCGTACCCGGGTGCAGCGTTGTGTAACGCTTGGCGGCAGCCACCGCTTCAGCGTGTAAGCCCGCCTGATAGTAGGCGTAAGACGACATGACAATCGCGCGCCGGGCAAACGGCGAATAAGGGTGATCGCGATCGACTTCCTCGAATTTCTTGGCTGCTTCTTGGAAGTTGCCCTTGTCCATCAGCGCGTCGGCCTGCGCATAGATGACATTGGGCGGATCGCCGCTGGCCACGCTCTCTTTCTCGCGGGATGCGCAGCCGGCAACCACCGCGGCGCAGACAAGGCCCGCAACGAGTGCTGACTTGATGGTAATTCGCCCGTTAGTCACGTGCACTCCACCCAAGCCCGTCGGCAAGACGGCGTAAATTGAACATCGTACTGACTGTCAAAACCGACACGGCGTGTTTCAAAACACCGCGCCGGAGTTGGCGCCATTGTTGTAGCGCAGGTGCCAGCCCAATGTCTGTATTGGAACACCGGGATTGTGGTGATTTTGAGCCTTTGCAGCAAGAGCATAACAGCACAGAACGTTAACCCCTTGGGGAAAACGCACCCCAAGCCGAAATGAGCGGGAAATGCCCAGAAATTGACAGTCTAGCTGTGGTCCGCGGCGTAATTTGCTGCGACGGCGCCAAAACCCGCCTCGGCGTGCAGAACTTCGCGGCGACGCGGTGCTTCGACAACTGTCCAGGCACCTTCATCCGCCAGGAGTGCCTTCACTACCAGGCTGTTGAGCCGATGGCCGCCACGTTGCGAACGATATGCACCGATGAGCGGCAGACCGGCCAGCGCCAGATCACCAACCGCATCGAGAGCTTTATGGCGAACAAACTCGTCGGCAAAGCGAAGCCCCTCGGGATTGATGACGCGGTCATCGCCGATCGCCACCGTGTTATCCAGCGCTGCGCCCAGAGCGAGCCCTGCCGCCCAGAGGCTTTCGACATCTTTCATGAAACCGAAAGTGCGCGCCCGGGATAACTCGTCGCGGAACGTATCAGGCGTAATCTCAAGGCGAATACGCTGCTTGCCGATCAGCGGCGTATCGTATTCGATACCGACATCCACCAGGAAACCGTCGTGGGGTGTCAGTTCACCCCATGCCTGCCCGTCGTCGACGCGAATCGGCTTGAGAACTTTGATGAACCGGCAGGGCGCATCCTGTTCACGAATGCCGACCTCGTCGATGGCGTCGACAAACGGTTTCGAACTGCCATCCATAATCGGCACCTCGCCGCTATCGATCTCGATACGGACATTATCCACTCCGAGCGCGTGGACGGCCGCCAGAAGATGCTCCACCGTCGCCACACTCGTGCCATTGCCATCACTTAGGACAGTGCAAAGAGTGACGTTGGAAATAGCGTGACAGGATGCCGGAAGTTCAACCTCACCATCGGCACGGTCAGGCATGACAAAACAAATGCCTGTGTCCGGATCTGCTGGCGAAAGGAGAATTGAAACTGGGGCGCCGGTGTGGACGCCTGTACCGCTTAATGCAATCTCACTCGCTAGAGTGGTCTGCCGGTCTCTGAAAGAGCGTTTCATAGTCGAAGTGTCGTTCCCCGAAATGGGCCAAGACGTAAATCCTGAGCCCCCCAATCTGGATTTGACCGCCCCCGACACTTCAAACTGCAACGAAACTGACTGCGCGCCTGTTTAACTCAGGTCTCTGATGCAGAACATTCCGTAACCTGTCTGTGTCTGGACGACACGCTGGGACAATAACGTGTGATTCTGCGCTCCGACAAATCACGGATATTTTCAGTCTGTTACAAAAATCGCCACATTCTAACGTTTCTTAAACCCTCTTATTATCAATGCGTTAATGCTCTCCACAAGCGCCGGATCAACAGATCCGGCGCTTCGGCACACTAGTTTGCCTGACGTTTGAGAAACGCCGGGATCTCCAAATCAGCGTTTTCTTGCTGCACGGGCGTCTGATTCGCGGCCGGTTTCGGTGTTCCGGCAGCGCGACTGATACGCTTCCGTGAGGTCGATTCACCGGCTGCCTTGTGGTGTCCGGCTGATTGTGCGGTCGCTTCGGCCGCGACAGGTTTCGGGGCATTCATGGCAGGCTCCTTATCACGTACGATTTCGGGTTTCTTCTTCTTGCTCCCGCCCAGACCAGTCAGGCGCTCAAGGAAACCGACCTTTTTCTTCTGCTCCTTGATGCCCGCTTCAGGCTGCTCGCCCTCCTGGGCCTTCATGGCCCGTTGCGCCACCGGCGGAAAGTCCTCGATCTTCGGCATGCGCCGCGGCGCGGCTTTCGCGACCGAAGGAGGCTGCGGCACAAAGGATGCCGGCTGTTCTTCCTGCGCCGGCTTTTTGGCCGGCTTGGCCGCGGGCTGGGGCGCACGCTTTTCAATGGTTACGTCCTCGCCGCTCTTCCAGACCGGTTCATCACCGCCCTTGGCCTTGCCGGCGTCGACGGCGGTCTGCGGATTGCCTCCGGCAACCTTGTTGACTGGCTGAAGCGCCGCAATACGCTCCGTGAGCTTGGCCACTGTGTCGTCAGCCGCCGTCTTGGTTTCAGCGGCACCTTTCTCCGCTGTCTCGTCCGCTGTCTTGGCGCCGGGCTGACCCTGCAGCCCCGTCGCGACCACGGAGACGCGGATTTTCCCGTCGAGGCTCTTGTCGAAGGTTGCACCGAGAATGATGTTGGCGCTGGCGTCGACCTCTTCGCGAATCCGCGATGCGGCTTCGTCCACCTCATAGAGTGTCAGGTCGCTGCCACCGGTGATCGAGATCAGAAGGCCGTGGGCGCCACGCATCGAAACATCGTCCAGCAGTGGATTGGAAATCGCCGATTCGGCGGCTTCGATCGCACGCTGTTCGCCGGAAGCCTCCCCGGTACCCATCATCGCCTTGCCCATGCCGGCCATGATCGCCTTGACGTCAGCAAAGTCGAGATTGATGAGACCCTCTTTGACCATCAGGTCTGTGATGCAGGCCACGCCAGAGTGCAACACTTCGTCAGCCATGGCAAAGGCGTCGGCGAAGGTCGTCTTTTCCGTCGCCACCCGAAACAGGTTCTGGTTGGGAATGACGATCAGCGTATCGACATACTTCTCAAGCTCCGCGAGTCCCTCCTGCGCGGTGTCCATGCGATGCTGGCCCTCGAACTGGAAGGGTTTGGTAACAACGCCGACCGTCAAGATGCCCTCATCCTTGGACGCCTGGGCGATGACCGGCGCGGCGCCCGTACCCGTTCCACCGCCCATACCGGCGGTAATGAACGCCATATGGGACCCTGCGAGTTGTGCCTTGATATCGGAGATCGCCTCTTCTGCGGCAGCTCCGCCAATGTCGGGCTTCGATCCCGCTCCGAGCCCTTCCGTGATGTGCGCACCCATCTGAATGCGCCGTTCCGCGAGCGACATGGTCAGGGCCTGGGCGTCTGTGTTGGCGACCACGAACTGGACACCCTCCAGACCGGCGTCGATCATATTGTTGACCGCGTTGCCCCCGGCGCCGCCGACGCCGAAAACAGTGATCCGCGGCTTGAGTTCCGTCAAATCGGGTACTTTGAGGTTGATAGACATAGCGATCCTATTTCTTCATCTCGTCAGCGTTGTTTGCGGTGGGGTTCATGGTCAAACGTCCAGGAGGGGACCCGGACAAATGCACGGCGCGCCGCAATTCACACGTCATGCGCATCTCAAAAACTCTCCCTGATCCACTGGCCGACACGCGAAAAGTATCCCGTGCCCGTCTTGAGCATCCGCGTTTGTGAATACGGGCCGATTTCGGCCGGCTCCCGCATCGCGTAATGCAGAAGCCCGGTTGCAGTTGTGAAAGCTGGTCCGACACCCTGTTCCGGCAGCCCCGGAAGGTGTCGAGGGCGCCCCAGTCGAACGGATTTGGAAAATATGCGCGCCGCGTAATTTGAAAGCCCGGCGAGTTGGCTCGCACCGCCGGTCAAGACAATGTGCTGGCCGGCAACGTCACGTACTCCGGCGGCTTCGAGGCGGTCGCGCGCTGTCTCGAGGATTTCTTCTATCCGGTCCTGAACCAGCTGCGCGATCTGCGCCTTGGATGTCTCATTGAACTGGGGCACGTCATGCTCGCCCATAACCGGGTACGAGATGATCTCCCCTTCATCGGAAGCAGCCGCAAACGCGCAGCCATGCAGCGTCTTGATTCGCTCCGCCTCTTCAAGCGGCGTCGAAAGATGGCGTGCGAGATCGAGCGCGATGTGGTTTCCGCCAAGCGCAATGGCGTCGCAATAGGTGAATTGTCCATCAGCAAGGACCGACAGCCCCGTGATGCCGGCCCCCATGTCGATACACGTGACGCCGAGTTTGGCTTCAGCGTCGGAAATCGCTGACAGTCCACTTGCATACGGCGCCGCGACCAACCCGGCAACCGACAGGTGGCAGCGCTCCACACACAACATCAGATTGCGAATGGGCGGATGATCCGCGGCCACGGCATGAACGTCCACATTCAGGCGGCCTGCGATCATGCCGCGCGGATCGTTCACGGAATTGTCGTCATCCAGCCGATAATCGGTGGCGAGCAGATGCAGCACGATCCGGTTGTCGCGCTCGGCATACTCCCGGCCTGCGGTCATAACCTTGTCGATGTCGTGCTGCCGTACCGATTCCGATGAAACCGACACGCCGGCGGAAAAAATATCGCTCTTGAGCCGCCCGCAGGATACCGAAACGATCACGTCTTCGATGATTTTGCCGGACATGCGCTCCGCCTGGTCGACTGCGGCCCGAATGGCCTGCTCGGCGGAGTCCATGTGAACGACAACACCGCTCTTGATCCCTTGGGAGCGCTGATGCCCGAAGCCGATCACACGCAGCTGCGTGGTTTGTCCTGTCTCCGCCAGATAGTCGGGCGCCGGAACCGTCTTGGCGATCATGCAGCAGACTTTGCTCGTGCCGACATCGAGAATGGCGACGAGACCAGAGCGCTTTGGATTATGTCCGTTCCGGCAATCCATCTTCAGGTCCAAGCTCTCCCTATGTTTCCCGACCCGGGCGGCGTTCCGGGCGCTTTGAAGGCGTGAATGCGGAGTCACGGCGTTTTGCGGCATCCGGCGCCAGTTTGATGGTCACGCGGTCTGCAAGGCGCAGGTCCACCGAAACCGCATCGCCGGACAAAATCTTGTGGCGTGTATCGAGATCGGCGACCTTCTTGAGCGCTCGCGCGGGATCGCCTTCCGGCAGCCGCACTTCGAGACCGTTCTCAAGCTTGAGGTTCCAACGCCTGTCGGCCACCCGAACAGCAGCCTGAACCTTGCTCTTGATCTGCGGCCAGTGCGCCAGTTCGTCCAACAACTCGCGCGCCGATGCCGCGGCGCCGTCACCGACAATCAATGGCAGATCGGCATAGGTACGCCGCTTCAGAACCTTGAGAACCTCGCCATCCTGATCGACAAGATGCAGAGCCGATTTATGCTGCCAGACCGCATAGGGCGTGCGTTCTTCTATAACGACATGCAACTGTGACGGCAGCAGGCGCATCACCTGCGCGCGCCGAATGAGAGGGAGTTGCTCCAGACGCTCTTTCGCTGCCGCGGTATTGAAGGCAAGTGTCGAGGTGCGCGAGTCGAAACCCAGCGCCCTGGCGATGTCCCTGTCGCTCGTGTGTTTCTGGCCCTCGATCGTGACGCGTTCGACCGCGAAGCCCGCACTGACAATAATCGTCGAGATGTGTTTGGTCGCGAAATCCGCCGTCTGGCCCGCATAATCTCCGACGGCCAATCCGTAAACACCCGCAAGGCACACGAAGCTCACGGTCGCAATCCGCCACGGACGCGAGACTGTGAACGGCAGCGCGAAGCGCGCACGCCGCTGGCCGGGCTTCTGCGACCAGCCCCGCCAACGTTGGGACAAAGACAGCGGGATTCCGAAACGCCGCCGCCCGCTTGCGTTCGGGCCACGTTTCCCAGTTCCAGATCTGCTGTCTTTTCCCTCGTGTCTCTTGCCGCCTAGCGGTTGCAAGATGCGTCCTCCACCATCCAGCGCACCAGTTCACCAAAACTCAGCCCCGCGTGGGCCGCCAGCTCGGGTACCAGTGACGTTGCCGTCATGCCGGGCTGCGTGTTCACCTCAAGGCAAAAAAGCTGGTCATCACCTGCCGATTTCTCATTAAAAATGAAATCGGCACGGCTGACCCCGCGGCAACCCAAAGCCTTGTGAGCCTTCAGTGCTAGCTTCCTAACCAATTGGTAAACATTTGGTGAAATTTGCGCCGGGAGGACGTGTTTTGAGCCTCCTGGAGCGTATTTTGCCTCATAGTTGTAGAATGCGAGGCCTTCGGCCGGAATAATCTCGGTGACGCCGAGGGCTTCATCCCCCATGACGGCGCACGTCAATTCCCGGCCAGGGACAAAGCACTCGACCATCACATGCTCGCCGAGTGCCCAGTCTGAAGAGGAGAGTTCTTGCGGAGGATGGGCATGATCCTCACGCACGATGAAGACGCCGACGCTGGACCCTTCCGCAATCGGCTTGACCACGTAAGGCGGCTCCATAACGTGTTCTTTGGCCGCAACTTCGCGCGGCACGATCTTGTGCTCGGCGACCGGAATTCCGGCGGCGCGAAACGCGGCCTTGGACAGCTCCTTGTTCATGGCCAGCGATGAAGCCATGACGCCGGAATGGGTATACGGGATCTGCAGAATTTCCAGCACACCCTGCACTGTGCCGTCCTCGCCCATGGGTCCATGCAAGGAATTGAAAACGACATCCGGGGCCACCTCCTTGAGGCGGGTGGCAATGTCTCGATCCATGTCGATCCGCGTAACCTTGTAGCCCTCGCCTTCGAGGGCATCGGCGCAATCCTTGCCGGAGGACAGGGAGACTTCGCGTTCCGACGACAATCCGCCAAGCAGCACCGCAACATGTTCGAATTTCCGCGTCATGTCTCATTCTCCGGCAGCTCACCATTCGCCGTCAGGCCGAGACGACGGATCTCCCACTCCAGCTCGACACCGCTGTTTTCCTTGACCCGGGCGCGCACCGTCTCGCCGAGTTCTTCGATATCGGTGCCACTTGCACCACCCTCGTTGATGAGGAAATTGCAATGCTTCTCCGAAACGCGGGCACCGCCGATCTGCAGCCCGCGGCATCCGGCAGCGTCAATCAGTTCCCAGGCGCTGTGGCCGGGTGGATTCTTGAAGGTGCTCCCCCCCGTCCGCGCCTTAACCGGCTGGGCCTGTTCGCGATAGTCGGCCACCGCGTTCATTTCCGCCTGGATGCGTTCCCGGTCCCCCGCCTCACCCTGAAACAGGGCTTCGGTGAAGACAAAGTCGTCGGACACGCCGCAATGGCGGTAGCTGAATTTCATGTCGGCATTGCTGAGCACGTGAACATCGCCTGACCGGTCGACCGCGCGCGCTTCCAGCAGCACATCCTTGGTTTCCCGCCCATGCGCGCCGCCGTTCATCCGGAGCGCACCGCCGACGGAGCCCGGAATACCGCGATAAAAGGTCAGCCCGGCGATGCTGGCGTCTGCGGCGGCACGCGCCACCTTCACGTCGGGAACGGCGGAGCCGGCGCGAACCCTGTAGCCCTCCTCCACAACGATCTGTCCGAAACCGCGGCCCAGACGAATCACCACACCGGGTATCCCGCCATCGCGGACCAGCAGGTTTGAGCCGAGACCGATGACCGTTACGGGAACATCGGATGGCAACTCCGAAAAGAAGTAAGCAAGATCTGTCTCGTCAGCCGGTGTAAACAGGACCTGCGCAGGCCCGCCCACGCGAAACCACGTGATGTCCGACAGAGCCGCGTTCGGTTTCAGCCTCCCCTTCAGTTCCGGGAGCCTGGCCGCCAGGTCGCTTGTCATGTCGGCGAAACTCAATCCCCTACTCCGCTGCAGGCTTCAACCGGTCGAGCTGAGCGGGCAGCGCGTGCATCCACTCGGTAATCGTACCCGCCCCCAATCCGATCACCAGATCGCCCGGCCGGATGTTAGCCGCCACCACTTCGGGCAATTGTGTTTCGTCCTCGATCGCGTAAACAAATTCGTGCCCCTGCCGCTTCAGGCCCTCGATGAGCGCGTCACGATCCGCACCGTCTATCGGCTGTTCGCCGGCGGAGTATACCGGAGTGACAATCACCACATCGGCTTCGCTGAAGCAGGTGCAGAAGTCGCCAAACAGGTTCTTCAGTCGAGTGTAGCGATGGGGCTGCACGATTGCGATCACACGCGCATGCGTGGTCCCGCGAGCCGCTTTCAAAACGGACGCAATTTCAACCGGATGATGGGCGTAGTCATCGTAGACGGGGACACCGTTCCAGTTTCCGGTCAACGTGAAACGGCGCGCGACGCCGCCGAACCGTTCCAGCGAGGATCGGATATCATCGTCCGCGATGCCGATTTCAGCCGCAACCCCCAACGCCGCCAGCGCGTTGAGCGCGTTATACTGCCCCGGAATGGGCAAGCGCAGGTCCTTCAGCGACCGCGCGCCGCCCGGCGCGTCAGCGCTGATATCGACATCAAAGACGGAGATACCGTTTTCCGCGCGGTAGTTTGAAAGCCGCAGGTCGGCATCATCCGC
Organism: Hyphomicrobiaceae bacterium; assembly: GCA_028066055.1. Classification (GTDB taxonomy): domain Bacteria; phylum Pseudomonadota; class Alphaproteobacteria; order Rhizobiales; family Methyloligellaceae; genus UBA2767. The sequence continues at coordinate 122,205 of JALCBY010000010.1, forward strand.
AATACCATATGTGAGGACACGCTGACCGCGCTGGGCGCGGCCGATCTGCGCGATCATTTCGCGCACAATGGGATGATCCAGTCCGGCGACCACCAGGCCGTAGAACGGAACATTGTCAAAGTAGGTTTTGAATGCGCCGTGCAGCGCCTCCAGTGACTGCCAATAATCCATGTGTTCAGGGTCGATATTCGTCACCACGCTGATGCGGCTCGGCAGCGCGAGAAACGTCCCGTCGGATTCATCCGCCTCGACGACCATCCATTCGCCCTTGCCGATGCGTGCGTTCGATCCCCAATTCTGGATGATGCCGCCGGATATCACTGTCGGATCGAGGTCGGCCAGCTGCAGCACCTCCGCGATGAGGGAGGTTGTCGTGGTCTTGCCATGGGTTCCGGTCACGGAGACCGTGGCGCATTCGCGCATCAGTTCCGCGAGCATTTCGGCACGGCTGAGAACCGGCAGATTGCGCTCGCGTGCGGCAGCATATTCCGGATTGTCTTCCTTAACCGCACTTGAAAGGACCACAAACGCCGCCCCATCAATGTTCGCCGGTTCGTGTCCGATAAAACAGGTCACACCCTTTTCGCGCAGGCGGCGTACATTGGCGCTGTCTTTGAGATCGCTGCCGCGCACGTCATAGCCGCGGTCATGCAGAACCTCGGCAATCGCGCTCATGCCGATGCCGCCGATACCGACTATGTGAAACGGCCCGATTTTGCGGGGCATTCGCATATGCGCAACTCCTCCCGGTCCCGGTTGTTTTCAGGACAAACTGCCCACCTCAGCGCCTGAGCTCTTCGATCACATCTGCAAGCTTTGCCACCGCCCCCGGCTCACCGACGCTGCGTGCCGCCCGCGCCGCGCCGCCGAGAATATTTGCGTCGGACGACAGCCGGCTGATTTCGTCGCGCAGACGATCAGGGGTAAAGTCTTTCTGCTCAATACACCATCCACCGCCGACGTCTTGAATGCGAGTTGCATTCTCCAGCTGATCGTTGTCAAGGGCGTGCGGAAAAGGAACGTAAATGGCCGGGCGTCCGAGAACGGCCGTTTCGGCCACGGTCGAGGCGCCGGATCGCGAGACAATCAGATGTGCCTCCGCCATGCGTTTCGGTAAGTCGGAAAAGAATGTGGCGAGTTCAGCGGTGATTCCAACGGCACCATATGCGGTGCTTACCCGGTCCATGTCTTCTTCGCGAACCTGCTGGACAAGCCTGATCCGCTTCCTGTCTTCCTCCGACATTCCGGCCAATGCGTCCGGAACGATATCCGCGAAAGCCCTTGCGCCCTGGCTGCCCCCAAACACGAGAAGTGAAAGCGCGCCTGACGCGGTTGGAGCCTTGTAAGGCACCGCTGCGGCCAGGACTGCGTCTCTGACGGGCATGCCGACCAGGCGAACCTTGTCCAAGCCGGTGCCTTCGAGATGTTTCGTCTTTTCAAACGACACGGCGATCTTGCTGGCAAGGCGCACCAGCAGCCGGTTGGCGCGCCCCATCACTGCATTCGCCTCGTGGATGACAAAGGGTACGCCGCAAAGGCGGGCCGCCAGCAATGGCGGTACTGTCGGATAGCCTCCGAACCCCACCATCACGGACGGCTTTTGAGACTTCACGAGGGCGCGTGCATGAAACACGCCGCGCAGCAGTGTCATGGCCGTGCGCGCTATGGCCACTGGCGAGCGCCCCCGCAAGGTTGCGGATGGAACCTGGTGCGCCGTGCGTCCGGGAAATTCGATCCCATACTGGTCGGCGCGAACATCGGTCACGAGATCGACGTCGTAGCCTCTCCGCCCAAGTTCTTCCGTGAGCGCGAATGCGGGAAACAGATGTCCGCCCGTCCCACCGGCGGCGATCATAACGACTGGCTTGTTCATGCCTTGGCCTCCTGAGAGGTATCCGCCACACTGTCGGAGACCCTGGTGAACCGCTCCGCGCGAGGCCGCCGACGCGTGAGGCCGAGAACGAAGCCCATGGTCAGGGCCATCGAAAGCAGTGACGAACCGCCATAGGAAATAAACGGCAGCGTCATCCCCTTTGCCGGCAGCATACCGACATTCACGGCCATGTTGATGAGCGCCTGAAGACCGAACAACGATACCAGTCCAATGGTCGCGATACGGATAAATCCATCCGTTTCGCCGTGCACACGCACCATTGCACGCAGCACGATGAACGCGAAGACCACAACGATCGCAAGACAGGTGATCAAACCAAACTCCTCGGCCACCACCGCGAAGACGAAGTCGGCATGAGAGTCGGGCAGAACGTGTTTGACTGTTCCCTCTCCAGGACCGGTTCCGAACCAGCCACCGTTGCGAAAGGCTTCGATCGCCCGATCGGTCTGATAGGTATCGCCGCTGGAAGGCGCGAAGAACCGGTCGAAGCGTTCGGTAACATGTGGCACCGTGAAATAGGCCGCCACGCCAGCTATCAGGAGGCCGGCAACGAGCAGTCCAACCCAGACGACAGACATGCCCGCAAGAAAGAAAAGGCTACCCCAGACGAGGCTCACAAGAAGCGCTTGTCCGAAGTCCGGTTGCATGACCAGGAGCGCAACAAACAGGACGTAACAAAAGACCGCCATCGGAATGCTTGGCACATCGTCGCGTTGCTGCGTTTCGGAAAACAGCCATGCGCTGACGACGACGAAAGCCGGTTTTGCGAATTCCGAGGGTTGAATTGAAACCCCGCCAAGCAGCAGCCATCTTGTCGCGCCCTTGATTTCGACTCCGAGCCAGATCGTGACCACCATCAGTGCAAGGCAAACGACGAACAATGCGAGACTGAAGCGACGGATCATGCGGGGAGTGAACATTGAGCTTACAACCAGCACCGCAAGCGCAGGCGCGATCATCGCCGCGTGACGCTTGAAAAAATGGAAGGTGTCGAGATCAAGCCGGCCCGCAACGGAGGGACTCGCGGCGAGCGACAGAATGACGCCGCCCGCCATCAGCACCACCACGGCGGAAAACAGCAGGCGGTCGACGGTGAACCACCAATCGGACAGGAGGCTGCGGTCCGACCTAGCAAACCTCATGCGGCCTCACTCGCAGTCATCACAATGCCCTCCAGTTCCGATACCAGCCTTTTGAACGCATTACCGCGCACCGCAAAACTTCGAAACTGATCGAAGGATGCACATGCGGGCGACAACAAAACCACCGCTTCCGCCGCACCGCTGGCTCCCGCGCCAGCGCTCGCTTCGCGAACCGCGTTGTCCAACGTCCCGCAGAGCGTGTAATCAACCTGGCCATCCAGCGTTGTGGCGAAATCTTCCGCCGCTTCACCAATGAGGTAGGCGTGCGCAATGCGCGGAAAATACGCACTTAGTCTGGCAATGCCACCGTCCTTCGCAAGCCCACCCGCGATCCAGTGTATATCCTCAAAACTGGCCAGCGCATGCGCAGCGGCATCGGCATTCGTACCCTTCGAATCGTTGATGAAAAGGACATTGCCCAGTCGCCCCACCTCCTCCATGCGATGCTCAAGACCGGGAAAACTACGCAGACCTTGCGTAATCTGCGGCACATCCAGTCCAAGACCACGTGCGAGCGCAAAGGCGATCGCCGCATTCTGTGCGTTGTGCTCACCGCGCAGGGACCCGATACCGGCAAGATCGACAACAGCCGTTTCGCGCCCCTCTCTCCTTTCGCGCAATGTACTCCCCGAGGCGGCAACGCCATCGTCCACCGGCTCCTTCACCGAAACCTGGGCCACGTCAAACGGTCCCGAAAGTGTTTTCGCGATTATGCGGCAAGGCTCGTCATCGATGCCGATAACCGCCCGGCCCGAAGCCGGCAGGCCGGAAAATATCCGCGATTTGACCGCCGCGTAGTTCTCCAGCGTCCCGTGGCGATCGAGATGATCGGGGGAGATATTCAACAGAGCGGCGGCATCCGCCTTCAGAGTTGGCGTCAGATCGATCTGATAGGAGGAGAATTCGATAACATAGACCGTGTCGTCCGTCAGGGTTGGCAATTCGAGGATCGCGGTGCCGATGTTCCCACCGAGAGCGGTATTGAACCCCGCATTCGCAAGGATGTGCGCCATGAGAGCCGCAGTCGTGGATTTCCCGTTGGTTCCGGTAATCGCCACCACCTGCGCCCGCGAGTTCAGCCTCTCGCGCTCCCGAAAGAACAGCTCGGTGTCACCGATAACCTCAACTCCGGCAGCGCGGGCGAGTTCAACCGTCCAATGCGGCGCAGGATGCGTCAGGGGAACGCCGGGCGAGAGCACGAGAGCGGAAACATCTTTCCAGTCAAACTCGCGCAGATCGGCGACCTCGATGCCCTCCGCCGCAGCCGCCTTTCTCGAAACTTCCGAATCATCCCACGCCACAACCTCGGCGTAACCGGCTCGCAGCGCCCGCGCAGCGGCAATGCCGCTCAATCCGAGACCGAAAAGGGCGACGGTTTTGTCCGAGAACACATGGATCGGAATCATGGGCGCGATCTTAGCGCAATTTCAGCGTCGCCAGTCCCATCATCGAAAGCACGATGGATATGATCCAGAACCGGATCACGATCGTCGCTTCCTTCCATCCCTTTTGTTCGAAATGGTGGTGTAGCGGCGCCATTCTGAAGACCCGTTTGCCGGTCAGCTTGAATGAAACCACCTGCACGATCACCGAGATGGTTTCGAGCACAAACAGCCCGCCAACGATGGCGAGGACAATCTCGTGCTTAATGGCCACGGCAATAGCGCCGAGCGCACCGCCCAGGGCAAGTGAGCCGGTATCGCCCATGAAAATCGTCGCCGGCGGCGCGTTGAACCACAGGAAGCCAAGACCGGCGCCCACGAGCGCACCGCAGATCACCGCGAGTTCACCTGCCCCTTGTACGAAATGGATCTGCAAATGATCGGCGAAGACCTTGTTGCCAACCAGATAGGCTATGGCACCGAAGGTGGCGGCAGCGATCATCACCGGAACGATGGCCAGGCCGTCGAGGCCATCGGTCAGGTTCACCGCGTTGCCGGCGCCGACAATGATGAACCCGCCGAGCAGGATGAACAGCGGTCCGAGATCAATTAGCAGATTCTTGAAAAACGGAAAGGCGAGCGATGTCGAGAAGGGTTCGGTCCCGACTTTCATCATCACGTAGACCGCCAGCATGGCAATGCCGGTTTCCAGCGATATTCTGATCTTTCCGGGAAACCCGTCGGTCGAGCGCGTGGTCACCTTGAGGTAATCGTCGTAAAGGCCGATCGCGCCATAGCTCAAGGTCACCATCAGCACGACCCAGACGTAGGTATTCGAGAGGTTGGCCCACAGAAGCGTGGCCACCGATACGCCCATCAGGATCATCAGCCCGCCCATTGTCGGTGTACCCTGCTTTCCGACGATATGGCTCATCGGGCCGTCGTCGCGGATCGGCTGACCGCGCCCTTGCTTGACACGCAGCGCATTGATCAGCGCCGGCCCGAACAGAAAGACGAGCAACAGCGCCGTCATGGTGGCCGCGCCCGTCCGAAACGTGATGTAACGGAAGACGTTGAAAAGCTGAACCTGGTCGGAGAACTGAACCAGCCACTGAAGCATATCTGCCTTCCCTCCCGAAAGCTGTACCCGCTATTCGGCCCGAGCGCCCCGGTCCGCCAAATGTGCGCGCAGCGCCTCCACAAGCGGTCCCATTCTGGTGCCGAGAGACCCCTTGATCATAACGACGTCGCCCACCTTCACCGCCTCGGGTAATGCGCGGATCAGTCCGTCAGAATTCTCAGCATACGCCCCACACCGTGATTCGGGTAAGGCATCATAGAGTGAGCGCATATGCGGCCCGCAGGCAAAAACAACATCTACCCCCGCCGCGTCAACCGGTTCGGCAAGGTCCGCGTGCAATTCCGGTGATGTTTCCCCAAGCTCCAGCATGTCGCCCAGAACGGCGACCCGGCGCGGATGATCGCTGCGCGGCACATCACCAAGTGCGGTCAGTGCCGCGCGCATGGAAGCCGGATTGGCATTGTAGCTCTCGTCAATCAGGGCGATCTTCCCCCCGTCCAGTTCGAAGTACGACCGCGCACCGCGTCCCACCGGTGCAGCATATGACGACAGCGTGGCCGCGGCCTTTTCAAGATCGGCACCGACAGCTTCGACCGCCGCCAATACGGCCAGGGAGTTCATCACGAGATGCCGCCCGGCGGCACCAACCCGATAAGAGAGCAATTTGTCACCGATTTTCGCGTCGACCTGTGAGCCGTCGTCGGCGCCCGTCATCGTAATCAGGCGGGCGTCCGCGCCATCGCCCGATCCGAAACCGACGATCCGTCCTGCCCCCGCTTCCCTGGCGCGTTTCGCGAGACGTTCAAAATGCGGATTGTCGGTGTTCAATATTGCAATCCCGCCGGGTTCAAGTCCCAGGAAAATCTCCGCCTTGGCCTCGGCGATCTGTTCCACCGAATCAAAAAATTCCAGATGAACCGGCTCGACGGTCGTGATGATCGCCACGTGCGGACGGACGAGCCGGACAAGGGGTGTGATCTCGCCGGGATGGTTCATACCGACTTCAAACACGCCGTAATCGGCGCTTGGCGGAAAATTGGCCAGCGTGAGCGGCACGCCCCAATGGTTGTTGTAGGACTTCTGCGAGGCATGGGTTTCGCCGGACGGGCCGAGCGCCAACCGCAATGCTTCTTTCGTGCCCGTCTTGCCGACACTGCCCGTGACCGCGATGACCTTGGCGTCACTTCTGTTGCGCGCCGCGGCACCAAGCTGGCCAAGTGCTTCAAGTGTGTCCGCGACGCGGATCAGCGGACCGGACAGCGCATCGACGTCGGCATCTTCCGCGACAAGTGCCGCGACCGCACCTGCGGCAAATGCCGTCTTCACAAAGTCATGGCCGTCGAGATTATCCCCGCGAATGGCGGCGAAGAGTGCGCCTATTTCGAGTGTCCGGCTGTCGAACGATACGCTTGAGATGTCCGGTGTGCCGTCTCCTTCGACACGGCCTCCAGTCGCGGCAAGCACATCGGCAAATGTCCACAACGGCCCGGTCATGTCGCCGCCCCCTGACCCAGAACGTTTGTCGCCGCCTCATGGTCGCTGAACGGCAGAACCGTATCACCGACGACCTGTCCTTTTTCATGCCCCTTGCCTGCGATCACCAGAATATCCCCGGCTTCAAGTTCCGATATTGCCGTCTCGATTGCTTTTCCACGGTCGGCAATTTCGCGCGCTGTAGGCGCGGTTTCCAAAATCTCTGCACGAATGGCAGCCGGATCCTCACCGCGCGGATTGTCGTCGGTCACGATCACCACATCCGCTTTCCTGCCGGCAATCTGTCCCATCTCCGGACGCTTGCCCTTGTCGCGATCTCCGCCGCAGCCGAACACGACGGCCAGTCTGCCCTGCGCGTAGGGCCGCAGCGCATCAAGCACCTTGGCGAGCGCGTCGGGCTTGTGTGCGTAGTCCACGAACACCGGCGCGCCCTTTGCTGACGTTCCGACCAGTTCAAGGCGGCCTTTCGCACCAATCAGTTCTTCCATGAGCGGCAGGATATCACCCGCCTCGGCTCCGCACGCCATGCACAGGCCAGCGGCGACAAGCGCATTGGAAGCCTGAAACTCACCCACCAATGGCAATGTGACGTCGCAAATGCCCCCTTCATGTTCGACACGCAGGTGCTGTGAGAATCCGTCCCGCTCAACGTCGAGCAATCTGAGCGTATCACCGGTCTGCCCGACCGTGATCAGAGGAAGTGATCTTTCCTTCGCCGCGGCAGCCACCGGACCTGCCATATCCGAATCCGCGTTCACCACAACGGACGCGCCTTCGGGAAGAAGCGTGCGGAACAGACGGAGTTTCTGTGCCAGATAGTCCTCGAACGTCGGGTGGTAGTCGAGATGGTCGCGCGACAGGTTGGTAAAAGCCGCCGCTGCGAACCATACACCATCGAGACGACGTTGCTGAAGTCCATGGCTTGAGGCCTCAAGTGCCAGATGCGTGACGCCTTCATCCGCCAGTTCCGCGAGCTCCCTATGCAGCAAGACCGGGTCGGGCGTCGTCAGTCCTCCCTTTTTCATGCCGGACGGCGTCTCGATCCCAATGGTTCCCAGGCTTGCCGCCTGATGACCCAAGGCCTGCCATAGCTGCCTCACATAAGAGACGATCGACGACTTGCCGCTGGTCCCGGTCACCGCAACGATTGTATCGGGCTGCCGGGCGAAGAAACGCGCGGCCATCAGCGCGAACGCACGGCGGGCGTCGGGTTCCTCGATGACGGCCAATCCCTCTTTCGCAGGAAGCGATGTATCCTGCGGGACAAGAATAGCGGCCGCGCCGTTTTCGAGCGCCTGGGGAATGAACTTCGCCCCATCGGTTTGCGTGCCCGGCAGGGCCGCGAACAGAAAACCCGGCGAGACGTCACGGCTGTCCGCGGTCAAACCACAAATATCGACCCGCGACATGTCGTCGGGCAGCGAATGCCCTGCCCCGGCAAGCTCACCTAATTTCATCGCAAGTCCAGCGAAATCGCGTATGCGGGCAGAAACCCGCGGCTCGTCGCCCGTTAATAGGAAGCGCGGACGTGTTCGTCAAACCGCTTGCGCTTGCGTTCGAGCACCGGCGTGACGCCGAGCATCGGTCCGATGCGCTCCACAATGCGCCCGACGGTCGGAGCCGCGTTCAATCCCGCCGTCGCCTGCCCCTTCGTTTCCGCGACGCGCTGGGGTTCGTCGAGAACAACGAGAACCAGATATTCCGGAGCATCCATGGGGAACATGCCGAGGAAGGACGTCATTAACGCGCTGCGCGAATAGCGGCCATTCACCACCTTTTCGGCAGTGCCGGTCTTCCCGCCGACGCGGTATCCGGCGATGTCGGCGCGGCGACCCGATCCCTTTTGCACGTTCAGACGCAGCAGGTATCGCATCAGATCGCTGGTCTGCAGCTTGATCACGCGTTTGGCCTGGATGCGCGCTTCCTCGCGCGAGCGGGCGAGAAAGGTCGGATTGATGGCGTAACCGCCATTCACCAGCGTGGCCGCGCCACTTGCCAGTTGGAGCGGCGTGACGGAGACACCGTGCCCGAAGGCGATGGTGATTGTGTTCAGGCGAGACCAGTTTTTCGGCACGATGGGAGATGCCGTCGGCCCCATTTCGGTTTCCATGCGGCTGAGCAATCCGAGCCGGCCCAGAAACGCCTTGTGCCGCTTCCGGCCCATGTCAAGCGCCATTTTTGCCGACCCGATGTTCGACGAATAGATGAAGATCTCCGGTACGCTGAGCCAGCGCCGCTTGGCGTGGAAATCGTTGATGGTGAAGGAGGCGACCTTGAGAGGGTGCGTGGCGTCATATCCCTTGTCGAGAGAGGTAACGCCGCTGTCGAGGGCACCCGCGGTGGTAAACACCTTGAACACCGAGCCCATCTCATAGACGCCAGATGTCACGCGGTTGAACCGGTTCTTGTCGAGCGCCTGCTTGCGGCGGTTGGGGTCATAGTCCGGCAATGACGCAAGTGCCACGATCTCACCGGAATGCACGTCCAGCACAAGACCGGCCGCCGCTTTCGCCTTGTAGCGTTTCATGGCGTCGGCCAATTCGGCATGGACCGCGTGCTGAACGCTCAAGTCAACTGAAAGACGAACCGGTGACGGGCCTTCTTCGCTCGCACTTGGCGTGCTGGAAGCCCCGCCGGTCCGGTCGACATATTTTTCCATTCCGGCAAGCCCGCGATTGTCAACGTCGACAAATCCGAGCACATGCGAGGCCGTCGCCCCGGCCGGATAGACGCGATGCGCTTCCTGGACGAAATCGAGCCCCGGCAATCCGAGCGCGTGAAGCCTAGCCTGCTGTCGCGGCGTGAGTTCGCGCGCGACCCATGCAAACTTACCCTCCCCCTCAAGGCGTTTGCGCAGGACCTTCGGCTTGATGTCTTTCAGAACCGTTGCGAGCTGTTCGACAGTCGTATCCACGTCGGTGACACGACTCGGATTGGCAAACAGGGAGCCGGCGAGAATATCGGTCGCAAGCATACGGCCCTGGCGGTCGACGATGTCGGGACGGTGCACGGCGGAAGACAGCTGGCTCCACTTCGGGCGGAGGGTTTCGTCACCGGGTACGATACCCAGGGTGACGAGACGCAAAGCGACCATTGCGAAACCGAGCGCAAAACAGATGGACATCAGGCCGCCGCGCGCCCGCGTCCGGGTTTTCAGCGCCGCGTCGCGCCTGAAGATCAGATGAGACCGAAAGTCCGCCATGGAGCTTCCCCAGAACATGCGTTTCGCCCCCTCTAGTGAATGCTGGCGCTGCGCTTGTTCCCGGGCAAGTCCCGTCCGAGCATACGGGCCGCCACTTCCGCGGGCGTCGGCTCACGGATGGCATCATACTGCCTGGCAGTAAGAATCTGTTTTGCTTTCAGAGGCTTGAGGCCCAAATGCCGGCGCGCGAGCTTGGCAATGCGCTCCGGCCTGTTCAGATGGCTCCATTCGGCCCGCAAAACGGCTACGGCGTCGCGTTCAGCACGGATCGCCAATTTGAGCTCGGCGACGCGCTGCTTCAGCTCGCGGGATTCATATTTAAGTTCGTAGATAACAAAAGCAGAGGCGACGACAAAGGTCGCCAGAAGAAAATTGACCACACGCATGATACTAAGTCCCCACTACTGATACACATTTTGACCTAGATTACGTTTACAGAGAGTTTCGGCACCCCCAATCCTTCGATCTCTGCAGGAAACGGCGCTGCCGCCGTTCGTTCGCCGGCCCGCAGGCGAGCCGAACGCGCACGCGGATTGAGCCTGATTTCATCCGCGCTCGGGTTCACCGCCTTTCGGTACAGCAGGCTGAACGACGGTGGCCGTTCGTCCTGCGTATCAACCGGTGCGTGGCGTGACGGCCGGCCGGTCCTGCCTGAGCGGCTTGCCAGAAAGCGCTTCACGATCCGGTCTTCCAGCGAATGAAACGTCACCACCACAAGCCGCCCGCCCTCGGCAAGCAACCGTTCGGCCGCGAACAAACCCTTGACCAGTTCATCCATTTCACCGTTGACGAACAGACGCAGCGCCTGAAACGTCCGCGTTGCCGGATGCTTGGTCTCGTCATGCCGGCGCCCGAGGACGCTCGCAATGATATCGGCGAGCTCGCCTGTACGGCCGATGGTCCGTTTTTCGCGCTCGGCGACGATGGCGCGGGCGATGGCTCGGGCGCGCCGCTCTTCGCCGAGAACCGATATGACCCGCGCAAGATCGCGCTCCGCGAGCGAATTCACGACATCGGCGGCGCTGGGCCCCGATTTCGACATGCGCATGTCGAGTGGCCCATCGCCTTTAAACGAGAATCCGCGTTCAGCTTCATCGAGCTGCATGGAGGACACGCCGAGATCGAAGGTGATCCCGTCTGCATGCTTGAAACCGTTTTCCGCTGCAATGTCCGGCAGCGAACCAAACGCGCCCTGGACGAGCGTCAAACGCCCGTCGGCCTGTTTCTCAAGTTCGCGGCCCGCGGCGATGGCATCCGGATCCTTGTCGATGGCAAGGACGATGCATTCGGCGCTTTCAAGCAGCGCCTGCGTGGCGCCGCCTGCGCCGAACGTCCCGTCGATGTAGATGCCGTCGTCCCGGAGAGAAAGCGCTTCAATCGTTTCCGAGAGCAGCACAGGAACATGACGGACCGGTCCGCCAGCAGCACCCGTGCCCGTAGTGCTGCGATCCGTCATCGTTCCCGTGCCCCCTCAGTGTCACCGGACTTGCGGTGACCCGCGCCAAGCAGGTGCTTGAACTCGCTGAGTTTTTTGCGCCCTGCACTGAACTGATCACGAAACTTTTCGGGCTCCCAGATCTGAAACTTGTCGCCAAGGCCGACGAACGTCGCCTTGGAGGAAATCCCCGTGTGCTCGCAGAGACGTTCCGGAATCTTGATGCGACCATCCTGGTCAACCGAGATGACTTCGCTGGCACCAAAAAGCGCCATTGCGAGGTGATCGCGTTCGTCTGAATAGGGGGCAATGCCCTCGAGGAGCGATTGAATCTTGTCGACAAGGCGTTGGCCACCCGCGTCCAGCGCCTCGTCATCCAGCGAGGGATAGCAATAGATGCCTTCAAAACCGTCTTTGGCCAGGACTGTGCGGAAGGAGACCGGAACGGAGACTCGTCCCTTGGCGTCGATCTTATTTGTGAATGTGGACACAAACTGGTCCATCTCCCCCTCGTTTTCCTTCGGCTGTTACGCAAGGACTCTTGGCCGTCGGTACGGCGCTCCGTCGCCGTCTCCGCCGCTCAAGGTCATGGGGTGGAGGAGAGACGCCGGTCTCCCGTGGCCTCGTAGGAGTTCAGGCTGTTTGCCTCTCCCCCAATAACCCCAATCCGAACGGGCAAATTTGGGATATCATGGGATTTTATGGGCGTCAACGGTATATGATGGAAAAAAGAGGGTTTATGATGGGTTAATCGCTTAAAAACTGGGGACTCCGCGCTAAGCGACTTTGCTGCAGGGTTAAGGAGGGCTTTCCAGACGCCGCGTCGGAGCGTGAAACCATCTTCACTTGATAAACGGCGACGCCCGTGAAAGGGTCCACCGGACCGGTTCGCCGCCATGCCGGAGCCCTATTGGACAGCTATGCTGAACCTCATGAGAACCGTTGCAAAATCGCTGTTGATGACGCTTCTCGCGCTCACCATTACGTCCTGTTCGGGAATCTACCAGAGCGGCAATGCGGACGTTCGCTATGCAAGTGTTGGCGACGGCACCAAGACCCTGAAGCTCGCCTATCGCGATCAAGGCAAAGGCCCGGCCGTGCTCCTGCTGCACGGCTTCGGCGCAAGCTCATATACCTGGCGTCACGTGGAACCAGCGCTTGTGGCCACAGGCCATCGCGTTTTGACCGTCGACCTGAAAGGCTTCGGTCTTTCGGAAAAACCGCTCGATGAGAACTACTCGATCTTCGACCAAGCGGCCCTGATTTCGGACTTCATCGACCGGCTGGGCCTTAAGAAGGTCACGCTGATCGGCCATTCGCTGGGCGGCGGCGTCGCACTCGCGCTGACGCTTCACGACGACCCTAAGAAACGCAAACGCATCGCGAAGCTCATTCTCGTCGATACGGTGGCGTACGCGCAGAACATCCCGATTGCCTTCAACATCCTGCGCACGCCGGTCATCGGCAAGCTGGGAAGCCGGCTTGTGCCGCTGGACGTGCAGACCCGCGTGGCGTTGCGGCTCGCCTACTACGACAACTCGAAATTCAACGACATCGATGTAAAGCGCTATGCCGACCCGCTGAAGGACAAGGGCAGCCGCCACGCCATGATCCAGACGGCACGCCAGATCTTGCCCGAAAACCTGCCTGAGCTATCGGCACGCTACAAGACGATCAAGATTCCGACGCTGATCATCTGGTGCGACCACGACAAGGTCATCAAGCCACATATCGGCCTGCGCCTGCACAACGACATGCCCAATTCGGAATTTCG
>JALCBY010000095.1 GCA_028066055.1 Hyphomicrobiaceae bacterium
CCCAGGCGCCGTTGTTCTAACACTGGCGGTCCGGCGACTATGCGGAATACCCGCCGGCGTTAGAGGCGTTTCCCAAAACGAAACAGGGGCGGGCTCGGGGGTCCCGGCGCGCGCCTCTCGTTGCGCAACACAATTCCCGATTGCATTGAACCTTTTTGCCACCTGCCGCGACCAATGGGTACGCGGGCGGGATGGACACAACGGTTTCTGACACATTGGGCCGTTTAGCCGCCTTCCACCGAAACTCCATCTCGGGAGGACAAGATGCTGAAGAAATTGAGAAAATCTATCGTATTTGCAGGCGCGCTTTTGTCAGGTGCCGCGACCGCAGATGCTGCCGTGACCGTGGATATCCAGTCTGATGGCTTCGGCACCGGACCGATCCGGGTGTTCTCCAAAGACGGTCAGTCCTGGACCCATATCGGGTCCGACGACCTCACATTGCCGGTACAGGTCTCGCTTGGCATTTCGAGTGGAGAACTGATCCACTACTATATCCATCAGGACAATACGAATGTCTTTTCTTCGGCCGATTTCAATTCTCCGCCCCCGCATCTTCAAACACATCACGATTTGGCGGGTTCCACCGATCATATCGGCGGCATCGACCGCCAGATCATCATCAATAGCTGCAACTCGAAGCTGGATGTCGGCAACGGCATCAACGGTCAGCACACCTTCATGCACAATGTGAAAGTTACGCTGTTCGGGCAATTCGAAATGACGAACGGCAACAACTATCCGATCTACGAGGGACACGGCAGCGTACCGGTCGAGGTCCGGTGCGAGCCATACGGGCTCTACGAGCCGCTGACGGCGCAGGCACCCGATATCGTCAAGGTCGATCTCGGCCTCTCAAGCGCCGGATCGGTGACGCACGGTACTCTCAATTACACCGGCTCTTGCCCCATGGGCATCACGCTCAAGATGCTGTGGGAGACGAGCCCCGGCGGGCAGATCAAGAGTTACGTGCAGCATAAGGACCTCGCCGGCAACCACAACTGGACCTCGACCATCTTTCCCGTCACCACGGACCAACCCGCGGGCAACGGCAACATGAAGAAGGAGATGACCGACCTGATCGCCATTCCCTTTGCCGGTGCGACGCCGACAGGCGGTGGCCAGGTGGCGCAGCAGGTTCCGAACAATGGTCTGATGGCCGGTGGTTCGGGCGGCGGCTCCACGCCGCAGAACGGTCTGGTTGCGACCAATACCGGCACAAACGGCGGCGCAACCGAATATATCGGTTATTTCCGTCTTGTTGCCTTCAAGCAGAACGAGACCGCGCCGGCGTTCGGTTTCGACGGGAGTGTCACCAACACGACGCTTCAGATGGGCACCAAGATGTCGGACTGGCGGAAATACCACGTGATCTGCGAGCCCAAGCAGAGCACGGTGGCGCTGGACAGCCCAACGGGCTTGCAGAACCCGCCGCAGACGGGCGCCGTGAACCCGGACGATGGCAACGCCTTCCCGAAACCCAAGCCGCCTGTCGATACAACCTTCGATCCGGCAACGCGCGATCTCACGGTCCCCGGAACGCATGCACCGAAGGCGATCGACAAGATCATCCGCACCAACGCCGATGAAAAGCGCAAGCGGGCGGCGGAGCGTGAAAGGCAGCGCAAGCGTGTAGTCGAAAAACGCCGCAAGGCTCTCATTGCCGCCAAGGAGGCCGCGCGGCAGAAGCGCATCCGCGATGCCGCAATCAAGGCCCGGCAGATGAAGCTGAAGGCCGCCGCGATCAGGCGTGCCGCAGCGAAACGGGCGGCTGAGCAGGCTGCGAAACGCCGGGCGCTCGCCACTGCGCTGAAGAAACAGCAGGCCGCCGCAGCAACCACAGCGCGCCGCCGTACCACGGCGAAAAGCTTCAGGCGCACGACCAGCTCGTCGGCGAATGCGCTCGCCGGAGCGCGGCAGATGCGGATGATCCGCCGGCGTTAGAAAAAGAACTCAAACTGCAACAATGGTGCGCTCCGGGTCCCCGGGGCGCGCTTTTCTCATGCAGAATCAGAGCTTTATTTTTTTGGGTTGATTGCGATGTCGATCGTATGAAAGCAAATACAATCAAATATATAGCGGTCGCGTAAATGTGTGCCGTAATGTTCCAGGAACCTGTCGCTCCTCATAGCCGAGAAAGTTGCCTGGTCGGTGTATGTACGCTCCCTGAGAAATTATGCGCTCGAAAAATTTCTGTTCATGAGCCGCGATTCCGAGGATCGCAAATGATTGTCCAAAGGTTGAAAAATAGAGTCCTGCCGTACCGCCCTCCGTTATGGCTTTAGTGTATTCGAACTGACCCAGAGAGTTTTTCTTACCCTGTGTTAGCGCTTGAGATGAACTAAAGAAGGACCAGATCTCATCGCTCAATATCTCTCCCTCGAGACGGTTGGCATTTGTCCACCACCTAACAAAAATTCCGCCAGTTTCCGGTAGGATGTTGCCGGTTTCCCAATAATGAAGAGCACAAGTCAACTTAGCGCCAACTGCTTGGATATGGCGATTCACATGCGTGCCAATATTGAACGTAGCCACACTCAGTCCATATTCCGCTATCAAGCGACTAAATCTCGCTCCTCGTCGACTACCCTCCATCAATTCAAATAGGACCTCGGGAGTAGAGCGTCCAACTTTTTGAATGAGTGAAACTGCGTAGGGATCGGAATCCCCCAATGCAAATCCACGACCACAATTCGCAATTAGTGCGGCGACCTGCTCGCTTTCACCCAGTGATTTGTTGCAATGCTTGCATGCGGGAACTTCAAGACCTTTCGGTCGATCCCGGTCTATAAAAAGTTGTCTCGAAGGTGCGTGATCTCGTGACTCTGTTGGAGTACCCCCTCCACAATAACAGCAGAAGGGGTGCTCCTGCTTGAATCTCTCAAGTGTTCTCTTAGCGAACTTACAAACTCCCTTGCTGCCGCGCCTAGCTACACCCGCTCGTGGCGCCGCAGGTGTCGCATTTCAGGCAGGTGCCGT
>JALCBY010000033.1:0-32711 GCA_028066055.1 Hyphomicrobiaceae bacterium
CCGACGCCTCTGAGCGCGCCGCCGACACCGGCAATCGCCAGGCCGAAAATGAGTGCGCGGATAACGCCGGTACGGGCCAGCAGCAAAGAGCCGAACAAAGCGCCGAGCCCCAGGATCAGTACAGGCAGTCCGTTGAGCGCGCCAACGGCCTTTTGGCTCAAATCCAGATCCTGATGGATGAAGGGAATGAGCGGAGGGACGGCCAACATCGTGATGCGCAGATTGATGCCGGCAAACCAGAGCAGAAAAAGTGCCCACCCGTTCATGACCTTGTTTCCTGCTCCCACCGAGATGCCAGCAATAGGCATGTGCGTCCGTGCGGGCAAGTCATTTGGTGAGGAAGGACTTTACAGTCAGGCGGAGCGCGCGCTTTCGATTTCGCCGGCGATCGCGGCTGCAGCCGCCGCCGGGTCGTCGGCCTGGGTAATCGGGCGCCCGACTACCAGATAGTCCGCCCCCGCAGCGATCGCCCTGGCCGGCGTCATGACGCGTGCCTGATCGCCGACGTCCGTGCCGGACGGGCGTATACCCGGCGTGATGATCAGGAAATCGCTTCCCGTAGCCTCCCGGATCTGCGCGGCCTCCTGTCCTGACGCGATAACCCCGTCAAAGCCTGCTTCCTGTCGCAGCTTCGCTCGGTGCAGAACAAGCTCCGCCGGGCTCATGCGGCTGCCCTGTTCTTCCAGGTCCGCCGCATCGAGGCTCGTGAGCACCGTTACGGAGAGCAGTTTCAAATTGGACCCCTCGCGCCCGCGCATGGCTGCCTTCATGGTTTTGACGTCGTGTCCGTGCACCGTGAGGAACGTGGCGCCCATGGCCGCGATGTTTTCCGTCGCGCGTTCTACCGTGTTGGGGATGTCGAGCAGCTTGGCGTCGACGAAGACCTTCTGCCCCGCGTCCGCGAGTTCGCACGCAAGATCCGCGCCGCCTGAAAACAGCAATTCAAGGCCGATTTTCCACACGCCCGCATGATCGCCGATTTTGGAAATGAGATTGCGGGCATCATCCGGCTCGGGGACATCGAGAGCGACGATCAAACGCTCGCTCGCCTTCACTCGCCCATCCCTTCGAAGAATTCCTTCACCCTCGCGAAAAATCCCGATGAATCCGGGTTGGTCGCATCCGACGACGCGTCCTCGAACTCTTTCAGGATTTCCTTCTGCTTGCGCGTGAGGTTCCGCGGTGTCTCCACTTCGACCTGGATATACATGTCTCCGGTGGACTTGGCCCGCAGAATAGGCATGCCCTTGCCTTTCAGGCGGAACTGTCTTCCCGTCTGCGTGCCCTCGGGAACCTTCACACGGCTGCGTCCACCTTCGACCGTGGGAACCTCGATATGACCGCCGAGCGCGGCGGTCGTCATGGAAATCGGCACACGGCAGAAGATGTCGGCGCCGTCGCGCTGGAAGAACTCGTGGGGCGTGATCGACAGGAAGATGTAAAGATCTCCCGGAGGGCCCCCGCGAAGCCCGGCCTCGCCTTCGTTCGCGAGCCTGATGCGCGTTCCGTCCTCGACGCCGGCGGGAATGTTGACGGAAAGCGTGCGTTCCTTGGTGACGCGTCCCGCGCCCTGGCAGTCCGGGCAGGGATCGTCGATCATCTCGCCACGGCCCTGACAGGCCGGGCACACGCGTTCAATGGTGAAGAAGCCCTGAGAAGCCCGCACCTTTCCCGTGCCGCCGCAGGTCCTGCAAGCGCTCGGACTGGTGCCCGGCTTGGCGCCGGAACCGTCGCAGGTGTCGCAAGTGATGCTCGAGGGCACGCAGATCTGAGCGCTCTTGCCAT
Source organism: Hyphomicrobiaceae bacterium (assembly GCA_028066055.1). GTDB lineage: Bacteria > Pseudomonadota > Alphaproteobacteria > Rhizobiales > Methyloligellaceae > UBA2767. Next base: position 1,786 of record JALCBY010000033.1, read on the forward strand.
CGTGTGCTTCGCGCAGCGAGATCTCCAGATTGTATCGAAGGTCGGCGCCGCGCTCGCGCATGGTGCGTTTGCCGCCGCGCCGCGCGCCCATGAATTCGCCGAACAGATCGTCGAAAATCTCGGACATCGATGCGGAGAAATCGCCGCTGAAGCCATGAGGTCCGCCCGGCCCGCCGCCTTCGAACGCGGCATGGCCGAACTGGTCGTACGCAGCACGCTTCTGGGGGTCTTTGAGCGCCTCATACGCCTCGTTGACCTCCTTGAAACGGACCTCCGCTTCCATATCGCCGGGGTTACGGTCGGGATGATATTCTTTTGCAAGCCTCCGGAAAGCCTGCTTGATTTCGACCTCTTCGGCGCTCCGTGTTACGCCCAGGACCTCGTAGTAATCCCGTTTTGCCATGCTTGTTCGCATCGAATACACAAATGAGCCTGCCCGCGAAGTGTTTTGCACTCCCGCGGGCGAGGCTCACCGCGATTCTCTCATTGAGGACCTACGCAGACTTTTTGCTGTCGTTGTCGTCCTTGTCGTCTTTCACTTCCTCAAAGTCGGCATCGACTACGTCGTCACCGTCCGAGGCAGCCGCATCGCCGGCATCTGCGCCCGCATCGCCGTCTGCCTGGGCCGCCTGATACATAGCTTCGCCAAGTTTCATTGAGGCTTGCGCAAGCGCATCCATCTTCTGGCTGACGACGTCATTATCGTCGCCTTCCAATGCCGTCTTCAATTCCGCGCTCGCGCTCTCGATCGTGCTCTTGTCACTGTCGGAAATCTTGTCCCCGAGTTCCTCCAGCGTCTTTTCCGTCGAGTGCAGAAGTGCTTCCGCCTGATTCCGGACTTCCACACCTTCGCGCCGCTTTTTGTCTTCTTCCGCGTGCGCCTCGGCATCCTGGACCATCTTCTCGATGTCGTCATCGGAGAGGCCGCCGGACGCCTGGATGCGGATCGACTGCTCTTTTCCGGTTGCCTTGTCCGCCGCCGACACGTTGACGATACCGTTGGCATCGATATCGAAGGTCACTTCGATCTGCGGAACGCCCCGCGGCGCAGGAGGAATGCCGACGAGATCGAACTGACCGAGCATCTTGTTGTCGGCTGCCATCTCACGCTCGCCTTGGAACACCCGGATCGTTACCGCATTCTGATTGTCTTCCGCGGTCGAGAATACCTGGCCCTTCTTTGTGGGAATGGTGGTGTTGCGCTCGATCAGGCGTGTAAAGACACCGCCGAGCGTCTCGATGCCGAGCGACAGGGGGGTCACGTCGAGCAGCAGCACGTCCTTGACGTCGCCCTGCAGAACGCCCGCCTGGATTGCCGCGCCGACAGCCACAACCTCGTCCGGGTTCACGCCCTTGTGCGGATCGCGGCCGAAAATGTTCTTCACCGTGTCGATGACCTTGGGCATGCGCGTCATGCCACCGACGAGCACCACCTCGTCGATTTCCGCAGCTTTGAGCCCCGCATCCTTGATGGCCGATTCACACGGGCCCACGGTTCTCTGAATAAGGTCGTCGACCAGGCTTTCGAGCTTCGCCCGGGTGAGCTTCATTGTCAGGTGCTTCGGTCCCGACTGGTCCGCCGTGATGAAGGGCAGGTTGACTTCGGTCTGCGACGAGGACGACAGTTCGATCTTCGCCTTTTCCGATGCCTCTTTCAGCCGCTGCAGCGCAAGCTTGTCGCCGCGCAGGTCGATACCCTGTTCCTTCTTGAATTCATCGGCCAGATAGTCCACCAGCCGCATGTCGAAGTCTTCACCACCGAGGAAGGTGTCGCCGTTGGTGGATTTCACCTCGAACACGCCGTCGCCGATTTCCAGGATCGAAATATCGAACGTCCCGCCGCCGAGGTCGTAGACGGCGATTGTCTTTCCTTCGGTCTTGTCCAGGCCATAGGCCAGCGCTGCCGCCGTCGGCTCGTTGATGATGCGAAGCACGTCGAGGCCGGCAATCTTGCCGGCGTCCTTCGTCGCTTGCCGCTGCGCGTCGTTGAAGTAGGCCGGAACCGTAATCACGGCCTGCTCGACCGTCTCACCGAGATAAGCTTCCGCCGTCTCCTTCATCTTCTGCAGGATGAATGCGGAAATCTGCGACGGTGAGTATTTCTCACCATGGGACTCGACCCAGGCGTCGCCATTGTCCGCCTTCACGATCTTGTAGGGAACCAGCTTCTGGTCCTTGGCAACGGTCTTGTCGTCAAAGCGCCGGCCGATCAGGCGTTTGATCGCAAACAGCGTGTTTTCGGGATTGGTAACCGCCTGGCGCTTCGCCGGCAGTCCCACAAGCCGCTCGTTGTCTTCGGAGAATGCGACCATGGACGGGGTCGTGCGTCCGCCCTCGGCATTCTCGATGACCTTCGGGCTTGTGCCTTCCATGACTGCGACGCACGAATTCGTCGTCCCGAGATCAATTCCAATAACTTTAGACATCTAATTCCAAACCTCTCATTTCCGGCAGGCCGACCGGGCCGCTACGGCACCCGGAAGTTCAATGAAACCGTGAAGTTCCAGCGAACCGGCCCCCTCATGATTCGAAGAACGAAGTGTTCAGCGGTTATATAGGGGCGACGGCCATCGCCCGCAAGTTGCGTTGATATAGCACATAAAACCTGTACTTAACGCCGCTTAAGACCAATATTTGGCCGTTCCTTTGGGGCTGCGGCACTCAACACCCACTGCTTGGAGGCGGATTTATGGCGAATTCACCCGATTCAGCCTCTGAAAAGGACGAAGCCGGGCGTCAGAAAGGGCAACTTTTCGGCATTGACAGGGTCACCGTGCCGGGCACGCTTCCAGGAAAGCTGGAAGCGCCGGACGATGCCGTTTCCTCTCAGATTCGCGTTATGACTTATGACGCCGAGACGATTACCGAACATCAGGTCGCGACGGTTGAGGAAATCGTCGCGCTGCGCGGAAAGGATAAGGTTCTCTGGGTCGATATATCGGGGTTGTCCGATATCGAACTGATCCGTGCCCTGGGCGAGGCATTCTCTCTGCACCGGCTGGCGCTGGAAGACGTTGTGAGCGTCCATCAACGGCCAAAGGCGGAGGATTATGGCGACTACGCGTTTATCGTCACGCGCACCCTCGTTCCGGACACCCTCACCGACACCGAACAGGTCTCCATGTTTCTCGGACCCGACTATCTGCTGACGTTTCAGGAACGACATGCGGATTGCTTTCACGCCGTCAGAAAGCGCCTTCTTGACGCTGCGGGACGCATCCGCGGTTCAGGTGCGGACTATCTGTGCTACGCGCTGATCGACTCCATCATCGACGGCTATTTTCCCAAACTGGAGCTGTATGGCGAGAAACTTGAAGCGCTCGAGGATGATGTGGTCCAAAAACCCGATCCGGCGCATATCGGCGAACTTCACGACCTGAAGCGCAATTTCCTGATGATACGCCGGGCAGTATGGCCGCTTCGCGAGACCATCAACACTCTGATACGGGATGATCACGCTCACTTCACCGAGTCGACGCGCATCTACCTCAGGGACTGTTACGACCATGCGATCCAGCTCATCGATATCGTCGAGACCTACCGGGAGATCGCCAACGGGCTGCTGGATGTCTACATCTCTTCGGTGAGTGCGAAGCTCAACGAGGTGATGAAAGTGCTGACGATCATCGCGACCATCTTCATTCCGTTGGGTTTCGTCGCGTCTCTCTACGGCATGAACTTCGATCAGGACGCCTCGCCCTGGAACATGCCGGAGTTGCGCTGGAAATACGGTTACCCGGCGGTATTGTTGTTCATGACCGCGGTAGGATGCGGCATGCTCTACTATTTCTGGCGGATGGGCTGGATTGGCCGCGGTCCGAAACGCCGGCGCCGCCGCTACAGCGACGAGGACTGAATGGCGAGCGTTCTCAACGTCTGTCTGGCGGTTACGGCACTGCATTTCACCGCATCAACGCTTCTTTTGGCGCCGGTACGGGCGGAAGGACAGGTTAAAGTCGGAGAGCTTGCAGTTGCGGGTTGGGTTGAAGATGGGTGGATCGGCACGCCGCCGATAAGAGTGAAAGTGAAGCTCGATACGGGCGCAAAGATTTCGTCGATCCACGCGGCGCAGTATCGCGATTATATGCGCGACGGCATACGGCGCGTCAGTTTCACCCTCGTCAACAACGAGGGACAGGAACTGAAGATCGACGAGCCCGTCGTTCGCACCGCCTCGATCCGCCGGGGTGGGGTCGAATTGCGCGAACGCCCCGTAATACGGCTGAAATTTTGTGTCGCGGGTCTTGCGTCCGAAGCCGAATTTTCCATGGCCGACCGGTCGGATCTCAGCTATCCGGTCGTACTTGGACGTGCCTTCCTGGCGGGAAGATTCCTCGTCGATTCGGCGCGCACCTTTCAGGCTTCTGTGTCCTGCAAACCTCACGGGTGAGCTTGGTGTTGCATCTGCCACGATATCTGCGTGATGACGCTCAGAAACAGCTCCTGGAGGAAATCGTGACTGTGCTTGAGGCGGCACCGCCCTTCGTGCCGACGATGCCGCGGACCGGCAAGCCCTTCTCCGTGCGCATGAGCAATTGCGGATCCCTGGGCTGGGTGTCTGACAAGGCGGGTGGATATCGTTATCAGCCGACGCACCCGGAAACCGGCGAAGCCTGGCCGCCGATTCCCGCCATTCTACTGGACCTGTGGAGCGACGTTGCCAGCTATCCCGAGCTGCCCGAAGCCTGTCTCGTCAACATCTATTCGGAGCAAGCGAAAATGGGACTTCACCGCGACGAGGACGAAGAAGACTTTGCCGCGCCCGTCCTGTCGGTTTCACTCGGCGATACGGCACGGTTCCGCATCGGCGGGACGGCGCGGAAAGACCCGACACGGTCGTTTGACCTTGAATCTGGCGATGTTGTTGTGCTCGGCGGCGAGAGCCGCCTCGTTTATCACGGTGTCGACCGGATCAAGCCGGGCACTGCTGAACTGGGTCTGGATTGTGTGCCGGGCGCCGCGCGCATCAACCTGACTTTGCGGCGGGTATCCACTCCCTAGTCAGCGGCGACGAACGTCACCGCCTCGACGCGGTTGCCGTCCAGGTCGACGATGAAGGCGGCATAGTAGCCTGGATTGGTTGCTTCGCGCGGTCCGGGAGGACCGTCGCAGGTGCCGCCATTCTCAAGCGCAAGATCGTAGAAGGCCTGAACCAGCTCCGTCCCGCGCGTTCGCAGGGCCACATGCGCGCCGTCGCTGACCGTGACCTCGGCGCGCAGATTGAGCCAGAATTCGGGATAACTCTTGCCGAAACCGATGGTCGCCTCGCGCTCGACAAGGCGTGCATAGCCAAGCGGCGCCAGCACCTTTTCGTAAAACGCGGCCGCGCGCTCAAGATCGGAAACCGGAATGGAGACGTGGTCGATCATCGTGCCAACGCGTCTGCGTGGCTATGCGCTCTTGTCGACATTAGCGCCGACATTCTCTTTGCTCTTGGGCTTTGGTTTTTCGGACTCGGCAGGCTCATCGGCGGCTTCCGCCTTCGGCGTATCGTCGTTGGCGGGCTCGGGCGGTGCACCTTCGGTTTTTTCCTTGTCTGCCTTGGCGGGCTTTGGCCCGCCTTTGGCAACGCCGACGAGCGCGGGTCTCAACACCCGCTCGGCGATGGAGTACCCCTGCTGCACCACCTCCACAACCGTGCCTTCGGGGACGCCGGTATTCTCAACCTCGAACATCGCCTGATGCTTGTTGGGGTCGAACCGCTCGCCCTTGGGATCGACGCGGGTGATGCCGTGGCGCTCCAGGACATTGAGCAGTTCACGCTCCGTGACCTGCATGCCTTCAAGAAAACTCTTGAGCGCTTCGTCCGCTTCGGCCGCTTCTTCAGGCACATGCTCGATGGCGCGGGCGATATTGTCCGCGATTGTGAGCACGTCACGGGCGAAGTTGGAGATGGCGAACTTCGCCGTATCCGACTTGTCACGCTCGGTGCGCCGGCGCAGGTTTTCCATTTCGGCTGCCGCGCGCAGCAGCCTGTCTTTGAGCTGCGCGTTTTCCTCGCGCAGCGCTTCCGCCTCACCCTTGCTCCAGCCGCTTTCCGCGGTGTCATTGGGCTCGGGCGTGGTGGCGTCGGACGCCTCGGTTTCGGGCGAGGCACCGTTTGCGCCTGCCTCGTTCGGTGGCGTGTCTTCGGTTTTCTTGTTGCTCATAAATCTGTTCTGATGACTGGGCTATCGCCCGGATATCAGGTCTTGCGCAGAAAAATCAAGGCAGCATGTGCCCGATCAGCTTTGCCGTGTAATCGACCATGGGAATGATGCGGGCATAGTTGAGCCGGGTCGGACCGATGACACCGAGCACCCCGACGATATCGTGGTTGCCGTCGCGAAATGGCGAAACGATGACCGACGAGCCCGACAGCGAGAACAACTGGTTCTCCGAACCGATGAATATCCGGACGCCTTCCGCCTGTTCCGCATAGCCCAGAACTTCGATGAGCTCCTGCTTCGCCTCGAGGTCGTCAAACAGTTTGCGAATGCGCTCAAGATCGTGCTCGGCGGACACGTCGTCGAGCAGGTTGGACCGCCCCCGGACAATCAGGTTCTTCTGGCCGTCTGCGTCGCCCGCCCAGGTTGCCAGGCCCTGCTGAATAAGTCGTGCAGTCAGTTCATCGAGCTCCGCCTTGCGCTCGGCCAGTTCGCGCTCGATCTGCCGCCGGGCGCCGGAGAGTGTCATGCCGCCGATGCGTGCGTTGAGATAGTTCGTCGCACTGGTCAGCGCCGACGCCGGCATCGGTTCGGGCAGTTCAACGATCCGGTTTTCCACCGAACCGTCTTCCGCCACCAATATGGCAAGTGTCTTTTTCGGCTCCAGGCTGACGAATTCAATCTGTTTCAGGCGCTTGATCTGCTTGCCCGCGAGCACGACGCCGGCGCAGTGCGAAAGCCCGGAGAGCATTTCACCTGTCTCGGTCAGGGCCTCATCGAGATCTCGGTCGCCGAACCGAGTGGAGATCTCCGACCGGATTTGGGTACATTCTGCGTCACTGAGATTGCCGATATCCAGGAGCGCGTCGACAAACAGGCGCAGACCACTTTCCGTCGGCAGACGCCCCGCGCTCGTGTGCGGCGCGTAAATCAGCCCCATCGCTTCCAGATCGGACATGACGTTGCGGACCGATGCCGGCGAGAGCGTCATCGGCAGCGCACGGGATATGTTGCGGGAGCCGGCCGGATCCCCGGTGGTCAGGTAGCTTTGTACAATCTGGCGGAAAATCTCGCGTGATCGCTCGTCGAGCTCGGCGAGCGCGGAACTGTTGTCGCCTGGTGCGAATTCCGTCGCTTCACGCACTTCCTTCTGTCGCATGGCGCAAAATCTATTCTCCTGCGGCACCAGCGTCAAATGGATGCCGGTCAATTCTCTTTGTCAGTTCGCAGAGCCCGGCTTTGATTCCGGAAGTCAGCTCCGGTTGTAGCTTTCGATAACCTTTATCGCCTTAGGTGGTTCCACCTGAGGCGATCGTGATCTAGGGTGCGCCTGAAATCGAGTACGCTTGTGAGGGGGAAAGCGATGCGCCCGTCGAAACGCCAGCCGGATGAGCTGCGCTCCATCAATCTTGAACGTGGCGTGTCGTTGCACGCGGAAGGGTCCTGTCTCATCAAATGCGGTAATACGCACGTGCTCAGTACCGCGAGCCTGCTTGAAAACGTACCTCCCTGGATGAAGGGGCGCGGATCGGGCTGGGTTACCGCCGAGTACGGCATGTTGCCGCGCTCGACCGGCGAACGCATGCGCCGCGAAGCCTCCTCCGGGCGTCAGGGCGGGCGAACGCTTGAAATCCAGCGCCTCATAGCACGATCTCTGCGCGCGGTTGTTGACATGAAAGCGCTTGGCGAGCGGCAGATTACGGTTGACTGCGACGTCATCCAGGCCGATGGCGGCACCCGCACCGCGTCGATTACCGGCGCATGGGTGGCGCTGCACGATTGTGTCCAGTGGATGCGGGCGCGTGACATGGTGGGTGACGGCATTATTCGCGACCAGGTGGCCGCCGTCTCATGCGGACTCTACGGCGGGAAAGCCGTTCTGGATCTGGACTATGCCGAGGATTCCGAGGCCGATGCGGACGCGAACTTCGTCATGACGGGATCGGGCGGCATCGTCGAAGTGCAGGGTACGGCGGAAGGCGATCCCTTCAGTCAGGAACAGTTCGACGAACTGATGGTTCTGGCAAAAAAGGGCATCGGCCAGCTCGTCGAGCTGCAAAAGCTCACGGTCGCCTGATGGCTGCAAAGCTCCAGGCTGGTGACCGTCTCGTGGTCGCAAGCCACAATCCCGGTAAAGTGCGGGAGATCGCCGACCTGCTCGAACCGCATGGAATTGAAACCGTCTCAGCCGCGAGTCTCGACCTTCCGGAACCGGAGGAGACGGGGACCACGTTTGCTGCCAATGCGGAGTTGAAGGCGTGCGCTGCCGCGGAAGCAAGCGGTCTTCCGGCCCTGGCGGACGACTCCGGGCTTGAGGTCGACGCGCTCGGCGGGGAGCCAGGCATCTACTCTGCGCGTTGGGCGGGTGAAGACAAGGACTTCTCGCGTGCCATGGAGAAGGTCGAGCAGGCGCTTGCGGAAAAAGAAGCAACGGTGCCCGAGGCGCGCCGTGCGAACTTCACCTGCGCGCTCACGCTTGCCCGGCCCGATGGCACATATGAGACCTTTGAGGGTAAGGTGTTCGGAACACTGGTCTGGCCGCCACGGGGGCCCCGAGGTTTCGGCTACGACCCGATGTTTCTCGCCGATGGCCGGAACGCGACTTTCGGCGAAATGGAGCCGGATGAAAAACATGCCATTTCTCACCGCGCCCACGCCTTCGAGCTCTTCGCCGCCGCGTGTCTCGGCACCGATTGACGCCGGGTTCGGCGTCTATGTCCATTGGCCCTTCTGTGAGGCCAAATGCCCGTACTGCGACTTCAACTCCCATGTCCGCCACGGCGGGATCGACGAAAGCGGGTTTGTCGAAGCCTATTTGAATGAACTCGACCATATGCGGGAGTTTTCAGGACCGCGCGAGGTCCAAAGCGTGTTTTTCGGAGGCGGCACGCCGTCACGCATGTTGCCTGCAACCACGGACGCGATCCTCAATCGCGTGGCGCGTAACTGGAGCCTCGCCGCATCCACGGAAATCACTCTGGAGGCCAATCCGACGAGCGTTGAGGCGGACCGGTTCGTAGGCTTTCGCGCCGCAGGCGTCAACCGGGTCTCATTGGGACTGCAGGCGCTCGATGACGCAGCGCTGAAGAAACTCGGCCGGACGCATGATGTGGAAACGGGACTTGCCGCGCTTGAGATCGCCAAGCGGAGTTTCGACAGGGTGTCGTTTGATTTGATCTACGCACGTCCCGGCCAATCCGCTGCATCCTGGAGGCAGGAGCTTGAGCACGCGCTCACTTTCGCGGACAGCCACGTTTCCCTCTACCAGCTCACAATCGAGGAGGGCACGCCGTTCGCCGCATTGCACAAGGCAGGCAGGCTCGTCTGCCCCGACGACGAGTTGGCCTGCGAACAGTTCGAAGTGACCCAGGAAGTATGCGACCGCGCAGGATTGCCTGCATATGAAGTTTCCAATCACGCCGCACCGGGCGCGGAGTGCCGGCACAATCTGGTCTACTGGCGTGCCGGAGACTATGCGGGGGTCGGGCCAGGTGCCCATGGCCGGCTCACTGTCGATGGCGTTCGGCGAGCAATTTCAACCATCTACTCTCCGGAAAGATGGGCAGATCAAGCAAAAGAAAGAGGAAACGGTATCGAGCGCGATATCGGCCTCGACAGACCGGAAGCGGCTGCGGAGTATCTGCTTATGGGGATGCGTCTGAGCGAAGGGATCGACCTTGCACGATATGCCGCGGTCGGCGGTCATTTGCATGAAGGTGCAGTCGCGGAGCTGCAGTCGCAAAAACTGGTTCGCGTGGAAGGCGGCAGGCTATCGGTGACGAATGAAGGGCGGCTTGTGCTGAACGCGGTGATTGCCGCCTTGGCGGATTAGGTTGCGGAAATTCGATGATACGGGTGAACCGCCATATATCCATTCCCGAGAGCGAACTAACGGAGCAGTTCGTGCGCGCTTCCGGGTCCGGCGGGCAGAACGTCAACAAGGTCGCAACGGCGGTCGAGTTGCGCTTCGACGTGCGGGCAAGTCCGAGTCTGCCGGAGGATGTGCGTCAGCGGCTTGAGCGTCTCGCCGGACGGCGGTTGACACGTGACGGCGTGATCGTCATCCAGGCGCAGCGCTATCGCACACAGGAACGCAATCGTGCCGATGCACGCGACCGGCTCGAGCGGCTTATTCGCCGGGCCGCTGTTCCCCCGAAACCCCGGGTCAGAACGCGTCCGACGCGGGCATCCATCGAGCGCAGGCTCAGGTCCAAAGCGCACCGGTCACGGGTCAAGAGCTTGCGCCGCCATCGCCCTCGCGGCGAAGACTGATTGGGAGATTTCTCCTCATGACACGTTTGTCCGGGGCGACGGGCACGGAAAATACGGTATCATGTTCGCGCCCGAAAGGCGGGCAGGAAGAGGGAGCTTGCCATGGCAAAAGTATCCATGTCGACGGATCTGAACGCTTCCGCGGACGACGTCTGGAAGATGATCGGCCACTTCAATGCGTTGCCTGACTGGCATCCGGCGGTCGAGAAAAGTGAGCTGACAGAGGCGGGTCAGACGCGCACCCTGGATCTTGTTGGCGGCGGGAAGATCATCGAGAAACTGGAAAAGGTCGATGAAGGGGCGCGAACATATACCTACTCGATCGTCGACAGCCCGCTGCCGGTGGCAAACTACACCGCGACGATCAAAGTAAGCGGTGAGGGCTCCAACAGCACGATCGAATGGTCGAGCGAGTTTGATCCCGCGACCGGTGCGTCGCCGGAAGACGCCATGAAGGCGATTCAGGGTGTCTACCAGGCTGGCTTCGATAATCTGAAAAAGATGTTCGGTGGTTGAGCCGCCGCGTTAAAATTGCGCGCGGCTGAAGGAAAGCGGCGCGGGTTGAATAACCCGGGTGCCGAATTTCTGTACTTCGAGAATGGCCAGCCCGCGTTGGGATGTTCCGTTGGGAAGCAGACGGAACAGTCCATCGACACCGGTGAAGCCCTGAGAGCGGGTCAGTTGTCCGGCGGAGTAGCGCTGGCCGGGACGGCCCTGTGACAGGGCAATGGCAATGCCAACAGCGTCATAGGACAGGCTTGCAAGCCGCGGCGGCGTCGTTTCGTAAGCCTTGACGTAACGCTGCGAAAAGCCACGCCAGCCCTTGGGGTCAGGTGCCGGGAACCAACCGCCGACAAGGGGCTTCTCACGGCCCACATTCGGATAATCCCAAAGCCCCGTCCCGATCAGTTTCACCTTGGTGGTGTCGATTTCATTGTAGGGGACAAGCGCGGCGACAGTCGGCAGGCTGCCCTGTCCCACGGGAATGAACAACGCATCGATCTGGGGCGGGATCGTAGGGTCAGGTGACTTGGCGAATTCCGCGACGCGTTTCGCCGGCTCAAGCATGGAATTCGCATCCGGCTGGAAGTGTTCGAGGACGACAACTTGTCCTCCCTGTGCGTTGACCGCCTGCCGGAAAGCATTCTCGACGATGCGGCCGTATGGCGACTTGGGGATCAGTGCGCCGAAATTCCTGCGGCCCTGGCTGATGGTGTATCCGACGATGGTGGGAACATCGCGGCCGGCGAGGAAACTGAGCAGGTAGACTCCATTGCCGGCCACCGACTGGTCGCTCGAAAAGGCGACCATCGGGATTTTTGCCTGCCGCGTCACTTCGGACGCGGCCCTGACGGACTTGGCAAACAGCGGCCCGACAACGAGCTCGGCGCCTTCCTGCACCGCTGCCGTCGCCGCAGCCTTGGCTCCTTCAGGCGTCCCCTTCGTGTCTTTCGTCGTCAGCGTAACGGTGGGGTTGTCGAGGTCAAAGAGCGCGAGTTCTCCGGCCTGCTTGAGCGCCTTGGCAAGGCTGGCGGCATTTCCGGCGCCGCTCAGCGGCAGCAGTAGCGCGACCTTCACGGTCGGGCGTGGCTGGCCGGGTTGCCCGTCGCCGAATTGTCCGTTCGGGTTGAGACCCACCTCGCCGCGATTCGAGCCGCCGCTGGCGCAGGCGGCGATCAGCATGCCCATCGCGCACAGAAGCAGCACGCGCCGTGTGACGGCGGCAACCTTGTATGCGGAACGGGTCAAACCGTTTACGCCCTTTCCTGTAACGCGCATCTAACTGATATGGAGACGTAACGCGGCACTACGGACATGAAATCGCCATTTCATGACGCCCCGAACTCCTACCTTAGGCACCCGCGGACCAAACGTCACTCAAAATTCCCGCACAGTTCCAGTCTCGCTATCAGCAAACATGGACACGATCATGGTGATCTGCCTGTTGTCAACCGTGGCGGAAATGGCCGTGGAGGCCCATACATCAGAATTTGAATTGCGTGCGGATAGCACCGAACACCGCCTTGTCATTGACGGTCGGGAATGGGTTGATGAACTGCAGGTCGCCGGTGATGCGCAGCCAGGGCGTGACGGCGACGTTGTAGTAGATCTCCACGCCACTCTCGGATCCCAGCCCGATGCCGAAATCCTGGATCGCCGCGCGGCGCAGGCCACTGTCGAGCTTGTACTCGAAATAGGCGACGCCCCACAAATCGTCCGATCGCCCCGGGAGCGGGCTGTTGCCGCCGACGCCGAGGAACCAGTGGCCATCGAAGGGATTGGGGTTTCCGCTCGCGATCGCGAATTGCCCGAAGACGCCCCAGCCCTTGGAGGGATCATCGGCATTGTGCTGAAGATACTGCTGGAACGAGTAGGACAGATACCAGGGTTCTGCCTGTGTACGCGGTGCGACGCGCAGTTCGGGCGGCAGTTGCAATTGCGGCACATCGCGCAGATCCACCCCTTCTTCGGTGCTGTAGACGCCGCGTACCGAATGAGTGCCGCGCCTCCCGCGGATGGTGACGGGAAGGGACGCGGACAGCGAGGTGTTGACGCCCTCTTCGAACAGGTCCCCCAGGACGCTCCAGTCCTGGGCGTTGTTCGGGTCGTAGACCATGAGGTTGTAATTCACGCGCTTCGTGCGCAGGCTCGCGGAGCCTGCAAAGATATAGGGTGGCGTGACGCCGCTGATCGGGGCAGCCAACCCCAGATTCATGAAGGTGTTGATGCCGCCGCCACCGAGCAGGGGCGTGCGGGAGGCAGCATCCAGCATGTTGTACTTGCCGAAACCGATCGACAGGCGATCGCTCAGTTTCTGGTTGAACACGATCGACGTATCGTGGTCGTAGCCGCCGAGCCGGGGAAAGCCGAGAGCGGTGTTGACCGGCAGTAGCGTGCCGTCGCCTTGCGTGTTGGCATCCTCCCCATACTCCCATTCCTGATGGAAGTTGATCGAGAAGCCGCGCCACAGGCCGAGCTTGTGGGCGTCGATGTTGAGCAGCAGGTCCAGCTTGCCACCATACTGCCAGTCCGTATTGCCATCGCCCTCAAGAAGCCGCTGGTTGAACTGGGTCCACCAGAGGTCCGCGTTGATGCCGTGTTTGCGCAGCGCCTCTTTGGGACTGCCTTGTCCGTCGAGCAGGGAGGGTCGTGTGAGGAGGGGATTCAGCTGTCGAGACGGGTCTGTTGCGTCCTGCCCATGCGCCGGCGCCGCCAGAGACAACACCACTGCCGTCAGAGCCACTTTCGCATAACCACGTCCACGCATTTGAATACCTACGGGCTCTTACCGATGACCCGCTTGAGAAATCCGGCAATCCGTTCTTCGACGGACATGCTCACGGCGTCACTGCCAAGACTGGCGGCGCCGGCGGGATAAAAATGGCCAAAACCAGGCACCCAGGCGAACTCGTGGGGAACGCCGACCTTCCTGTAGTGGTTGAGCAAAGCAGGTACCGAAGTCAACGCGCCGGGTAGATCATACTGCCCCAAGAACAGGAGAATGGGTGGTCGTTTCGACGAGGCCGTCACGGTTTTCTCCACGTCAAAACCGGCATCGGATCCGGACAACAGAAACACTCCAGCCACCGGAATGCCTATGCCATGCCCGACGTTCCACGACGTGACAGCACCGGCGGAAAAGCCACCGAGTACAAGGCGTTCAGGGTCGATATTGTACTTCGCTGAAGACTCGCGGATATGAAGGACTGCCTTGCGCAGGTCTTCGGCGGCTGCGATCACTCCGTCGACGATCGTCTTCCTTTGATCGGGGACTTCAAGATCGATTGGCGGCAAGTTCATGCCTTGCCGAATATGATTGGCCTGGGGCAGGAGCGGCAGAAGACTGTTGGGGTTGATCCACTCTTGTTCGTAGCTCTCTCCCGAAAGCACCGGTCCTTCGGTTGTCAGTCGGTAGTCGATTGCGAAACAGGTATACCCCCTCGCAGCAAACCTGCGGCAGTAGTTGCCCATCGAGGTGTCCTGAGCGCCTCCTGATTGAAACGTCAATCGTGGACTGCCACGATGGAATGCGCCACCGAACGTGAGGATGACCGCCGGTCGCGGCGCAGTCGACTTCGCCGCCGGATTATAGATGTCCATCCAAAGATCGCGTGATACCGGTTTTCCATTCTTCGTAACCACGCCCTTGCCATAGACCACACCGGCCTCGAGATTGTACGTGACCGCAGGCGCCTCCTGCGCCGAAACAGGTGTCGTCGTGAGCTCCATCACGAGCGCGATAACTCCAATGAGAGTTCTGGTTCTCATTTCATCTCACCTTTCTCACCTGCACGATCCGACAGCGCGCAATTGAAGTGCCGGCGTCTGCTTGGCTGGCATCACATCGGCATTTTTCTCTTCCCCAACTTCGTCCATGGGTTTGCGGACCATCTCCGCTCCCATCTTACCGAAGTCGGTTCGCTTAAGGTCGATGGCGTGAACCGTCCGGCCGTGCATGAGCCCGGGTCACGTTGCAGGCAAAACCCACACCGGCAATCAGCGTGATTTTTCATCGTCCCCACATGGCGACCTATTTGTCCTTCCCGACCGTTCTCTCCAGAAACCGGATGATCCTTTCGCCGACAGACATGCGCGTTCCGTCGTCACCAAGCGATGGCGCATTGTGAGGATAGAAATGCGGAAAACCCGGCACCCAGGCGAACTCATAATCGACGTCTGCATTCTTCATCAGCTTGACTAGTCCGGGCAGGCCCTCAAGCTGTGCATGCTCGTCATATTGTGAATAGACCAGCAGTGTTGGCGGAAGTTTTTCGAACTTGGCAACCGCCGCGTGATCGAAGGCGATATCAGGCCCGGAAAGGGGGAAGATCGCTGCAACAGGTGCGCGCAGTCCGAGAGCGACATTGAGGGTGATGCCTCCGCCGGCGGAATGGCCGCCGAGCGCGACCCTGGCCGGATCGACATTGAACTTCGCTGCGTTCCTGAATATAAAGTCGACTGCTTTTTTGACGTCCTCCGCACCGGCAAGACCGGCCTTCCACAGCCACAATCTGTCGGCTTCCGTTGTAAGCGGTTTCAGCCCGGCCGCCGCCCTTGCACGCGTGGTCGCCTCAAACACCGTGGGCGTTATGAAGGCCTTGAGATCGGCAACCGTGTTGGCATCACCGGGTTTGAGCTCGGGTTCGGGATTTTCCGGCGCCAGACGGTACTCGACCACGAACACTGAGTAGCCGAGCGGTGCGAGGAGACGCGCATAGTCTTCGGGCCGCGAGTGAACAGCGCCGTCCAGCCTGAACGGCGGCTGCATGCGCCCTCCGCGATGATGCGCACCGCCGTGAACGTAAACGACCGCCGGACACGGCTTTCCGCATTCCTTTGCCGGCGAGTAGAGATCGAGCCTCAGATCCCGTTCAACCTTCTTGCCATCAGGCGCGATGATGCCCTGACCATACACAATATCTCTCTGGAGCGCGTAGCCGAAGGCGGGATCGCCTTGGGCGTAGGCGGAAGCTTGGAAAACCACGAACAACGCGACCAGGAACACCGCAATATCTCCGGCTTGTCGTTTCATGGTTCTGTCCCTCTCAAACTCCCTACTTCGACAGATAATCCGCCACCGCCTGAAACGCGGTTTCGACTTCGTGGTTCCTCTGTGCGCTGGAAGGTTCTTTTTCCGAGCCGTGGCGCGCGATCACGACCCGAGCGCGCGGGTTTATGTAAATAAGTTGGCCGAAGACACCCTTGGCGAGATAGGCACCGTCATCGTCATTCGTGATCCACCAGTAGTCGCGATAGGCGCCCTTGGGATAGGTGGATGCACGCGGGCCCTTGGCAAAGGCTTCCGTGCTGCCGAGTGTGCGAATTTTTTTGATCACATTGTCGGGCACGATGCGTTGGCCGTTCAGATGGCCGCCGTTCAGCATCATCTGTCCAAACCGGGCCATGTCTCGCGCGCAGATGCTGAGGCCACCGGTGGCAAACGGTTGTCCGCGGCCATCCAGCATATAGTAGGCTTCACATTCGGTGCCGAGTTTCGACCAGATCTCCCGATCGATCAGTTTGTCGAGAGACAGGCCGGTTACGTTGGTCAGGATCCAGCCCATGACATCCACCTGCGGGGAGTTGTAGACGAAGATCTCGCCATGTGGGCGAGATTGCTTGATTGTCGGGAGGAAACCCGACACGCCAATGCTCGGCTCTCCCGGTTTGATGAGGCTCCCTGTTGCCGCGCCATATTGGCGCGCGGGCGAATTCGGATCGGCCCAGGCTGGGGGCGACTCGTCCCAATCCGTTCCTGCCGTCATATCGAGAATCTGACCGACCGTCGCCTTGCCAAATCCGCTGTCTGCGAGTTCGGGGACATAACTGGCCACTGTCGCTTCTCGGTCGAGAACGCCGCGCTCAATGAGCATGGCCGCGGCCGTTCCGATATAGGACTTGCTGACCGAAGCGACCCAATGCGGCTGTTTGGACGTCATGCCGTTCCAGTAGCGTTCGTAGACGAGGACACCATTATGGAGAACAACGAGGGAGTCCGTCTGCCAGGACTCCATGATATCGGTCACGGTCCTGGCTTCACTTTTGCCGAGCTTTACTTTGATATCGCCGAGGTCGCGGGGTGTCTTTTCAAACGGAACCACAGTCGCTGGATTCATGGACATCGGCGCGGTTGGCATGTACCGGCGCATGTGCTGGAAGGACCAGCGGTTCAGCGGATAGACATTCCAGTTGCTGCTATCGACGAATTTGTCCTTGGGCGGGACGAAGCCCTGCATGATGCCAAGATCGGAGGCTGTCGGATCGGCGGATTTGGCGGGCGGTGTTGCGGCAAGCAGGATGCCGACCGCTGCCGTTGCTGCAGCCGTTGCGAATTTGATCTTTGTCTTCATGTCAGGACACTCCAGCTGTGAACATTGGGGGGTATCAATGCATGGGCGCCGTCTCGCTACTTCGGAAACAGGAACGTTGTGGTGAACCGGAAGCCAAGCCCCTCCGGGCCGCCCGGCGCGCTCTCCGCCCAGTACTTTACGCCGACGCCGAAGCTGACCGGCTGGTTGCCGATCCGGGTGAGCTTGCTCACGACGAAGTTGATGGGGACCGACCATTCATTGCTCTCCCAGTCGTAGGTGGATTCCGTCTGAAGCGTGAACGTGTATGCATCCGGCGTCGTGTATGAGATGAACGGCTGAAGGAAGGTCGCGTTCACGTCGTCGCGCCTGCTGCTGCCCGCATAGGACCAGATGTGGTTGGCGAGCGCCCCCACGGTCCACGGACCTTTCTGGACCAGGCCCACCGCCGTCGGGCCGGCGCCCCACTTGTCGGTGGTCAGCAGATCATCGGTTCCTGTCGGGATCAGCAGGACGGGGCCCGCGCCGAAAATGAAGCTGCCGCCGCCGGCAAGCGGCACCGGTGACGGCGACAGGAACAGGCTTTGCACCACATCGCCCACCCCGAATTGGGAGCCGGCGCCGGGAATGAGTGTCGCTTCGTCTGCTTCAAGCTGGAGCCCGCCGGCCTCGATGGTGGTTTCATCAAAGGCGGGCGTCGCCGGGAAGATGTCGTTCTGGTCGATGACGGGCAAGATGGTGCGCGAAATCAGCGTCCAGTTTTCATTGAGCGTAAACGGAATGACAGGCTGAACATTCGCCGTAAAACGGGTGCCGTCATCGACCGGCCCGATGTTGCGGTCGTAGTTCATCTGGATCGGGACGCTGATCAGGCTGGCGATGGGATTGGCGAGTTCCTGCGCGAGATTGTGCTGGCCATCTTGAGCGGATGCGTGCATCGGGACGAGAAGATGCAAACCTGATAGCGCAAGAATAAACGCAAAGGGATTGGAGTATTTACTCATACGTTCCCCCAGCATAAGCGAACTCTAATTTACGCTATTCTAGATCAAAATCTTGTTGATGATTTGACGTATATCAAACCCTGATGTGATGCGCCCGTTCATTGACCTAGGAACGTGTACGGTTTTGCGTCGAGGAACAGGTCCGAGGACTCACCGGCGATGATCGGCCGGTTGGTCAAATCGAGCTTGCGCACCGGGGCGCCCTTGTCGAACTTCAGCTTGTCTAGGTCGACCCAGAAGATGTTCGGGCTGAAGGCGGACTCGAAATAGTAGCGATTGCGCGCCACATCGGAGACGGTCCGCCACGTGGTCGATGCGATATTGGGCCGGTCCGGATCGGCGATGCCGAGTGGAACCGAGACGCTCCGGATGATCGAGAAAACGGATGCGACCGCGATGCGCGGATCCTTGAATTTGGGTGATGCGTTGAGGTTCCAGCTGACGCGGGCAAAACGGTCAGATGCGCGATGCGTGCCCGGCAGCATGGCGAGCCCGCCCACCTGATCCCAGTATGTCGTGACGGCGAGCTGTTCGTCGAAGGGCGGCGAATTGGTCATCACCGTGTATTCGTGGCCATGATGGATAACGAGCTTGCCCTTGAGATATTCGAAGATTGCGCTGTCACCCGACTTGTCGGAAATGGACAAATGGCCCACCGCAGGCTTTCCGTCAGGCAGGATCGGCGCAATGATGGCAAAGGGTTCGGCGCGCAGCGCTTCGACGGCTTCCGCAACGGTGGCGAAATTGTCCAGCACATATTGCATCCACCCGCCGATGGAGAGCAGTGGTTTGCCGGTCGCCCTGGCATTGCCAAAGTCGGATTCGGCAAGGTACAGGGCATTTGTCACCAAGCCCTTCTCGTTCATGCCGTCGACGCCCGCGATGTCGTAGATCGTGGTCACGATGGATCCGTATTTGGATGTCCACTCCAGCGACCCCTCACCAAGACCACCATTCTGTTTCACGCCGCGGGGCAGAACCCACAGATTTGATTTGGTGTCTTCGAACCAGTCGAGGGTCCGGCCTACGATGTAGGTTCCGTCACCGGTTTCATAGAGGATACGTGTACAGGCGTCGGCTGCCGGAGCTGCAAGGCCAATGCAGAGCGCACCGGCAAGAAGGCGAGAGGTAAACCGCATTTGTTGTACTCACTCCGTTACGTGATTGAATAAATTTTTATCGTTTGGCTATTGTAAGCAACTTTGCGCCGACATGATGTTTGTTCATTCATTGGCGCTGTATAGATGCCAGATATTGTGCTGCTGCATCGCAGCGATGCAGGATGAGAGATCGAGGCTATGGATGATTTATCCCAACGACAATAATTTAAATGAGGATTATTATGCCCATGAACGGGATAACGTATGGAACGCCAGGTGAGAGACTATTCGCGTTGGAATTTCAAGCTTCTGCAGGCTTTCACACTCGTCGCCGAGCATGGCAGCTTCAAACGGGCGGCTGAAGAAAGCTTCCGCTCCCATTCAGCCGTCAGCGCCCAGGTCAAGGAACTCGAAGCGCAACTTGGCGTCGCGCTTTTTGAACGCACCACGCGGCGCGTTACTCTGACCCCTCAAGGCGCGGAACTGCTCGAACATGCGAGAAAGGCCTTCTCGCAACTCAGTGTCGGGCTGGCGAATGTCCAGGAAGCAGCCGACCGCAATTCGCATCGCGTGCGGTTCGCCTGCGTGCCCGCTATTTTCCACGGCGCTCTTTCACCGGCACTGGCAAACTTCGAGAGGCAACATCCCGATGTGTTGACGACGGCCATGGAGCTCTTGAGCGAGCCTCTGGTTGCGGCCGTCAAAAGCGGGGAGGCCGAATTCGGTATCGGCGCGAAGATCCCGAGTGCGGAATGTGAGTTTGAACATCTCTTTGAGGATGAAGTTTACGCCATTGTATCGCGGCGCAACCACAGTTTGCCGGAGTCGGAGATTACGGTGAGCGAACTGGTTACACATCCGATCCTGCTGCCGCGTCCTGCGACCCTGGTGCTCAGCGTTCTCGAACGCGAGGCGCTCCGCCAACGGACGTTTCTCAACCTCCGCCACCATTTCAATCAGGCGCACTCGGTCGTGAGCATGGCGGCGGCCGGACACGGCATCGGCATTGTTGCAGGCTTGTTGATCAAGTCGATGAATTACCGGAATGTCCGTTTTCTTCGGGTGACGAACCCGGTGATCATGCGGGATGTTTCCGTGGTCACTCGGCGCGGTGCAACGCTTTCACAACCCGACAGAGCCCTCCTCAAAGAGCTTAAGGTGGAAGTGCTGAGATACGCTGCAGCACAGCCATAGTCGGCTGCGAAGTCGGCAAAACCATCGAGACCAACTTCCGGTTGTGCCGTTCGGCCACATTTACGTGATATCCTGAGGAACGAATCACGGAATTGCGTGAGGTCGGATCAACAACAGTAGATGACAACGAAGCGATGATCGGAAAGAGGGACCGCCGCTTCACGGAGTTCGAGCGACTGGGCGAAGAAGGGGTGCGCTCGGCCGTTGCACGCGGCAAGTTTGATGGAGAGCGGTTGGCTGCCGCACAGACTTGGTTGGACAGGCGCGAACAAAAAAGAGCGCGGCAATACAAGGTCGATAACAAGAAAGCTAACATCATTCTGGCGATTGCGACGGCGATGGGTGCGCTCATCGTCTCCATAGCGGCCATCGGATAAAAGCTCACCGGTCGTGAGTGTCCAATGCGCTGCGGAGTGTTCCGCGGCGACCATGCTCATGCGACTGCCCTGAGGCAGAGCGAAGTGCCTGACGCCGAGGTTCGCCCTTTTGGTCAGCACAACGCTTGCGTGCAGCACCGTGATTCTTTTTTGCGCTAGGCCGCCTTCGGGCCGTCAGATCACCTTGTCTTTGCGCAATCTCGCGATCTCGCTCTGGTCGAGCCCCAGCAGCGTTGAGAAGACTTCTTCGGTGTGTTCGCCGAGCATCGGGCCGGTGGACCGGACGCTGCCCGGCGCATTCCTGAGGCGCGGCGTGACGCCCTGCATCTGAACCGATCCGAGTTCGGCATCCGGGACCTCGACAATCGCATTGCGCGCGCGCAAATGTTCTGAGTCGAACAAATCCTTCGCGTCGTTCACGGGGCCACCGGAGACCCCGCGCTCCTCGAACAGGCGGAGCACATCATCCAGTGTTTGCCTGGCAAACCACGTATTGAGAATATCATCCAGCGCATCGGCGTTGGCCACGCGGGCCGGGTTCGTCGCGAAGTCCAGGTCATCGATCAGATCCGGACGTCCGATCGCGTGCGCGAGGCGTTCATAAACCGTCTGGGAGGAAGCGCTCAGAGCAAACCATTTGTCATCGCGGGTCCTGTAGACATTACTCGGCCCGGCATATTGGCTGCGGTTGCCCGAGCGTTCGCGGACTGCGCCAAGCTGCTCATATTCGATGATTGAGAATTCGAGCAGCCGCACCATGGAATCGACAAGGGACAGGTCGATTTCCTCCCCATGGGCCTCCGGATCGGTTTTTTGGCGGTAGAGCGCGGTCAGAATGCCGATGGCACCGAAAAGACCCGTCACGGAATCGGCAATCGGATATCCGACATGCATGGGCGGACGGTCGCTGTCGCCGCAAAGGGCGGTGAAGCCCGAATAGGCCTCGGCGACGCGCGCAAACCCCGGGCGATGAGACAGGGGCCCCGTCTGGCCGTAACCCGTGATCCGCAGGACAATGAGATCGGGATTCAGCTCTTTGAGCGTCTCATACGGGAAGCCGTATCTCTCCAGCGTACCGGGCCGGAAATTCTCGACCAGCACGTCGAATTTGCCGATCATTCTGCGGAACAGGTCCTTACCGCCCTCCTTTCGGATGTCGAGCGTGATGCCACGCTTGTTGCGGTTCGTCACCTTCCACCACAGCGGTGCTTCATCCTTGTGCGGCGGCAGCGCACGCAATGCGTCGCCGTCGCCGCCGGGAAGTTCCACCTTGATGACCTCGGCACCGAAGTCGGCAAGCAGGCTGCTCGCCAGCGGTGCCGCAATCAATGTCGACAGATCAAGAATACGCAGACCGGAAAGTGGCAGACGCTTTTGATCTGAAGTCATGTGATCATCATTTTTGCAGCATCAGGTCCGGCAACCAGGTGATGACCGCCGGGAAGGCCAGGAACACGCCGAGCGTAATGACATCGGCAATGAAGAAGGGACCGATCCCGCGGAACACATCCTGTAACGATATGTCCGGTCTCACCCCCGCCACCACATAACAATTCAGTCCGATGGGAGGCGTGATCAGGCAGACTTCGCACATCTTCACCACGACGATGCCAAACCAGATCGGGTCGTATCCGAGCCCGATCACGGCCGGATAAACAACCGGCAGTGTCAGCAGCAGCATGCCGATGGCATCCATGAACATTCCGAGAATGATGTAGAACAACAGGATACAGATCATGATGACGACGGGTGGGAACGGCAGATTCGTCACCCACTCGGCGAAGATCGTCGGAAGCTCGGCAAAACCCAGAAAACGCACGAAGATCAGCACACCCCAGACGAGGGAGAAGATCATCACGGTCAGCCGCGCGGTTTCCAGCAGAGCGCCACGCAGCGTGTTCCACTTCATGCCGCTGACGAGGGCGATCACGAACACCAGGAACGCGCCGAGTGCACCGGCCTCGGTCGGCGTCGCCCAACCCGTGTACATGGATGTGAAGATGATGACGATCACCGCGAGAACGGGAAGCGTGCCGGGAACCGACCGCACCCGCTCGCCCCAGCTGAACCCGCTGACGGCGGGACCGAGCTTGGGGTTGCGCTTGGCCATGGTGATGATCAGTGCGGCATAGATGAGGGCGGAGACGATGCCGGGAATGAAACCGGCGACCAGCAGCCGCCCGATCGACTCCTCCACAATGATCGCATAGATGACCAGGATGGCGCTTGGCGGGATCAGCGAGGCAAGCGTTCCGCCGGCAGCCACGACGCCCGCGGCAAGTTTCGGGTCATACTTGTTCCTCAGCATCTCCGGGATCGCCACGCGGGCAAAAACCGCAGCCGTCGCGGTGCTTGCCCCGGAAACGGCGGCAAATCCGGCGGTTGCAAACACGGTTGCGACGGCGAGGCCGCCCGGCACCCAGCCAACCCATTTCTTGGCCGCATCGAACAGCGCTTCCGTCATGCCCGCATGGAAAGCCAGAAAGCCGATCAGGATGAACATCGGCAGCACGCTGAGCGCGTAAATGGTGCCCTTCGCATAAGGGACCATCCCGGCGTTGCCTGCCCCGCCGGTCCAGCCGAGCATGGTCACGAGCCCCAGCAGGCCGACGACTGCGGTCGCGTAAACGACGCGAACGCCAAACAGCACCAGAACAATCAGGATGCCGACGCCGATCATGCCGAGCACATACTCATCGCCGTCGACGAGTTTCTCGGCGAACCCGGATCCGAAAATAAAATCTAAGAATTCCATCAGTCTACTCCGCCCGTTCGGCGTCGGCCTCTTCGGCCTCGTCACCAAATGCGTCGTGGATTTCCTTGTCGGCCACCTCGGCCACTTCCTGCATCAGCGGTACGGCTATCGGTGTGGCTTTGGGGTCGATGATGAGGCGGGAATAGCCAATGGCCTGAAGGACAAGTCGGGCGAGAAGAACGGAGAATGCGATCGGGACCCATATCTTGGAGGGCCAGGTCGCGATCTCCCGGTCGATCGTGGAATCGCCCAGCTCGAAGGCCCGCACGAATGCGGTAAAGCTGAAATAGACGAGCACCGTCATGATAAAAACGGCAACCAGAACCCCGAAGAACTCCGTCACCCACAGAGTGCGCCCGGACATCTGTCGGACAATGAGCTCCATACGGATATGTCCGCCGATGCGCTGCATCGCGGAAATGGGCAGAAACGAGAAGGTCACCATGCTCAGGGTGACGATGTCGACGTACCCCCAGACGGGAGCGCCCATTTTGCGGCCGATGACGTTGATCGTGCCCAGGATCATCAACCCCAGGATGAAGTAGGCGGCCAGCATGCTGAGAGCGTCCTCAACAACGGCCAGCCGGCCATCGAGCTTGGAAAGCAGGCGTGCGCCCGCGGACTCGGACATGAATTTCCCCCCAAGGACAAGGTGCCATACCGGAGCGCGATGCTCCGGTATGGTTTTGTCACTTCAGACGCGTGTCTTCAGATAGCGCTATTGCTGGCCGCTCTTCGCGGTCTCAATGACGAAATCCAGCAGGGATTGCGCGTCGAACTTGTCCTTGTTGGTGGCGACCCATTTCTCATAGACGGGTTGACCGCCGACCTTGCGGAAATTGTCCAGTTCGGCGTCGGTATATTTGATTTCCGTCTTGGTCTTGCGCCATTTCGGGATGTTCACGTCATCCTTCTTCTTGTAGGCGGCCTTCAGCGCCGAATAGGCCTCGTCCTTGGCGTCCGTCAGCAGCTTGCGATACTGCTCCGGCAGCGCGTCCCAGGACTTCTGGCTCACGACGTTGGGACAGTCGTTGGTGCCCGGCGCAAGGTTGAGCGTGTACCATTCGGCGACTTCGTCGATCTTGTAAGCCGAATGGGCATAAGAAAACGGGAACGACACGGCGTTAACCGCACCGCGATCGATCGCCTGATAGACTTCCGTCGCCGTCATCGTCGAGACATTGGCGCCGAGAGCCCGCATGGCATCCGCCAGCCCACCAAGCGCGCGGACCGTCAATCCGTTCCAGTCCTTGATGGTCTTGGGCGGTGTGCCCTTGCCGAGAAACTCGTATTGCGGAAGCTGCGAGCTCGACAACGCAAAGATACCCCATTTGTCGGACAGTTCTTTCGATGTGATCGGGTGTTTGTAAACCGCCTCGGCAACCTTGCGCTGCACGTCGAAATTGGTCACCGGCAGGAAAGGCAGGTTCAACACGGTCAAGGACTGGTTCTTGCCGGGATGGTAGGCCCAGCACACCTTTGCCATATCGAAAACACCAGCCTTCAGATTGTCGAGATTCTGCTTTTTGCCGCCAAGCTGGTCGCCATAGAAAATCTTGATCTGGAACTTGCCGCCGGTCTTCTCGTCGGCGATCTTGGCGAACGTCTCGAGATCTTCGGTAAAGGCCCGGCGCTTGCCCCAGACATTCACCTTCCATTTGACCTTCGGTCCGTCCACCTCGGCAGCAATCGCGCTGCCGGTGAGCGGCGCCGGTGCTGTCGCCAGAAAGAACCCGGCTACAGTGCCAAGCAATACGAGTTTCAAGGATTTCATCACGCAATTTCCTCCCTTTATCGGGTCGGGTTCCCAATATCCCGACCCAGAACATGCGATTTTTATTGCCAACGTCCCTACACTGACATCTCCGATTTGAGATGTCGACGGCGATCTGGGATCCGGCATCTGTCACGGCCCGGGCGGAAAGGGCGATCCAACAACGCCTGTTCGGGGCGTGAGGTGGATACGTCGTGTGGCTGTAGTCTTGATTGGAAAGTTGGCACGCATCATCAGCGCAGGCGGTTGCGAGGTCCATTGCGGGCAAAAAGGTTGACCATTCGCATATTGTCACAAAGCGCACATAGTGCGTTTTTTCTTTATGCATGCATCCCGGTCATATATAGATCACTGTCACAAAGCGCACTGAGTGCGTATAAAATCTGAGTCCGCGCATACGTTGCCCCGCTGCGGAAACCCCAAATGGAAATACAAAACGCGGTGCTGACGATGTTGCGGACTGACCTGGAGGAATGCAACCGGTGAGCGCGACCCATGCCTTGATACAGCTTTTGGGGGCCGTCTCCCTGTTGCTTTGGGGCCTGCATATGGTTCGTACTGGTATTGTCCGCGGTTTCGGCACGCAATTGCGCACGCTGATCGGCCGGGGCACGGCCAATCGCGGTCGGGCAGTCGTCGCGGGAATGGGTGTGACGATGGTGGTGCAGAGCAGCACGGCGACCGCTTTGATCGTATCGTCATTCGCCAGTGGCGGGTTGATCGAGACCATGCCCGCCCTTGCGGTCATGCTCGGAACAGACGTTGGCACCACATTGGTTGCCCAAATTCTGTCCTTTGATCTGTCTCTGCTTTCGCCATTGCTCATTATTGGCGGGGTTGCGGCCCACAAGATGATCGGGGGGATGGCTTGGCGGCAGCTTGGACGCGCTGCGATTGGCCTCGGATTGATGCTTCTGGCCCTGAAGATCATCGTGCGCACATCTGAGCCCATGCGCGATTCGCCTGTGCTGGAGGCCGTCTTTTCCGCGCTGTCCGGAGAGCCGTTCATAGCTGTCCTTCTTGCAGCGCTCCTGACCTGGCTGGCGCATTCCAGTCTTGCCGTTGTGCTCCTGATCATGTCGCTGGCGTCGACAGGCATTGTCTCCATACCGCTCGCGCTGGCGATGGTTCTGGGCGCCAATTTGGGCGGCGTGATCCCACCGATCATGGCGACCCTGAATGAGGGTGCGCTGGCACGCAGGGTCACGCTTGCGAATGCCGCATTCAAGACAATCGGCGTCTTGGGCTGTTTGCCGTTGATCGGTTTTCTGCCTGACTTGCTTCAGCAAATCGAACTGTCTCCGGCGCGCCAGGTGGTCAATTTCCATACCGCCTTTAATCTCGCGATTGTGCTGGTTTTCATGTTCCTCCTGCCGCTTGCGGCGAGGACTGCGGAACGGCTGCTGCCGGCCCGGGACGACGCAGACATGCCCGGACATCCGCAGTTTCTCGATGCAGCGACCCTCGATATGCCCGCCGTGGCGCTCAACTGCGCCGCCCGGGAAGCGCTTCGAATGGGCGAATATGTGGAGGAGATGATGCGGGGTGTCATCGTTGCCCTTCAGGCACCGCACAAGGGCAAGACATCTGAGCTGAAGAGCATGGATGATGTTATCGACAGCCTCTATGAGGAGATTAAACTCTACGCCACGAAGATCTCCCGGCAGGAAGTGGACGAGCCGGAAAGCCGGCGAATTGCGGAAATCCAGTCTTTCGTGACCAATCTCGAAAATATCGGTGACATCATCGAAAACATTGCCGACATGGCGGACAGAAAAGATGCGGAGCATCTGCGGTTTTCAGACGAAGGTCTTGCCGAAATAACCAAACTTCACGCAAAGGTGGCAGACAACCTCAATCTCGCGATCTCGGTGTTTATGTCTGCGGACATCGGGGCGGCGCGGCGGCTCGTCAAGCAGAAGCGTGTGATCAACACGCTTGAACGCCGCATCACCGAGAAACATATGGAGCGTCTGCGGCAGGGGCGGCGCGAGAGCATAGAAACCAGCGCCCTGCACATGGACATCCTGCGGGACCTGCGCAGGATTCACTCGCATATCACGGCGGTTGCATATCCGATCCTCGACGCCGCAGGGGAGCTGAAAAAGTCGCGTCTCAAGAAGACGGCGTGAATTCGGGAATCTCGGACCCGGCCGCCTGTCGCCAGTGAAACGATCTCGATGTGTGAACTGACGATGGTGCCGCGTGCGCGATGTCGACGCCCGATCACATGATGACCATGGACGATGCCGGCCCCGATGACCTAAATTCCGCGGCCATGGCAGGTGACGACACGAAATCTCTGAAAGCAGCGGAAAATGCGGAAAGCCGTCTGGTTTCCGCAGCGAGTGCTGCGCTCTCCGCGGAACTGACAAAGCCGCTCGCGCCGGGTCTTTATCTGGTGTCGACGCCGATCGGGAACCTCGCCGATATGTCGCTCAGGGCGCTCGCCACCCTTGCGCGCGCCGACATGATCTTCTGCGAGGATACCCGGCACAGCCGTAAGCTCCTCTCCCGTTTCGGCATTTCAACCGAAACCCACGCCTATCATGAGCACAATGCGGAAAAGGAGCGGCCGCGCATCGTCGCCCGGATCGGCGCCGGCCAAGCAGTGGCGCTGATCGCCGACGCGGGCACGCCGCTTGTCTCCGATCCGGGCAACAAGCTGGTGCGGGCACTGCGCGATGAGGGCCTGCCCGTATTCGCGGTTCCCGGTGCTTCGGCAGTGCTCGCCGCGCTCACATCGTCCGGTCTGCCGACAGACAGCTTCTGCTTTGAAGGCTTCCTGCCGCCGAAGTCAGCCGCGCGGCGCAAGCGACTGGAGGCGCTGAAGGACATCCCTGCCACAATGATTTTCTACGAAGCGCCGCAGCGGCTTGCCGCGATGCTTGAGGATTTGGCCGAGGTTTTCGAAGATCGCGACGGCGTCGTGACAAAGGAGCTCACCAAGCTGCATGAGGGTCACATTCATGGGACGCTCGGTGAGCTCGTCAACCGGGCGCTTGAGGCGCTCAGTGCAAAAGGCGAGTTCGTGGTGCTGGCCGCGCCGCCGCGGCCGGTCGAGGTGAGCGACGCGGAGATTGTCTCCCGGCTCAAGGTGGCCATGGAAGCGCAGTCGTTCCGCGACGCGGTCAAGGAGACCACGGACATGCTCGGGGTCTCCCGAAAGCGCGTGTACGATCTCGCGCTGTGCCTGAAAGGCGGAGAGGGCCCGTGAACCGCTCCGCACGGCGTGATGCGGAACGCAGGGGCCATTGGGCGGAAGCGCTCGCCGCGTGGCTGTTGCGTGTAAAAGGATACCGTATTCTCGATCGGCGGTTTCGCTGCCATGCGGGGGAAATCGATCTGGTCGCGCGCCGGGGGCGGCATGTGGCATTCGTCGAGGTCAAAATGCGCGACGATCTCGAAACAGCTGCCGCATCGGTAACGCGACGGCAACAGTCGAGGATTGCGCACGCGGCGGAGCAGTGGTTGGCCATGAAGGCGCGAGATCGTGATTACGACGTTTCGTTCGACGTGGTACTGGTTTCGCCACGGTCATGGCCGCGACATATCGCGTCGGCATTTCGGGTTTGACGTGGTGCCCGCCACGCGGCAGCTTCAGGCGACACACAACGGAGGGGCATATGGCGCTCAAAGTGGCGTTTCAGATGGATCCGATCGAGCGGATCGACATCAAGGGGGATTCGACCTTCGCACTCCTGCTGGAGGCGCAGTCGCGTGGGCACGAGATCTTCTACTACACACCGCCCGACCTGGCGCTCCGCAATGGCGAGTTAATGGCGCACGGGCACACGCTGTCCGTCGAAGATAGGGAAGGGTCCCACTACACCCTGTCGGATCCGCGAACCGAAAATCTCGGTGATCTCGACGTGGTGCAGCTGCGTCAGGACCCGCCCTTCGACATGAGCTACATCACAACGACGCATCTGCTGGAGCGCATCCATCCCGAGACCCTGGTGGTTAACGACCCCTGTTATGTGCGCAACGCACCGGAAAAGATCTTCGTGCTCGATTTCCTCGATCTGATGCCGCCGACCATGGTCACGCGCTCGCTCGATGACGTGAAGGCATTCCGCGCGGAGTATGGCGACATCATCATCAAGCCACTTTACGGCAACGGCGGAGAGGCCGTCTTTCTGCTCAAAGCGGAGGACACCAATCTCGCCTCCCTCGTTGAGCTGTTCCAGCTCATGCTGCGCGAGCCCTTCATGGTTCAACAGTATCTCCCTGAGGTGCGCGGCGGCGACAAGCGCATCATCCTCGTGGACGGCAAGCTTGCAGGTGCCATCAACCGCGTCCCGGCGCAGGACGAGACGCGCTCCAACATGCATATCGGGGGTACGCCGACGCCGGTGGAACTCACCAAACGCGATCACGAAATCTGCGACCGCCTCGGGCCGGAGCTGAAGAAGCGCGGCCTGATCTTCGTCGGCATAGACGTGATCGGCGAATATCTCACCGAGATCAACGTCACCTCGCCGACGGGCATCCGTGAGGTGAAGCGTTTCGGCGGTGCCGACATCTCGGCCCTGATCTGGGACGTGATCGAGGAGCGCGTGGGTTAGCTCCGGGTCTTTGTCTCGCTGTTGCGGCGGGGTTTGAAACGCCACAATTCAATCCCCATCTGCATCGCTCACACCAGTAACAGCGGAGTTCCCCCCCAATGACCAACGTCCTCAAGGCTCTTTCAATCTGTGCAGTCGCGCTGCCGGTAGTGATGCTTGCCGCGCCGGCAAAGGCGGAAATGACCGGTGATCAGATCAAGGCCGCCGTCTCCGGCAAGACCATGGCATTCGCCGGGAAATACAACGGAACCATGAATTTCGCAGCCGACGGTTCCGCATCGATGACGCTCAAGATCGGCGTCAAGAAGACCGGCAAATGGTTCATCAAGGGCAACCAGTTCTGCAGCCAATGGGACGGCGAGGGCGAGCAGTGCGGTACCTGGACCGACGCCGGCGGAAAATACACCACCAGCAACGGCTACACGATGACGCCGCAATAGCGCCGCGATCAGCTTTTCCGGGGTGTCTTCGGTGCAGGCTTTCGCGTGCGCCGCGCCGCGGGCTTTCTGACTTTCGTCGTGCGTGACGAAGCCATCTTGGTTTTTCGCGTTCGCGTCGCAGGCTTGCGCGCCGTTTTCGTCGCCGGTTTTTTTGCAGGCGCCTTCTTCCTTGTCGCGCGTCGCGTTGTCTTTGCCGCGGCGCGTTTGCGTTTTGGCTTCGGCTCCGGCCGGGGTTCAGGGGCCACCTCTTCCTCAACAGTCGGAACCACCGCGGCGGCGATCTGTGCCGCCTGACGCTCAAGCTGGATCTGGGTCAGGATTTCCTGCTCGGTTGCGTAGCGTTCAACGGTCTTTTTCAGGATCGCCCGGTAGACGAGATAGGCGTGGCCCGCGAGACCGATGCCCCAGCCGAGGATCGGCCAGATCGCCCAGAACGTCTCCGGCGACGTGGTCAGGTTGAGGATCACCAGAAGCGTGTTCACGCCCA
>JALCBY010000033.1:32811-36504 GCA_028066055.1 Hyphomicrobiaceae bacterium
ATGCGGTAGCCGGTGTCGGGGATTTCCAGCGCACCTTCGCTCGGATGCTCGAACGCCCGGTAGAAGCCAAGTGCCTCCAGGTGCGGGTCGGCGCGCAGCATGTCGAAATCGTTGACCGGACCGGCGGGGATTTCCGCCTCCCCCAGCAGCTCCAGCCATTCCGCGCTTGACTTGCCCGTGAGGATCTTTGCCGCTTCCGCGTACAGCGCGTTGATGTTCCGGGTGCGCGCGGTGATCGTGTCGAACCGCTCATCGCCGATCAGCTCTTCGCGCCCCGCCAGCGCCCAGAAGGCGCGCCACTGCGCGTCCGTATAGGCCAGCATGCAGATATGACCGTCGCGGGTGGGGAAGGGCCGGCGCTCGGCCGACAGCGTGCGGGGATAGCCTGTTGGGCCCTCGGGCGGCGAAAAGATCGCGCCATACTGATGCTCGACCAGATTGTAGGCGACCATGCCCTCGAACATGCCGGACTCAATCACAACGCCCTTGCCCGTGCGTTCTCGCTTCAGCAGCGCGGCGATGATGCCGTTTGCCGCCATCAGCGCCGCATTCTTGTCCACCAACACCGACGGCATAAGTGCGGGTGCACCGTCCCGGGCGGCGAAGGTCGCCGCCGTGCCGCATTCGCCCTGCACCACATCGTCATAGGCCGGTCGTCCGCCATAGGGCCCGTCTTCCAGATAGCCCAGAAGTGCCGCATAGACGATCTTCGGGTTGCGCGCCAAAACGCTCTCCGGATCGAAACCGAGCGTGAGCATTTTCTGCGGGCGGATGTTGTGGACGAGAGCGTCCGCGCCGTCGATCAGCTTCCACATCACATCGCGATGCTTCTCCCGTTTCAGGTCCAGCATGACCGAGCGCTTGTTGCGGTTGGTGCCGAGAAACAGCGCGCCCATGCCCTCGCCGCGGGCCGGACCCACCCCGCGCAGCGCGTCACCGCCCGGCGCCTCCACCTTGATCACGTCGGCGCCGAAGTCGCCGAGGATCTGCGTGGTGTAGGGGCCGAGAACGGTGGTGGTGAGGTCGAGGACGCGCAGGCCCTCGAGCGGCAGGATGTCTTCGGTCGTCATGAGTTCGCGCGTTCGCCCCTTTTTTGATTTTTTCGCCTTTGCCGCCCGGTTGGCGTATACCGGCGCACATGGTGGCAACATCGCCCGTGACCGTAAACCGTTCAAAACAAGAAAAGGCGCAACCCATGGCGGAGGAAACACGAGACCAGCCGGATGACGGAGCCGCGGCGCCGGGGCCGCTTTCGCATCTGCGCGTGCTCGATCTGAGCCGGGTGTTGGCCGGGCCCTGGACGGGTCAGCTGCTGGGGGACATGGGCGCCGACGTGATCAAAGTCGAGCGCCCGGGTCACGGCGACGACACGCGCGTCTGGGGCCCGCCCTTCATCGAGAATGCCGACGGCAGCCAGGGCGACGGGTCCTACTATACGGCAGCCAACCGCAACAAGCGCTCCATCATCGTCGACTTCGCCAAGCCGGAAGGGGCCGCACTTGTGCAGCGGTTGGCGGAGAAATGCGACGTGCTGGTGGAGAATTTCAAGCTGGGCGGTTTGCAGAAATACGGCCTCGATTATGAAAACGTCGTGAAATCGAACCCGTCGGTCATCTACTGCTCGATCACCGGTTTCGGCCAGACCGGACCCTTCGCGCCGCGTCCGGGCTACGACTACATCATCCAGGGCATGGGCGGGGTGCTGTCCATCACCGGCCGTCCGGACGAAAAACCTGGCGGCGGACCGATCCGCGTCGGCATCGCCGTGTCGGACCTGTTCGGTGGCATGTATGCCTCCACGGCGATCCTGTCGGCCATCGTCCACCGCGAGCGGACGGGCGAGGGTCAATATATCGACTGCTCGCTGCTGGAGGCCCAGATTGCAGCACTTGCCAACCAGGGCGCGAGCTATCTGACGACAGGCACCGTGCCGCAGCGCACCGGCAACTCGCACCCGGCACTTGCGCCTTACCGGATTTACAAAGCTTCAGACGGTTACATCATTCTGGCTGTGGGCAACGACACCCAGTTCGCGCGCGCCTGCGAGGTGCTTGGGCTCGATGCCATGAAGGACGATCCCAAATTCGCGAGGGCCAAGGCCCGCGTCGCCAACCGGACGGAACTTGACGCCGCGATCGAGGACGCCTTCCTCAAGTGGAAGCGCGACGACGCTATCCTGGCACTGGAAGAAGCCAAGGTGCCGTGCGGCCCGATCCTGGGGCTCGACGAAGTCTACGCCAACCCGCAGATCGTCGCGCGCGACATGGTCCGGGACCCGAAGCGCGCCGACGGCACGCAAGTGCGGGTCGCGCGCTACCCCGTCAAACTGTCGAAAACGCCGGCCTCCGTGCGCCGCGCCCCGCCGGCCCACGGTGCCGACACCGACGATGTGCTGACGACCGACCTGGGGCTCTCAGGCGACGAGATCACGGCGCTGAGGAAGGACGGGGTTGTGGGGAATGGGGGGTGAGAGGCGCACCTCTGCTCTCACGCCGCCCTCAGCTTCTCAAGCACATCCTCCGGAAACGGCATGGACTTGCGGTTGGCGGCATCGATATGCACGGCCTTGAACTCGCACGTCGCGCAAAGCGCGCCGGTGACGCAGTCGGTCATCTCATGGACGAAACGCACAGACTTCTCGCCCGCTTCGATCACCTTGCTGCTGATCGCGACAGTGTCGCCGGGGAAGAGTTCCTT
Source organism: Hyphomicrobiaceae bacterium (assembly GCA_028066055.1). Classification (GTDB taxonomy): domain Bacteria; phylum Pseudomonadota; class Alphaproteobacteria; order Rhizobiales; family Methyloligellaceae; genus UBA2767. Next base: position 35,509 of record JALCBY010000033.1, read on the forward strand.
TGAGTAGGTCAGGTTCTGCTCGACCGCGGCCATGCCGGAGCCGATCTCTTTCATGCGCGCTGGCGTCAGGCCGACCTCTGCGAAAAAGTTCCAGGTCGCTTCGTCGAATTTGCCCACATACCACATGACATTCATGTGGCCCATGTGATCGCAATGCCAAGGATGGACGGTGCCACGATAGGTCGGATTGTTGATCATTTCGGCTCAGAACCTCTTCGTCTTTTTGCAGCACTGGGAAATTATTGATCGCATGGCAGTGTCGCAATCCGGATCTTGCGCAATCTTCTTGATCTGATTTTCAATGTTCATATAATGTTCTTGTGCGTGCACACATGATCTGTTAGGGTCCATGCGACCGGCAAGGGGCAATTTCGGGCTGTTTTCCATGTACGCACAAGTATCGACGGTGGCATTCGAGGGCATTGAGGCCAAGCCCGTCGACGTGCAGGTGCAGATCACGCCGGGGCTGCCCGCCTTCACCATCGTCGGCCTGCCGGACAAGGCGGTGGGCGAAAGCCGGGAGCGGGTGCGCGGCGCGTTGAGCGCCATCGGCCTGGCGCTGCCGCCGAAACGCATCACCGTCAATCTGGCGCCCGCCGACCTCCCCAAGGAGGGTAGCCATTATGACCTGCCCATCGCGCTCGGGCTGATGGCGGCCTGCGGCGCGGTCGCGCCCGACGCGCTTGCCGGATACTGCGTGCTGGGAGAATTGTCGCTGGACGGGTCCATCGCGGCGGTCGCGGGCGTGCTCCCTGCGGCCATCGGCGCCAATGCGCAAGGCAAGGGGCTGATCTGTCCGAAGGATTGCGGGTCTGAAGCGGCCTGGGCGTCGCAGGACATGAACCTGCTCGCACCGCCCAACCTGCTGACGCTCGTCAATCACTTCAAGGGCCTGCAGACCCTGCCCCGTCCGGAACCCGCCGTTCGCGACGAACCGGACGCGCTGCCCGACATGACCGACATCAAGGGTCAGGAAAGTGCGAAACGCGCGCTGGA
>JALCBY010000096.1 GCA_028066055.1 Hyphomicrobiaceae bacterium
ACTACTACCTGCATAGCCCATTGATCAACGTCGGAGACTAGCTTAATCCAAGCTCAAAGCTGTCCAACGATTGGGGTCCACCTCTGGTGGCACAGGTTGTGGCGATCATAGGAACTCTCTCGTAGTGATCTCCGATATCGTTTGAACGTCGGATGAAGAGCTGGCCGGCCATAGTCGGAACTAGTCGCCAGCCTCAAGCTCTCTAAGGTAGCCGGCCAACTGCGACACGGCCTCAATACCTTCTTTGGAAAGGGTGCTGGCAAACCGTTGAAGCAACTCTTCGGGATTGCCTTCCTTGGGCTCTTCAACGCCTTCTATAAAAAGATCAATGTTCAAAGGGCTGCCGAAGCTGGTTTCTTCGTTGCAACGGTAGTGCCGAAGATATTCCTTCGTGTCGCCTGAGAAGGAGGCTGGATAGCGATCCCTCGCCTTAGCAGACTCCTCGAGGTCTTGAGGAGGCTCCTCACTCCTCAGTGAGACATACTTCCTGACATCATCCCGATTGGTCGCCTTTGCGAAGTCGCCTGCGGACCAAAATCTACATCGCTCTGCGATCTCCTTGCAGCGCTCAAGCTCAGGCATTGAACACTGAGTGTCTTCCTCTTGAAGAGATGCTGCCTGCCGCGCGAAAAGGAAGCCCAATCGCGAGAGGCGATCACTGTGCAGAACGTCGATATGATGATCGAGTCGCCCTGGCCGGATCGCGGCGGCATCGAGCTTGTCGAAATGATTGGTTATGAGCCCATAAACGGATTGGTTCACCTTCGCTTGCCGATGTAGTTTATTTAACTTGGGAAGCATGGCAGGGGTAAGAAAGCGAAATATCCCTTCCGGTTCGCTGTCTGGATCCCGCCGTGCCACGACTGGTTCGAACTCATCTAAGACGATGACCGTTCTTCGCAACATCGAAAGAGCTTCGAAAATGGCCCTGGTCCGGCGCTCGACTTCGACCTCACCACCTATCGCGACATCGCTGGGGCTCACATACACAATAGGTACCTTACAAGTTGAGGCGAGCGCCTCAAACAGCGTAGTCTTCCCTGTCCCTGGAGGGCCGGACAACAGGGACGAGAAGAACTCGCTTTCGCCGTCTTGCGCGGATAGGTTGGCTAGCTCTACGCCCTCTAGGTGGGCTCTGAGTTTCTGGAATGCGATGCCGAGAAAGTGCTTCGGATAAAGGTTCTCGTACTCTTTTTTCTCTTTACCCGAATGGCAGAAGAAAGCGTGGTCTGGGTAGAGCAACATATTCAGGTTGAGAGATTCGGCGTTGGGCGGGCGTTGAAAATGTTCATGGACATTCAGCTCGATGAGCCGATCCAGCATTCCTGCGAATTGTTGCAGGGAGATAGATGCTCGAGCAGTTGCCCATTCGGATGGCCTCGACACCCTTGGTGCATCCTCAAACGTCCAGCCCGACAAAGTCTCCGGCGGGGCGCTTGCCTTGATATGGAATCGCTTGAAGAGCCTGAGCATCCGCCGGGGAACCTTTGAGCCTAGGGGAAGACCAACATGCGTAAAGATCTGAGCTGCGGCCCGGCTCACTTCAAAGCTAACCGGATTCATCCGATAGCCGATATCAGTCGATGCGTAGGGGTGGCCTGCAGCGAACTCCCCGTCTTCCGAGATGTGCTTCTCCAATAGCTTGCCTACCTGAGCTAGCCGCTCCTGCTTCCAGTCTCCAGTCATTGCACCGTATGACGCGGCGGCAAAGATCAGCTCAGGTACGTCTATGTGCCGGCTCGACTTGACGGAGGCTAGCTCTCGGTCAATAACGCGTTCCAAGTAGGTAACTGCAGGTAGCGTTAACCTTCGGGTGCGCACTGCAGCAGACTTGAGGACGGCGGCGAGGGACACCAGGTCGGAGCCGTTCTCGTAGGCTGAGATTGCATTCTCTGCTGTCCCTTTAGCTTCTTCCAGAATATCTAACGCTGTGAGATGCGCGGCCTCTTCGAAGTGCCGTCGTGGCCTAGAGTAGTCGGCCGCTTTCCACCGCCCTGCAGCAAGATTTCTAGCGGCTTCAAAGATGCCACGCGCGCTCTCCAGCTTGCCAAGCAGGCCGCTGGTTGTCTCTTCGATCTGCGTGCGCAAGAACTCGAAATCGAATTCCGTAGGTTCAATGACTCGCTCGAAGAAGAGACATCTTGCGCCACTTTGCTTCCTGTCGGAGATAAACCAGGAGATACCGAGTCGCTTGCTCTCATACTTCACCCAAGCTTCTAGTTCCTCGTGATCATTGGCAAGCTCAAGGGTTGCTACGAGATCCTTGAAGTCCTTCGTCCGCTCGATGAACCGTGCTGTTCTTTCCAACGCATCAGCAAAGCCGGTGATGGCTCTCAGGCATTCTCCCGTCATGAAAGCAGTTGGGCGACCAATTGAGCCGGCGCGCGCATTTCCATGGCTCCAGTCGGGCGGGCGCAGAGAAAACAACTCTCGTATGATTCGGTAGTAGCAAATCATCGACTGTTTCGAGAACGCGTGTTCAGACGTCGCAACAAGAGCCTGCATGACTCGGCAAGCGATGAGAATGGGCACAGTGGCAGCATCTCGCGCAGCAGGTCCAGGAAACAGACTGTCCAGCTCTACCATCTTTGCGATGTTTACTAACGCGGGCTTTTCTCTGAGTTTCTTGTGCGCCTTCAGGCAGAAGGCGGCGATGATTGGCTTGTCTATTGGCCGAATCTCAGTGTCATCAAAGAACGGGGGAGGTACCTCGTACCTCTCGGCTTCGTCCAGCATCTTCAAGGCTTCTCGTCTGAGTTCATACAGTTTTCGGAGTTCTGGGATCTGGTGCTCAAGATTCATAATCGGTACTCCTAGCCGCACGGCACTCGTCGGAGGATCAAGCGAAAAGATTCATCTTCGGCGTGTCTAGGTGGTCGCTGAAAAATCCGGGAATCCATTGAGAGTCTTGGCCCTCAGCA
>JALCBY010000034.1 GCA_028066055.1 Hyphomicrobiaceae bacterium
GTGATGGTCATGGGAAATCTCCGTGCGCGCCTTCAAATTGTGCGGTAATCTGACGGCCATCCAACGGTCGAACCTAGAATTCAGACGGCCATTATCATTGATTTCGGAGTAGAGACGATGACCTATTCTCTGGTTGGGATGTGTCGGCGTACCGGCATGTTCGGTGCGGCGGTGACGACATCCAACATGAATGTCGGGGCGCGCTGCCCGCACGCGAAGGCGGGTGTCGGCGCCGTCCTGACCCAACACCGGACCGATAACAGGTTGGGGCCGCGGGGGATTGAGCTGTTGGAGGAGGGTAAGAGCGCATCCGAGGTGATCGACGCCCTCGTGGACAACAATCCCACCATTGGATGGCGTCAACTGGCTGTCGTCGACCGCAATGGCGAAACCGGTTTCTATCACGGCGCCAACATCACATCGATCCACGCCGCGGCGCAGGGTGACGGATGTTGCGCGATCGGAAATATCATCCGCAACAAGGATGTTCCGGTGAAAATGATCGAAGCCTTCGAAGGGTCTCCGGACAGTCATCTTGGCGAGCGGCTGCTGCTTGCGTTGGAGGCCGGCTACACCGCCGGCAGCGAATTCAAACAGGTCAAGTCTGCTGCGCTGTTTGTGGTCCATGAAGAATCCTTCCCTCTTGTCGACCTTCGCGTTGAATTCGACCGTGCACCTCTGACCGAACTCAGGTTTCTATGGGAGGCCTATCAGCCGCAGATGGAACGCTTCGTCATTCAGGTGATCGACCCGGACAGCCTGCCCGCGGTTGGCGGCTGACGCCGAACCGGTCGTGTCTGCGGATCAGCCCCGATCACGGCATTACACCACAGCCCGTTTCTTGCCGGCATATGTGATCACCGGTTTCATTTTCTCCAGTTCTTCTCGGGGTATGTGGCAATAAAGACGGTGGTTCTTGCCAAACGCGTGAAGCGGCGGATCCTCGGTTTCGCAGACCGCACCGATCTTGCGCGGACAGCGTGACGCGAAGCGGCAGCCCGGCACCGGATTGACCGGGCTCGGCACGGACCCTTCCAGGCGGATTGTTTCCTGGCTGATCAGCGGGTCGGGAAGGGAAATCGCGGAGAGCAGAGCTTCGGTATAGGGGTGGTAGGGCGGAACGAACACGTCCTCGGGCGTGCCGATTTCGCACAGGCGGCCCATATACATGACGGCCACCTGATCCGACAGGTAACGCACCACCGACAGGTCATGAGAGATGAACATATAGGCCGTCTTGGACGTCTTCTGCAGCTCGACCAGCAGATTGAGAATGGCCGCCTGCACCGAAACATCCAGCGCGGACAGCGGTTCATCGCATACGATCAACTCCGGCTCTGCGGCAAAGGCGCGCGCAACGGCTACACGTTGTTTTTCGCCGCCTGACAGCTCATGCGGATATCGCTGGGCGTAGGATGCCGGCAAATTCACACTGCGCAGAAGCTCGGTGACCCGGTCCGCCTGTTTCTCGGGAGGAACGAGTTCAAAGAGCTGGAGCGGACGGCGGATGGTCTCCCCGACCGACTTTTGCGGGTTCAGCGTCGCGTCCGGGTTCTGAAAGACAATCTGTATCCGGCGGCGCAGGTCGGCACTGCGTGCCCGGGCCGTGCCTTCCAGTTCATCGCCCTCGAAAATCTGCTCGCCTGACGTCGGCGGTTGCAGCCCGACTACCGTACGCCCGAGTGTGGTCTTTCCGCATCCGCTTTCGCCGACAATGGCCAGGGTCTGGCCATGCCCAACCTCCAGCTCAATGTCGTCGACCGCATGGACCTGCCGGAGTTTCTGTCCCGTAATGAAGTCCCTGAAACTGCGCCGGAGCTGGTAGTAACACCTCAAATCTTCGATATCGAGCAGGCCCGCCGCCTGTTTGGATTTACCGCCCGGTTTCCGCTTCCGTATATGCCGGTCGAATTTGAATTTCGGAATGTCGCGCCAGCGCACACATCTCACGAAGTCTTCCGTTCCCTTGCCGACATTTTCGGCCTCGATCGCCGACTGCTCGCAAATCTCGCGGCGAAACTCGCAACGCGCCGCGAAGATACACCCCTGTGGCAGGTTTGCGAGATTGGGCAAGCGCCCCTCGATGGCGCTGAGCGGGCGGTCGTGTTTGGACAGATCGAGCCTCGGAATGCATGAGAGCAGACTGCGCGTATAGGGATGGGCGGGTTTTGAGAACACGCGCGAAACCGGGCCTTCTTCGAGGATTTCGCCCGCATACATGACGGCCACACGCTGACAGAAACGGGCCACGACGCCCAGATTGTGCGTGATGTAAAGGATCGCGGAGCCGTGGCTCCGCTGCAGGTTTGCAACGAGGTCGAGGATGTGAGCCTCGGTCGTCACGTCGAGACCGGTCGTCGGTTCGTCCATGATCAGGAGTTGCGGATTGCAGGCGAAGGCCATGGCGATCAGCACGCGCTGCTGCTGACCGCCGGAGAGCTCATGCGGATAACGCAGCGCGACATTTGCCGGGTCGGGGAGTTTCACCTCTTCCAGCAATTGCAACACCCGCTCGCGCGTCGCGCTTGGGGTGCCATCGGTGTGTTCCTTCAGGACTTCCGCGATCTGGTCGCCAACCCTGAAGCCGGGATTGAGCGCCGTTTGCGGGTCCTGATAGACCATGGCGATGCGCGAGCCCTGGATCGCGCGCAATTCCTGGGCGTTGAGTGCGAGAAGATCGGTCGCGCCGAAGTGGATGGACCCTTTCATGATCCGCCCTGCGGCATCGAGCCCCCGCATGGCGGAAAAGGCGACGGAGCTTTTGCCCGACCCGCTTTCTCCAACAAGGGCCAGTGTCTCGCCCGCGCGCACGGTAATGTTGACCCCGCGCACGGCCCTGATCTCCTGACCGCGGGCAAAATAGGAGACGTGCAGATCCCGGATTGAGAGGACTGGAATGTCCGGTTCGGTTGCCCGCGCCGCCGCGGCTGCTCTATTCATCGGCCGTCTTTCTCGCCGCAAGCCACTCGCGCATGCCGTCGCCGAACAGGTTCACACCGATGATCAGGCTGACGATTGCCGCTGCCGGAGCAAACACGACCCAGGGTGCGGTCGCCAAAAACGCGCGTTCCTTTGCGATCATCAATCCCCAGTCCGGCGCCGGCGGCTGTGCACCGAGCCCCAGATAGCTCAATGAAACCACCAGCAGGACGGCATAGCTCAGGCGAATACAAGTCTCGACGATGATCGGCGGCCAGACGTTTGGCAGAATCTCCCGAAAGATGATGAAGCTGTTGCTTTCGCCGCGCACTTCGGCAGCTTCCACGAATTGCACATGGCGAAGTCCGAGTGTGGCGCTGCGGACGACCCGCGCCACCTTGGGCGTAAACACGATCCCGATGCTCAGCACCGCGTTGATTTCGTTCGAGCCAAGGGCTGCCACGACGAGCATGGCCAGCAGCAGGCCGGGGAAGGACATGGCGATGTCGGTCAGGCGCATGAGGATTTCATCGATCCATCCTCCGACATATCCGCTGAAAAGACCGATCAACAGTCCGACGGCCACGCCGATGATCGTGCCGGCGCCGGCCATCAGAACCGTGAGACGGGCGCCTGCGATCACACGGCTGAAAATATCCCGCCCATACCGGTCGGTGCCCCACCAGAATTCTTCAGACGGCGGCGCGAGGCGCGAGCCGAAGTGAAACTTGTCGAACGGATATGGTGTGATGTGCGGGCCTATTACCGCCAGCACCAGAAACAATCCGACAATGCCGCCACCGATCAGCAGGCTCCTGGGAATGCGTCGCGGGGGTGTCACCTCACGGGTGGCTTCCACTTCAACTTCATCAGCGCTGCGAATGGTCGTGTCAGCCATTTGTCGTCGGGCCTTTCATCACGTGTAGCGAATGCGCGGGTCGAGCAGCGCGTAACCGATGTCAGCCAGCGCATTGGCAATGCAATAGCCGGCGGCGACGAACAGCATGCTGGCCTGCAGCAGCGGAGTGTCGCGTTGCTCGATGGCGAAAAGGACAAGGCTTCCCAAGCCGGGATAGCTGAAGACCTGCTCGACCAGGACCACCCCGCCGAGCATCCAGCCGATATTGAAGGCAATGACGGTCAATGTCGGGAGCATGGCGTTGCGCAGGGCATGCTTGTAGAGAACCAGCCGTCGCGGCAACCCCTTGAGGCGGGCCGTGCGCACATAGGGTGTCTTCAGGACCTCGATCATGGAGGAGCGGGTAATGCGCGTAATGTGGGCGAGGGATTCCAGGGTCAGCACGGCGACGGGCAGTGCAAGCACGTAGGCCCAGTGAAAAAATCCGCTTCCTTCCGATAAGGAGCTGGTGGACGGGAACCAGTTCAGCCACGCGGCGAAGATGAGAATGAACAAGGAACCGGATACGAATGCCGGGACCGATACGCCCGTCAGTGTTACCACCGTGATGAGGCTGTCGACAACGCCGTTGGGGCGGACGGCGGCAATCACGCCAAGGATCAAGCTCAGAACGACCGAGATGACCAGGGCCGGAATTGCGAGACGGAGGGAAAAGCCCAGCCGCTCGAAAAGGATTGGGCCGATCGGTGCATCCATCGAAAGGCTGCGGCCGAGGTCGCCGTGCAGGATGCCCCAGAGCCAGCCGAAATATTGTTCATACCAGGGCCGGTCGAGGCCAAGCTTGGCGCGCAAGATGTCATGGGCGCCGCCTTCGCTCTCGACCCAGGCTTCAAGAATCTGATCGGCCGCGTCCCCGGGCAGAATCTGGACGATGATGAAGATCATCGCCGAGATGCCGAGAAGCGTCAGAGCGAGCAATCCCGTTCGACGGACGAGATACTTCAGCATGACCGATCAGCCCTGTCAGAGGTTTTCGCCGGGGCGGACCGCGATGCGCCCGCCCCGGTCGAGATGTTGCTGATGCCTAACGCTCAAGCCACGTCTCGCGCAGATCGACATACTGCACCGGGATGAGCTTGTAGTTCTTGACCTCCTTGCGGACGGCCGAGACGTAGTTCTTGAAATAGGGCACGACATCCGGACCCTCATTGTAGAGGATCTCCTGAACCTTGTCGTACAGCGGCTTGCGCTCCTCGAAGCTCGTCTTCGCCTTGGCCTGGTCGAGCAGCTTGTCGACTTCCGGGTTGGAATAGCCCGTATAGTTCCAGTTGCTCTTGGTGTAGTAGAACGGCGTCAGGCTCTCATCGATCGTGGGCCGTCCGAACCAGTTGTTGTGCGACGTCGCGAACGGCTTGGGCTTAGGAATGATATCCTTGTAAAGCCGTGCGATTTCCACGCTTTCGATCTTCACGCGGAAACCCGATTCAGCAAGTGTCTGCTGCGCAACGACTGCGGCCGGCTCCAGCCCGGGACGTTGCGTCGAGGTGTAGAGCGTAACGTCGACGCCATTGGGGAACCCTGCTTCGGCCAGCAGTTTCTTGGCCTTGGCGACATCCTTTTTCCGTTGCGGCAGTGCCTTGTTGTAATACGGGTTCGATGGGCTCACCGGCGTGTCGTTGCCGAGCACGCCGAGACCGCCCGTTGCGGCTTCCATCATGGCCTGACGGTCAACCGCGTAACGCAGCGCCTGTCGGATGCGAACGTCGTTGAAGGGCTTCGCGTCGACCCACATGATCAGCGGCTGGAAGGACGGCGCCGACACGATCATGACTTCGATGTTCGGGTCCTTCTTCAGCTCTTCGATGATCTCGGAAGGCGCGAAATACATGATGTCGATTTCGCCGGTTTTCAGGGCCGAGACCTGGGCAGCGTATTCCTTGATATAGATCTGGTGAACCTCGTCGAGATAGGGCAGGCCCTTCTCGAAATAGTTCGGGTTGCGCACGAGGATGGCCTTGTTGCCGGGTACGTATTCCTTGAGGATGAACGGACCGCTGCCGATCGGCTTGTTGGCGATCTCTTCCACGTTTTCCTTGGCGATAATCCGCGAGAATGTATTGCCGAGCTGAAGCGCCAGGTCGGCATAAGGCCCTTTCAGTTTGAAGACGACGGTGTGATCGTCTTTGACGACGACCTCCTTAATCGGACCGAGCGACTTCGCGCCCTTGCTGGCGGTCTTGGGATCGAGGATGCGGTCGATCGAGAACTTGACATCATGCGCGGTAACAGGCCGCCCGTTGGAGAATTTGGCGTCCTTGCGCAGATGGAATGTCCACTCGGTGCTGTCTGCGTTGGGCTCCCACTTGTGGGCGAGTTGCGGCTCCGGCTTCAGTTCGGGGCTGATGCGGGTGAGATTGCTGAAAATCATCGCCGTCAGCATGTAGCCGTCGCCGGTGCGTGTTCGCGCGGGATCAAGCCCGGGTTTCACACTCGGCGTTGCGAACTTGAGCACACCCCCCTTCTTTTGTGCATCTGCCGACACGGCGCTCAGCGCGAGCACCAGAACTGCGGCGAAAATCATGCAGGTTCTTTTGAGCATTTCGATCCTCCCTTTGGTTCCCCGCGCCAACACTCGGGTGTGGTACTCCAGTGCGGCTGGCGGGACGTGTAACGGGTACAATGGCCCTCTGCCGTGGCTTCCACCCCGGAATAATGAGATCAAACATTCATAAGGTCGAATAAATTATGTGACGCGGCGTATAACACCCGCTTATTTCAAGCTGATCTCGGATGGTTCCCTGTATGGCGCTGTCACAGTGTTGGCGGGGAAACTCTGTCATCCTTCTTGCGATGAATTATCCCACTGGCAAGTAACCCCCGCCTCAAGTTCCGGCGACAGAAGAAGGTGAGAGAAGTTCAAGCCATATAACCACGGTGAATAGGCAGGATGAGATTTCTTATTCGACACCCAAGCGTCGTATCGCTGATAACATCTCAATGCAGCCGAACCCGTCACTTGAGTTCAACGACGCGGGTTTGACGGCCTTTTTGGCAAACCTCGTCCGCGCTCCTTCCCCAAATCCGCCCGGGAACGAAGGACTCGTTGCCGAGCTCATGGTGACGCGGCTCGCGGGGCTCGGTTTCGAAACGATCACGGTCGAGGCCGCGCCAGGGCGTCCAAGTGTGGTTGCCAGGCTGGTTGGTACGGGTGGGGGGGCCACATTGTTGTTCAATGGGCACATGGATGTTCAGCCGCCAGGCCGTCATTGGTCGCGCGATCCGTTTGGCGCCACGATCGAGGGGCGGCGGCTTTACGGCCAGGGTGCAATGGACATGAAGGCGGGACTGGCGGCGACCGTCTATGCCGTCGACAGCCTGCAGCAGGCCGGCCTCCGCCTTGCGGGCGATATCGTTATCACAGCGGTTGCCGACGAAGTGTGTGGCGGTCATCTCGGCACCGGATTTCTTATCTCGGAAGGTTTGGTGCAGGCGGATATGGCGGTTGTCTGCGAACCGACGGGCGATACCGTCCGGGTTGCGCACCGCGGTGCCCTATGGCTTGAGATTGAAGTTACGGGCAAATCGGCGCATGGCGGGCGCCCATGGCTCGGCGTCAATGCCGTCTCGAAGGCTGCCCGCATCATAGCGGCTATCGAAGATCAGCTCGTGCCGAGCCTGCAGGATCGTGTGCATCCGCTCTTGCCCGCGCCTACGATCAACATTGGCGCGATCCGGGGTGGCACCAAGTTCAATCTGGTTGCCGACCATGTCGTGTTTCAGCTCGATCGTCGCCTTGTGCCGGGAGAAGATGCGGACACGGCAGAAGCCGAAGTCTCCGCGCTGTGCACCGAAATCTGCGCGGCCGACGATGACGAGTGGTCGGTCGACGTCAAGAGAGCGATGCATGTTTCGCCGGGTGAAGTCGATCCCGATGAGCGGATCGTCAGGGCATGCCGGGAGGCGCATCGAAAGGTCACGGGAGAGGATGCGGCAATCGGCTCTACGGCCGGTTTCGAAGATGCCCATTTCCTGCTGGATGCCGGTATCCCGACAGCCATGTACGGTCCCTACCGTCGTACGGCATCGGGTGAGGACCCGCACTACACCATTTCGGGCATGGCCGATGAATTTGTCGATCTCGACGATGTGGCGCGCGCAACGCGCATCTACGCACAGCTGATGATCGACCTGCTGGAGAAGCCTTTATGAGCGGTGTTATCGACTGGGAGGAGATCAAAAGCCATTACCGGGTCAAGGATCGTGAATTCCCGATGCTTGGCGAGGACATGCCGACATTCATGGGCGTGCCACATGCAAAAAAAGCGGGCGATCTGGCGGGAGCCGATGTGGTGATTATCGGTGCGCCCTATGTCGCGGGGGCAAAAGGGAAGTATGCCGGTGTCGACAAGTCGGAATGGGTGCTTGCGCCCAAGCGCGTACGCCAGCAATCGATCCGCTACCCGTCCGGCTACGTTCAGGACTTCGACCTGGACATTTTCGAACATCTGAAGGTGGTTGATTTCGGCGATGCGGATATCTCGCCGGAGGTGAATGCAAACCCGACTGCAGAAAATATCCTCAAAGCGCAGGCTGCGGTGGAAGAGAAAGTCGCCGCCGTCCTTGAAGCTGGCGCAATACCGATCGTTATCGGTCAGAACTCGCCATGCGGCTCATACGCAATCGCCAAGCCGATTGCAGAGCGTACCGCCGGAAAAGTTGGCATGATCAGCCTCGACACCCATTGGGACGCTAAACCTATCGACTGGCTCACCAAGGATCCGCGCATCGCTGGAAGTGGCAACTGGAAAGCCAAAACCTATGAATTCCATGATAATTTCTCTATTCCCAATCTCGTCGAGATTGGCGAGCGCGGCATGCTCGAACCGAAGGAAATCGTGCGCCGCTTTCTCGAACAGGGCGTGCATTTCATTCCCATGTGGAAGGTTCGCACCGATCTTGGCATCGACGGCCTCTGCGAGGAACTTCGTCACGCCTACGAGGGAACGGATGCGGTCTATGTCCATTTCGATATGGACGTGATCGGTGGCGCCGGCCCGGCGCAGGGTGACATTCTGGGCGATCTCGCGGAACCGATTGGAATGAGCGACTATGAGGTCATCCGTGTTGCCCATGAGATTGGCCGGCGCGGCTTGACCGGTATGTCGTTCATTTGCATTCCGCCCGGTTCGGCCGTGGTCTACCGGTTGATTGTCTACATCATCGTTTATCTCATGGCCGGCCTGATACAGGGCCGCCAGGCGAAATAGGGGAGGGTTCCGGCCATGAGCAGCAAGGACGATGCCTTTCTCGAAGAGGCCCGCCTCGGTCCACGTGCGCAGGCGCTGATCGATTGTGAGGAGGTACCGCACATCCCGCGCCTGACGCGGCGTTTCCGCGAGTATGTCCTGGTTGATCTCGCCCATGCGGTCATGTTGGCGGAAACGGAAATCCTCACCCCGGAGCGCGCGTCGATGCTTCTTGGCGCGCTTCTGAAGATCAATGACTCTGAAGGGGAAGGATTTCCCTGGCTGTCCGACTCAGGATCATTCCTCGTCCAGACCGAGCATCACCTCGCCGGGAGCATTGGCGAAGACATCGCCGGGCGTTTGCAGACAGGCCGCAGCCGCAACGACCAGAGCGCGGCGGCGGACCGCATCTTCATGCGCGATCTGCTGCTCGACGCCATGGAGGGGACGATCGCGCTTCAGGGCGCGCTCCTCGCAAAGGCAGACACCCACGCGGAAACGCTGATGCCGGGCTACACTCATCTGCAGCATGCGCAGCCGACGACCTTCGGCCACCACCTTATGCGCTACGGTGCTGCATTCGACCGCGATCTGGGGCGAATGTCAGATGCCTATTCACGAACCAACCTGTCGAGCCTCGGCGGGGCGGCGATGGCGGGTACGTCCTGGCCTGTCGACCGGCGGCGCACATCAGAGCTCCTTGGACATGACGACATCGTCGTCAACTCGTCCGATGCGGGCGGTTTTGCGCGGGATTACATCGAGGACGTGGTCGCGGTCCTGTCGCTTCTGATGTCCAATCTGGGCCGCCTGGCAAACGATCTCTACGTCTGGCACTCGTGGGAATTCGGATACCTCGAGGTCGCCGATGGCCTAGCCGGCACCTCCAGCATCATGCCGCAGAAGAAGAACCCGCATTCCCTTGAACGCATCAAGGCGCTCGGCGGGCAGGCGGCTGGCTGGCTGCCGGGCGTCATGGGCTGCCAGCATAGTATCGTTTCCACGGATCTCGACATCTGCTTCGCGGATGACCTGCTGACGGGGATCGGTGATGCGACACTGCAGGCGCTCAGGCTCGGTACCGAGACAATTTCCACGCTCATCGTCCGCGAGGAACGCATGGCCGAAGCGGCCGGCGCGTTCTGGAGCACCACCAGCCATCTCGCCGATGAGATCGTGCGCCGGTACGACCTGCCGTTCCGCGCGGCGCATCATGTGGTCGGGCGGTTCGTGCGAGACAGTATTGCCGCCGGGCGCACGCCCGGCGATGTGCGTACGGAGGACCTTGTGAAAGCAGGCAAGGAGATGGCCGGTATCGAAGTCGATATGTCGTCGGAAGATTTGCGCGAAGCCCTCGATGCCCGTGCCTTTCTGACCAGCCGTTGCACGGAGGGCAGCGTCGATCCGAAGGAGACCCGGAAGCATTGCGCCGGGCTTGGAAAGGCTCTTGCCTCTCATCGCGCTCAATGGGCGGCGCAAAAGGAACACACGGATCGCGCCATAGACACATTGTTACAGCGCGCACGTGAACTGGCCGAAGCGTGATGACCGGAGAGTTCGCGATAGAGGAGGGTGGAAGCACGCCGCGCGATATTGGGAGCAGTCCAAGTGTCGCTTTGGCGGAATTCGTTGCCGACCTCAAACTCGCGCAGGTGCCGGAAGATGTCGTGGCCTATGCGCGGGTTCTGATCCTTGACCTTTTGGGGGCGGCGCTGGCCGGTGTTGAAACGGTCGAGGCGCAGACCATGCTTTCGGCTGCGAAAGGTTTTGCACCGGACGCCGGGCCCTGCTCCATCTGGGGCACGCCACATACCACGACGGCAGCCGCCGCCGCGCTCGTAAATGGTGTTGTGGCCCATGCGCAGGAACTCGACGATTTCGGCGGTGCGGATCATTCGGGCGCCGTTGTGGTTCCGGCCGTGTTGGCCATCGCCGAATCCGAAGGCATCGCCGACGGTGAGCGTGTGCTGGAAGCCGTTATCGCGGGTTACGACATTGCCTTGCGGGTTCTTGAAGGCGCCGGCGGATACCGTGCCCACAATGGCCTTGGGTGGCATTCCACGGGGACCTGCGGCAGTTTCGGCGCGGCGGCGGCAGCGGCGCGGATGCTCGGGCTGGATGCCGAAAAGACGGCATGGGCGCTGGGGATCGCGGGAAGTTTCACCGGCGGCGTTTGGGCGTTCCTCGCCGATGGGACCATGAGCAAGCGGTATCATACAGGCCGTGCCGCCGAGATCGGCCTCACCGCCGCCTATATGGCGCGTGCGGGCTTCACGGGACCAACGCGCGTGCTCGACGCCGCGTATGGCGGTTACCTCGTCACCTATTGCGATGATCGTGCGCAACCTGCAGCCTTCACCGAGGGTCTTGGCCGCGCGTATCGGATCATGAAGAGCGGCATAAAACCCTATGCCGCCTGCCGAGGGCTGCATGCGGCTCTGGATGTCGTGTTGCGGCTCAAGGAGGAACACGGTCTGTCGGCGGAGGACATCGATCATGTTGACTTGCGTTGCAGTGCCGCGAACAAACTCTCCATCGGCGATCCCGATCCGCGGACGCGCCTCGCCGCCCAGATGAGTTTACCGTATGGCGTGGCCGTCGCTCTGGTTACCGGACGCGCCTCGCTTGAGGAGTTTGAGGATCGCTGGGTGAACGATCCAGCCGTCCGCGGCCTCATGGGCCGCGTTACCATGACCGTCGAGCCCGAACAGGATGAATATTCAGAGCCGATCCTTGAAATCGTCACAACGGGCGGTATGCGGCTGGAAGGCCATGAGCCCATCGGTCTCGGTGATCCGCGCAACCCGTTGACGTCCGAACAGGTAGCCGCGAAATACCGTCGACTTGCGGCGCGGGCGCTTCCCGAACAAGCAGTGACCACTCTGGAAGCGGCGGTCTTCGATTTGCCCGCGCCGGACAGTCTGATGAGACTCCTGGCCGCGCTGCGCCTGCCCGGTTGAATTTTGAAAGGTCATTCCCTTGGATCGTCAAAGTCTTCTGGATCAGATTGATACGCACGAGGCCCTGGAATTTCTTGCCGCGATGATCCGCTTCAAAAGTTACAGCGGCGAGCCTGGCGAGACGGAGCTGGCGCGTTTCATGAGCGCGCAAATGCAGGCCCTTGGGCTGGAATGCAGCCTGCAGCATGTCGAGGCCGAACGGTTCAATGCCATCGGAACATTGAAAGGGAGTGGCGGGACGAGCCTTCTGTTCAACGGTCACATGGATACCAATCCGGTGACGGAAGGATGGACCGTCGATCCCTGGGGCGGGGTCTACGACGACGAGTTCATTTATGGCATCGGCGTTTCCAACATGAAGGCGGGAGACGCGGCGGCCTTCATGGCCGTGAAGACCCTGGTCGATGCCGGGGTCACGCTGAAAGGCGACGTTGTGCTCGAATATGTGGTCGGAGAGCTGCAGGGAGGTGTCGGCACGGTCAAGGCGATCGAAGATGGCGTACGGGCCGATTGCTTCATAAACATGGAACCGACCGACCTCCACGGCCTGATACTGCATGCAGGCAGTTTCAACGTCGAGATTGAACTCACCGGCATCACCCGCCATGTCTCGAAGCGCGAAGAGGCGGTCGACGCCATTGCCGCGGCCGCGGCGCTCGTGCCGCGTTTCAACGCCATGACATTTTCCGGTGCGGCCAATGACGACCACGCAGCCGTCAATCGCGCCAACATCGGCACCATTCGCGGATCCCTCTCACCGGAATTTCATGACTGGCGCCCACCGCAGATCGCCGATTTCGTGCATCTTTCGGGTACTGCCCGCTATGGACCCAGTCAGTCAGAAGAGAGCGTGTTGAAGGATATTGGTATCATGCTGGATGACCTGAAGGCGGAGATGCCGGGCCTGCAGGCGAGGGTGACGAAGCAGAATGCGGGAACCCGGCCATCGATGTTGCCTTTTGAGGTCGATCCCGAAGCGCCCATCGTCGAGGCCGTGGGCGGCGCCTTCCGCGAAGTCAGAGGTGTCGAGCAGCAACAGGGGGCGGTAAGGCCCTGCTGTTTTTACGGCACTGACGCGGCGCATCTGAAACACAGGGCCGGAATGGTGGGGATCGTTTGCGGGCCGGGCGGACGCTACAACACCATGCCGGATGAACGCGTCGACGTTTCCGATTATCTCGATGCCATCCGGATCTATCTGCTGACCATCCTCGACATCTGCGAGTTGGACTGATGCTGTTTCCCAAGGCCGAGTATGACGAACGCCTTTCCCGCCTCTACGCATTCATGGATGAGCATAACGTTGCAGTCGTCATCGCGGACGAGGCGGAGATGCTGCACTATTTCACGGGTTTCGCGATCTCCGAAAACCTGTATCGGGCGGTTTTGATCCCGCGGGAGGGTCCTCTCCTGATGATCGTCCGCACGCTTGACGAGCACGTGTTCCTGAAACTCGCCTGGTTCGACAATCGGCGCATCTTCGACGATGTGGAAGACCCGGTTGCCATCGTGGCTCAGGTCATCGAGGACTGGGGTTGCGCGGACGCGCGTATCGGGCTCGACATGAATTCCTACTGCATGCCGGCCAAGCGTTTCAGCCATCTAAGGACATTGCTTCCCTCCGCGACTTACATAGATTTCAGCGATGTGTTTCGTCCGATGCGCCTCAAGAAATCGCCGCGCGAGATCATTGTGATGCAAAAATCCGCAGATATTGCAGATGAAGCGATGCGCCGTGCAATCGCGGCCGCCAAGCCCGGTGCATCCTCGCGCACCGCCGCCGCCATGGCGGCCGCATCGTTTATGGAACTGGGCGCAGACTTCGGACGCACCGGACCGATTACGGTCGGCAAAGGGTGGAACTTCCTTCACGGCAAGCTTTCCGATGATCCCCTTGAGCCTGGCGACGTGCTGCATCTGGAATTGGTGCCAAAAGTCAGCGGGTATTGTTCACGCCTGATGCGCCCGGCGGTGATGGGGGAACCATCGGGAGAGTTGCGTGATGCGGCAGATGCGCTCATCGCGCTTCAGGACCGGCAGATCGCCGCGATGGTTCCCGGAGCGGTAGCCGGTGAGGTCGACGCGATGTTCCGCCAGGCGGTTCTCGACGCGGGTCTTCGGCAGACTTACGTCAACAATACGGGCTATACGCTCGGGTATTATTTCGAACAGGCGCCGCGGACCAGCGACTTCACGCGCCGGTTTACGCCGAAAGCGACCTGGCGGCTTGAAGCCGGAATGACATTCCACATGTACACATCCGCCGATATCGGTATGGCATTCAGTGAAACCGTGCTTGTCGATGACGATGGCCCGGAGCGATTGACAAGGCTTGAACGCAAGCTGTTCCGTTGTGGTGAAGCGCGATGATGGATGACGTCTCAAGCGAGGTATCCCGGTCGGAAGACCTGATGCGGGATTTTGACGCGATCTGTGACACGGGCGGACGCTTCGCCGGCTCCGACAGCGAGCAACTGGCGCAGGATTATCTGGTAGGCCGGTTGGAAGCGGCGACAGGCGTCATGCCAATGCGATCGGCGGTCAAATATATGGGTTGGTCGTGCGGGAAGAGCATCCTCGAGCAACTCGGGGTTGCCGACGGGGTAGTGACCTGCGTCTCGCTTGTTCGCTCCCCGCCCACCGCAGCCGGAGGTCTCGTTGCTGATCTCGTCGACCTTGGCCGCGGAACGGAAGCCGATTTCGACGCAAGAGCCGATGAGATTGCCGGCAAAATCGTCCTCGTACGTCACGAGTATATGTTCGCAACCGATACGATACACCGTCGGCGCAAATATCAGTGGGCCATGGATCACGGCGCTGCTGGTTTCCTGATTGCTAACAGTCTGCCTGGCGCGGGGCCCGTTACCGGATCGTCGGGCGCGACGGCGGAGCAGGGGATTCCGGCTGCGGGCATCAGTTTCGAAACAGCCGAAAAACTGACAGCCGACAGCCCGGCCAAAGTTCGGCTTGTCGTTGAAGCGGAAGAGGCGCCGCGTGAGACCGCGAACCTCATTGTGGACCTGCCGGGCAAAAGCGCGGAATGGATTGTTCTGTCGGCGCATATCGATGGCCATCATCTCGCGGAAAGCGCTATGGACAATGCCACCGGACTGGCAGCCGCACTTGCCATCGCCTCCGCGCTTGCACCCCGGATGGATCACATGGCGCGTGGGCTGCGCATTGCCTTGTTCACGGTGGAAGAGTGGGCACTGGCCGGTTCGCGGGTCTATGTCGACGGTCTCGATGAAGTCGAGCGTGCGGCCATCAAGCTCAACCTCAATCTCGACACCATCGCCGGAAGTCCGAACCTCACCGCACTGACGAGCGAGTTTCCTCAATTGGAGGCGTGGCTGCTCGAGTGCGCCGGGACGCTTGGTTGTGCGCTTGGAACTCATCAGCCGGTGATGGCCAACTCGGATCATTATAATTTCGCCCGCCACGGCATTCCGGCCACGCGTCTGGTTGCAGGTTTCAACGAGCCGACGTCTGAAATTCGCCATGTGCTGACGCCCGGCGACACGCGCGACAGGGTGCAGGCGGATGACCTGCGGCACGCGACCGCATTCGCCGCCGCGCTCACACTCGAAGCCTGTCGGGCGGAAACGCTGGAACTGCGTTAGCCGAAATAGTCCGCGCGCACGGCCTTGCCGATGAGATTGCAGATCAGGCGGACCGCCGTAACGCTGGTTATGGCGTTGAGGTCGCGCGCCGGGGTGATCTCCACGACATCCATGCCCAGAACGCGGCCCTTTCCAACAAGGCCGTGAATCAGCGTGCGCATTTGCGGATAGGTGACGCCGCCCGGTGCAGGGCCGGCGACGGCCGGTGCGATGGTCGGATCGATGCCGTCGGCATCGACCGTGAGATAATAGGTCCCTCCGTCGGGTATGCGTTCAAGGATGGCCTCCATGCCCCGGGACTGGAGTTCCATATCCGTGATCAGGTGTGCGCCATAGGCTTGAGCGGCTTCGACTTCCTCCGGACGGGCACTTCCCGCGGATCGCAGGCCGATCTGGAAGATTTCGCCGATATGGTCCATTTCCGAAGCACGGCGAATGGTGCTGGACAGACCTTCGCGTACGCCGTTCATTTCGTCGCGCCAGTCGATGTGTGCATCGACCTGAATGAGCGTTATCGGCTCCTTCAGATCGGGCACGGAGGTGAGCCCGCGGAACACGGGGATCGGCACAGCGTGATCGCCCCCCAGCGAGACGATCATGCAACCTGCGGAGACGATCTTGCGCACCGCTTCCTCCGACAACCGGATGTGCTTGTCCATGTCCAGCTGATCGCCCGGCACATCGCCGCAATCCACGATCTTGATATCCCTGCCGTCGAGCAACGCGCCGCCGACGTCGAAGTCATATCGCTCCATGCCACGCAAGGCGCGTTGCCACGCACGTCGAATGGCGGTCGGCGCGTTGGCCTGATCGTTGTTGACGTCCTCCATGGAGTAAGGTGAGCCGAAGGGCAGCCCGAGAATAGCCACATGTGCACCGATTTCGCGCAGGGTATCGAGATCAAGTACCAGAGGGGCGTCAAACAAGGTGTGAAACTCGCGGCGCGGCTCGACAGTCAGTGTTTCAGGCATGGTTCGTTCTCCCTCGGCAATTTGAAATCCGGCACCGTAAGGCGCCAATTTTTTGCTATCTCAAACATGGTCCGTCTCGACATCACGATTTGAGCGCCTCGCAACATTTCAGTACGAGACAGTCGTACATGACTTGTGCTGCCAACTGGGCTGTTGTGCCTGCCACATCGTGAGGTGGGCTGACGGTGTTGATATCGAACGCAACAAAATGCAGGCCAGCCAGACTGCGAAGCAGGCGCAGCCCTTCTTCGGCGCCGGGGCCGCCCGGCATCGGCGCGCATACGCCAGGTGCGCATGACGGGTCAAAGAAGTCCATGTCCCAACACAAATAGACGGGTCGTCCGCTGAGCCGGTCTTTCAGTTCGCCCGTGACGTCCCCGACGCCGCGTCGCCGCAATTCATCGTAGGGTATGAGGCCGTAACCGAGATCTCGTGCCTTATCGAAAATGCCGGGGTCGTAAAAGGTGCCGCGCATGCCGAGATGGATCGACGCGGTCGCGTCAATCAAACCTTCGTTTGCGGCACGGACAAACGTGTTGCCGGTCGCTTTGGGGCGTCCTTCACCCGGATTTGCATCTGTATGGGAATCTACATGCAGCACGGTCAGGTTGTTATGAATGGCGGCAAGCGCGCGCAACTGGGCGAGCGTCACGCTACCGTCGCCGCCCATGCAAACCGGTGTCGCGCTGGCAGCTGCGATCAGCCTCACGGCTTTCTCGATACGCGCTTCGGCATCATCCAGCATGCTGGGGACGAGCCTGACGTCGCCACAGTCGATGGCGTGGAGGCGTTCCAGCGGATCGAAGTCGGCATCGGGTGGTCGGTAGCGGCGGATCAGCCGAGATGCTTCCCGGATGGCCCGCGGCCCGTCACGGGCTCCGACACGGTTCGGATGCGTGCCATTGTCATATGGTATGCCCAGGACCGCGGCATGTCGGTCTGTGAGATCGTGACCATAGTCGATGCCCATGAATGTGGTGGGTGGATTGAAGAGATCCCGGTCGAAAATGTTGGTCATGGCCCCAAGTCGGGTTGGCTTGTCGAAATCGGTTATTGGCTGTCTGGCAGGAGGGGCGCCAATACGAGCGGCATCGTTGGCAATAGTATTGAACCAGCGCCGCGTTGGAAAGTGGAAGCGGATGGCCGGGGAATCTCACCCACATTCATACCTGCATCATAACGAGATTTCAGATTGTTAGAGCATTGCGTGCAGAGTATGTGTGCATTGAAAGGCCAACAGAACCAATGGTGATCGGAATCCATCATGCCGGATGCGGTGAGTGTTTTAAGGCGATAGCGGGGCGGCGTTCGAACATGTGCAGTCGGTGTCCGTTCAGGCCAGTCCGACGCCTACCGCTGACCCGGGAACAAAAGATGAAACAAGATTGTGTGTTTACCGTATTGCCAGCTTCCCTATAGGTAGAGACTGCCAACGATTTCAACCAAGCGGTTTGTGTCATAGGGTAGCGATACAATCGTTCGATTGCCGGTCGGCAGAGTCCGGTCACTTTGTCTGTCGTATTTGTCGAGGCGACCATCGGAGTTTCGTCTCAAAATCGCACAAGGGCGCAGCATGTTTTTTACTCGTCAGAATTCAGCGGATCGTTTCTCCCAGGATCGAATCTGAGACCTGCCGGGGCGGGCAACCAGACCGTTCCTCAACAGAGCACGACATCAATGCGAAATTTCAAGGGGACAACAGTGGGCAGCGAAAAATTTTATCCGGTTTCACGTCCATCTCTCAGTTCGCTTGAAGAAGAGTATGTCGTTGACGCTGTACGCTCGGGCTGGGTGTCGTCACTGGGCGCTTATGTTGATCGGTTTGAGGAAGAGTTTTCCAAATTCTGCAATGTCGAACACGGCGTTGCCGTGTCAAACGGGACGGCTGCCCTTCACGTATCTCTTCGCGCAATTGGTGTAGGACCCGGGGACGAGGTCATCGTCCCGGATCTCTCGTTCATCGCGACGGCAAATGCCGTTTGCATGGCCGGTGCGACGCCCGTTTTTTGCGATGTCGAAGCCGAAACGCTGTGCATGGATCCAAATGGCGTCGACCAGCTCATAACAAGCCGGACCAAGGCCATAATCCCCGTCCATCTCTACGGCCATCCCGCTCCCATGTCGCAAATCATGGACATCGCGAGAAAAAACAACTTGCTCGTTATCGAGGATGCGGCAGAAGCGCATGGCGCGAGGATCGGAGACGATCCCGTCGGCTCATTTGGCGATTGCGCGGTCTTCAGTTTTTACGGAAACAAGAATCTGACGACAGGCGAGGGCGGTATCATTGTCAGCAACGACAAAAATCTGATTGAAAAATGTCGTTTGCTCCGAGATCACTCGATGAGCGCCAACAGAAGGTATTGGCACGAAGAACTCGGCTATAATTACAGGATGACCAATGTACAGGCCGCCATTGGTTGTGCGCAAATGGCAAGAGCGGACCTCTTAACCTCTAAACGTAAGGACATATTCTTACGCTACAACACGCAGCTGGCACCCTTGCCCGAACTCACCTTGAATCGCCAATCGTCGTGGGCGACAAGCGCGGTTTGGTTGACATGCGTCGAGGTAGCCGGGTTGGAGGAAACAAAGCGCGATGAACTCATACAGCATTTGAGGCAGCATGGTATTGACACACGACCCTACTTCTACCCGATGTCGCGTATGCCGTACCTGCCCGACGCGGACACTCCCGTAGCTCACGAGATTTCTCAGAGTGGATTGAATCTGCCGACATACGTCGATCTGACCGACGCCGAGACAGAGCTCATCAGCGCCCAGTTCATCGAGAGCTGCAGGGCTCTCAAACTGGTTGGCTAGCGAAATGTCCGAGAGGCTTCCGATTATCTCGTCGTCGTCCCCTGGACCCTAAGCGTTTGCCTCCCGCTTTTCCTCGGTATTGTCTTTCTGAAATTTTTTAAAGTGGCTGGCAATTGCCGCAAAATACAGCTTCAAGCACGTCCAAATCTGAATGCTTCGACGTGAGTGAAAAGTCAGGCCTGAATTGACGAATTTCGGGTTCAGGAAAATTCTGAATCCGTCATTCCTTATATCCTCGCTTAGCGCGACATGGTCGCAGACTTCCTTTCCCTCTTCATCTACACCCACATATCGTGCGTTCATCAGAGCTTCGCGCTTGTAGATGGCAGCCCCTCCAAATGCGGAATCAACCTCGAACATCGGCTGGTCGCTGGGGATCGTGATCATTTTGGAATAGACGGCCGAATAGAGTGCTCGGGCAATTCCCAGTCCATAATTGCGCAGAAAGTAATACTCGTGCCAGCAGTCCCCGGGACACCAAACCTCGTGCCTTAGCGCCCAAACGTCATAGTAGGGTCCGGCCTGGTTCGCAGCGCAACCTCCCCAATCATCTGCGTCCCAACAGGAGAGGATTCCTTCCTCTGTTATTTTCGTGTTGATCCCGTCCAGATCGACGACCAGTACGAAGTCGATATCGTTGTATATTTCGTTTTCCTGAACTTCGCTCAGATAGACATTGCGACAGAATGATGTGCGTTCGGTTCTTTTCGGATACTTCTTCCGCAACGTCCCCAGACTGAGATAGCGAAAGTTCTTCAGACTTTGCTCATGCTCCTGAAGAATTTCGACCGTATCGTCCGCGCTGTCCGACTCTACAACCAGCCAATGGATTTCCTGAAAACGGGTTAGGCATAATGCAATTCTGTCGATGTCCTGCCCTATCTTTTTGCCGCAATCCCTAGCAATTCCTGTTACAAGTATTTTCGCCCGCTCCGGCTCCTTCAAACGTGATTCAAGACTCGATGATTCTTTGTTCATCAATGTTTCAATCTTGTAGTTCGCAAAATTGTGCAGAGGGAAAAATCGGCTGTTTTTAACACACTGAGCAAATGGTTACCACGTCAAACGGGACAGCTGACTTATCCGTTTCCGCGCGCAAAAAATGAATTCTGATTTTTGGAATTGTATCTGAAATTGGTGCCCAACGGGTTGAGTAACATGGGCGAAAGGTTCAATTTGCTGTCTTCGGCATCCTCCAAGCAATCCAGCGAAATGTCGGACCCGGAGCTTGCATCTGGTGCCTCTGCGGCACCCGTTGCGCTGTTTGTCTACAACCGGCCCGAGCATACGCGTCGGGCGCTGAAATCGCTTGCTGCCTGTCATGGCGCGGTCAAGGCTGACCTGACCGTTTTCTCTGACGCGGCCAAAACCGTCAATGCGCAAGCGGACGTCAAAGCCGTTCGCGATGTTGTTGCGAACGTCGATGGCTTTCGCTCTGTCGAGATTGTGGAGCGGCCCTCAAATATGGGCAGCGCCGGCTCGGTGATCGACGGCATAAAGCATATGCTGTCCCGACATGAGTATGCGATTTTCATGGAAGACGATCTGGTCTGTGCGCCGTACGCCCTGAGCTTCCTGAACAAAGCGCTCAAACGCTATGCTGACCAGCCCAACATCTTCACCGTGTCGGCCTACAGTTATCCGGCTCGTCTCATGGAGATACCGGAAAGCTACACGCATGACGCCTACTTCTCGCCCGTGTTTTCCTCATGGGGCTGGGCGACGTGGAGGCGTTCGCTCGACTATATCGACTGGGACGTCAGCGACTATGAGGCCTTCCGCGCAAATCCCGATTCAATCCGGGCCTTCCGGCATATCCGAGATGACCTGCCGGAACTTCTCGCCGAACAACAGAAGGGCCAGTCCGACGACTGGACCCTGCCGATGGCCTATTCCCAGTTCAAGAATAACTTTCTGACATTGTGCCCGGTTCACTCACTGATAGACAATATCGGTCATGACGGCTCGGGTCTTCACTGCTTCGATACAGAGCTGTTTCGCAACGATATCGATCATGCCGGCGATGTGATCAGCTACCCGGATGCGATCTACCTTGACGACCGGATCATGGATGCAAGCCGGACGGCATTTTCAAATTCGTTCCTGACCCGCGTGAAGAGACGCATTCTTGATCAAAGTCTGAAACTGCGGCGAGCCCGCACCAAGCAGTCCTAGATGTCACGGCAATCGAACAAGGCAGGGTCTCGGAGCAAACAAATGCACGCGCGCAAATGCATCGAGGTATGGAACGGCCCGGACGTGGCGGAGAAAGGAATGTCGCATGTGACGTGGGACATGTTGGCCAATGCGGGCTTGGGTCGGAAATTTGAAGATTGTTTTTAAACAGTTGGGGGGAATACTCAGGCCATGTCTACGCGTGACAAAAAACAATCAGGCGCATTCCCTTTCCGAGAGGTGCAATCGAAATGACTTTTTCATGCAAGGACGGCGTGCTCGAAGGCGTAAAGATCATAACGCCGCCGACAATTTTCGAAGACTTCCGGGGCGATTACGTCGAAATCTACAACCGGGACATCTATCACGAAGCGGGCATCTCAACTGACTTCAAGCAGGACGACTATGCGACCAGTACAAAGAACGTTCTAAGAGGCATGCACGGAGACGACAAGACCGAGAAACTCGTCAAATGCATATACGGAACGCTCCATTTCGTCGTGCTACAAGCTGACGAAAGCCATCCTCAGTTCATGCAATGGGAAGCACACGAACTCAGCAGCACGAACAGAAAACAAATCTACGCTCCTGCCGGTTACGCTATCGGTTATCTGGTTCTCTCCGACGCGGCGGTTTTTCACTACAAGCAGTCGACATACTATCACGAGACCAAACAGTTCACGATCAAGTGGAATGATCCGCGCGCTAAGATCGAATGGCCCATTGAAAATCCCGTCCTCTCGGAGCGGGATTCTTGAAATCCGGTAGGCAAGATGAACGACACCAAAGACACGCAGCCGCGCATCTCTCAGGTTGATCTTTACATCGACGATGCGGAGTTGGACGCCATCAAACCGTCAATTGCCAAGCGCTGGCTGACGGAGGGGCCGAACGCGGCGGAACTGACCGAAGAGATTAAGAAACTCAGCGAAACACGCTACGCGGTCTTTGCTCCGAATGGAACGCTCGGGCTTTACCTCGGATTGCTGGCGCTCGATCTGCCGAAGGGCAGCGAGATCATTATCCCGTCTTTCACCTTCTACGGGTCGGCCATGTCGGCAGTCTTTGCCGATCTCAAACCGGTGTTCGTTGACTGTTACGAGGATACCTACAACATCGATCTTGAAGATCTCGAACGCAAGATCACACCTCAGACGAGCGCCATAATGCCGGTCCACATCTACGGTCAGGTGTGTGATATCCAGGGCGTCATGGAGATTGCGAAGCGTCATG
Source organism: Hyphomicrobiaceae bacterium (assembly GCA_028066055.1). GTDB lineage: Bacteria > Pseudomonadota > Alphaproteobacteria > Rhizobiales > Methyloligellaceae > UBA2767. The sequence goes on from JALCBY010000034.1 coordinate 22,807, forward strand.
GACTGAAGGTTCTTGAAGATGCGGCACAATCATTCGGCGTGCATTTCGATGGCCAGCATTCAGGCACATTCGGCGATATCGCGATGTTTTCGTTTTTCTCCGACAAGGTCGTTACCATGGGTGAGGGGGCCGTCCTGTTCACCCAGGACGAACAGTTGTATGAGCGCCTCCGCTTGCTGCGAAATCAGGGCCGGCCGAATTCCGGTACGTTCGTACATCCCGAGCTGGGTATGAATTTCCGGATCACGGATTTGCATGCGGCGATCGGCCTGTCGCAGTTGAAGAAACTCCCCGAGATTCGCAAACGAAGGACGCAGCTTTGGGATATGTACCGCGACGCACTCTGGGATACGGGCGATCTGCGGTTCATGAGTGTGCATCCGAAATCCGAGGTGATCCCTTTCCGCGTTCCTGTGACCACGGCCCAGCGTGACGATCTCGCGGCCTGGATGCAGGCGCATGCCATCGATACCCGCAGTTTCTTCTATCCGATGCATTTGCAGCCGAAATTGCGGTCAGAACCGCCGCAGTCCTTGCCTGTAAGCGAAAAGCTAAGCGAACAGGGGTTCTGCCTGCCGGTGCATCAACACATCAAAGATGCGGATGTCGAAAGGATCTGCCAGGTTATCAGGCAGTTCTTTTCCCGGTAAGACCTCGCGTCACCCGCGATTGAATCACTTCAAAGAGTTTCAGTTGCGCCCGCCTGAACAACGGCATCGGATCATCGAGCGCGAATTCCTTTGCGTCCGCCCGGAGCATCCACGAGAGCCAATTGGAAATCGCGAGACCCTGTTCCCTCGCTGCCCTGAAATCCCGCATCCGGCAGTAGCGGATACCTGGTTTTGCCAGGCCGATATGGCCCCTCGGTTCGTCAGTCAGGTCGGCATGGACGAGTTGAAGAAAATTGACACCGGCCTTTGCACCAAGGTGTTGCCACAGGCTGAAGCGTGGATTGATCTCGAGTAGCGCAAGGGAATCGTCCGGTCTGCGCTTCAGGTCCACCTTCACCACGCCGTGCAATCCAAGCGCGTCAACAATCTGCTGTCCGAGCTTGCCGACATCAGGCGCATCAGTGGTTTCCAGCCCGGTGCTGTAACCGAATTCAGCACGATAGGTACGGATCTTTCTACCCGTAAAGCTGGCGACGAGATTGCCGGTTGCGTCGATGTAAGCATGGTAGCTCTCTATGCGGCTCTCGGGCCCGGGGATCAGTTCCTGAGCGATGAAATCCACATTCGTGCGGGCCAGCTTCTCCCAAATCCGCTCGAGCTCGGCGCGGTCGGATACGCCAACGCATTTCACATCAGTCCCGACCAGATCGCGAATGGACTTCGAGCCCGGTTCGAGCACGACTTCCCGCTCAGCCGGTTTGAGGATAATCGGAAACGGGAGCTTCATTGCTGACGGGGGCTGCGATGCGGGACTGACGGTTTGGCTCAGAGGCACGGGCAGCTTGAGCGTCTCGGCGAGCTGGCGGAACTTTTCCTTGTTCAGCAGCTTTTCAACATGGTCCGCGTCGGCAATGGCGAAATGGAAATGCGAACTGAGCTTATCCCGATAGCGTGACACGAACAGAAGGTCCGCGTCGGTTGAGAAGTACAGAACAGGTTTTGCAGTGCATGAGCGGGCGAATTCACAAAGGGTCGCCAGCAGCCGCTCGGGATCGGCAGTCGGGTCAGCGCGATCGAGCGATACCTTCACAAAACGCGAAGAACGCACATAATCATCGAGCTCGCCGACCAATGCGCAGTCAATTCCGGCCAGGCCGAGTCCCCGTATCATGTCCCACGAATCGCAGGATCCAAGCAGACAGGCCATTGATGTGCGCGCGGTCATTGCAGAATCGCAACTTTCGGTACCGTTTGCGATAAGCGCGGATTCTAATGCAACTTTGTCGGGCCGGGTACTCTTTATACAACAACTCAATTCTTACAGTCCGCAGCCCTTCGCGAAAAGGTCAGTCGTGCGACATGCTTAAGTCCCGTGCCGTATCGATTACAGAAACCTGTAGATGTCCCGCTCAAGAACCAGACAGGTCAATTTTCCGGTCATATACGACCCCGTGTCTATGCCAATTCGATATGCCCGGACGCGCGGCAGCCGGGAGTATGTGTGACCGTGAACTATGATCTTCTCGTGTTTCGATCCGGACGACGTGAATTCGCTTCGGATCGTCAGCAGATCCTCCAGCGACTGGTCTGAAATCGGCAAACCGGGGCGAATACCGGCATGCACAAATGCGTAGTCGCCGCATATGTAGTAGGGCCGAAGCGATCTGATGAAATCGACATGCCGTTTCGGAAGATTGTCACGCAACGCGCTCTGCAATGTGGTGAACTGGCTATCGTTCAGTTGGTCCTTTGGCACCGGTACACCGTAGCTCTCAAGCGTCGTCCGCCCATGCACGCTCAGCCACTTCTGACCCGTCCGGGCGTCATTAAGAAAATCGAGCAACAGCCGTTCGTGGTTTCCGATCAAGGTGATTTTCTCGACGTCATCGGGCTCATCATCGATCATCGCGTCAATGACCTCCCGGCTTGACGGGCCTCCATCAATGTAGTCGCCGAGATAGACGAGCTTGCAATTCGCCGAAGATCCGCTCGCCGCGCGGTCGGCCTTGATTTTCGCACGGGTTTGAGAGAGGAGATCGATACGACCGTGTATGTCGCCGATCACATAGAGGCGGAGGCCGGCGGGTATGCCTTCATCCACGCGCGGGAACCCGACTACTTTCGGCCAAACACCCTCCAGCGGGTCCACGAGGAGCCGCGAAGGAATCCGCCTAAGTCGCGAAAGCAATGACGCCATTTTGTCGCTCGGTTCCCAGGTGCCACATCGTCGCAATTATTCGGCCTGACCCACAGAACACCCTCTGCTGTACGTGTTACCTACGCCTCAGCGCTTCGCAGGCAGCCAGGATAAAAGGCACGTTGTTTGCCGTGTGCAATGCAATCAAACGGGTGTGACAGTATCCATGTTTCTCGGTTTCGCGAAGGAGCGATTTCGCGCAAAAGTTTGATACGGCATTCGCTTCCCGCGACAGTTTACTAAAGGAATCGTATGTAGTTAACTGAGGTATAAATCCCGGTTAAAATTTGCCTTTATCGATCTCAGTGAGTGTTGCGTATCATGCGTTCTCAGCCACGCATTTCGATCGTTACTATCTGCTTCAACGACAAGCAAAATCTGACGGCGACCGCGGAGTCCATTCGCGATCAATCTTCCGCAGATTTTGAGTGGGTCGTTGTTGACGGCGCATCCACGGATGGCACCGTCGACTATCTGGAAGGCCTCGATGTACCGGGCATGCGTTGGGTCTCGGAACCGGATACCGGCATCTACAATGCCTTCAACAAGGGCGTTGACCTGTCGCGTGGTGACTATGTCGTTTTCATCTGTGCCGGGGACCGTTTTTGTGGGCCGGACACGCTTGAAAGAACAACGGAGTTCATGTCGGTTAATCCGGGCTTCGACATGTATTATGCGGACTCTTTTGAAGTGGATGGAACGGGCAACCGGTTCCTGAGGGCGGCGCGCGGGCACGACAAGATCTGGTGGAACCTGTTTACGCACCACCAGTCCATTTTCTACGCCAGATCCTGCTTCGAGACGGCCAGATACAACGAGGATTATCGAATTGGCGGGGACTATGCCCTCACGGCGCAGCTCCTCCATCAAGGATGCACCGCGATCAAGATGCCGTTCGCGACCTCGGAGTTCCTGCTGGGCGGTACGTCGCAGCAGAATTACTGGAAGGGAGAAGCGGAAAATTGGCACGCGCGACGCGACCTTGGTGTTCCTCTTGTCAACCGGGCCGCGATATTCGCGGCGCACGCTGTCATACGATTGGGGCGAACGTCCACGCCTGCGCTCTATCGGTTGCTGCGCTACAGATCGAATTCACCCGGTCCATCGCCGCACGCGCTTAGCGATCGTTCCGGGGAGGGTGGTCCGGCGGGCAACATCGATACCTATCGGGTGGCGGACATCGAGATCAACTGTCGCTCTCTTGATGACGCCCTCGACAAGATCATGTTGGAGAAGCGCGAGACCAACAACGCCTTCTCCGTCTACACCCTGAATCTGGATCACGTATCGCAGTTTCGCCGCGACCGTGCGTTCAAAGAGTGTTATTCGCGCGCGAAGTTTACGCTGCCGGACGGGTTTCCGATTGCGCTTGCCGGCCGCATGGCCGGACACGATGTGGAGCGTGCTTGCGGGTCCGATCTCATCGTGCCGCTCTGCAAACGGGCCGCGTCATCGGATATGAGCGTGTTTTTGTTCGGTTCTACATCCTCGGTTCTGTCGGAGTGTGCCGAGAAGCTCAAGCGCCTGGCGCCGGGGCTGAAGATCGCGGGGGTGCACGCGCCGGAATTCGGTTTCGATCCGGCCGGACCTGAAGCGGATGAAGCCATTGAGATTCTCAAAAAGTCCAATGCCGATATATGCTTCGTTGCCCTTGGTGCACCAAAACAGGAGCTGTTTTCAGCGCGCTGCGTGGACCGTCTCGAAGGAATTGCGATGATCTGCATCGGCGCGGGTCTCGACTTTATCGTCGGAACGCAGCAGCGGGCCCCGGCATTCTTCCAGAATAATGGCATGGAGTGGGTGTGGCGGCTTGCTCACAATCCGACACGGCTCACGAAACGCTACCTCCATTCCGCCTACGTCTTTCCCAAAGTATTGCTGTCTGCACTTCGGGCGAACCGACAGCGCGGAGCGTCCGCTGCAGGGTCGGGCGTTTCTGCCGGAGAATAACGTTCAAGGCTTCTAACAGACGGCTCCACCGCAACATTTACCCTTCCGACAACTGGTGCGCTTCAACTCGGGAAGAAACTGTATGGTATCGCGACGAACGAATATCTGCTCGTGCGGTGCGCGCCTGTCATCCAGGCAGGCGGCAATGTTGACAACAAATTGAGGGTTTCGTTTTGGCCAAAAAGATAGCGATGATCACAGGCGTTACCGGACAGGACGGCGCCTATCTTTCCCGAGCCCTGCTTGACAAGGGCTATGAAGTCCACGGCGTGAAACGTCGTTCGTCTTCGTTCAATACCGCACGGGTGGACGGTCTCTATCTCGATCCTCATGAACATGAGACGAGCTTCCGACTGCATTTCGGCGACATGACGGATGCGACAAACCTGATCCGTCTCATCCAGGAGATCCAGCCCGACGAGATCTACAACCTTGCCGCGCAAAGCCATGTTCAGGTGAGTTTCGAGACGCCTGAATACACGGCAAACGCCGACGCGCTTGGAACGCTGCGTCTTCTGGAAGCAATACGCATTCTCCGGATCGAGGAGACGACCCGGTTCTATCAGGCGTCGACGTCAGAGCTCTTCGGAGAAGTTCAGGAAGTTCCTCAGCGGGAAACAACGCCGTTCTATCCCCGCTCGCCATACGCAGTCGCAAAACTTTACGGCTACTGGATCACGGTCAATTACCGCGAGGCGTACAACATGTACGCCTGCAACGGTATCCTGTTCAATCACGAGAGCCCTTTACGCGGCGAGACGTTTGTAACACGCAAGATTACCCGTGCGGTCGCCGCGATGCATCACGGACTGCAGAAGAAACTCTATCTCGGCAATCTCGATGCCCAGCGCGACTGGGGACATGCCCGGGACTATGTGGAAGGCATGTGGCGCATTCTGCAGCAACCCGAACCGGACGATTTTGTTCTCGCCTCGGGCGAAATGCATTCCGTGCGCAAGTTCGTGGAGCAGGCCTTTTCCCGTATCGACATCGATATCGCCTGGCAGGGCGAAGGGCTCGAAGAAGTGGGTATCGACCAGAAGACCGGCGATGTATTGATTGAAATCGATCCGCGCTATTTTCGCCCGACGGAGGTCGAACAGCTTCTGGGCGATGCAAGCAAGGCCCACCAGCAACTGGGATGGCGACCCGAGACCAGCTTCGCCGCGCTGGTTGACGAAATGGTCGAAGAGGATCTGAAGGTCGTGCTGGAAGAAACCTCACGGAAGGAGCGCGACGGCTAGGCGCGTTATTCGCTCAGGCGGACTCCCGTTCAATTCGCTTCTTTGGGCGAGGGAGGAATCGTCGGTCCGGCGGCCTGCACAATGTGAGGCATCAGTGCCTTGAGTTGGGGCGCATCCTGTCCATCTTTTGGTTCGATGCTGCTGAAATATTCATCTGGCCACCATGGCCCCGCGGCCCAGTAAGCCCAGCCGAGAATGATATCCCGGTTTTTTCCCAGCAGTGCGGCAAGTTCGGCAATGGCCGTTACGCACCGCGGGTTCGCGCCGCCGCCGAACTCTCCGACAAACCCGACTTTGTTGTTCTCCTTGAGCCAGCGAAGAAATGGCTCAACCCGCTTAACCCCTATCTGCGGGCCGATACAGTAATCACTCTGACCCGCCGATCCGGCGTCAAGATAGAGGTGCCCTTCGAAGACGATCCGGTCCAGCGGATCTTTGATGGTTAGCATGGTTTCCGCGTTGCCGTGGTCATACCAGTGCATCGTCCCGCTGAAGGTGTTGCCACCGACGAAAATGAGGTTTCGCGCGCCGGTTTCGCGAATTGCCGCAATCGCCAGATTAGCGGCCTCGGCCCACACCTTCGATTCGATATCGTAAGGCTCGTTCATCAGACCGAAGATGACGCGAGGTGAATCCTTGAAGTGCACGGCCATTCTTTTCCAGACATCGGCAAGGGTCGACGTCGGAACTTTTTCGGTGCCGATCGGTGTCTCCTCATAGCGGGCATAGTTATGGAGATCGACGATGACCCAGGCACCGAGTTCCTGCAGCTTCTTGACCGTCAGGAGGAGCCGCGCCACTTCTTTTTCGTCGAGCGGTTCGCCGAGCGCATGCTGCAGGCGCTCCCACCGTATGGGCAGACGAAACGTGTTCATTCCCTTGCCAAGAAAATATTTGGGAGACACGTAACCCGGTGTCAGCTCGGCTATTGGATATGTGTATTCCTTTCCGAATTTTCCTCTCTTCTCACCATTCGGTATCTCAGGGCCGAACTCGGCTCCCGCCAAACTGACGCCCGTGAGATACGGCATCTGCTGCTGTCTTGAATGAGCCGAAAATCCGCTGGGATACATTGCGAAAATCACCGCGGCCAACACGGCGCAGACGGCGAGAATTGCCGCAAACAAGAGTTTCTGACTGCTTCTGTGACTCATGCGGGACAAATCCGGATTTGCGTTACGGAACAGGCAAGGCCTCTCTATACAAGGAAAATGGGGGCTTGCGAAACAGGTGGGTCAGATCGCCGGGAGAGAGAATTCAGAGCCGCAACCTGAGCCGGCTGCCCAAAGTTCTGGGGGCATATTCGTGTTTGCGGAATGCGACCGTCAGGGCAAGCAGAATAGCCAAATAGGGACCGACAAAGGCAAAGAGACCGGCTCCGAACGCGTTGATAATAAACAGGATAAACAAGCCGTTGGCGATGCTGCGTCCGCGCGGATCCATTGGCTGCCGGAAATAGCTAAAAATCGCTATCGCAAGTCCCCCGTAAATCACGAACAAAAATATCCCAAACCTATAGAACTCTCCGACGACACCGACATCGGAAAGATAGAAGTGTTTGTCGTAGATTCTGTGAAAGCCGTTTTGCCACTGAAGTGACAGTGCACCCATGCCGAGCCAATCGTTCTTTTCCAACTCTGTCAGGATTGTCCTGGACGTTGTTACACGCACGTCAAGCTCGGCAACCGAGTTGCCAACTCCCAAATCGCCTCCCGAAACCTTGGTCCAGAGAAAAAGGGCAACCAAGCCGACCACCCCTCCGGCGGCTGCAACCAGAAAATGACGCCACGACGTCAGGGCAAAGATCACGCCAACGGCAACAATAACGATGCCAATTGTGCTCCGGGTTTGAGAAATCAGCAAAAGACCGGCCACACCGACGAGAACAGGCACCAGATGTTCCCACGCTCCGTGCCGGATGATCATGACCGAGCCGATGACGATCGAGATGCTGTACATGTCGGAGCCGACAAGGATGCGATATTTGCGTGGATCGAGGTCGGGAATATCACGCGATGCGAGGTCTCCCAACAGCCCGGTCTGCATCACCAGGCCGAGGCAGAGGTAGATCAGCGCCGCCCAGTATATCGCGCCGACTAATGCCTCCGGCCGATTGGAAAACTGAAAATACGCCGCCAGGATCAAAAACATCCCGAAAAACAGCAGAACGCGCCGCTCTTCGAACAGTCCGTAAAAAACGGGCTGCCCAAATTTCAAATATGCGAATGTCGCCGACCCGAACGCAAACGCAAGAACGACCAACAGAAGGATCAAATCACCCGCGCCGAAACGTTTTCGATGCAGTCCCTCGATAACCGCCAAGATTGCCGCAAAACAGCACAACCCAATGTATGCCTCGCGCAGTCCGGAAAATGCGAGAAAGTGTTGCTCAAATGGAGATCCGGCGCGGAAAAAGAAGCCCCCGTGCACGAGCAAAACGGCAACCAGAACTGGAGAGAACACATAGCACTCGCGCCAGGTTCTGCTGATCCATCGAAAAGACGACGGTCGTCTCGGAATTTCGATCGTGGTCATCGCTCGTCCGTTTTCCGCCAGCGCCTCTATCGGCGCCGTGGCCGAGATTACGCGGAGCGGATTAACGTCTTACTGTATCGGTGACTTTCGCGCCGAGCCGCGACGGCAATGGCGAAGTGCCGAATGCTGTCGGATCTCCGGTAACCGGAACCGGTTTTTCCACATTGACGACATCACCGGGTTTCACCTCGTCATCCGGCTTGGCTTCCAGCCTTTTAGTCCCGTCCTCCGTCCTGCGGACAAGGGTGAAATTTCGCACGAGCTGCTCCTTTTTTTGCCCGCGGATACCGGTTGGCGGCGCTACCTCCGCTGCCAGCAGGAGCTGCTCGCTTCGGCGCACCAGCAGACGTGCTTCGTTCAACGCTGTTAGCGTCGTCTGCTGTTCATCACGCAACGCCTTCACGGCCTCCTGCTTCAGCTCCTCTGCATTTCTTTGCTCCCTGTGCAAAGACAGGCGGGAGCGAATGATTGCGGTTTGAAGTTCCTGACGGGTCCGTTCGATACGAGAGAGCGACAGCTCGACGCTGGTAACACGGTCGGCGTTGGTCAGTCCCCGGGATGCCAGATGCCTCACGCGTTTGGCTTCCTTCTCGGTGATCGCGAGCTGCTTGCCGACCGATTCAAGCTCCTTGCGAAGCGACTCGATTTCCCGCTCTGTAATTTTGCTGAGATTTTCGAATGTCGCGATTTTTTCCTGATGAAGGGCGAGGTTTGCGGTCAGAATATCGCGCTCTTTCTCAATTACGGCGTTGAGATCCGGCCCGTGGATAAAGGGAGCCAGCTCCGAAGGGATCTTGAAGTCTTTCTGCCTCTTGATTTCCGCCCGGATGCGGGCAAGTCGCACAAGGGCGCTGTGAGCAAGCCTTGTGTTGGTCGCAAGCTCGCTGCGCGCTGAAATGACCTCACGTGCAGACGCCGTATCGCGTGCTCTGAAGTACCCACCGGCAATGCTGACGGCCTTGAGGACAGTGAGCCCCGGCTGAAATTCATAGCGCCCCGGCGTGACCACATCACCGAGAATGAAAAACGGACGGTATCGCACAATCGAAACGACCACGCTCGGCGGGTTGGAAAGGCTTGAACTCACTCGCAGGCGTTCGGCGATGTCATCAGCCAACTTGCTGATGGTGAGGCCGCGTGCGGGGACCCTTCCTATGATCGGCAGTCCGACCTTGCCATCTGTGCCGACGTCAATATCACCATCGAAGCCAGGCCACTCGTGAACCCTGACTCGCAACCTGTCTCCGCTGTCGAGCATATACCCTTGTTCACTGCCGGTGTCGGCGGCGCTGGCAAAGTCCGCCGAACCGGCCGACATCAAGAGCACAGCAAACGCCAGAGATGCCACGGCGTATACGGCCATACGCCGAAGTATGATCGATGTTACGGCCCTGGCCGCCATCAGTCCTCGGAACGGTACATACATTTTTAGCTATCCTCGGCAACCTACTGACAACAGTTCACCGTGACGCGAGAGCGTATCTGACTTTCGACCCGCACTGGGCAAAGCGACTTCTCATTGCGTGGAAGCGTGACGATAATTGATCGGACCACCATGCGGTGGATACGAAGCGCGATTCATGGAAAGCGCACTTTGCATTTTTGAACAAACGCCCAATTTGAAAATTGGAGATCGACGGGAGCGCGTACCAAAATTGCAGAACCGAGCTGTTTGAAGGGCGCTTTTTCGGTTTCTTGGTGCTCACGCGCGCATTGGCAACTTTCGCAGGGCGCACGGGACGGCGATATTTCGGCTTTAAAGAAGCGTATGTTTTGTACTTGGCCTCATCGACTTTGTTTAACACCACGCCGAGAAAACTGTTTCTGGTACTTCCCGCCTGCTCAAGGATCTTGTGTGCCGCGTCTTCCGGCAGTTTTCCATACTCGACGACGAGAAGCATGCCATCGAGCAATTGGGCGGCAGCCCGTGCGGAGCAGTCCGCATTGATCGCGGGAAGGTCGAAAATCACGACATCGTACTTCGACGTCAGTCTTTGCAGATTGAGATTGTGGTGCGCCCAAATCGAAGACTCGTTCTGGTGTCGGGCATGAGAGCCATATGGCAGGAAGTGCACGCCCGTGCCCGGCTCTTTTATCACGCTCTCCTGCAAATCGGTCTTCCCGAACAGGACGCCCAGCAGACCGTTCTTCGCCTTGGTGGACGTGTTCGTGAGTTGCAGGGACAAATCCTGACTGTCTCTTGCGGCATCGACAAGCAGCACCCTTTGGCCGCTGGCCGCGATAGCCCTCGCGAGATTTACGGTGATTGTGGATTTGCCTTCACCCGGTGTGCATGACGTTACGCCAAGCGTTTGCAAGTCCGGACGCTCGATCGTCGCCGCGATGCAGCAGCTGTTCAACACACGTAGATCTGCGGGAAGCGGATAATTTTCAACCCAACGATTTTTTCTCCCGCCCCCGGTAGTCCCGGCTCTTAGCTCGCCGCGGCACAGGACGTTCATGATTCCCAAACATTCCGCCGCAGCGACATCCGCAGCCTGTTCAGGAGTTCGGATTCTGGTGTCCAGGATGTCGTAAGTGAATGCCACGCCAATGCCCATGATCGCGCCGGCAAATGCAAATGCGATGATGACGTACTTCGCATTTGGTCCATCCGGGGCCAGCGGTATCGTGGCATTTGCGATGACGCGGGCGCTCGTGCCCGAGTTCTTTAGCCGTTCAAGCAACCATGGGCTGGCGCCGCGCGCCGCATTCGCATTTGCCTTTGCTTGATCTTCAAGAAAGGCGTCGGTCATCGCGGTCGCCAACTGAACTGCGAGTTGTGGACTTGAGCCATGCGCGAGTATCTCGATTGTAAACGTCTCGCCGAGCCGTGTGACGGTTATCAGATTTCCCAGCTGAGCGAGCATCAGGGTCTGTAATTGTTCGTCGGTTAACTCCGCATCATCCTTGATCGCAAACAAGGTCATTGCGCGTGAGACCAGCGACGGACCCGGCAAAAGGGCTTGGCGATCCTCCGGCTTTAGAAGAGCCAGGGCCCGCGCCATGACCTTTTGCGACCTCAGGATCTCAACCTGGCTATCCACCAAGCTTCCGCTCAGATCGGAGGTCATAAAGACAGTGTTGTTTACTGTAAGAGATGGGTTGCGATGGTCGACAACGAGCCGTGTCGAAGCCGAATACCAAGTGGGCCGGAGCATGACGAAGGCGATGCCCAACGCGACGAACAAGAAGACGATACCGGCAATTCCCCAGCGGTGCCGCCAGATACTCCTCAAATCCAGCGTGATTGTGCTGGCTTCAGACGGATAATGGATGTCGGAGGATAACCCGACGCGCCTGTAACGCTGGCCAGCATCGTGTTTGGGTCTCATTGACTTTTATACGCCTGCACTAAACGGATCTGCCTTTTTTGAGAGTCGGCAATCCAGTTAATTTTTGAGATCCAACGCCTTTGTCACAAAGCGTTCGTGTATTGTCCACCCCCCAATTTATTCAGCAATCCCTGCATCCTCAAGTCATCCGGCACCTTAACGGGTCGAAGAGGATGTTCTCGGTTAACGTCGTCCGTTTATTTGTTTGAACTGCTCGCGTTCTGCCCTGTCGGCGT
>JALCBY010000011.1:0-3265 GCA_028066055.1 Hyphomicrobiaceae bacterium
ACGGCGAAAGACAATATGGCAACGACGTCGGAAGGGTCGGCGCCCGTCTACAACATCGGTTTCGTGCTCGACTATTCTGGAAGCATCAACGACTCGGAACTTGCGCAGGAAATCGCTGCGGTGAAGGCTGCGGCTGCCTCGTTCTTCACGTCGATCAATGCGGGCGTGTCGATCTCGATTGTCGCGTTCGGCGCCAACGCTGCGATTTTGCCGACCAGTCCGTTCAACAATCAGGCGGATCTGGATGCGGCATTGGATGCGAGCCTGAACTCACGTCCGGTTAATACCGGCGCGACGGACTATACCGATGCCATCAGCACGTTCCTCGGCCATTACGACGGCGTGGACGGGGCGTTTAATAACGTCTTCTTCATCAGTGACGGCAATGCCAACGATCAGCTTGGTCCGGGAAACAACGTTCTGACCGACCCAGTCAGGATCGCTTGGGACAATGCCGTCAACGATCCGGCCGTTCCGCTGAATGTTACAGCGGTCGGTGTTGGCGATGGCGTTGATCTGAGCAATCTGCAGCAGATTGATGTCGACGGCGATGGCGCGCCGATTCAGGTCGCGAATTTCGCCGATCTCGTCGATGCGCTGATCCAGGCCGTGCAGCAAGGTGCTGCGGTCATGGGCAACGTGTTGACCGACGACGACAGCATGGGCGTCGATATGCTCGGTGCCGACGGGCTAGGCCAGATCACGTCAATCGAGATTGATGGTGTCACCTATTCATTCGATGGCGTGAACATCACCAATGAAGGTACGCTGGCAGTGATCCCAGGGAGCGAGCTCACGGTTCAGACCGTACTGGGCGGGCAGTTCACCTTCCATTTTGCCGATGACGGAAACGGAAACCTTGCCGGCGACTACTCCTATCAGCCGCCTCAGGATATTCCGGGCAATGACCAGGAAACGGAAACGATCAAATATTCGATTGTGGATGGCGACGGCGATGGCGATACGGCGACGCTCACCATCAAGATCGATCCGATCCTCCCGCCTGAAGCAACCAACGATGTGGTACTCACCAACATTGTGGACGGGTCCGATATCGTTATTCCCGAACTGGCCCTGCTGAACAATGACATAGGGGGCTCCGGTCCCGGGCCGCTGGACGTTACCAGCGTCCAGAATCCAACCGGTGGATCGGTCACGCTCGGCAGTGCGATCTTCACGCCGGACGTGACACCGATCGTCACTGAGAACACCTACAACTTTGTCGGTGTTACCCGTCAGACCAATGATGCGTTTGCTCGAGAGTTCAGGGTCGACACCGACAATTTCAATGATCTCAATGCCTTGAATCCTGCCTCAAACAGTGACTTTGTCCCAGGGTCTTTGGTTGAGGCGTCTAATGCAAACTATGGACAGATCGCAGCAGACGACAACGCGAACTGGAATACAGGTGATCCGGGAAGCGGAAACAACCAGGTCGCATGGTTCCAGTTCAAGGTGACTGAGGATCCTTCGCTTGTAACGCAGATCGAGATCGACGTGCTGGCTGGCAGACCAGACGCCACCTTCAGTAGTGATGATCTTGTTTTGGGCATCTGGAACGGGTCCGACTGGCAGTCACTTGATACAACTGGAGCGTCGAACGGGAGTATCGGCACGCTCAGCGAAACGCTGACGACGAACTTGTCGAATTTCATCGATGCAAACGGAAATCTGACACTGGTTGTCTTTAATGAGGATGAAGACGGTGGTTTTGGATCGGATGGAGCAATTCTGGTTGATTTCGTCGAAGTCAAGGTGACGTCTGAAGAGCCGCAGCTGTTCGACACGGGCTCGTTCGACTACACTATGACGGATGGGCTTGGCAGCGATGACGCCAGCGTCACCATCGATGCCGATGACAGCGCGACGATCACCGGAACCAATGCGAACGAGATTCTCATTGCTAAGGACGGTCTGACCAAGGTCAACGCCGATGTCCGGCCTGGATCGATCGGTAACGTCGGCAACAACCAGTTTGGTTTCGCCTTTGCGGCAGCTGCGATCCCGGGTGATTTCATCAAGGAGATCACCATCGATATCTCTGCCTTCGGAAGTGCCGAGTTCGACCTTACCGGTGGCGGTTCGCTGGCATTCACGCCGGGCAGCGAGTCCGACATTACCTTGGCCGATGTCGAGAGCGTTACGTCGACCGACAGTGACACATTGGTCATTACCTTCATCGACGGCGCCTTCACCGAGGGTGAGGAATTGCGGTTTGGCGTGGATATCGATCCGAATTCGAGCCCGGTTGCAACGGGTGACGGTTTTGGCCAGAACAACGTGCCGTACTCCATCGACTTCGGAAATGGCGGGTCACTGAATGGCACCTACGAATCCGATGGCAACAATGGTGCCGAGAGCGTGGTGTCCGACAGTCTCGTGACGACGCTTGTCGGTGGTGCCGGAGACGATGTCCTTATCGGTGGCGACGGAGACGATGTCCTTGTCGGTGGTTCGGGAGATGACATCCTGATTGGTGGTGGCGGTGAAAATACGCTCACTGGCGGCGACGATGCCGACACCTTCTATTTCAATCTGGCGAGCCTGGACAACATCGCCGATTTTATCACTGACTATGATTTCGGCGAGGGCGATGTGCTCGATCTGTCGGAGTTGTTCACCGTCATCAACGGTGGACCGGCGGATGTCGATGATCTCAGTGACTTCGTTCAGGTTGTTCAGAATGCGAACAACGCAAACGATGCCGACGTTCAGGTCGACTTCGATGGCGGCGGCGCCACGGAGACGCCGCAGACCCTGGCAACTCTGCAGGGCTTCCTTGCGGCCGGTGGCGATACCGTCAAAATTCGCTTTGATGACGGCAGCGACGATGGAACGTCCGGCAACGTCACCGTCTAGTCGCTGAAGATTGAACTCAGGAACAAGCCGGCGGGAGTTAAAACTCCCGCCGGTTTTCTTTTGTGCGTATTCGGATGTCGGGTGAGCGCGGTAAATTCAAGCAAGCTCTAGGGCTTCTTGCTTGAGGCTTTTGATTTTGAAGCTTTTTTTGTGCTGTTGCCAACAGCGCTGCGGGTCTTCGCCGGTGCGCGCCTGGAGGCCGGTTTCTTCGCGGCCGCCGCCTTTGTTGTTCCGGTCGGCTTGCCTTTGGCGGCGGGTTTCTTTGTTGTCGGCTTCTTGGTAGCAGGCTTCCTTGCCGCGGGCTTTTTCGCCGCCGGTTTTTTTGCAGCGGGTTTGCGCGCAGCTGGCGCTTTTGCGGTCTTGGTTTTGGTCTTCGTCGCAGAAGCCTTCTGTGCGGGCTTCTTTG
>JALCBY010000011.1:3365-38413 GCA_028066055.1 Hyphomicrobiaceae bacterium
TGTGCGGGCTTCTTTGCCGCAGGTTTCTTCGCTGCCGGTTTCTTGGCGGTCGATTTCGTTCCCTTCTCGGATACGGCAACGCGCGCTGTCGTCGCTGACGTTTCGATCTTGGGTTTCGAGCTCGAGGAGGATGCACCATTCGTGCCGTTGCGCGTTTTTGCGGATGTTGAAGTCTTTTTCGGTTTGGCGGATTTCCGGCCCGCAGGGGCGGCGGCACCATTTGTTTTGGCCGGCGCATTCGCGGAGGACCCATTCTTGGGATGCCGGACGATCTCGGCACTTACCCTCACGCCCGGTCCTGGCCGGGCGCGTGTCATGACGCGGCTGTCTGTCTCAGATCTCGGTCCCGACATATCGATGACCGGTTTTGAATTGGAGTTCGCACCGCCGACCGTAAGTTCGACGCGAGCCGGACGTTGTATCCGCGGAGCAGGGCGCACCGACCGGTCGACATTATCACGGACGGTGCGTTTGTAGTGCGCCGTCGCGTCGTTGCGTTCCCAGATCATCAGGTTCAGCGCCGGAAGGCTTTTCAGCAAGGTGACGTCGTTGCGCTTCGCGTCCCATACAGCGCGGCAGCGCTCGCAGGCCTTGAGACTGCGGAACGGCATCACCACGACAGTGTCATATTCCTCGATCATCGCGCGTATCGGCGCGGGTTCATCCTTGTGTGAGACCGGGAAAGGCAGCCGGAAAACCGGTATCTCGGCTGGCGTCTGCCGCCCGAGGCGTTTCTTGATAGCCTTGAGGGCGCGGCGCGGGTCAAAGGCAAAGCTGATGTCGCCGGAATGGACGCGCGGCTGGTCCGTAATGCTCAATACGGAGCGAAATCCCTGGCCGATCCGGCCGAGCATCATGGCGCGACCATTCGGGAGCAACGCGGCGGCCGCGTCGTTGGCATTCCGCATCAACTCGTTCAGCAGTTCGTCCTGAAGGCGAGCCGCCAGCTCGGCCTCACGGGTTGCATCGCGTGCCATACGCTCCGGATTGGCCTCAAAGGCGTCGAGCCAGCGTTCGCGGATTGCCTCCAGCTGTTCCGGCTTTGCCAGCCTTTCCTCAACCTGATGGCTGGATTGCTTCATTGTGTCTTTGGCGCTTCGAGAGATCCGGCACAGGGCGTTGAAGCCCAGTTGTGTGAGATGCCGACCGTTGTTCGCCGCGACCAGATAAGCGTCGGTCAGGAGGAAGTGAACGGGGCGGGCGCTTGTCTGGACGGGTCGCCGGACGGGAGCCTGGGCGCGTGGGCCCGAGCGCGGCGCGGGGTTTGGTTTTGTGGACATGAAACCAATCATAGCGCGGAAAAATCGCCAAAGAACTAAACCTACCCGGTCATGAATTTAACGGTTAACAGGGCGTGTCCCGGTCTCACAAATGGGCGCAAGTAACGGCTCGGAAAGTCTTTTCCGGCATAAGTGTTGTTTCTCGCGGGCCTTGCGCCGCGATGGACAAAGCCTATCTATGACAGGGATCCGCGTGAATTATGGGAGGTTCCTGCTAATGGCCGAGGGGGACGAGGAAATGGCACGAAAGCCGAAAGCGCCGCCGGTACCAAAGCTTGTGGATGATGACGGTGTACGCGAGATTTTCGCAACCGACGTGGTTGGCGCCGGCGTGATCAGTGGTTGTATTTCGATAAACCTGGCGGCGCATCGCTGGAGTGTGGCAGAGCCGGGAAAGAACCCGGAAGTACACCGCGCGCTCGTCGCGCGTCTTGTGCTGAGCCGGGAAGCGGCTGTCCAGTTGGCGCAAAGTCTTGCAAATTTGTCGAGGGCAGGACAGGGCGACCAGACGGCAGCAACGCCCAAGGGTAAGAAGTAGCCAACCATTGTCAGGGTGGCTCGTACCGCCACAAGTCCGTCGCAATGTTCTTTCGCCGCTTCAATGGCTTAAGGGCGTAAATTGTGCTATTCTTCAGATAGCTTAGACTTAAGCGTTCAGAGGTGAATGTTTGGGGACGTTCGCCTTGGGGGCCAATTGAGGGAAGAGAATTGGCACGGAACATGGACATCAAGGTCGAGATCATTGCGCCTGTCGTCGAAGAATTCGCGTCGCCCGATACGGCCGACGTGGTCTGGACCGACACAATTCAGCCGGTAGCGGAAGACGGGCAGCCGGTGCTCGAAGCGTTTTACGCGCCCGAGTCACACGCCGGCGATGACAGCGTATCGCTGGAGATTCCGGCCACCGACGTGTCCGCGGATACCGATTGGCTGGACTTTGCGGAATCGGGCCTTGAGTCTGTTGATCTCAACGACCTTCTTGACGCGGGGAGCGTGAGCGCGGAGCTGGAAACCATCGCCATTCTTGGTGAAAACGCTTCCGACGAGACGCAAAGCACGGAGGCAAAAGAGCCCCGGTCCGAAGCATCAGATTGGCCCGAAGTGGCGCATCTGTCCGAGGATTTTTTGTTTCCGCAGGTTACAATTGTAATCGATGCGGATTCAGAGACCGATTCTGTTGCGTTCTAGCAACAGCTGACAATTTTCTAACTTCCGGCAGTTGGGCATCTTTCGCTGTTGCTTGCATTGGCGTGGCGGGGGTGAGACAAATATGGAGTCGTTCATTTCGGCAATGGGCGGCAATGTATTTTATGTTCTCGGTCGTTCGGCGACCAGGGGGGCGGCATGAAAGCTATTTTTGCGACGGCGCTTGCATTCAGTTTCCTGTTTGTGGCCACACCATCTGTTATGGCTGGTGGAGACATCGGATATTCAAAGGGCAGCCTCGCTTCGCATTCGCGTTGCCGGTTTGTCGAAGATGCCGATGAACTCGTGAACTACACGAACCGGCGCGAGTTGAAGGCGGAGGTCTGGAGGCGTTACGAACACGCATCCGGCGTCGCAAACTCGAACCGTGCGGTCTATTCCCAGTCGCCGCTTTTCGTGTGGGCGGGACAGGCGAAAATAAGCTGCGCTCGCAGCTATGGCTATCTGAGAAAGCCCATGAAATGGCGTCGGCGGCCTGATTTCGAAACATTGCAGAAATGCGAGTGTTTCTACGAGCGGATGCTGAGCTATATGGGCCACTGACACGCCGCTATAGATCGTCCAACTGTCTTCCGTTATCTTCCGACCGGCGCATGGCGCGTCGGCGTATTCTCCGTGCACCTCCGGCGGATGTGGAGAATTGTTGCCGAAATTTCAGTTTCCTCTGCTGCTGTTAATGCATATTTCTCTAAAAAGAGAGATTGTACCCCAGCGGAATTGGCCGAAACAACGTACTGATGTCGACCCAGGATCTCAACAAATGGACCACCTCCGCTGAGGAGCGCGAAGATCTCAATTTCGTGCGCGATGCGGAGGCCGCCCTCCGTGGCGCGCCATCGCGGGCCTCTACGATTTTTCTCACGGCCTGTGCAACCTTGTTCGTGGCGTTCGTGGGCTGGGCGTATTTCGCGGAAATCGACGAGGTGACGCGCGGCGAGGGACAGGTCATTCCGTCTTCCAAGAAGCAGGTGGTGCAAAGTCTGGAAGGCGGGATTGTCGAAGATATCTTCGTGCGCGAGGGCGATACCGTCAAAAAGGGGCAGATTCTGCTCCGTATCGACGACACGGGATTTTCATCCGACCTCGGTGAGCTTGAGGCAAAACAGCTCAGTCTGCGCGCCCAGGTTCAGCGATTGCGCACGGAAGCTGAAAACCCGGATGCAAAAAAGGTGGACTTTGCGCCCGATCTCCTGAAACGGGCAACGGCCACGACCAATAACGAAGAAACACTCTTCGAGATCAGGAAGTCGGCGCTTGATAACCAGATCAGCCTGCATCGCGAGCGGCTCCAGCAACGCCGGCAGGAACTGGCCGAGCTCGATGAAGACCGCAAGCGTTTCGCGAACGGACTGGAGATTGCGCAAAAGGAATTCAAGCTGAAGGAACCGCTGGCAAAGCGGGGCATTGTTTCACGAACCGATGTGCTGAGGCTGGAGAGGGAAATCTCCGACCTGAAAGGCCAGCTCGCGTCGACAAAGCAGGCAATTCCGCGTGTCGAAGCGTCAATTCGCGAGGCCGATCGGCTGATCGACGAGCAAAAGCTCACCTTCCGTCAGAATGCCCAAACCGAGTTGAATGCCAAGCTTTCGGAGCTTTCCGTCGTCGACCAATCGATCAAGGCGGCATCGGATCGCGTTGTACGGACCGATATTCGTTCGCCTGTCGATGGCATTGTTAACAAACTGCATACGAACACGATCGGAGGTGTCGTGCGGGCCGGTGAACCGCTGGCGGAGATCACGCCGATTGAGGATACGCTTCGGGTGGAAGTCCGCGTGCCACCAAAAGATATAGCTTTTGTTAGCCCTAATCAGAAAGCACTTGTTAAGATTACCGCTTACGATTTCACAATATATGGCGGGCTTGATGGAGAAGTTGAGATAATTTCTTCAGACAGCATTAAGGACGAAGAGACCAAAGAGAGTTTCTACTTCGTTACTGTTAGAACAAACGAGAATATTTTACGGAAAGGCAAGGAGTCTCTGCCCATAATCCCCGGAATGGTCGCACAAGTCGACATCATAACGGGGAAGAAGAGTGTCCTTGATTATATTCTCAAACCGATCGTCAAAGCCAAGCGAGAGGCTCTACGCGAACGGTAGCGCGCAGAACGCGTTGCTGGAGCAATATGAGACTAAAAATTATTGGCTTGCCAATGAGCACAAGACAAGTGGATCCGCGCTTTTTCGCGGCGCGATCTGTGCGCTCGGAGTTCTGCTGCCGCTGATGGTTTTCGGCGGAACCGGCGTGCAGGCTTTTCCGAACGTCGGCATCAATCTGAAAAATGCCATTGTCAATCGTGCAAAAGAAGCCGAATCCCGGAAGGACATGAAAGCCTTCAGGTTTGGCTTGATGGGTTCGTTCGAGTTCAAAACGATCAAGCACCGCTTCGAGGCGGACTGGAAGGGTGTTCTCACCCGGATCGTCGATGAGTCCGAAATGTACGAACGTTGCACCGCTGGTGCCGCGGTGTGTCCGGCGCATCTGCGCAAGTGGCGCGATCTGTTGGAGGACCTCAAGGGATTGCCGCAGGAGGTTCAGGTCGAGCGCCTCAACAAGTCGATCAACCGTATGGTTTCCTACGGTGACGATGACAAGCTTTTCGGCAAGCGAGATTACTGGGCGAGCCCGGCGGAAGTTCTGCATGGGAGAGGCGATTGCGAGGATTATGCGGCGATCAAGTTCTGGTCGTTGCTCGAACTCGGTTTTCGCAATGATCAGCTCCGCTTGGTCGTTGTCCGGGACCGCCGCCGCGGTCTGATACATGCTGTGACGACGGTTCAGGTCGATGGACGCACGCTTGTTCTGGACAGCCTCTTCGATCATCCGGTCGAACCGCAGCACATCCTCAAATACGAGCCGATCTACTCCGCCAACCTGAATACCCAGTGGGGTCACATCGTCACGAAGAAAATCCGGGTGGGCTTCATCAATCAGATTGAGAAGCGCACCAAGGCGCCGGTGATCCAGGTGAGCACTCAGGATCCCATGCCTGAGACAGCGGAGGCCGTACCGGAAACGGTGGACGGTGGTGCTGACTTTGGACATGTAAGCGCGGATCCGGTCATCAAGGTTTCCGACGGGACATGAGCTACTTTTGCCGGTGGTAAAAACCTGATCATGCGCGGTTGGGTTGTTTGATCGGATGATCCTTCGCGCGTTATAAGGCGGGCCGTATCTGGTCCACTTATCCCGTTCGGAACGCGCATCCATCATGTCCAATCCGGTTCTGGTCCAACTCACACGCGGGCCTCAGATTGAGAGTACACACCGCGGAGCGGTGTGTATCGTGCGCGCCGACGGTTCACCGTTTCTCGAACTCGGTAACGTCGACGCGCCTATCTATCCACGCTCGGCGATCAAGGTGTTGCAGGCACTCGCCCTGGTGGAAAGCGGTGCTGCCGACGCAGCGGGCTTCACCGACAAGGAACTGGCTCTTGCCTGCTCCTCTCACAATGGAGAGCCGATGCATGTGGAAGGAGCGCGTGGCATGCTCGCCAAGTGCGGACTTGCTCTGGACGCACTCGCTTGCGGCATCCATTGGCCGCTTGATCCCGATGCGGCGCACGCGCTCGCGGCGAGTGGGCAGTGCCCGGACCCTCTTCACAACAACTGTTCCGGCAAACATGCCGGGATGCTGGCCCTGGCGACCCATCTGAAGGTGGATGTTGGCGGTTACGACCGTCCCGATCACCCGATTCAGCGCCGCATACGCGAGACGATCGAGGAGGTCGCAGGCGAGACCTTGTCGCCCGATGTATGCGCGGTTGACGGCTGCTCGGTGCCGACATGGGCCATGCCGCTTAAGTCAATTGCCGGCGCCTTCGCAGCGCTCACCTCACCCGACGATCTTTCGAAGACACGGGCATCGGCTGTGAGGCGCCTTTTTCATGCCTGCACCAGCGAGCCACTGATGGTGGAGGGGACGGCTCGATTTGGAACCGGCGTCATGGAGCGGTTCGGCCCGGCGGCTTTCGTAAAGGGCGGTGCGGAAGGGGTCTATTGCGCTGCGTTTCCCGAGCATGGGCTCGGGCTGGCTCTGAAGGTCGATGATGGCGCTCGGCGCGGAGCCGAGGCGGCCGCCGCCTTCATCATCGCCGGACTGGTTGCAGGTCAGATTACGAATGCGGGTGAGATTTTCAAAACAACACTCAAGAACTGGCGCGGGTTGATGGTTGGGGAGGTTCAACCATCTGCCGAACTCGCGGGCGCTATCGCGAAACTGGCGTCCTGAAACAGAGTATCGTTACAGCGAAACGTTTCCGAAGACGGCAATGTTGCGGAAGGACTCCGAACTGTTCTTGGCCAAGTCGGGTCCGAGTGGCTTGGCATGGTCCATGGCGCGAACCCCACCGTCCGAGGTTACCGATATCATGTTGTTGGTGATGTAGGCATAGCCGGCTTCCGGGGTGGTCGATACACCAATGCCGATACGTGCTTCCCGGATCAGGTTCGCGGTCACGTTGACATCGCGCTGATATTTGCCCCAGCCGATCATGATCCCGCCACCCGGCGCGCCTTCGACAAGATTGCCGGTGACCATGGCGTCCGCTTCCACCGCGATACCGACGCCGCGCTCGCCCTTCCGCAGAAAGAGATTGCGGATCAGGTTGCCCTGAGCGACCGCCATCCGGCCGCCTTCGTTAAAGTTGGTGATGGAAATCCCGGTTGCCGCCTTGTCCACGAGATTGTTGGCGATGATCGTTCCTTCAAATCCGAACTCGGCGTAGATCGCCACCTCGCCCAGGCGCGCGCAGGAGTTGCCGATTACCTGAAAATTGGACGCGGCGTTTCCACGGATGGCCGTAAAGTCGCAGTCGGTGATCCGGTTTCCAGTAACCTGTACGGAATTAGCGCGGAATACATTGATTCCATTACCATATTGTCCGGATCCGCCAAGCGCCGCACGAATGCCGTCGATACGATTATGCGCGACAATAGTGCCATCTTCTCCCGCGCTCGAGCGCCATATCTGAATACCGTTGTTGCCGCAGTTGTGCACGTGGTTGTGGCTCACATCGAGCCCGGCGGAATCGTTGCAGAAGACACCGGTCAGAGCCACATTTTCCACTTCGCTATCGCTGATTTGTCCCGAACACGCGTTTAGCGAAATGCCGTTCGTACGGCTGCTGGTGATCTTGCAGGCGGTGATTGCAATCCCGGAGACATGGTTTGCGCTCAACAAAGCGCTGACGTTACTGTCTCCTGCCGGGGCGTTTCCCGAACCATCCAGCACAAGTCCGGTGAGGTGGATGTTGTTCGCTTTGGTTGCGGTGAGAGCCGCATTCCCTGGAGAGAATTTGAGAAGACTCAGACCCGGAACGCCCGAGATCTGGCTGTTGGAACGAAGTTGCAATGCACCAACACGGTAAGCGCCGGCCGGTAGATGAAGCACCTGTCCGGACTTGGCCGCGTCGTCGATCGCCGTCTGAAATCGAGACGTCTGGTCCGCGTCAGTATCGGGGCGGATGCCATAGTCGGCAACCGACCTGACAGCCGCCGCCGGGGATGATGCTCGTGCGGATGCAACCCGCGGACCCGCCGCGGCCGCGAGGCCCGCGCTCATTCCAAGACCGCCAGCCATCATCTGACGCCGATTGAGAATCATGATTGCCTCTCCGTGTTTCCCCTCGATTGAAGCAAGGGGGATGTCAAGCCGTGTTAAAGTTAACCGTCACTACCATCCGTCTGTACCATACGGCGGTGTTCGACAATGCACTGATTTACAATGATTTTCGTTCCGTCAAGTAGGGTGGTCATGTCGAAATGCGAACGCCTTGCGCCGGTCTTGTGGTGCGACGGTCCGGCAAACTGTGGAATGTGGATGAAGCCCGTTTGGCGCAGGCGGCCGCTCTCGCTGGACTGCAGCAGTGAAAGATAGAGCAACATGTTGCATAGGTAGCGGCCGGCATCCTGTGACGGGTTTGCCGGCAGGCCATGAGACTGGAGCGATTGCACCAGCTTTGCAGCCGGAACGTTTGAACGCAGAATCGGCGGGGTGTTCGAAACGAGCTGGGCTCTTCCGAATACTTTTCCGTCTACGTCGGCATGGGCGCCAGCACGGTTTCTGGCTCGTGTTTCAATCCGGAATCCGTCCGCACGCCGATGCACGCCGAAATGCAATGCAATGTGAGGATCGTAGACGGCGAGGTTGTTGGCGACGAATTCTTCGGCTGCCGTCCAACTTGTATCAACAATCTCGGTTCGAACCTCCACGTTGTCCGCAACCGGGGAGAAATGTGTTTCGAATTGAGCGAGAAAGTCTCCGCTCAGATTTGTACGGACACCGGGGAAGGGACCAAATCCGGTAAGCAGAACTCTGATGGGCTCTCTGTCGCTCATTGGTTCGCCGGTGGGGAAGGGTTCACGTCTCCATCAGAGCCATGATTTCTTCGACAGCCAGCGCTGGCGTAAGTTTCCCCTCCCGCACATCTGACTCCAGTTTGGGCAAACTTTCCGCCACCTTCCGGTTGTTTCGAAGTGAGGCTTTCAGCCGATCCTCCAGCATATCATGCATCCAGTTCACCGCCTGAACCTGGCGGCGCTCCGCAAATTCGCCGGATGTGGTGAGTGTTTCACGGTGTTCTTCTATCCGCGTCCAGAGGGTATCGAGCCCGATATTCTCCTTGCCCGAAATTGTCACCACCGGTGGCGTCCAGTTGGGGCTCGTTGGCGTAATGATGTTGAGGGCCGCGCGGTAAATACTTGCCGCGGCATTCGCCCGCTCGACATTGTCGCCGTCCGCCTTGTTCACCGCGATCATGTCTGCGATCTCGACGATGCCTTTCTTGATGCCCTGCAGTTCATCGCCAGCGCCCGGCAACATCAACGCAAGAAAGAAATCGACCATTTCGGCCACCGCCGTTTCCGACTGTCCGACGCCGACGGTTTCCACAAGGATCACGTCATATCCTGCCGCCTCGCAAAGCGCCATGGTCTCGCGCGTCTTGCGGGTGACGCCGCCAAGCGTGCCCGAGGTGGGCGAGGGGCGGATGAAGGCGCTGTCATTTTGAGCAAGGCGTGGCATGCGGGTCTTGTCGCCGAGGACGGACCCGCCTGACCGTGTGGAGGACGGATCGACCGCCAGGACTGCGACCTTGTGTCCGTTGCCAGTCAGATTGGTGCCGAGTTGATCGATGGCCGTCGATTTGCCGACACCCGGGACTCCGGTGATGCCGACCCTGTAAGCCTTGCCGGTATCAGGCAACAGCGCCTGCAGCAGTTTCTGCGCGAGGGCGGCGTGCTCCCGCTTGGTGCTCTCGATCAGTGTGATGGCGCGGGCCAGCAGCACACGGTCGCCCGCACGCAGACCCTTCTCATAGTCTTTTAGCGTCGGGTCGCTGCGTCTTGTTTGCGTGGCGCACATGAATTTCGGGTTAGGGGGAGTCGCTGGCGATGACAAGAGGATTTGCGCATGCATCAGGGTGCACAGCAGAGGTCCATGGCGTTGAGGCGCGTCTCAAGGGTCCCGACATGCAGCTCGAGTTTGTGCCCGTCCGGGTCCAGAAAGTAATGCGAGCGGCCTTCGCTGCGGTTGTCCTTCCAGACTCGCGCACCGGCCCTCGTGATGCGAGCGGCCAGTGCCTCGAACGCGTCGTTGTCCACATCGAAGGCCAGATGCGTGTAGTCCGAATGCGGTGACTGCCGGGTCGCCTCATCCGGTGACAGGCAGATCCAGAAATCGCCGGCTTCGAGATAGGCTCCGCCCGGCCAGCGCTTGCGCAACTCCAGACCGAGCACGTCGCGGTAAAAGTCGACCGCCGCGTCGAGATCGCTTACCGCCAGCGTGATGTGATTGACACCTTTGATCCTGGGAGTGTTGTCTTCGCTCATGGTGACACTCTACTCGGCAGCCTCGCTCGGCTTGAAGCCGAGTTGCGCGGAAAGTTTCTCCAGCAGATCGGCTGCAGCATCGGCAATAACCGTGCCGGGACCGAAGATGGCCTTGGCGCCGGCTGCATAGAGTTCGTCATAGTCCTGAGGCGGGATCACGCCACCCACGACGATCATGATGTCGCCCCGGCCCTGTTTCTCCAGTGCTTCGCGCAATTCGGGCACCAGCGTCAGGTGGCTTGCCGCCAGCGAGGATACGCCGATGATATGCACGTCGTTTTCGGTCGCCTGCCGGGCCGCCTCGTCCGGTGTCTGAAACAATGCCCCGATATCCACATCGAAGCCGAGATCGGCAAAGGCGGACGCGATGACCTTCTGGCCGCGGTCATGGCCGTCCTGGCCGACCTTGGCCACAAGGATACGTGGCCTGCGGCCTTCGTTTGCCACAAAATCCTCCACCAGTTCCTGAACCCGTGCCAGCGATTTCTGCATGGTTTCGATCTCTTCCCTGTAGACGCCGGTGATGGCCTTGATTTCCGCCTGATGACGCCCGAACACTTTTTCCATGGCATCGGACATTTCGCCGACGGTCGCCATGGCACGCGCCGCCTCGACGCAACCGGCCAGAAGATTGCCTTCGCCCGTTTCAGCGTTCCTGGTGAGCGCTTCAAGTGCGGCCTGGCATTTGGCTTCGTCACGCTCTTTGCGCAGCCGCGTCAGTTTTTCCTGCTGCTGGCGGCGGACCGCATGATTGTCGACCTTCAGGATCTCGATCTCGGCTTCATCCTCGGCC
The DNA here is from genome assembly GCA_028066055.1 of Hyphomicrobiaceae bacterium. Classification (GTDB taxonomy): domain Bacteria; phylum Pseudomonadota; class Alphaproteobacteria; order Rhizobiales; family Methyloligellaceae; genus UBA2767. The sequence continues at coordinate 14,478 of JALCBY010000011.1, forward strand.
CGGAACTTGTTGACGCCAACGATGGTCTGACGTCCGGAGTCGATGCGGCCTTGAGTGCGTGCTGCCGCTTCCTCAATTTTCAGCTTCGGCAAGCCGGCTTCGATTGCCTTGGCCATGCCGCCGATGCCCTCAACCTCCTGAATATGCTCCCATGCCTTTTCGGCAAGGTCCGCGGTCAGCCGTTCCACATAGTAGCTTCCGCCCCACGGGTCGATGACCCGGGTCGTGCCGGATTCCTGCTGCAGGAGAAGCTGCGTATTGCGGGCGATGCGGGCGGAGAAATCGCTCGGCAGAGCCAGCGCCTCGTCGAGCGCATTGGTGTGCAGTGATTGCGTGTGGCCCTGTGTCGCCGCCATCGCCTCGACGCAGGTGCGCGTCACGTTGTTGAAGACGTCCTGTGCGGTCAGGCTCCAGCCCGAGGTCTGGCAGTGAGTACGCAGGCTGAGGGATCTTGGATCTTTCGGATTGAACCCGCTGATCATCTTTGCCCAGATCGCACGGGCCGCGCGCATCTTGGCGATCTCCATGAAGAAGTTCATGCCGATGGCCCAGAAGAAGGACAGCCGGGGCGCGAACCTGTCGATGTCCATACCGGCGTCGATCCCGGCCCGGACATACTCAACGCCATCGGCGAGCGTGTAGGCAAGTTCAAGATCCGCCGTCGCTCCCGCCTCCTGCATGTGATAGCCGGAAATCGAGATGGAGTTGAATTTGGGCATGTTCGCCGAGGTGTAAGCGAAGATGTCGGAAATGATGCGCATCGAGGGGGCGGGCGGATAGATGTAGGTGTTGCGAACCATGAACTCCTTGAGAATGTCGTTCTGGATCGTGCCGGAAAGTTTCTCCGCCGGAACGCCCTGTTCCTCGCCCGCTACGATGTAAAGCGCGAGCACTGGCAGAACCGCCCCATTCATGGTCATCGATACGGAAATGCGATCGAGCGGAATACCATCGAACAGGGTGCGCATGTCGTAGATCGAGTCGATCGCGACCCCGGCCATGCCGACATCGCCCTGGACGCGGGGGTGATCGGAATCGTACCCACGGTGGGTGGCGAGATCGAAGGCAATCGAGATGCCCTGTTGGCCCGCGGCCAGATTGCGCCGGTAGAAGGCGTTGGACTCTTCAGCCGTCGAGAAACCCGCATACTGCCGGATGGTCCATGGCCGCTGTACATACATGGTCGGGTAGGGCCCGCGAATGTAAGGCGGCAGCCCGGGGCGGGTATCGAGGGCGTCCAGCCCTTCACGGTCCGCATCCGCATAGATGGACTTGATCGCGATCCCTTCCGGCGTGTCCTGGGACTCAACAGCGGGAACCGTCACAGCCGCAGCGTCGGCTTCGAACGCGACTTTCGTGAAATCAGGCAACTGGCTCATTTGTCCGGTTCCGGCGGACGTCAGGTCCGCTTCAGGCCAAGCACGTCTTGGGCTTCTTTCAGGGTTTCTATGATATCACAGCCTTGGTGAAGAAATCCGCCAACGCCGGCACTTTTGAGTTTTTCGCGCAGTTCGCCGGGTCGGCCCACGGAATAGATCAATTTCGCACCATTATTTTTGATTGATTCCAACACCTTAGGACTTTTTTCTCCATAGATATCGTCACTGGAGCAGAGGCAAGCGATCGGAAACGTGTTGGCATCGTATGCGACCGGATCGTCGACAGCTACGGTCTCGATCCCGCCTGCCGCGAAGAAGCTTTCGGCGTAGGTTGCGCGCGCTGCGAAATCGCTCGGACGCCCGAGGGTGACGAGCGCCACGCGAGGGCGATGCCCGTGCTTTTCAAGATAATCATCGGACGACTGGCGCAGCCGTTCGAAGGGTTCGGCGGGGCGGCGCAGCGGAATGGGTTCTACGGTTACCGCCGGATCGTCGACGTCGTCGGGCACAGCATGTGGCCCAGCATGCGGCAGTTCCTCAGCGAGATTAGGGAACGAACTGACGCCGGTCAGTTCAATTCCGCCATGGGCCACGTCCCGTGCCCGTTCCGCCGCGGTCTGGGCGATCATCTTCTGAACGAACCCCTTGGCGAGAGCCTCTGCCATGCCGCCCTGGCTTTCGATCTGCTGGAACAGGCTCCACGCTTTCCCGGCCAGTTCACGGGTGAAGTCTTCCACATACCAGCTCCCGCCTGCCGGATCGATGACCGCGCCGAGTGAGGACTCTTCCTGGAGGATGATCTGGATGTTGCGGGCGATCCGCCTGGCAAACGCATCGGGTTGCCCGTTCGCATAGGTGTAGGGAAGCACGGTGATCGATGTCGCGCTGCCGAGTGCTGCTGCGGCGGCAGCGATGGTCGTGCGCAGGATGTTCACCTGAGGGTCGAGACGTGAGAACATCCGGAACGATGTCATCGCGTGCAGACGCAAGCCGGGCAAGGCATCGCCTGCATCCGAGACTTCGGCAATGCGTGCGACCAGTGCGCGGGCGGCCCGCAGCTTCGCGACGTTCAGGAACATGTTCGCGTCGCAGGCAAGCGCAAACTCCATCTGGACGAGACCATCGGCGGGAGAAAGTCCAGCACTCTCCAGCGCGCGCAGATAGCTAACCGTCGTCGCGCACAGGCATGCCAGTTCCTGCGCCTCGCTTGCACCGCCGCCGTGATAGGGGCGGGCGTCTACGGCAATTGCCGTGACCTGCGGCAGGCTTTCGTGGGTCTGTTTGGCCAGGTCTGCGGTTTCCCGCATTGCTTGATCTAGCGCGACAGGTAGGGCACCGGTTCGAGTTAAAACGCCAAGCGGATCGGCACCAAAGCCACCGACGGCGTCAGCATGCTTGATGCCGCGTTTGGCCCAGAGTTCGATCAGGTTGTTCGCCGCAGTTGCGGTCCCGTGTCCCGCTTCAAGCCAGATGCCTGCGAGATCGAGCGCGACATTCTCTAACGTTCGATCGAGGTCGTCCACGCTGCCGATCTTGATGCCGGTCTGCCCCGGTGCCGCAATCTGGAGCGAAACGGCGCTGGCGCCGCCTTCCAGATCGCCAAGGATTGCGGCATTGGCATCGCCGGGATCCGGCTCGGCATAGAGCTGACGGATCTCCCAGGGGCGGTCCCCCGTCGTTGCCTGAAATCCTCGGACATAAGGCGCGGTACCCGGCATGCCGCTTGGGTCTCGGGTGGGCTCATCCTCTCGCGTGTAAAGCGGCTTGAGCGTCAGGCCGTCATAGGTGTGCGACAGGAGCGCTTTGTCAAAATCGGCGCCTTTCAGCGCTTTGTCGACCAGAGCGCGCCAGTCGGCGTCGTCCGCCATGGGAAAATCACCGGCAAGGGACAATTTGCGGGCCATGCGCTCAGCCCGCCTAGCCGCGTTTGCGCTGCTGTCCGGCGGGCCGGTCCTCGTCTTCCCAGCCGACATAACCATCGCGGGTCTGCGGAAACTTTCTATCGAGGATGCGGCTTGCCACGAGGTTTCGCAAAAGCTGCGCGGTGCCCCCGCCGATCGTGAACATCCGCGCATCGCGGACCATCCGTTCAAGCGGTAGGCGACGCGAGTAGCCCGGTGCGCCGTGGATTTGCAGTGCGTTATTCGTAACCGTGATCGCCGTTTCGGAGGCGAGGATCTTGGCCTGTGCCGCTAGCAGGGGATCGGGAAAGCCGTTCGTCCCCTCGCTGGAGGCCGCCTTGTGAACGAGCAGGCGCGCGGCTTCGAGCCCCGTTGCCATGTCGGCCAGCATCCATTGCAGACCCTGGAATTCGCTGATGGGTCTTTTGAACTGATGTCTGGTCTGCGCGTAGTCCAACGCAATGTCGTAGGCGCCGGCAGCGATGCCGAGCGCGACGGTCGCAGCCCCGGTGCGCTGGCCGTTATACGCGTTCATGAGACCGGCGAAGCCGCGCCGGATGCCCTCGGGTGGAACAATCAGGCGATCGGCAGGCAGAACCATGTCGTGAAACTCGACCCGTGCCTCAGGGATGCCGCGCAGGCCCATCGTCGGTTCGCGGTCCGCGATCACCAGTCCGTCATCCTTGTCCTTCAGTGCGATGAAGGCGGCGATGCCCTTGTCGTCGCCTTCTTCGATGACGCGGGCAAAGATGAGATGCAGGCGCGATACGCCGCCCCCGGTGATCCAGTGTTTGGTGCCGTTGAGGATGTAAGTGTCGCCCTTTTTCTCCGCGCACGTGGTCAGTTCGGTGAGGGCGCTTCCCGCATCGGGTTCGGTCATGCAGATGGCCGGCTTGTCACCTTCGAGCACCATGTCTGCGGCGAGCTTTTTCTGCTCCTCCGAGCCATAGGCCATGATTGCACCAATCGCGCCCATGTTCGTTTCAACAACAATGCGGGCTGTGACCGCGCAGATTTTTGCCATCTCCTCGATGACCAGAACTGTATGCAGGTAAGTGAGATCCTGGCCGCCATAGGACTCTGGGACCGTCATGCCGGTGAAACCGGCCTTGGTCAGTTTTTCGACGATATCCCAAGGGTATTCCTGGCTTTCGTCGATCTCGGCGGCCCGGCTCACGAGTTCGGCCTCGGCGAAGGCGCGCGCGCGCAACTGCAGTTCTTTCTGGTCTTTGGTCAGCTCGAACATTGTCTTCGTCCCGTGTCCAGTCGCAATACTCACCGAATTGTCCGCATAACTCCTATCATAACCAATTTGCCACGGGCACCCGGCTCAAAGGTCGCGGGTTAACGATACTGACCCTGAAACAGAAAACGGCGGCTCTGACGAACCGCCGTTTTATGTCTCGCACGAAAGGGTTTGCCTAGTAGGTCATGATCGGCTTGAGCTTCTTGGCGTGCGCGACCCAGCTTTTGACCTGCTTCGGTCCGGGGAGCTGACGGACAAGTTTTTTCTTCCCGTTGACGGTGACCATCGCCTCGTGGAGATTTTCAGGCTTGCGGTTGCGCAACTCCTTGACCGTATCCACGCCGGCGGCTTCCAGCAGCTCGGAATATTCCTCACCGACGCCGCGGATGCGCATGAGGTCTGCCATATTCGTCCACTTGAGGATCTGTTTTTCGGTGCAGCCGGATTCCTTCGCAAGGTCCCTGCGACCTTTCTTGGACGCGCCGCGGTCAAGCAGATGCTTTGTCTGAGAGACGCCAACCTTCTTAAGCATCTTTGTGTATTTGGGCCCTATGCCCTCAATGTCGATAATCGGGTAACTCATCTTCAGCCTTCCTCCTCATCACCCAAAAAAATCTTGAAAGTCACGGTCTTGTATACGCGCACCGGTTCGTGAACAAGGGTTAAGTTGTGGATGAAATCCGACCTCGCTTCACGCGTGTGAATGGCTTAGGAAATTGCCTTGTGCGAGGCGAGCCGGTAAGGGTATCGGCGTCTCGAAATTCTGCACCAAGGGGCCGCCATGAGCGATGAACAAACGGTCTTTATCGGCAAGAGCACGAAACGCGAAGAACTGCGGTTGAAACTTGCAAACCGGCACGGGCTTATCACCGGCGCCACGGGCACGGGCAAGACCGTTTCGCTGCAGATCCTGGCGGAGGGTTTTTCGGCACACGGGGTTCCCGTTTTCTGCGCCGACGTGAAGGGAGACCTGTCCGGCGTGGCGGAATCAGGCGTCTCGAAGGACTTCCTGGAAGAACGCGCGAAAAAGATTGATTTCGACGATTACGGATACGAAGCCTTTCCAACCGTGTTCTGGGATTTATTCGGCGAGCAGGGCCACCCGATCCGCACCACGGTCAGCGAGATGGGGCCGTTGCTGTTGGCACGGCTGATGGACCTGAACGACACGCAGGAGGGTGTCCTGAACATCGCGTTCCGGGTTGCCGACGAGGAAGGGTTGCTTCTGCTCGATCTGAAAGATCTGCGGGCGTTGATGAACCATGTGGGCGAACGCGCGAAGGAGCTGTCGACGGAATACGGCAATGTGTCGACGGCTTCCGTCGGCGCGATTCAGCGCTCATTGCTGGTGCTGGAGCAACAGGGTGGGGAAAATTTCTTCGGCGAACCGGCGCTGGAGATTGCCGATCTCATGCGCACGACGCGCAAGGGTGAGGGCTTTATCAATGTGCTGGCGGCCGACAAGCTGATGCAGTCGCCGCGGCTATACGCAACGTTTCTGCTCTGGCTGTTGTCCGAGCTCTTCGAGGAATTGCCCGAGGTGGGCGATCCCGACAAGCCGCGCCTGGTCTTCTTTTTCGATGAAGCCCATCTGCTGTTCGATGAAGCGCCAAAGGCGCTCGTCGACAAGGTGGAACAGGTCGTCCGTCTTATCCGCTCGAAGGGCGTCGGGGTTTATTTCGTGACTCAGAACCCGCTGGATGTTCCTGACACCGTGTCGAGCCAACTCGGCAACCGTGTCCAGCACGCATTGCGGGCGTTTACGCCGCGCGAACAGCGGGCGGTAAAATCGGCTGCGGAAACCTTCCGGCCGAACCCGGACTTCAAGACGGCGGATGTGATCATGGAACTCGGCGTGGGAGAGGCGCTGGTTTCGACGCTTGAGAAGAAGGGGCACCCGTCCGTCGTGCAGCGGACGCTCATTCGCCCACCCTCGTCGCGGCTCGGCCCGCTGACGAAAGAAGAGCGCCGCGATGTGATCAAGGAGAGCCCCGTGTTCGGTGTGTATGACGAAAGTGTCGACCGGGACTCGGCGTATGAAACCCTGCAGAAGCGGGCGAAGGCGAAGTCGGAGCAGGAAGAGAAACAGCGCAAAAAGGAGTCCGAGCAGGACACGGAAAACCGTGGTGGATTTTCGCTTCCCGACTGGCTCGGCGGTGGCTCCAGCACCACAACCAGATCGAAAAAAACGACGCGGCGACGCTCCCGCCGGCAAAGTACGACCGAAGCGCTGACCAAATCGGTTGCACGTTCGATGGGAACGGCTTTGGGGCGCGCCCTCGTTCGCGGCATTCTCGGCAGCCTCAAGAAAGGATTCTGAACTGGAGCCCTGTAACAGAACTTGCCGGCCGGCCTTTTAATCCGCCGGTGCGGACCCCAGATGTGTCTCAGGGATCGATGAGGGTCCGCTAAACTCAAGTTTCTTTGCATACTTCAATCATCAAGGAGGGGCGAATGGCCATACTGCTGAAAGGTTTGCGTGGTGAGCCTGTCAAGCGCTTGCAGGAAAAGCTCGGGGTCGAGGCAGACGGAATTTTCGGATCCGGCACGGAAAAGGCGCTCAAGGATTATCAGCAGGCCAACGGTCTCAAGGTCGACGGCATCGCCGGGCCGGACACATTCTCGCAAATGGGACTTTTCGATCTGGTGCTCCTTCGCCGCGGCACACGCGGAACGACGGTCAAGGCCATGCAGGAGAAGCTCGGTATCGATGCCGATGGGAAATTCGGCGCAGGCACTGAGAAAGCCGTAAAGGACTTTCAGGAGAAGAACGGCCTCAAGGCCGACGGGATCGTAGGGCCGAATACGCTTGCGAAACTTGAGCTGTTCGAAAGTTCAGCCGCCAAGAATGTTATCGCATCGGCGGCAGATACAGCCGGAAATGTGTGGGATACGATCGAGGAGGCGGCGGACGGCGCGCTCGATCGCGTGAAGAAGATGTTCGGGTTCTAACGAACTTTCATCACTGAGCTGCCTGACAATACGCGACGACCATGGCGCATGATCGAGATCAAACTCGGTTGTGCGCTTTTGTCGTATGGATTGACGATATCGCCGCTAACTTGAACTGACCGGAACTGAAAGGTGCGGAGCCAAAGAATGACAGTGACGAGACTGAAGATATTCGGACTGGTAGCCGCAACCGTCCTGACGGGGCTGTCCGCCGGAGTGGCCCGGGCGCAGGAAAAGGATCTTGCGGCGGAGGGCAGGGCGCTTGCGCTACAGCACTGCGCGCGCTGTCATGCCGTCGACAGGTCGGACGTGAGCAAGTTGCCGATTGCGCCGCCCTTCCGCACTTTCGCGGCGAAATGGCCGGTCGAGAGCCTCGAAGAGGCCTTGGCTGAAGGGATCGTGACGGGGCACCCGGACATGCCGGTCTTCCAGTTTGAACCGGAACAGATCGCGGCATTGCTGGAGCACCTGACCGAAATCGCCGAAAAGCCGAAACCGCAATAGGTCACGCAAAAAAAGGCCGGATGAGTTTTCATCCGGCCTTTGTGCAATTTGCTTGCGCGTGCCTCAGCTTGCCGCTTCGAAGAGCTCCGCGACATAGTCCCAGTTGATGAGGCTGTCGACCCAGGCCTCGAGATATTTGGGCCGCGCATTGCGGTAATCGATATAGTAGGAGTGCTCCCAGACATCGCAGCCGAGCAGCGGTGCGGCGCCATGGATCAATGGATTCTCGCCATTGGGCGTTTTCATGATTTCCAGCTTGCCGTCCTTCAGTGCAAGCCAGCACCAGCCCGACCCGAACTGCGTCAGACCGGCATCGACAAAAGCCTTCTTGAAGGCGTCATACCCACCCAGATCCTCATTGATCTTGGCTTCGAGTGCCCCCGGCAGACTGCTTCCGCCGCCGCCACCCTTCATCCATTTCCAGAAATGAACGTGGTTGTAGTGCTGGGCGGCATTGTTGAAGAGGCCCGCGTTCGAGCCGTGCGACGCGACCACGATCTCCTCAAGGCTTTTGCCTTCAAGCCCGGATCCTTCCAGCAGCTTGTTGCCGTTGTCGACATAGGCCTGATGGTGCTTGTCGTGATGAAATTCGAGTGTTTCAGCCGACATGTAGGGCTGAAGCGCATCATATGCATAAGGCAGATCAGGAAGTTCGAACGCCACGGTCATCTCCCTCGTTTACAGACAGAATGTTGATGTTGCGCGCACACTAGACGCAACGAATCTTCAACGCAACAAATCGCCCCACGTGCCTGAGCGTGCCTAGCAGAATGCCTGTATGCCCGTCTGCGAACGTCCGAGGATGAGGCCATGAATATCGTGGGTGCCTTCATACGTATTCACCGTCTCCAAATTCAGCATGTGGCGGATCACGTGATACTCGTCGACGATCCCGTTACCGCCATGCATGTCCCGTGCGTTGCGGGCGACGTCGAGGGCCTTGCCGCAATTGTTGCGCTTCAACAGTGAGATCGCTTCGGGCCATTCATTGCCTGAGTCAAAGACCCGCCCGAGCTGAAGCGCTCCTTGCAGGCCCAGTGCGATTTCGGTCTGCATGTCGGCCAGTTTCTTCTGGATCAGCTGATTGGCCGCCAGCGGACGCCCGAACTGCTCGCGGTCGAGCACATATTGCCGCGCTGCGTGCCAGCAGAATTCCGCCGCACCCATCGCACCCCAGCAGATGCCGAAGCGTGCGCGGTTCAGGCACCGGAATGGGCCGGCCAGACCTTCCGCGCCGGGCAGCAGGTTTTCTTCAGGAACAAAGCAGTCGTCGAGAACGATTTCGCCGGTCTCAGACGCGCGAAGCGAGAACTTACCTTCGATTTTTGGTGTCGAAAGCCCCTCCATGCCGCGCTCGACAATGAACCCTCGGATTACGCCATCCTCGGTCTTCGCCCAGACGACGCAGACACCCGCACTCGGCGCATTCGATATCCATGTCTTGGCGCCCTTGAGGATGTAACCACCATCCGTCTTTACGGCGCGCGTTCGCATTCCGCCGGGGTCCGAGCCGTGATCCGGTTCCGTCAGGCCGAAGCATCCGATCATCTCGCCCGATGCCAGTTTGGGGAGAAACTTCTTCCGCTGTTCCTCGGTGCCGTACTCGTAGATCGGAAAGATCACTAGCGAGTTCTGAACGCTCATCGCCGAGCGGTAACCGGAGTCAACGCGTTCCACTTCCCGCGCGATCAGGCCATACGACGTGTATCCGAGCCCCGAACCGCCATACTCTTCCGGAAGCGTCACTGCGAGCAGGCCGAGTTTGCCCATCTCACGCATCACGTCGAGATCGAAATTTTCGTCACGAAATGCCTCAAGTATCCGCGGCATCAGCTTGTCCTGGGAATAGCGGTGCGCGTTGTCCCGTACCATCCGCTCTTCTTCACTCAGCTGTCCATCGAGGTCCAACGGGTCGGTCCAGTCGAACTTGACCTTGGACGGCGATGGCTCGTGCTTCTGCGCTGGCTGGCTCATGATTTCCTCGTTCGCAAAACTCAATGGGGTTGCCGGTTATTATCGCACTCTGCGGTAGCGGACGATACGATTATTGCCGCTGTCGGCAAACCAGATATCGTCGCCACGGATGACGACGCCTTCCGGTGTCGTGAATTTACCCGGCCCCTTGCCGCGCTTGCCGTCGCCGATCACCGTGATTAGTTCGCCATCGGGACTGATCACCTTGATCGAATGCGTGTTCTTGTCGGCGACGACCAGCAGACCATCGTCGGTCATGTCCTGGTAGCGGGGGCCTTTGAATTTATACGGCTCGCCTTCGAGCACCTTTTTCGTCTTCAGATCCCTGGACATCAGGACCATGCGGTCGTTGGCCGAGTCAGCGACCCAGAAAGACCCGGCCCGGTCCGCGATCACATCATGCGGTGCGCGCAGGCCTTTTGCCTCACCGGCAATCTCGTTGTTCTCGAAGACAACAATGTTTCCGCTTCCAGCGCCTGTCACGTAAACGCGGTTTTCCGACTGCGCGAACACGCCTTCGGGCGCATAGAAACCGCCTGCAAGTTCACCGACCTTTTTTCCGTTCACACCGTCGATCTCGTAGATCACAACCCTGTCGTTACCGGTATCGGCGACGTAAAGGCGACCGTCGGGACCGATGTGGACGTCATGTGGTGCAGACAGGTCGTCTTTCTCGCCGATGGCGCCGAGCAGTTTAAGCGAGCGGGCGTCAAGGACGGCGACCCGGTTATGCCCGAGATCAGACACATAGAGATGTTTGCCCGTCGGCGACAAATCAACGTCATGGGGATTTGAAAGTTCGGGCTCGCTCGCCGCGACGAACCTCGTGTTGAACTCCGCCGCGGATGCGTCCGGCGTCACCGCACACACCGCAAGAACCATGAGCAGATTGAAGATTAGTTTGCGCATTCAAGCTTCCCGGTGACTTTGAGCGCGAAGGCATAGGCGATCGCGACTTCCTTCAAACGGTCAAACCGCCCCGACGCGCCACCATGACCCGCGTCCATATTCGTCTTCAGCATAAGGATCGGGTCGTTCGTTTTCAGAGCGCGCAGTTTGGCGATCCATTTGGCCGGCTCCCAATAGGTGACGCGTGGATCGGTGAGACCGGCAAGAGCCAGGATGTTCGGATAGCTTTGTGACGTCACATTGTCATAGGGGGAGTAGGCTGCGATGACCTCATACGCTTCTTTGTCCTCAATCGGGTTCCCCCATTCCGGCCACTCCGGCGGTGTGAGCGGAAGGGTGTCGTCGAGCATCGTGTTGAGCACGTCGACAAACGGCACCTCGGCGATCACGCCTGCAAACAGATCGGGCGCCATGTTCGCCACCGCGCCCATCAGCATGCCGCCGGCGCTGCCGCCATGGGCGACGATTTTTCCGCGTGATGTGAAATTTTCCCGCGCGAGATGTTCACCTGCCGACACGAAATCCTTGAACGTGTTGGTCTTGGACGCACCACGGCCTTCCCGATACCAGCGGTAACCCTTCTCCTTGCCGCCGCGAATATGCGCAATGGCAAAGATGAAGCCCCGGTCTGCCAAGCTGAGGCAGTTGGTGTTGAAGCCCGCCGGTATGGAGATGCCATAGGCGCCATACCCGTAGAGCAGCAGTGGCGCGTCCCCATTGAGAGGCGTGGTCTTGCGGTAGAGCAGGGTGACCGGGATGGTCTCATCGTCATGCGCCGGCGCCATGATGCGCCGCGTGACATAGTCGTCCGGATTATGGCCGCTCGGAACTTCCTGTGTTTTCCGCAAGGTACGGTCGCGGCTTTGCACATCATAGTCGAACACTTGCGCCGGGGTCGTCATCGACGAATAGGTGAACCGGACCGTGGTCGTGTCATATTCGTAACCGGACGACAGGCCGAGCGCATATGCATCCTCTTCGAAGGCAATGGCGTGTTCCGAGCCATCGGAAGTCTGGCGAACAACGATACGCGGCAGCCCGTCTTCACGCTCCAGCCGGATGAGGTGATCCTTGTAGGGAACAACGTCGAGGATCAGGCGGCCTTGTTTGTGGGGTTCGATTTCGCGCCAATTCTCGCGGTCAGGTGCATCCACCGGCGCTTCGACGATCTTGAAATCTTCCGCACCGTCAACATTCGTGCAGATGATGAATTTGTCATCCTGGTGCTCGACGGAATACTCATGCCCGACGTCGCGGGCGGAGATGAGGCGGGGCTCCGAACCCGGTGCATTCGCATCAATGATGCGTATCTCGGAGGTCTGGTGATCGTGCGCGTCGATGACGATAAAAGCGCGGCTCTGCGTCATGCCGACGCCGACAAAGAACCCAGGATCAGCTTCCTCGTAAATGAGGACATCCTGATCCGGCTCGGTGCCAAGCGTATGGCGAAAGATCTGGCGTGGTCGGTGGTTCTCATCGAGCCGGGAATAGAACAGCGTCTTGCTGTCGTTGGCCCAGACCGCGCCACCCGCCGTGTCGGGTATCGGCACGCCGATTTCGTCGCCCGTTTCAATTTTGAGCACGTGCATGGCGTAATACTCCGAACCATTGGTATCGCTGGAGTAGGCGACAAGCTTGTGATCGGGGCTGTGCGAAACGCCGCCGATCCTGAAATAGGCGTGCGGTTCGGCAAGCGCGTTGGCGTCGATCAGAACCTGATGCTCATCGCCCTCGCGCAAACGTCGACAAAAGAGGGGATGCTGTCCTCCGGTGACATATCGGGTGAAGTAGGCGAACGGACCGTCGGGTGCCGGAACGCTGGAATCGTCTTCCTTGATCCGGCCCTTCATTTCCGCAAACAGGGTTTCCTGTAGCTTGTCCGTTTCAGCCATGATGGCGGCCGTGTAGCTGTTTTCCGCTTCCAGAACGGTACGAATATCCGGAGCCAGGACGGAGGGGTCACGCATGACCTCCTGCCAGTTGTCGGCCCGCAGCCAAGCGTAATTGTCGGTTCTCGTGATGCCGTGACGGGTATCTTCCACAGGACGTTTTCCCGTCGCAGGTGGAGCAGGGGGAGACGTTTCGTTGTTCATTGGTAGAGTACTCAAATTCTGTCCGGGAGGGGAGTGACTACGTATCGTCGGCGTCGTGCTTCAGCGCCAGGCCGTTGATGCAGTAGCGCAGGCCGGTTGGGTCCGGCCCGTCGGGGAAGACGTGTCCCAGATGGGAGTCGCATGCAGCGCATCGCACTTCGGTACGGGTCATGAAGAGCTTTCTGTCTTCATATTCGCTGAGGGCTTCGTCCGACGCGGGCGCGGTAAAACTTGGCCAGCCGGTACCGGAGTCAAACTTGTGATCTGAAGAGAACAGAGCTTTGCCGCAACACACGCAGGAGAACATGCCTTCTTTCTTCGTCGCATTGTAGGGATGCGAGAAAGGCGGCTCGGTGCCGTGAAGCCGGGTGATATGATACTGTTCGGGTGTGAGCTGCTCGCGCCACTCGGCGTCCGATTTTTCGATTTTCGTACGCTCTTTCTCGTCACTCATGTCTCTATTCTCCGGACCGCAAACCACGGTAGCTGACGTCGGCGGTGACTGTGCATCAGAAGCGCTTCAATTTGGGGTGGCCTTGCTCGGCGCAGGCCCACTTTACCATCCGCGGTTTGCGAATACAGTGGACGATGGTCACATTCGCTTGTGGATGTCGTGCCACCGAATTCCGATTTTGTCCAAGTCAAACTTGATAGATTGCGGAAATCTGCGAACATTTCCGCCACAGCGAATCAGTCCGTCGCCGTTTCGCAAACGCGGATCCCGCGTTATCGTAGAGCGAAACATGTGCCCGGACATGCAGCTACGTGCCCAGAAGGGGGAGGGGCCGCGTGCTTTATTGGAGCCTTGGACTGATCTTGATGTGTTTCTGGCTGGTGTTATCCGGTCAGGGCAAAACATTTCTTGTCGTCATGGGAGTTGTCTCGGTTCTGGGCGTGGTGGCGCTGGCCCGGCGGATGGGGATCGCCGATGAGGAAGGCCACCCAATCCACCTTTCGCCGAAAGCCGTTACATACTGGCCGTGGCTTGGCCTGGAGATCGCCAAGTCTGCCTGGGATGTGACGAAAATCATTCTCAGTCCCAAACTTCCGATCTCGCCTACCCTGATCCGCGTGCGAGCGAGCCAGCGCACACCCGTCGGGGTCGCGACTTATGCGAACTCGATCACACTGACGCCGGGCACGGTCACGGCGCGGGTCAACGGCAACGAATTTCTCATCCATGCGATTACGCGCAAGGGGGCGGAAGACCTTGCCGAAGGCACCATGGACCGTCGCGTCAAGCAATTCGAGGGCAGCGAATGATTCTGGCTGTCGCATGCCTTGCGGTTCTGGTTGCGCTCGCTCTGGGCGTCGTGCGGGCACTTCGCGGCCCGACCGTTTTCGACCGGCTGCTTGCCGCAAACGCCATTGGCACGGGTGCCATCATGCTGCTGGCGCTGGTCGGTTTTCTCACGGGCCGCCCGGAGTTCCTCGACATTGGCATCTTGTATGCTCTCCTCAACATCATCGGTACGCTGGCTGTTTTGAAGTATTTCCGATACGGAAGCCTCAGCCATCCCGGTGGTGAGGAACCGGAGGAGTCCTGATGGCTTGGCTCGCTGACATCATTGGGGGAATTCTCATTCTCGCCGGCGCGTTCTTTTTCGTGGTGGGCGCGGTCGGCATTTACCGCATGCCGGACGTGTTCGCGCGAATGCATGCTGCGGGGATTTCCGATACGGTTGGTGCGGGTTTGTTGATTCTCGGCATGATGTTTCTAGCGGGTTTCACCCTTGTCAGCGCAAAGCTTGCGGTCATTTTCGGGATTATCTTTTTCACCAGCCCCATTGCAACGCACGCGCTCGCACAAGCAGCCCTTCATGAAGGACTGGAACCGGTCGGGATTGGGAAGAAAGTGCTGACGGGCCCCGGCGTCAATGAGGATACCGCGAAGCCCGGCGGAACGGAGCGCAAGAGCGCTTCCGCCAGGACCAGGAAAACTTCACGAAAGCCGGCGTCATCAACTAAGCGAAAGACGACACGCCGCTCAGCCAGCAAGAAGACTTCGCGCCCAAACAGGAGGACCCGGTCATAGAGGCGTTCATCAACATGGTCCTCCTGACGCTGCTTGCCGCGGTTACGCTCGGCATTGTTCGGCTTCGCAATCTATTTGCCGTCGTCATTTTGGGAGGCATCTACAGTTTCCTGATGGCCAGCGTCATGATCGTTCTCGACGCGGTCGATGTGGCTATGACCGAGGCGTCGGTCGGCGCCGGGGTTTCAACCGTGTTGATGCTGGCCACTTTGTATCTCACGAAGAGTCAGGAATCCGAGCCAACCCATACACCGCTTCTGCCGCTTTTCGTGGCCGTCGCGACGGGTGCCGTACTGGTTATCGGCACGTTTGCATTGCCGCCTTTCGGGGCCGCGGACACGCCCGCAAACACGCATGTCGCGCCCTACTATCTGGAAAACTCCATCAGGGACACACTGGTTCCCAACGTGGTCACATCGGTGCTGGCCAGTTACCGGGGTTTTGACACGCTGGGCGAGGTGACGGTGATTTTCACAGCCGGCATCGCGGTGCTCATGTTGCTTAAGGGCAGGCGGCAGGTGAAGCCCGGCCCCAAGCGTCCGAGGATACGCAGATGAAGCTCGATGTTGTTTTTCGAATTGCGGCGAAGATCTTCATCCCGTTCATGCTCGTCTTCGCGCTTTACGTGCAATTCCATGGCGAACTGGGTCCCGGCGGAGGGTTCCAGGCCGGCGTCGTGGCGGCTGCGATGGTGGTGTTCTATGCCATCATCTTTGGACTGGAATCGGCGCAGAAAATCGTTCCGCCGCGGGTCGTTGAGCTCATGGTTCCCGCGGGCGTCGGCATATTTGCCGGCGTGGGCGTCGTCAGTCTTCTGCTCGGCGAGAACTATCTGAACTATTCGCCCTTTGGCGGAGACTCGCAGCACGGACAGGAATACGGCATCATCCTCGTCGAGATTGGTGTTCTTGTGACCGTGACAGGAACGCTTGTGGCGATCTTCTATTCATTTGTCGGCAGGGGGCGTGAATGAACCTGCTGCAAGAGATCATCGCGCATTACAATCACTGGATCATTATTTTCCTGATGGTGTCGGGCCTCTATATCGTCGTGGCACACGGGAACATGATCAAGAAGCTCGTCGGATTGAGTCTGTTCCAGACCTCCGTCTATCTTCTTTATCTTTCACCGGGAAAAATCCTCGGCGGGACTCCCCCCATTCTGTCTGATCAATTCACGGTGTATTCGAACCCGCTCCCCCATGTCCTGATCCTCACGGCCATCGTCGTCGGTGTGGCGACAATTGCGCTCGGTCTGGCGCTTGTCGTGCGCATCAACGAAGCGTTCGGGACGATCGAGGAGGACGAAATCTTCGCCGAGGATGAGGACGAATGATCTCAGCGCATCTGCCGGCTCTGCAAGTCGTTCTTCCGCTGCTCGGCGCGGTTGTCTGTGCGTTTCTAAAGCGCGGGTCCTGGGCCTGGCTGGTTGCGCTCGCGGTCTCCCTCGTTCTTCCGGCCATCGCACTCGGATTGCTGTATCAAACCTACGAAGGCGGTACGATTTCCTATGCGCTGGGTGGTTGGCGGCCGCCGTTCGGGATCGAGTATCGGGTCGATATCTTCAATGCATTCGTGCTCGTGCTGGTGTCGGTCATCGGTGCGGTCATCATGCCCTATGCGAAGCGCAGCGTTGAGCACGAAATTCCAGAAGACAAGCAGGCCTGGTTCTACGCGATCTACCTGCTCTGCCTGTGCGGGTTGCTGGGCATCGCGATTACCGGCGATGCCTTCAATGCCTTCGTGTTCATGGAAATCTCATCGCTCGCGACCTACGCCCTGATCGCGATGGGTCGCGACCGGCGCGCGCTTCTTGCCGCTTATCAGTATCTGATTATGGGAACGATCGGCGCGACGTTCTACGTCATCGGGGTCGGACTGCTGTATTCGATGACCGGTACGCTGAACCTCGCAGATATGGCGAACAGGCTTGCCGGAATTGAGGATTCCCGCGCGGTGCTCGCCGCACTTGCGTTCCTGACAGTGGGAATCAGCCTGAAGCTGGCGTTGTTCCCGCTCCATGTCTGGCTGCCGAACGCTTATGCCTATGCACCATCGATGGCCACCGTATTCCTCTCCGCCACGGCAACCAAGGTGGCTGTGTATCTGCTGCTGCGATATTTCTTCAGCGTGTTCGGCGTTTCGGTGATCTATGCCGACTTGCCCGTGTCGTGGATCTTTCTGGTTCTTTCGATCGCGGCCATGTTCGGTGCTTCGCTGGTTGCAGTCTTCCAGGCGAACATCAAACGCATGCTGGCCTACTCCTCGGTCGCCCAGATCGGCTACATCACGCTCGGTATTGCAATCGCCAACAAGACGGGACTGGCGGGTGGCATCGTCCACCTCTTCAACCACGCCATCATGAAAGCTGCTTTGTTTATGGCTTTGGGCAGCATCTTCTTTCGGATCGGGTCTGTCAGGATCGAGGATCTGGCAGGCATCGCCAAGCGCATGCCGGTGACCGCCGGCGTTTTCGTGGTCGGCGGGCTCGGTCTTATTGGCGTGCCCGGGACGGCCGGCTTCATATCGAAATGGTATCTGGGGCTGGGCGCTATTGAAAACGGCTGGTGGTGGCTTCTGATGCTGATCGTTCTGAGTTCGGCGATTGCTGTGCTCTATGTCGGTCGCGTTGTCGAGGTGATGTGGTTTCGTGAACCCTCTCCCGTTGCAAAGAAAGCCGAGGAACCGCCGCTCAGCATGCTCTTGCCGACCCTTCTGCTGACGTTCGCGACGATCTATTTCGGTTTCGACACGTTCCTGACCGCGCATATGGCGGACCTCGCAGCTCAATTGCTCTTAACGGGGGGACGATGACCGGTGAAACACTGATCATTCTCGCGCTGCTCGTTCCCACCGTCGGGGCGGCCCTCATTTGGGCTACGGCATGGAATCCGAACTTCCGCGAGACAACGACGCTGGTCACTGCCGGCATTCTCTTCATCATCGTGTTGACGATACTCGGCCGTTTCCTGAGCGGAGAACCGCTGGCGACCGGAACGGTGCCGATTGCGCCGGGACTTGAATTGGGGTTCAGCATCGAGCCGCTCGGCATGTTGTTCGCCTGCATCGCCTCGGGGCTCTGGATCGTCAATTCAATTTATTCGATCGGCTATATGCGCGGCAACAACGAGCCGCGCCAGACGCCGTTCTACATGTGTTTCGCAATCGCACTGGCGAGCACGATGGGTATCGCCTTTGCCGCAAACCTGTTCACGCTGTTCCTCTTCTACGAGATTCTGACATTGTCGACCTATCCGCTCGTCACCCACAAGGGAGACGACAGTGCCCGGGAGGGAGGACGCACGTATCTGCTGGTGCTGCTCGGCACGTCGACGGTCCTGCTGCTGCCCGCCATCATCGCCACTGCGGTGATCGCCGGCACACTGAACTTTGAGCCGGGAGGCATACTCGCTGGAAAGGTCAGTCCGACGGTCCTGTCAATCCTGCTTGCAATGTTCATGTTCGGGATTGGCAAGGCGGCCCTGATGCCTTTCCACAAATGGCTTCCCGCGGCCATGGTCGCACCGACTCCCGTCAGCGCGCTGCTGCATGCGGTCGCAGTCGTGAAGGCCGGTGTGTTTTCGGTCGTCAAGGTTATTGTCTATGTGTTCGGCGTCGAGACCTTGGCCGGCGCGGCTACCGCCGGATGGTTGCTTTATATCGCGGGTGCAACCATCCTGATTGCGTCCGTGGTCGCACTCAAGGCCGACAATTTGAAGCGCCGCCTAGCCTATTCCACGGTCAGCCAGCTGTCCTATGTAATCCTCGCCGCGGCGATCCTGGCGCCGATCTCTATCGTTGGCGCGTCGATGCATATTGCCGCTCACGCCATCAGCAAAATCACACTGTTTTTCGCCGCAGGCTCGATCTATACCGCAGCACACCTGACAGAGGTCAGCCAGCTTAACGGTATCGGGCGGAAGATGCCCTGGACCATGGGCGCTTTCGCCATCGGTGCGTTGAGCATGATCGGCGTGCCGCCGACAGCCGGATTTGTGAGCAAGTGGTACATCCTGTTGGGTGCAATGGACGCGCAGCAGTGGATTGCGGTCGGCGTAATCATCGTCAGCACGCTTCTGAACGCTGCCTATTTCCTGCCCATTGTCTATGCGGCGTTCTTCCGCGCGCCCGACAAGAAAAGTCCGGACCACGGCGAGGCGCCGTTGCCCATCGTCGTTGCACTGACGGTGACCGCAGCGGGAACGGTAATCCTGTTCTTGTTTCCGGGCGTGCCGCTCGCATTGTCCAAAATGCTAGGTTTGGTGGGAGGAGGGTGATCCATGTCTGAACCCGATCACTGGCTGGTGCGGCCCAAAACGATCCGGATGTTGTGGATCGTCTTCTCCATCATTCTGGCGCTGCTGGTGCTGAGCGATCTGGTGGTCCATCACCACGCCCATTTCGGCATCGACGGCACCTTCGGCTTTTATGCCTGGTACGGCTTTCTCTCCTGTGTGGTCCTTGTGGTCGGCTCCAAGGCGCTCGGCGCCATTCTGAAGCGGCGGGATACCTATTATGACGATTAGCGCCATACTGCCTCCGGGCGTCATATTGATCCTCGCTGGTTTCCTGCTGCCGCTGCTGCAGGGACATGCTCGGACGGCGGCGCTCCTGATCGCACCGGTGATTACGCTGGCGGTTATCTGGCAGGTGCCGGATGGCGTGGTCATGAGCCTCGGATTCATGGGTTACACGCTGACTCCGGTGGAAGGCGATACGCTCTCCCGGCTGTTCGCGACGATCTTTGCCATCATGGCTTTCGGGGGAGGCCTGTTCGCGCTCAACCAGGATCGCGTCACTGAGCTTGCTGCAGCCTTCGTCTATGCAGGTGCGGCGATCGGCGTGACCTTCGCCGGCGACCTGATCACGCTGTTCGTGTTCTGGGAAATCATGGCGCTGGCTTCGACGCTGGTGGTTTGGAGCGCCGGTGCGAAGGCTTTCGGTGCGGGCATGCGCTACGTTTCGATCCATTTGCTCGGCGGCGTCCTGCTGATGATCGGCATCATCGGCGAGGTGGCGGCCACGGGTTCGGTGGAATTCACGGCCATACAACCCGACACCGCGGCGCGCTGGTTCATACTCGCGGGCTTCCTCATCAACGCTGGTGCGCCGCCCTTGTCCGCCTGGCTGCCGGATGCCTATCCGGAAGCCTCGTGGAGCGGCATGGTGTTCCTTTCCGCCTTTACCACCAAAACGGCAGTATATGTGCTGTTGCGCGGCTTTCCCGGTGCCGACATCCTGGTTTTCGTCGGCCTCTACATGATCTTCTACGGCATCGTCTATGCGATCCTGGAAAACGATATGCGCCGGATCCTGGCTTACAGCATCGTCAATCAGGTCGGCTTCATGGTGTGCGGTATCGGCATCGGCACCACCATGGCGCTGAACGGTGCGGCAGCACACGCCTTCACCCACATCATTTACAAAGCGCTGCTCCTGATGTCTGCGGGTTCCGTGCTCTACATGACCGGCAAGCGCAAATGCACCGATCTCGGCGGTCTGTTCCGAACCATGCCGCTGACCGCCATTTGCGGCATTATCGGCGCCTTGTCGATCTCGTCCTTCCCTCTGACCTCGGGCTTCATCAGCAAGTCAATGATTTCACAGGCTGCGGCTGACGAGCACCTGTTTGTCGTTTGGATGGCGTTGGCAGCGGCATCGGCCGGTGTTTTCCTCCACGCAGGTATCAAATTCCCCTGGTTCGTGTTCTTCCAGAAGGATTCCGGGATGCGTCCGGAAGAACCGCCATGGAACATGAAGGCAGCCATGGTGCTGTTCTCTTTCCTTTGCATCGGTCTCGGCGTATTGCCGTACCCGCTCTATGCGATGCTGCCATACCCGGTTGACTATGTGCCTTACACGGTCAGCCACGTCACCAGTATGCTGCAGCTGCTTCTCTTCTCCGGCCTTGCCTTTTTCCTCATGCTTGGCATGCTCAAACGCACACTCACCATCACGCTCGACTTCGACTGGTTCTATCGCGGGTTGGGGAAGGTATTGGCGAAGGAGTTCGACATGAGAAGTGCGCGCGCGTGGGGCGCAATGGTCGAACGGTTGTATGACGCGGTTGTACGCTTCGTGGGTACGCTTTATCGCCATCACGGGCCTCAAGGTGTGCTTGCCCGGAGCTGGCCAACCGGAAGTATGGCCTTCTGGACAACCTTGCTGCTGTGCGCTTGCGTTATCGTCTACTACTTTTAGTAGAATTGTCTTTTCGAGATGGAGTTTGTTTGTGCTGTCCGGAAGAGTTCGTATGAGGTCAATATTCCTTCTTTAACTCGGGCAGGCTGTATTTTTGACCTTAGATCACTTCGTTTTGACCAAGAATAGATTCTCGACAGCGATCTAAATCGGTTGTTGACTAGCGTTAAAGTTGTAATTTCTTTGACATTGCGTCAAATTTTTGATTCGGAATCGGCAATTGTTTGCCTGCTATGAGCGGATATCAGCGCAGAATCCGGAATTTAAAACCATAAAAACAATATGTTAGAACGGAGAAATTCGAACAGGAAGATTCATTTACTAAAGAATGGGTGTTGCTTGAAATTTGCCTAATACACGTCTACATTCTGACCAGTCGATTGTCCGAAAAGCAGACAACACGCTACGTATCGCTGATTACGGAAATTAAGAGTCTCAATGGATCAGAAATTGATCTGGAAGTGATGGCGTTTCCGACAAAATCTGGACAATTTTATTCTGAACATTGAACCGAGATTACTTTGTTCTTAAAGGTAACATTGGAATTGGGAGATCGCTTAGATGGAAGATAAGAAAATCACCGAAGGACTCGTGGAGCTTACGGCCGATATCGTTTCGGCTTACGTGAGTAACAACACGGTTGTATCGAGTGACCTACCATCGCTCATAAACGACACTTATGATGCGTTGAGCAAAGCAGCTGCGAAGGCTGCACAACCGATCGTTGAGGAACTGAACCCGGCAGTTCCTGTGAAGAAGTCGGTGACACCGGATTACATCGTCTGTCTGGAAGACGGCAAGAGATTTAAGTCCCTGAAGCGTCATCTGCGTACACACTACAATCTGACGCCAGAGGAATATCGCGAGAAATGGAATCTGCCGCATGATTATCCTATGGTCGCGCCAAACTATGCGGCGGCGCGCTCGGCACTGGCCAAGAAAATGGGCTTGGGTCAGCGCAGAAAAGGCTGATTTCGGACTCTGACCCGGAGGCAACTCGGGCAAGTCAGAAAATGGTTTAAGGGAGGGCCTTAGCGGCCCTCTTTTTTTGTCCGAATCCCATATCGGACGATCGACAAAATTTCCAAAAAATTTCGCATTGCGGACTTGCGGAGGACTCACCGGATCGACCATAGTCCAAGTGATGCGGCTGATTCGCGCGCACCCTCTTCGGGCGGCGCGGATCTGAAAAATATGAGGGGGCCATGACGTCCGAGTTAGCTTTTCGGGCGCAGCTTATAACGCGCGAACAGCGTCAGATTTACGACTATTGGAGGTCCTGCGCGCAGCATCGGCTGATGCCTGCGCGCGCCGATCTCGATCCGACGGCAATGCGTCAGTATCTGCCGGATATCTGTCTCATCGACATTCTGGACGGATTGCCGGATGCTGTCGTCAGGTTGGCGGGAACACGGGTACGGAGTGTTTACGGCTTTGAATTGACAGGAAAATGCCTCGGCGATCTGGAATGGGGCGAGAAGGCTGAATATTGGGGCGCTGTCTATCGCAGAATTGTAGAAAAGGCCACGCCGCTCCAGGGTGCGGTCCAAGGCCCGATCTGCAGGCGGGAACATATCACGCTGTTCTGGTTGCGGTTGCCGTTGTCTGACGACGGCCTGAGCGTGAACAAGGTTCTGTGCTACGACTTCGCGGTTCCGAACTACGCAATCCGTCCTGAATCCATTGAAGTTTCCGGCATGAAGCGCGCAGTGAACTCCTGACGCGCCGAACGCGTGTAGTACGCGGTTCTATAATTCAATCTCCATCTATAGGTTGTCAGTGAACCGCTGTTTCGCCCTCCAGCGCATGCCGGGCATCGGACTGAATGCGTTCGACCATGGATACGAACCCGTTTGAACGCTGTGGCGTCAGATGTTCACCGAGGCCGAGATTGCTGAAGATAGCTTGGGCATCGGTATTGAGTATTTCCGCCGCCGGCTTGCCGGAATAGATCGCAAAAAGAATTGCAATCAGGCCGCGAACGATCAGCGCGTCGCTATCACCTATGAAAGTGAGGCGTGGGCCCTTGTCCGAGCCATTGGGTTCGACCTTCGTTGCAAGCCAAACCTGACTGACGCAGCCCTGGACCTTATTGGCATCGGACCGGTCCGCGTCATCGAGCGGTTCGAGCGTGCGTCCAAGCTCGATAATGTAGCGGTAGCGATCTTCCCATTCGTCCAGGAAGTCGAAGTCAGAAAGAATGTTCTCAAGGGTCATGGTTTCGCAGCCTCGGTTGGCTGCATATCACTACCCGATCGAGAGATTTGTGAAAAGCGGTCGACTGCCGATTTGCTGACAGGCCCGAAGAGGGACCACACGTTCCGGCAAGAAAAGTCACGCACCCCGGGCGGGAAAGGGCAGGGGGAAACGCCCGGGGTGCGTATCAGGCAGGTGTTAGCTGCCGTTCAACTTGTCGCGTTTCGCCGGGGAACGCACCAGGCGGTCCGTATGGCGAAACCTGTCTCTTGTCCCTACAGTCGCGAATTCCCGTGACTGGCCCTTTTCAAACACGAATTCAAAAACTTGTGGCCGCAAACGGCAAAGTGCTGCAAAGGCAAGCGGCACTTAGACCCCTGCGTCGCTGGACGGAGCCGACCAGGCCGGGCTCAAATCGTCCTGCGTGAGCGTGTTTTGCGAATCCTGCCGGACGAAAGACGGGCGGCGATCGGACGTGTTTGAAGCGCCCGGCTGGCCGTTGTTCCCGGCTTTCTCCTGAATGAAGTCCATGACCATCCTGGCGCCA
>JALCBY010000011.1:38513-118641 GCA_028066055.1 Hyphomicrobiaceae bacterium
CTGGCCGTTGTTCCCGGCTTTCTCCTGAATGAAGTCCATGACCATCCTGGCGCCAAACTGGGCTTTTTGCCCAAAAGTGTATGCGGCATTCTTGGACGCTTCGCACACGCCGGGATTGCGGTCGCAAAATGACCCGAGATCTTCTACAGCCGCCTGGGCGTTGCCGTAGATGACGCGCTGTTTCTGCTCATCCGTCGGAAGAAGCAGAATAAGAAGACTGAGCCAAAAGGCTGTTCTAATCAAAAACATCGGTTTGCCCTCTCCAAAACAGATCAACTGTTTAAGTGATGGGCGAACCATAGCAATAGCAGAATAAAATCGATGAAATATCAGATGCAGTGTTTTATTATAATTTAGATTTAATTATATTCAAAACTGATTAAAATTGTAATATTCCTCTATTTTATTTATTTTATTCTTATTCAATTCAATATTGAGTTTGATTTATCTAAAATTTTAGCGAATTTCAACCAGGCCTGAAGGTGGTTGGAAGTTGCTGTTCTAAAACGGTTTTCAAGGTCACGCCGATTGCCGTAACCGGTGGAACTCCCTCAAGACATAGTCCGCCGTCATTCCGGTTCATGTCGACGCAGTTGGCGCACCGGAGCCAGGCGGCTGCTTTTCGGCAAGGGAGGGAGGACGAACCGTAGTGTTCCGTTAACCATAGAAATATTTCAGGGCGAAGTTACTGCCGTTTGACGCGCGGTGGCTCACAGAGGGGCAGTTTGGCTCGGGGTCTTTCAGCTTTCCTTAAACGACGCGGAACATACTCGGCGAAAATTCAAGCCGGGACAGTGCACTCCTACATCGCGCTGAGGGTAAATTGAGCTTGTTAATGCGTAAGCGCGACCTGAGGGCCTACTTTGGTTCATTGGTCCATGAGTCCGCGCAGGACAATCCTCTGAAAGCTTCACGCCATCAGTCTTTCATCACGTCACATCTCCTCGGCGGGCTGCTGGCGCTGGTGGTCTTTCCGCTGTATCTGGCGAGTATTGGACAGCCGTCAATCCTCTCTGCGGTTGCATTTGTTTGGCTTATCTCACCGATTTTTGTTGCTGTCTTCCTGTCGCGAACCGGGCGGTTGAGTCTGGCGCACCTGATGTCGGCCACAAGTCTCACCGGCCTCATCGTCTTCGCCGCCGGGTTGACGGGCGGAGTCACGTCGTTTCTGATCGCCTGGATCATCGTTGTTCCACTTGAAGCTGCGCTCTCGGCGGACCGGCGGGTCGTCTATGCAGCGTTCGGGATCGCCGGTGCGGCGCTCCTTGGTCTCGCGGCAAGCGGTCTTTACGGGCTTTTGCCGCAGCCGCTGTCCTTCTCCCACCAACCCGCAGTTCTCGCATTGCTCGGTTCAATGTCTGCGCTCGCGTATGCCGGCGGACTGGCGGTCTCTATCCAGGGTTTGTACGAGAATTCGGAGCGTGAAATCCGCCGTGGCGAGGAGCGTTACCGGCTGCTGGCAGAAAATGCCACGGACATGATCACGTGCCACAACGCCAACGGCCGGGTCCTGTTTGCATCTCTTGCATCCCGGCAAATTGTAGGTGAAGCGGCCGAAGCTCTCTTGGGCAACGGTCTGTTCGAGCGTGTCCATGTTGCCGACAGACCGGCATTTCTGAATGCGTTCAGCCAGAGTGCACGGACATGCCAACCGGTATCGGTCGAGTTTCGCATTCTGAGAAAACCCACTTCCGCAAATGACGGCAAGAGCCATGAGGCCGTATATTCCTGGGCGGAAATGCGTTGCCGCCCGGTTCCGCTTCAGGAGGCAGAGACGCATTCAGCCGAGCTAGTTCCGTTCGAGATTGTTGCAGTGACGCGGGATATCACCGCGCGTAAGGCGCAGGAGGCTGAAATCCTGAAGGCGCGGGACGCTGCGGAGTCGGCGAACCTTGCGAAAACGCACTTCCTGGCGAACATGAGCCACGAGTTGCGCACGCCGCTGAACGCCATCATCGGGTTTTCGGAGATCCTGCACAGGGAACTTTACGGGCGCATCGGTGAAGAGCGCTATCGTGAATACGCCCATCTGATCCATGAGAGCGGCGAGCATCTTCTGAGTGTCGTCAACGAGATTCTTGATATGTCGAAGATCGAGGCAGGGAAATTCGATATCGTTGTCGAGCATTTCGACGTCCATAGCCTGGTTAAGTCCTGCTGCGAAACCATGCGTCACCAGGGGGGGAAGAAATCGATCGATGTTCGTATGAAGGTCCAGCCGCACCTGCCGGAGCTTGCCGCGGACAAGCGCGCATGTAAGCAGATCCTGCTGAACCTCCTCGCGAACGCCATCAAGTTCACCGAAGAGGGCGGATCTGTCGAGGTATCTGCAACCCTTTCAGGTAACGACATCGAACTTGCCGTAAAGGATAACGGGATCGGGATTGCCGCGGACGACATACCAAAGCTCGGAAATCCGTTCGTACAAGCGGAGAGCTCCTACGACCGCAACTACGAAGGCGCGGGCCTCGGACTTTCCGTTGTCAAAGGGCTGGTCGGCTTGCATGGCGGTTCATTTGCAATCGAAAGCGAGCTCGGCAAGGGTACTGTTGTCCGGGTATGTCTGCCGATTGAGAGCGCAGAAGATTCATCCGACGCCACCGCTGATACTGCCGCACCGGGGGATGGGCTGCCCGTCGCGCTTGCTGCCGGTGCCTGAAATGTCCGATCCGGCCAGGACATCGTTTCACAAAAGATATTCACCGTCGTTTAGCAAACGTTCACGTTAGCTTTTCATACTCGGCGATGCGCTTCCCTCGCGGGATGCGGCTTCACAATTTGGGACTGTGTGGCGAATAAGGGGTCATGGCTACACTTCAGGCGAGGTTCATGTTTTTTGCATTCGTGGCCATGTCGGTCGCGATCACCTACAATGCCGCCTATCAGCAGAAGGGTCCGCACCCCGCTCCGATGAAGAGCGAGCGGAGTGTTGCATCGGGCCGGGCGGGCGAGCTGTCCACGACAACTTCCAGACAGTCCAGGACTCTGGTGCCGCCGACCGAGACAACGGCCTCTCTTCCCCGCTCCCAAACGGTAGAGGCGATCCAGCGTAAGCTCGTTGAAAAAGGATATGAGCCAGGACCGGTCGACGGTGTGCGGGGGCAGATGACCATGGCCGCGATCATGGCCTATCAGCATGACCATGATCTCCCCGTAACCGGTGTCGCGTCATCACAGTTTTTGAAAAACATGATCCTCGGCGGTTCCGTGGGCCAATCATCTGGCTCCGGGCTCGTGTCGCCGCCGGAAGAAATGACGACCCTCGTGCAAACGATCCAAAAGACGCTGTCCACGCTCGACTACAATCCGGGACCGGTCGACGGCTTGCTGGGCAACAGCACGAAGTCTGCAATCAAGAAATTTGAACGTGACCGCAAATTGTCGGTGACGGGGCGTGTGTCGGGCGAGTTGTTGCAGGAACTGAAGAAGGCCAACGGTGGCCGGTTGAGCCAGCTTGCATCCAATTGACCGCCGTCCAACGAAATCCACGGGCTGACGCTTCAATCTCTCGTCCTTGCCATGCGTCTCAAAGCTGAAATCTGGGTCAAAGCCTATATTCGTCAGTGCTCCGGCAATGGCGCACCCGCTGTTGTCTTTCGACGTGGCCAGGCAGACGGCGGTGCGATTTACATCAAGGTCAACACCCTGGACGGCAAGGTGTGCGTCTTTGGACCTGCTCCGGCAGGGCTTGAAGATGCTGGCTCCGACCGCATCTTTTCGCGCTGTCCGGGAGCTGATGGCGTGAGCGAGGCGGAGGCTGATGCCTACCTGCGCCGACAGATGGAATTCGATCCCGATATCTGGATCGTCGAGGTCGAGGATCGCGAGGGCCGACATTTCCTTGGCGATGCATTGTCCGAAGATTGATTCCGGTTCGTAGCGGCACCGTCTCACTTACAGACGCGCGTTAGCGCTTTCTTAACCATAAAACGGCCTTAATCGAGGGACGACCGCCAGTATAGCGGCGTGTTGGGCCATTCAGATTCCGGTGGCTGGACCATCCGGGATCAACAGGACCAAAGGGCACGAAAATGACGGCAACGATCCTAGAATTCCGCCAACCCGATAGCGAGCGGGCAGAAACGGACACCCACGGGTCATCGAAGAATCGCACCAAAGGCCAGTCTGCCGAGATCATCATCTTCCCCGGAGTGAGGATCGAAAGGCAGTCGAAGCCCGGGACAGGTGACGCTGCGGCGAAGTCTCGAAAAGGTACGAAAAGGGCTGCGCGGCGCAAGTCGTGAGAGACCCGATCTCAATTCTTTGATGCGAGTGAGTTGATGCGTGGTGTCCTTGTGGCGTATTGCCTGAACCTGATCGTTCGAAGCCTCTCGTGGATCTCCAGGAGCAGATCCACGCCCGTTTGCGCAAGATTCGCCTATCCCTTGGTTTTCGTTCCCGCCCTGGCGGCTCTGCTGAGCGCCTGCGCGATGGAAGGAGATTTCGGCCGGCCGCAGCCGACGTTTTTCAAGAAATTTACGGATCAGTACATTGCAAGTGACACGACCTTGCTGGGAACCCGCGGTGGGTCAGGTGTTACCGACGACGAAATGGCGATGCGCAACGCGGGAAACCTTCTATCCAGTCCGTTGATCCTGCCTGAACCGACGATGGCAAGCCGCGGCTGGAAGGACAGCGGTTATGGCACCGATTTGCCGCCGGCGAGCCCGGAATTGCGTCTGGAGGCGATTGACCGGCAACTGCGTGCCGACCATCAGGCTCTGACCGATTTCGGGGAATCATCCCGCCGTGTGCTGATAACGGATTCCCGGCGCATGCAGGCCGTCTATGATCATAATCCTTATCTTCTCGAACAGGACCGGCAAACGGCGCGAGCCCGAATGCGCGAGAATTATGACTATGTCATCGCGACGCTGAAGGAATTCGCGACGCGGCTGCAGGCTTATCACCAGGCACTCCAGGAGTTGCAGGATACCAGTCCAAACGTGCCGGTCGTGGAAGCTGAAAACACGCTCTATCACCTGCGTGATCGCGCTTCGTCGCTGGAATATGAACTTCAGAACCTTCACGGCGTCACCCTGGCGCGAGGTCAGTATCGGCCTCACCGTCCGCCGAGACGGTGGGATGCGGGCTACGAGCGCAACAGACTGGACCCGACAGTAGGTGATTTCGAGCGCTATCACGGCCAGGAGAAATGGCCGGACCCGTCCTACAAGTGAACCGAAAAGCTGAATCGCCGGATGGCGGGGCCGTCACTTTAACTGCCGGGCAGGTTTCGCGAGCAGGTGCTGCGCTTGAGTGCCGCCTCGGTCTGAGCGGCATAACTGGGGCCGAGCAATGGTGCACGGATGACGGCGACGCCTTCGCGTACGGGTGAATCCACGACAATCAGGTCCTCGACCTCATCCAGCAGACTGGCACCCGCCTTAACCCCCACTTCGTTTTGTGTGGAGATGATGATCTCGATCCGGTTCCTTTTCAGTTCACGACCGGTGATCGCGTAAAAGTTCTCACCGCTTGGTGTGTAGAAGGCGATCAGCCAGAGATCATCGAGAATTTGCGTGCTGAGCCGGACCGCGCCTTCAGACAGATCGAACCGGCACACGCTGTAGCGAACATCCGGGGCCATCATTGGCAAACTCTGATGCGATGGGTTTGCCGCGGGCAGGGCCACCATCCGGTTCGGTTCCGAAAGGGCGGAGACTCGGGCCCACGCATTCTTCGGCGCGAGATAGGGCAGACTAAGGACCGCCACAATGTGGATAAAGGCCGCCAGGAACACAATTCCGATGATGCTGACAATGATCGTCCTCATCGGCAGACAACCTTGCGAATAGTGGGCAATCCGCGCGTCGCCGCCCCCTGATCCAGGACGCTTGTTGCGTCCCGCAGTCCGTATGCCCTCAACATCAATTGCAAACTTCCCTGTTGGGCGGACGGCAGCCAGTTTCCCGGCCGTGCGCTGCGGGCCAGCACGATGCGGAACGAGCCATCGGCGCGGCGGGCGACGTCGGTCCGGTTGAAGGAATGTCGACCGGCTTTGTTGGGAACAAGCCGTCCTGTTCCATCATAAACCGCAAGGCTCCACCAGGCGGAATTCAGGGGCTGGCCTTCGATCACATATTCGCAGTCCGATGTGAGGCGTTCGCCTTTTTCGTCCTTGTCGGCATAAAAATACAGCGCGGTCGATGCCGTAATCGGCAGACGGCCCGCACGCGCAACATGGGCCTTCGTATACGGGTCCGCGTCGGGCTTTCCCGCCGCGCGCCAAACGGACCAGGGGCCGACATGACTGGTTGTGAGGGCCGACCCTTCTTCGATCGTGTACCACGCCGAACCGAGCCCCAGAATGAGGGCAACCACGAATATCAGGAGCAAATGCAGAAGAAACCGCATGATGTCTTATTGCCGGGGCAAGCTCGCGCGCCGTCCGGACGGTGCGCCCTGTTGCTGGTTTTCCTCCGCAAACGGCTTTTGCCCGAGGTCCTTGAACATCCCGTTCAGGGTCTTCAGGACCTTCCTGGTTTTTGGCGGCAGCGTTTGCAGCGTCGGATAAAGCCGATTGATGCGTGCATCGACCTGCCGCATGGCGTCAAGCCGTTGCTGCTCGGCCACCTGACTCGGATGTGGCGGCAATCCCGGG
This sequence comes from Hyphomicrobiaceae bacterium, assembly GCA_028066055.1. Taxonomy (GTDB): domain Bacteria; phylum Pseudomonadota; class Alphaproteobacteria; order Rhizobiales; family Methyloligellaceae; genus UBA2767. The sequence goes on from JALCBY010000011.1 coordinate 45,118, forward strand.
ATCTGCGGAATGTTGTATGTGGCGTGGGCAAACATCATGAATTCCTTCCACGCCATGGCGGGAAGATTACCGCCCGTCACCTTGTTGGTTGGTGAATAGTCGTCGTTGCCGAACCATGTACCCGCGACATACTGACCGGTAAAGCCCATGAACCAGCCATCGCGCCATGCAGAACTCGTTCCCGTCTTGCCGACCGCGTATGTGAAGGGCAGTTGCGCGCGACGCGCCGTACCGCTCGATACCACCAGCGCCAGCATGGAGTTGAGCTGTTCGATTTTGCTGCGTTCGAAAATCCTGCGCGGCTTCGGTTCGTCGCGTTCGCGCACATAGAGGATCTTTCCGAACGAGTTGCGAATCTCTTCGATCGCGTAAGGTTTGACCGAGTTTCCGCCATTAGCGAAGACGGCGTAGCCGCCGGTGTGATCGACAAGCGTCAGGCCCGTGTCGCCGAGCGCCATCGAGCAGGTTTTCTTCACATGGGTGAAACCGATCTTGTGGACATTGGCGAGCACTTTTTCGCGACCGACGTCGAGCGAGAGCCGAACCGCTACCGTATTCAGCGAGCGCATCAGGGCGTGTTTCATTGCCATGCGTCCGCGATAGCCGCCGGAATAGTTTCGCGGCGACCATCGACCGCAGGAAACAAATCCGTCGAGAACCGATGAATCCGGCGTATAACCGTTTTCCAGCGCCGTGAGGTAGACGTAGGGTTTAAATGACGACCCTGGTTGTCTGAGAGCATGCGTCGCGCGGTTGAACTGGCTCTCGCCATAGTCCTTGCCACCCACAAGTGCGCGGACGGCGCCGTCTGTTTCCATGGCGACGAGAGAACCTTGTTTGGCACGGCGGGCCCTGCCATGCTTTCTCAACGTATTCTGAATGGCCGACTCTGCGGCTTTCTGAAGCCCAACATCAACTGTCGTGTGCGCGGTCAGAACAAACTCGCCGCGATCACGCATGATCTTCTGAACTTCCTCAAATGCGTAATCGAGAAACCAGTCCGGGCTGTAGAAATCGTTCCGGTTGATGATCTCGGCCGGGTTGAGCCGGGCGCCGTGAACCTGACCTTCAGTCAGGAAACCGGCCTGCACCATATTGGTCAGAATTTCGTTGGCGCGTGCGCGTGAGGCGGGCAGGTCGATATGTGGCGCGTAGCGGGTCGGCGCCTTGAACAGGCCCGCCATCATCGCCGCTTCCGCAAGGGTGACGTCGCGGACGGACTTGCCGAAGTAGAACTTACTCGCGGCCTCCACACCGAACGCGCCGCCGCCCATATAGGCGCGATCGAGATAAAGTTTCAGGATTTCGCGTTTCGATAACCTCGCTTCGAGCCAGAATGCAAGAAATGCCTCGTTGATTTTACGCCGCAGAGACCGCTCAGGCGACAGGAACAGGTTCTTCGCCAGCTGCTGGGTGATGGAGCTGCCGCCCTGAACCACGTCGGCGGCGCGGATATTCTCGACCAGGGCGCGAAATGTGCCGAGGAAATCGATGCCGATGTGGGCAAAAAACCGTCGGTCCTCGGTTGCCAGCGTCGCCTTGATCATGTGATCGGGAATTTCGTCGAGAGGGACGGCATCCGAATGCAGGATGCCGCGCTTGCCGATTTCATTGCCGTACCGGTCGAGGAACGTCACGCTGAACTTGCCGGCCTTCTGCCAGGCGGTGCGCGTTTCCTCGAACGCCGGAATGGCGAAGGCGAGCATCACGAGCAGGGCGCCGGTGCCCATGGTCGCGCCTTCCGAGATGAGCTCGTTCAGCACGCGTTTGAATCCGGAAATCTGGAACCGGGCGAAAAAACTCGAATATGTGCTCCACCAGTCTCGGAAACCGGCCCACGTGCCGAAGAGGCCGGCATCGATGGACGAATCGAGCGCTAGCCAATTGACCTGCTTCTTCTTGCCGGTAGGTTTGAAAATCCAGTCTCGCACTGGGGATCCAACTTGGTTTTTGCCGGAGGGGCGTTCCGAATCTTGTCCGGCGATTGTCGTTACGCCCAACAAGATTTATACCCGATTTTCCGGCAAATCCATGGCCATAAATTTATGGGACGCTGCCGTGAGCGAAAGTAATGAACAATTCTGGCGCACAAAGTCGCTGAAGGAAATGTCCGCCGATGAGTGGGAGTCGTTGTGTGATGGCTGCGGGCAGTGCTGTCTCGTAAAGCTTCAGGACGAAGACACCGATGAGCTGCTGCATACCCGTTTGACCTGTAAATTGCTCGATATCGGTACCTGCCGCTGCATGGATTATGAGAATCGACACGAACGGGTGTCGGATTGTGCAATCGTCTCACCGACCACAATTGAGCGTCTCGATTGGCTGCCGCACAGTTGCGCTTACAGGCTGGTCGCGGAGGGGAATGACCTCTACTGGTGGCATCCGCTTGTGTCAGGTGACCCTAATAGCGTCCATCAGGCGGGCGTGTCCGTTCGGGACTGGGCGACAAGTGAAGAAGGCGTGCCGGAAGGCAAAATGGTTCGCTTCATCATCAAGGACCCTGGCCTGAGGCGGATCCTGCGCGGGGAGCCGTGACTGTCACCCCTGCTTTTCCGGCTGGCCAACGTTCGAGCTTACTGAAAATTCACGTGCGAACTGTCCGGGTTTACGGTTTCTTAAGCGTGTATTTCACATTGTTACAATTGTGAATTCGGGGGTCTTCGACGGCTGATCACATGGGCGTGTCAGCCACTGGAAATGGGTGGATGTGTGACCCATATGATTTCTAAAGAGATTGGGTTCGGAGACAAGTGATGGCCAAGAGCAGGAGTTGGAACCTACAAAAGGGCGTTTACGAGACGCTCACCTCTGATACGTCGGTAACGGGACTACTGGGCGGCGCGAAGATTTTTGATAGTGCGCCGCAGACGGCGAAATACCCTTATCTCACCGTTGGAGAGAGCGCCGACCGGGACTGGAGTACCGGTTCGGACGAGAGTGCAGGACGTATTCTTACACTTCATGTCTGGACGCGTGCCGACGGAGAAAAACAAACGCATGAGATCATAGACGCGATCCGGACTGCTCTGAAGAGCGGTCCTGTCGCCGTGAACGATGATCAGCGTGTGGAGCTGCGCCACGAGTTTTCCGGAGCACGCCGGGATCCAAACGACGAAGCCTATCACGGCATCGTCCGTTATCGCGCGGTTCCGGATTCAAAGGCCGCCTGACTAGGTCGGGCTGGATACAACCGGAAAATCTTTGAAAGGCGCTTCATTTCGGAGCGCCTTTTCGTTTGTCGCACCGATGTCTGCAAGTCGTGCTTCGGGTATTGTTGTTCATCGAAAGATGAAAACCGGTGAGCCAACCTGAACAAAAGGCGTGTAGAACATTCATCTATGGTTCATGTGCCATTTCCTATGGTAGGTCCTGACGGTTAAGTGCGAGGCATCGTATGCGCGTTTCAATCAAGCTGCTCCGGGTTGCATGCGCAGTAATCCTGTGCGCGCCGTTGCTTGTGTCGGCTTCGGACGTACACGGGCAGGGCGGATGCGTCTCGTTCGGCCAGGCGCGCAAGGCCGGGTGGGTTTCAGGTCTCAATCTGCGTCCCGCAGGTTCGGTCAAAAAGAGTGTCGAGGAACGCACAGGCGGGAAAGTGGTGTCATTCAAGGTTTGCCGTTCCGGACCAACCTACAAGCTGACGGTCATGCGCCCGGATGGCAATGTCATGACGGTTACCGAGCCGGCGCAATAGCACCAGAGGGATTTCTTTTCAGGAGGATGAAGTCGTGCGCATTTTGGTCGTTGAGGACGATCAGGATCTGAACCGGCAGCTTGTAACGGCGCTGTCCGAGGCCGGTTACGCCGTCGACGCGGCGTTTGACGGCGAGGAAGGTCATTTTCTCGGTGACACTGAGCCGTACGATACCGTCATTCTGGATATCGGTCTGCCGCAGATGGACGGGATCAGTGTTCTGGAGCAGTGGCGGCGGGACCAGCGTGACATGCCGGTCCTCATTCTCACCGCGCGCGACCGCTGGAGCGACAAGGTCGCCGGCATGGATGCCGGTGCCGACGACTATGTGGCCAAGCCATTCCATATGGAAGAGGTGCTGGCGCGCGTCCGGGCCCTTCTTCGTCGTTCCGCCGGTCACGCCAAAAACGAGATCGAGATCGGGCCGCTCCGCCTTGATGCAGGGTCATCGCGGGTAACCCTGGAAGGTGCGCCGATCAAGCTTACCGCTCACGAGTACCGCCTGCTTGCCTATCTGATGCATCATCATGGCCGCGTGGTATCGCGCACCGAGCTTATCGAACATCTCTACGATCAGGACTTCGATCGGGATTCCAATACGATCGAGGTATTCGTCGGGCGGCTGCGAAAGAAGATTCCCGCTGACATGATCGAGACGGTGAGGGGGCTCGGCTATTGCCTCGGAAGTCGCTCGGATGAGGCCTAATTCACTTGCCTTCCGCCTGTTCGTAACGGCCGCGGCCTGGGCACTTGTCGCGCTGCCGATTACTGCATTCGTGCTTGTCGCCGTGTATCGCGGCGCGGTCGAACGGAACTTCGACGCGCGGTTGAACGTCTATCTGACAGGTCTTCTCGCCAACGCGACATCACAAGGCCTCGGCACCGATACCGACCCGCCAAGCCTGGTCGACCCTCTTTTCACACTTCCGTTTTCGGGGTGGTACTGGCAGATCACGCCGCTCGGAAACGACCCGCGACCGGTCCTCATATCGGACTCGCTTCTGGATCAGCGGATCCCGCTTCCGAGCCGCAAGGGCGTCACGGCAGATACCAATCTCGTGCGCCATGCCTATGTGGACGGACCCGAACAACAGCACCTGCGTGTTTTGGAGCGTGAAATCGCATTAAACAGAAACGGTCAGGATGAAGGCCGTTATTCGTTCGCCGTTGCCGGGGACGGTGCGGAGATTGACAGGACGGTTGGTGAATTTCGGACGCTCGTGATCATCGCGCTTTCGATTGTCGGCGCAGGTCTTCTCATCGCGACCTTCTTTCAGGTGCGTTTCGGCCTCAAGCCGCTGAGAGCAATCAGCCACGGTCTTGCGGCGATCAGATCCGGAAAAGCGGAAACTCTGGAGGGAGAACTCCCCGCTGAAATCAAACCCATGCAGGCTGAGTTGAACGCTCTCATCCGGTCAAACCACGCGATCGTGGAGCGCGCGCGTACGCATGTTGGCAATCTGGCACATGCGTTGAAAACGCCGTTGAGCGTGATCACCAATGAAGCGGGAGGGAAGCGGACAACATTCGCCCGGAAAGTTACCGAACAGGCCGATCTCATGCGTGACCAGATCACCCATCATCTGAACCGTGCGCGAATGGCCGCGCGATCGGGCGTGATCGGCGGCGCAACCCCGGTGAAGCCCGTCGTGGAGGCCCTGGTGCGCGCCTTGCAGAAGATATACGAGACACGCGGACTGTCCGTGCAATTGACCTGCCCCGATGACGTTGTTTTTCATGGCGAAAAGCATGATCTGGAGGAGATGGTCGGCAACCTGCTGGACAACGCCTGTAAATGGGCCCGGTCGGACGTTTCCGTGACCGTTGAGCAAGCAGCGGATTCAGTTGTCATAATGGTGGACGACGATGGACCCGGCTTGCCGAAGCAGGCGCGGGCCGCGGCGATAAAACGCGGGCAACGATTGGATGAAACCAAGCCCGGTTCCGGCCTCGGTCTGTCCATCGTCGCCGAACTGGTACATCTCTATGATGGCGAATTTTCTCTGAATGCTTCCGGTTCCGGCGGGTTGCAGGCCCGGCTCGAATTGCCGAATTCCCGACTGGATAAATGATCGATGGCCGAATTATCGCCGAATTTGCGTATCATTAGCTGATACAGGGGAGTATCATTCTAAAAGGGATGTGTTGGTGCTGCGGTTCTGACCAAAATCGGCCCGCAAGCATCGAAACTCCATACTGCGAGGACTGATTATGAAAGCGAAGGTCATATTGACCGCGATCCTTCTTCCGGGCTTGCTGCTCGCATGCGGCCCGAATCGCAACACGCAGGGCGGAACCGTCGTCGGTGCCGTCGCCGGGGGTCTTCTCGGCAGCCAGGTCGGCAAGGGGAGCGGGCGCGTCGCCGGTGCAGCCGTCGGCGCTTTCCTCGGTGGTATCGTCGGCCACGAGGTCGGCCGGCGCATGGACGAAGTCGATCGTCGTGCCGCGATGGAAGCGGAGTATCGCGCGCTTGAGACCGGGCGAGCCGGAGCGGCGACCCCCTGGCGCAATCCTAGCTCCGGTCACTACGGTACGGTGGTTCCCGGTCAGCCTTATATGGCGAGCAACCAGCACTGCCGTCCCTACACCCATACAATCTACATTGATGGACGGCCGGAGACGATTACCGGCCGTGCGTGTCGCAGAAACGATGGCAGTTGGCATAAGGTCGGCTGACAGGTTGTTGAGTTGAGAAAACCGTGTCCGCGTAACGCTTGATTTGGCTCATGGTATGAACACGGTCGCTATGCTCACATTTCGTTCATTGGACGTTGGTTGCCGGCACGCGACCGGTGTGCTTTGCCTGCAACGTCCAACGACACAGTGTGAGGACACGGGCTAGCGATATGGTTCTCTGGGTTATATTTGCAGGACTGGCTGCCGCGACGCTTATCGCGGTCTTGTATCCGTTTCTGAGATCGAAATCCTCGGCGCCTGCCGCGGCTGACTATGATACAGCCGTGTTCAAGGACCAGCTTCAGGAGATCGCGGCGGAAGAAGAGCGCGGCGTGATCAGCAAAACGGAAGCCGAAGCCGCCCGAACTGAAGTTTCGCGTCGGCTTCTCGCTGCAGCCGGAGGCGGCAAGAAAAAGAAGACGAAGCTTTCCACGTCACAAAGCGGAAGTGCGGTCACGGTCGCACTCATTTGCGCATTTTTGTTCGTGCCCGTTGGAAGTACGGCGCTCTATCTCATCTATGGCTCACCGGGTTTTCCGGATCAGCCGCTCGCGGCGCGGCTCAAGACGCCGGATGGTTCGCAGAATGTAGCGGCACTCGTCGGCCGGGTCGAAGCGCGCCTGCGCGAACATCCTGAAGACGGCCGCGGTTGGGAGGTTCTTGCACCGGTCTATCTGCGGCAGCGGCGGTTTTCCGATGCGGCAAATGCGTACGGAAAAGTCGCCCGTCTGCTTGGCGCAACCCCGCAGCGTCTGATCGACTATGGAAATGCGCTTGTTCTGGCCAACAATGGCGTTGTGAGTGAGCGCGCCCGCAAAATTCTGCAAAGGGCGCTCGATGGCGACGACTCTTTCATCCGTGCGCATTTTTGGCTGGCCGTCGCCAAGGAACAGGACGGGCAGTTTGCCGAGGCGGCTGAGGCTTGGCGAAACCTTCTGAAAAAAGGCGATGGACAGGCACCCTGGCATGAGGCCGTGAAGCAGCGTCTTGCCGCGGTTGAAGAGAAGACCGGCAGCTCGGCTCCCAAGCCAAGCAAGCCGGAGACCCGCACGGCTCGGGCCGGCAGTGGTCCGGAAAAGCCGGAGTTTCGCGGCCCAACCCGGGAAGACATCGCCGCCGCCGGGCAATTGAGCGCCTCCGATCGGTCCGCCATGGTCAATCAGATGGTGTCCGGTCTTGCCGACAGACTGAAAAGCGAGGGCGGCAGTGTCGACGAGTGGAGGCGTCTTATTCGCAGTTATATGGTTCTCGGCGACAAACAGGCGGCGGCCAAGGCCCTGTCGAACGCGCGTAGCGCATATGCCAATGACCAGAGCGCGCTTGCGTCACTTGGTGAGTTCGCCGCCATCGAAGAGAAAGCCGGCAGCCCGGGTCCCAAGCCAAGCAAGCCGGAGACACGCACGGCACAGGCCAGCAGTGGTCCGGAAAAGCCGGAACTTCGCGGCCCGACCCAGGATGATATCTCGGCAGCCGGCCAGATGAGTGCATCCGACCGGTCCGCCATGATCAAGCAGATGGTCTCCGGACTGGCAGAGAGATTGAAGAGTGACGGCGGGAGCGTTGACGAGTGGAAGCGGCTTGTGCGCAGCTACATGGTTCTGGGTGACAAGCAGGCGGCTGAAAAAGCTTTGTCCGCTGCCCGAAGCGCCTATGCCAACGACCAGAGCGCGCTTGCGTCCCTTGGTGAGCTTGCAAGCTCTCTTGGACTATAGAGACCGGCAATGGTGAGAGAGTGACGCCCAAATGACACGAAAACAACGCAGATCAGTCCTGATTGCCACATGTGTCGCGGTACTTGGCGTTGCGGTTGGCCTGGTGCTGTTTGCGCTTGAGGACTCCATCGTCTTTTTCTACAGCCCGAGTGACATTGCGGAGAAGAACATCAAGCCTGGTCAGCGCATCCGTATCGGCGGGCTTGTCGAAGAGGGAAGCGTCAAACGCGGCGATGGCACGCAGGTCCAGTTTGCAGTGACCGACACGGCAAAGACTCTGCCCGTAACCTATATCGGCGTGCTGCCGGACCTGTTCCGCGAAGGACAGGGCGTCGTGGCTGAGGGTAAGCTTGGCGGGGATGGTATCTTCGTCGCCGAAAGCGTGCTTGCCAAGCATGATGAAAACTATATGCCGCCGGAGGTTGCGGAAGCATTGCGCAAACAAGGGGTTTGGCAGGGCGCGGGGCAGGCGGCCAAAGCGAATTGACGGTAACGCCGGACCTCAGAAGGGAGCCATGAAGTCGTGATTGCGGAAGTCGGTCATTTTGCACTGATCCTCGCCCTTGGCGTTGCACTCGTTCAGACGATCCTGCCGATGTGGGGTGCCCGGCGCGGCGATCTTTCGCTGATGCGCGTCGGGAGCACGGCCGCGCAGGCGCAGTTCCTGCTGCTGTTGATGTCTTTCTTCGCTCTGATGACGGCCTACGTGACCTCCGACTTCTCGGTCCAAAACGTCATGCAGAACTCCCACTCCGCAAAACCGATGCTCTACAAGATCAGCGGGGTGTGGGGAAACCACGAAGGTTCGATGCTGCTCTGGGTTCTCATCCTGGCGCTCTTCGGCAGTGCGGTTGCGTTGTTCGGCCGCAACCTTCCCCCCGACCTGAAGGCGAATGTGCTCGGCGTTCAGGGCTCGATTTCCGTTGCGTTCCTCCTCTTCATCGTCACCACCTCGAACCCGTTCACGCGCATTCATCCCGTGCCGTTCGAAGGCAGCGGGCTCAACCCGATTCTGCAGGATCCGGCGCTGTCGTTTCACCCACCGTTCCTCTACACCGGCTATGTCGGTTTCTCGATCGCCTTTTCCTTTGCGGTCGCCGCTTTGATTTCGGGGCGAATTGACCCGGCCTGGGCGCGTTGGGTGCGTCCATGGACGCTCGGCGCCTGGATGTTCCTGACCCTCGGCATCGCCATGGGATCGTGGTGGGCCTATTACGAGCTTGGCTGGGGCGGCTGGTGGTTCTGGGACCCGGTCGAGAATGCGTCCTTCATGCCATGGCTTGCGGGTACTGCCCTGTTGCACTCGGCCATCGTTATGGAGAAACGCGATGCGTTGAAGGTCTGGACCATACTGCTCGCTATTCTCACCTTCTCCTTGAGCCTGATGGGAACGTTCCTGGTGAGGTCAGGTGTTCTGACCTCGGTTCACGCGTTTGCCGTCGACCCGGCGCGAGGTGTCTTCATTCTCGCGATCATGGTTCTCTTCACCGGTGGCGCCCTTGCGCTGTTCGCCGGCCGGGCGCAGATCCTGCGTCAGGGGGGGCTGTTCGCACCGGTCAGCCGGGAAGGGGCGCTCATTCTGAATAATCTTCTTATCACCACCGCCTGCGCGGCAGTTTTCGTCGGAACGCTCTATCCGCTCGCCCTTGAAGCCGTGACGGGCGAAAAGATCTCCGTCGGACCGCCATTCTTTAATGCCACATTCGTTCCACTGATGGTCCCGCTGCTCATCGCGATTCCCTATGGCCCGTTTCTGGCCTGGAAGCGCGGCGATATTCTTGGGACGTCGCAACGACTCGCCATGGCCGCGCTCTTTACTGCGTTCGCGATCATCGCCGCATACGCCCTGTCGGGCCCCGGGCCGTGGCTCGCGCCGCTTGCTCTCGGTCTCGGCGTCTGGGTGATCATGGGTGCGGTATCGGAGATCGGCTTCCGGGCAAAGGCGTTTCGCGCGCCACCGGACGAGGTTTTCCGCCGGCTGCGAAACCTCCCGCGGTCGGCATACGGAACGGCAATCGCTCATATCGGTGTCGGAGTGATGGTCGTCGGGATCGTCGGCACCACCGCCTGGCAAACGGAGAAAATCGTTGTCATGAAGCCGGGCGAAGCAGAGGAGATTGGCGGTTACAATCTCAAATTCGAAGGTGTCGCGCCGCAGCAGGGCCCCAACTATCGCGAGGAAATCGGTTCGTTCATCGTATCAGAGGATGGTACGGAACTGACGCATCTTCATCCATCCAAGCGGATGTATACTGCCCCGCCGCAGGCGACGACCGAAGCGGGCATTCATGCCGCCTGGAGCGGCGATCTGTATACGGTTTTGGGCGACGATTTGAAGGATGGCGCCTTCACGGTCCGGCTGTACTTCAATCCGCTCGTGCGGCTGATCTGGATCGGAACGATTATCATGTTCCTCGGCGGACTGATTTCACTCTCCGACCGGCGCTTGAGGGTCGGCGCGCCGAAACGGGCGCGCGCACCCAAGGCGCATGCTGTTCCGGCGGAATAGGCGTATGGTCCGTTTCCTGACAATGGTGCTCCCGGCGTTGGTGGTATTCGCATTTGTGTCGCCTGCACTGGCCGTTGAACCCGATGAAGTGCTCAAGGATCCGGCTCTTGAAGATCGCGCGCGGGTTATCTCGAAAGATCTGCGATGCCTGGTGTGCCAGAACCAGTCGATCGACGATTCCGATGCGCCGCTTGCCAAGGACTTGCGCGTGCTTGTCCGTGAACGGCTGAAGACGGGCGAAACGAATCAACAGGTGATTGATTTCGTCGTCTCCAAATATGGAGAGTTCGTGCTTTTGAAACCCAGGTTCGGGCCGCATACGCTGGTTTTGTGGTTATCCGCGCCGATCATTCTCCTTCTCGGCATGTTCGTCATGTACCGGGCCTATGCGAGGCGTAGGGCGGACGCCAATCGGGACAAAAAAACCAGCCTGACTGCGCAGGAAAAGCGTGCGCTGAACAAGCTCCTCAAGGAAAGCTGAAGTCCGAGGGGTGCGCAAAGGCCTTGTTCCACCCACCGGCCTGACCCATCTTAACCGGCGAGTTCATTCATTTTACGGAGCCGGTTCATGTCGAAATCGTCTGAAAAACTCACATTTCCCGGGAGTTCCGGCGAGGCGCTTGCCGCACGTCTCGACAAACCTGCGGGCAGCCCCCGCGCCTATGCGCTATTCGCGCATTGTTTTACCTGCTCCAAGGACATATTCGCGGCGGCGCGTATTTCCGAAGCGCTGGTTGAGCGCGGCTTTGCGGTTCTACGCTTCGACTTCACCGGTCTCGGCGCCAGCGAAGGAGATTTTGCAAACACCAATTTTTCCTCAAACATCGAGGATCTGAAAAAGGCGGCGGATTATCTGCGTGACAATCATGCCGCTCCCGAAATCCTGATCGGCCACAGTCTTGGCGGTGCTGCTGTGCTGGCGGTTGCCGGGGATGTTCCGGAAGCCAAGGCCGTCGCCACCATCGGCGCGCCGGCGGATGCGGCGCACGTGGCCCACAATTTCGGCGCAAAGGTCGAAGAGATCGAAACAAAGGGTGTTGCGGAAGTGCAGCTCGCCGGCCGTTCGTTCACGATCAAAAAGCAGTTTCTCGATGACCTGAAGGCGCAGTCGGTGGATTCGCGTGTCGCGAAAATGCGCAAGGCCTTGCTCATCTTTCACGCACCGCAGGACGCTATTGTCGGTATCGAAAATGCGGCGGCCATTTTCGCAGCGGCCAAGCATCCCAAGAGCTTTATTTCTCTTGATGACGCCGATCATTTGCTGAGCCGTCGCACGGATGCGGTTTATGTCGCGGACGTGCTGAGCGCATGGGCCTCCCGGTTCATCTCCGGGAATGAACCGGTGTCGGTGCTGCCGTATCCGGGGCCGGAAGGTCAGGTGAGTGTCGCGGAAACGCGCGCCGGCAAGTTTCAGGCGGAAGTCGTTTCCGGAGCGCATCGGTTGCTCGCAGACGAACCGGTGAGTTTCGGCGGGTTGGACACGGGCCCCAGCCCTTACGATCTTCTCTCATCCGCATTGGGTGCCTGCACGACCATGACGCTGCGCATGTATGCCGATCGCAAGAAGATAGACCTGGATCGGGTGGCGGTTCATGTGCGTCATGGCAAGGTGCACGCCGAAGACTGCGCCGACTGCGGCGAGGGGCGTGAGGGCAGGATTGACCGCTTCGAGCGTGCTCTGGTCTTCGAAGGCGACCTGGATGACGGGACGCGGGAAAGGCTTGTTGAGATTGCCGACAAGTGCCCGGTTCATAAAACGCTTGAGAGCAGTTCCGTGATCGTCACCAGGCTCCTGAACGACACGTAACATTCGGATCGCGATCAGTTGATGAGATTTGGCCGTTTTCGGCGTTTCGAGGCCCAAGTCTTACGAAACTTTAATGCTGCGGAAAGTGTCGCGTAACAACCGACTCCCTATCTGTAAAACCGTGAGACCACGAGGCGGCCGCGGGGCATGCGCTTCGCTTCCCCGGCGAATGGTCAGGTTTAGCGCGATCTAAGACCTAAGGAAGGTAAACCAGATGATCGACCAAGATACGACGTCAAAGAAGGCGCGTTCTACGCACAAACTGAGCGGTAAGGCTCCGCTTGCTTATGCGTTGGCCGGTGCGGTCGGGCTCGGCCTGCTCGGCGCTGCGCTTTCGCCCAATTCCCCCCAAGCAATTGCCCCTGCGAATGCAGCACAGAAAACGGTGAAGACGCCGCTCGGCAACGCACCGATGAGCTTCGCTGACCTGGCTGAGAAGGTCAGCCCGGCGGTCGTCTCCATTCAGGTGAAGAATGGCGGCAAGAAGCGGAAGATGGCTCAGAAGACACCTGAGTTCAACATGCCCGATCTCCCGGACGGGCATCCGCTGAATGAGTTCTTCAAGCGTTTCCGCAACGAAGGTCCCGGCAAGAACATGCGTCCGCGCCCGTCGATGGGTCAGGGCTCCGGCTTCATCATTTCTGAAGACGGCTATGTGGTCACCAACCATCACGTGGTCGACGGCGCCAGCAAGATCACCGTCATTCTCGATGGCGGCGACGACTATGAAGCCGACATCATCGGAACCGATGAGCGGACTGATCTGGCGCTGCTGAAGATCAAGTCGGACAAGTCCTTCGAGCATGTGGAATTTGCCGACGAAACTGCCAGGGTCGGTGACTGGGTCGTGGCTGTCGGGAACCCGTTCGGCCTCGGCGGCACCGTGACTGCCGGTATCGTGTCGGCTCACAAGCGTGACATCGGCAACGGCCCTTACGACTTTCTTCAGATTGATGCTGCGGTCAACCGCGGTAACTCCGGTGGTCCGGCCTTCGGCCTGAACGGCAAGGTTGTCGGCGTCAACACCGCGATCTTCAGTCCGTCCGGCGGAAATGTCGGTATCGCCTTTGCGGTTCCCGCAAAGCTCGCCAAGTCCGTCGTTGCCCAGCTCAAGAGCGACGGCAAGGTGGCCCGCGGCTGGCTCGGCGTTACGATCCAGAGCGTCAGTGACGACATGGCTGCAAGCCTTGGCCTCGAAGAGCCCAAGGGTGCGATCGTGACCAAGCTGTCCGCGAAGGGGCCGGCGTCCAAGTCGGACATGGAAGTGGGCGACCTGATCCTGAGCGTTCAAGGTGAAGCGATCGAGAATTCTCGGGACCTGGCGCGCACCATCGCGACCATCAATCCGAACGAGAAAATCAAGATCAAGGTCTTGCGCGACGGCAAGGAGCAGGACATCAGCGTCAAGCTGGGTACGTTCCCGAGTAGCAAGCAACTTGCCGCCTTGACGAAGAGCGACAAGGCGTCGCCGAGCTCGGCTGAGGAAATGGAAGGTCTCGGCCTGTCCATCGCCCCGGCATCGACCAAGCCGGGTGCCGGCAAGAAGGGTGTCGTGATCACGGACGTCGATCCCGACTCCTCGGCTGCTGAAAAAGGCCTCAGGGCCGGCGATGTCATCCTGAAGGTTGGCGGCAAGGACGTCAGCAAGCCTGAAGATGTCGCAGACAGCGTCAAGAAGGCCAAGGACAAGGGCCGCACGGCTGTCAACATGCTCGTTCGCTCGGGCGACAATCAGCGGTTCATCGCAATCCCCCTTAAGAAGGTCTAACTCTCCACTGACCTTGGACGGCACGGTCCCTGTTGACCGTGCCGTCCCCACTTCGGTATTTCATCCAATGACCCTAGAAGCACAGATTCCGACGGACCTTACGGTTCAAGATATGTCTACATCCGGGTTAAACTCCGAACCCATGCGCGTTCTGATAATCGAAGATGACAGCGAAACGGCGGCGTTTCTCACCAAGGCTCTCAAGGAGGCCGGCCATGTGCCGGACCATGCCGCCGACGGTGAGGCCGGTCTGGCGCTCGCGGAAAGCCAGGTCCACGACGTTCTGATCGTCGACCGCATGCTTCCCAAGCTCGACGGTTTATCTGTCATCTCGCAGCTTCGCGAGAAGGGCGTACAGACGCCTGCACTGATCCTGAGCGCACTCGGCGAGGTCGACGACAGAGTCAAGGGATTGCGTGCTGGTGGCGACGATTACCTCACCAAGCCGTATTCCTTCAGCGAACTTCTGGCACGCATCGAGGCGCTCGCCAGGCGTTCAGCACCCGAAGAAGCGGTGACCAAATACAAGGTCGATGACCTCGAACTCGACAGGCTGACGCACAAGGTTGTACGGTCGGGCCAACCGATTTTGCTGCAGCCGCGGGAGTTCCGCCTGTTGGAGTATCTCATGAAGCACGCAGGACAGGTGGTGACACGGACAATGCTGCTCGAGCATGTCTGGGATTATCATTTCGATCCACAGACCAACGTGATCGACGTGCATATTTCGAGGTTGCGCGCGAAGATCGACAAGGAATTCGACAAGCCGCTCCTGCATACCGTAAGAGGCGTTGGCTATTCGATCCGCGCTGACGGTGCATAAGCTATTTCGCACCACGACTTTTCGATTGGCCGTGATTTTCATGGCGCTGTTCGGATCTGCATCCGCCGGCGCCATCGGCTACATCTACTACCAGACGAATGTGCTGCTCGCCCGGCAGCTGGAACAGACGATCGAAGCAGAAATCCGCGGGCTGGCCGAGCAGTACAACGCAGGTGGAATTTCAAACCTTACAAAAGCGGTATCGAACCGCAGTCTGACTCCCGGCAACAGCCTTTATCTCGTGACCGACAAGGACGGGCGGCGGATAACGGGCAACCTTGCATCGATCTCAAAGGATCTCTGGAACACGGTCGGGCGCGTCGAATTCGCCTACAAGCGGCCCAGCCAGAAGGGGGTCGAATCCCGCCTTGCGCTCGCCAGCATCTTCCGGCTGCCCGGTGGTTTTCGACTGATCGTTGGCCGGGACATCGAGGATCGCCGTATCTTTGAGCGAATCGTCCGACGTGCGTTCTTTATCGGTCTTGGCTTCATGGCGCTCGTCGGACTGGGCGGCGGATGGCTGGTCAGCCGCGGCCTGCTTGCGCGCATCGACGCCGTGACCGCGACGAGCCGGACAATCATGGAAGGCGATCTTTCCGAACGCGTGCCGCTGAACGGTTCGGGCGATGAACTCGATCGCCTGTCGCGCAACCTCAATGCGATGCTCGACCGGATCGAACAACTCATGGAGGGCATGCGGGAGGTTTCGGATAATATTGCCCACGATCTGAAAACACCGCTCACCCGTCTGCGCAATCGTGCCGAAGCCGCACTGCGCGAGCGCGGCAATGCGAAGTCCTATCAGGACGCGCTGGAGCAAACGATCCAGGAGGCAGACGGCCTCATCAAGACGTTCAATGCCCTGTTGAGCATCGCGCGGCTGGAAGCAGGCACTGCGGGCAACGCGATGAACGAGATCGACGCGAATGTTCTGGTGCAGGATTTTGTTGAGCTTTACGAGCCGACGGCTGAAGAAAAGAAAATGACGCTGACGGCCAAGGTTGCCAACGGCGTCCATTTTACGGGAGACCGTCAGCTGATCGGTCAGGCGCTGGCAAATCTCATCGATAATGCCATCAAGTATGGAGGCACCGGCAAGGGGGGCGAAGTCGAGGTGACGGCCGCCGATACCGGCCGGGCTGTTGAGCTCATTGTAGCTGACTCGGGACAGGGCATTCCGGAGGAGGATCGCGACAGGGTCCTGAAGCGGTTCGTGCGCCTGGAAGAGAGCCGTTCGCGGCCGGGCAGCGGACTTGGTCTGAGCCTTGTTGCGGCCGTTGCAAGATTGTATGGCGGTTCGGTCCGCGTTGAGGACAATGAACCCGGATTGCGCATGGTCTTGTCATTACCCCACAAGTCCAACCACAATGGCGATACCCGGACGCGATAGTTGCGCGTGCGGAACGTTTCGGTGAGACACGTCGCGCTGGAGCGGGATCAGGAAAAGCGGCAGCCGTTTTTCCGTCCGATCCCGCTCTATTTTTAGGTGCCGATCACGTTTGCCGCCTCAGGCGTTTCGGCTGAGGCAAACGTGATCTAGGGGGAAAGCTTGGATCAACTTTACAAGCGTATTGCGACCGTTCCGCAGGTTTTCGATTCGGCAAAGGCGAAACAGTCACTTGAAGACTTGTCGGCTTGCGTTTCCGCGGATCGGAATCTGGGCGAGTTGCGCAGTCTCATCGACGGCAATGACAAGGTTGGAAGCCTTGTCTCTTCCATATTCGGGACGTCTCCCTTCCTGACCGGGCTGATTCTGCGTGACCCTGCGACACTTCAGAATGTGCTCACAAGTGCGCCGGACCTCTATCTGCACGCATTGGGTGAGACGCTTGATGACGCGCTTTCCGAACCCTCATCCCAGCGTGAGGTCATGGCCGCATTGCGCCATTACAAAACCCGCGCCGCTTTGTGTATCGCGCTGGCGGACATTGGCGGCGTCTGGACCATCGACGAGGTAACGCAGGCACTCAGCGACGTGGCGGATCAATCCGTGGCTTCTGCGGTGCGTCATCTTCTTTCCGAAGCGGCGCGCGCCGGCAATCTTCTGCCATCGGATCCCGAATTTCCGGACAAGGACAGCGGTTACTTTGTGCTCGGTATGGGAAAGCTCGGTGCGGGCGAACTCAATTTTTCTTCGGACATTGACCTGATTGTCTTTTTTGACGCCGAACGGGCGCCGTTGAAGGCCGGATTGGATCCCGCGTCCTTCTTCGTGCGTCTCACCCGTGATCTGGTGCGGCTGCTTCAGGATCGGACCGCGGAAGGGTATGTTTGGCGCACTGACCTGAGATTGCGCCCTGATCCCGGTGCGACGCAGCTCGCGCTTTCCACGGATGCCGGGCTGACTTATTACGAAAGCTTCGGTCAGAATTGGGAGCGGGCGGCACTCATCAAGGCCCGAACCGTTGCCGGTGATCTGGAGGCAGGACAGGAATTCCTGGCACAGCTCAGCCCGTTCATATGGCGCAGATACCTCGACTTTGCCGCGGTCGCTGATATCCACGCCATGAAGCGGCGCGTCCATGAATTCAAGGGACACGCGAAGATCGCTGTTGCGGGACATGACGTGAAGCTCGGGCGCGGGGGTATCCGGGAGATTGAGTTTTTTACCCAAACACAACAGCTTATCGCAGGCGGTCGACAGGGCGAACTAAGGTCGCCGCGGACGCTCGAAACGTTGCAGCGGTTGGCCGGACTCGGCTGGATTGACACCGCTGCCGCGGACAGTCTGTCGGAGGCCTACCGGTTTCTCCGGTTCGTCGAGCATCGACTGCAGATGATTGCGGATGAGCAAACACACAAGATTCCCTCCGGCGAGGAAGACATCCGCCGCGTCGCCTGTTTCTGCGGTTTCGAAACGTCGGAAGCTTTTTCCGAAGCCCTCGTGTCCCGGTTCGAAACGGTGCAGAGCCGCTATGATGATCTGTTTGCCCGCTTGCCGGATGTAGAAGGAAAGGAGCGTCAGCCGATTTTTCGTGGTGACGATGATTCACCGGAAGGCCTGGCTGCATTGACCGAGCGCGGTTTCGGCGACCCTGACGCCGCGGCCCGGATCATTCGCGCCTGGGAGGCCGGACGCTATGCGGCAACCCGAAGCCAACGCTCACGCGAGGCGTTGGGGGAGATGCTGCCCGAACTTCTCGATGCGCTTTCCGCGACGGACGATCCGGGCGCGGCATTAATATCCTTTGACCGGTTCCTGTCGGAACTGCCTGCCGGCATCCAGCTCTTTTCGCTGTTGCGGTCCAATACCAGCCTTCTGCGGCTGATTGCCGACATTCTGGGCACGGCCCCGCGGCTCGCCCGCGTTCTGAGCCGCCGCAGCCAGGTCCTTGACGCGGTGCTCGATCCCGGATTTTTCGGTGATGTACCCACGCCTGAGACGCTCCAGCCCCTCATCGAGCAGGGCCTGATACGGTCCCAGGACTATCAGGACTATCTCGATCGTGCACGCCGGATTGGCCAGGAACAGGCATTTCTGATCGGCGTTCGGGTGCTCTCGGGCACGATTGGCGCCGATCAGGCGGGAGGCGCTTATGCATGCCTCGCGCAGCTTTTCATTGATGCACTCCATCATGAGGTCGACCGGGAGATGGTGCGTCAGCATGGCCGGATCGATGGCGGCCAGGCCGTTGTCGTCGCCATGGGCAAACTCGGCGGCCGGGAGATGACCGCCTCATCCGACCTTGACCTGATTATCATCTATGATTTCGAGGATGACGCGGGCATGTCAGATGGTGCGCGGCCTTTGATGGGCGGCCAGTATTACTCGCGCTTCACGCAACGCCTGATCAGCGCGCTCTCCGCGCAAACGGCGGAAGGGGCGCTCTATGAGGTCGACATGCGGCTCCGCCCATCCGGAAACTCGGGACCCGTCGCCACGCATTTCGAAGGTTTCCTAAGCTATCAGCAGTCCGAGGCGTGGACCTGGGAGCATCTGGCGCTGACACGCGCCCGGGTCCTTTCCGGGCCCGACGCTCTCAAACACAAGGTAGAAGCGGCAATCCGCGATGTGCTGACCATGAGCCGGGACAGAAAGAAGACCGTCGGCGATGTGCATGCCATGCGGGCGCGTATCGACAAGGAAAAGGGTACTGACGATATCTGGGATCTGAAACACGTTCGCGGCGGATTGGTCGATCTGGAATTCATTGCGCAATTCCTGCAGATCATGACCGCGTCCGAAAACGCCGAGGTTCTGGATCAGAACACCGCCAGAAGCCTCGAAAAATTGACCGCGGCCGGCGCGCTTTCGGCCGACGACGCACAACTGCTCATTCCGGCCGCGCACCTCTACCACAACCTCACACAGGTGCTTCGCCTTTGCCTGGACCGGCCGTTTGACGAGAAAACGGCGTCTTCCGGCCTCATCGGGCTGTTGCTGCGTGCGACCGAAAAACCGGATTTTCAGAACCTTCGGGCGCATTTGCGCGAAACGGTCCGGATGGTGCGTGCGGCATATGAGCGAATCGTCACCTGAACGGCATAACTGTCGTGAGTTCCCGATACTTTTTTGCGACGGACGCCGTTGCTTCCATCCGTATGAGTGTATGGGACGCCCGACGGGGGAGCCGAGGCGATCTCGGGTGATTTGAAAGGAGAACTCAAGATGGCTATTGGCGCGATCAGGCTGATCGGATTGGCGTTCGGCGCATTGATATTGGGCGTATTGAGCGCAAGCTTCGCATTTGGGCAATTTGGTCCCGGGCATCCGGGAATAGGCATGCAGGGGCCAAAGGCCTGGCTGGGGCGTGCGGATACCAACAAGGATGGAGCGATTTCACTTGAAGAGATTAAGGCGGCGCGCGACGGACGGTTTGTCGAGTTTGATCTGAACAAGGATGGCACGGTGGATGCCGAAGAGGTTGAAACGGCCGTTCGTGAACGCGTTGAGCGAATGACGAAACGGATTGTGCGAAGGTTCGACAAGGATCGCGACGGAACGATCACGCGTGATGAGTTTAACCGCTTCGCAGAAGAGCGCTTTACCTGGCTTGACCTGAATGACGACGGCAAGGTTACGAAGGATGAAATGCCACGCTTTATGCGTCATAAAGTATGGAGAAATTGAGCTCACTCGCGCGGAGATGAACAGGCGTGCCATCAGACGACGCGAAACCGGGCCGGGCCGGTTCCCGGTCCGGAGTTTCGCAAGACGAGGCGAGAGAGGCCGACCAAGCGTTGATGGAGCGGGTATCGCAAGGCGATGCGCAAGCGTTCCAGCAACTCGTGGATACGGGCATCGATCGGGTTCTCGCGGTCGCGCGCCGGACGCTGGGGGACGAAACTGAAGCCGAAGACGTGGCACAGGAAGTGTTTCTGCGTCTATGGCGTCAGGCGGAGAATTGGGAGGGGGGACGAGCACAAGTTTCGACCTGGCTCTATCGCGTGACCGTCAACGCCTGCATCGACAAGCTGCGGTCGCGAAAAGAAGAGACCGTCAAGGATGTTCCGGAAATCGTGGCCGAGGCCACACAGCAACAGATGATGGAAGAAGACGATTTACGAAATACAATGGATTCAGCGCTTCAGGAGCTTCCCGAGAGGCAGCGGCTGGCACTGGTCCTGTTTCACTACGAGAGTATGTCAATGAGTGCGGTGGCCGAGGCGATGGATGCGAGTGTCGAGGCTGTGGAGTCCCTGCTGGCGCGTGGCCGGCGGTCGTTGAAGAAAAAGCTACAATCGGAATGGAAGGCGCTCCTTCCTGATATTCCAGAAGGATGACAGGTGTCTGATCAATGACGGCAAAGAACAAAAAACAGAAACTGGAGAGGCTTGCCGGCATCCTCGATGTATATGGGGCGGATGCATCGCGCTGGCCGGATGCCGAGCGCAAGGAATTGCGGTCCCTGATCAAGAGAGATCGGCAGGCTCGGTTGCTGCACCGGGAAGCCCGGGCGCTGGCGAGGGTCATGGACGCAGCACCCTCGATGCGTGCGAGTTCTGATCTGAAGGCGGAAATTGTGTCGGCAGCGGCAAGGTGTGGTGATCGTGAGGCGCGTGTGGTGCCGATCGAGGCCGGGCAGAGACCGCACAAGGCGGACACAAGGCCGGACGGAATGACAACATTTTGGCCGGCTGTGGGTCTGGCTGCATCCTTTGCCCTTGGAGTATATCTTGGGGTCTCCGGAGTTGGCGGAACTGCGCTGGATAACGCGTTTCAGTTGGCCGCACTCAACAATGGTGCGGAAGAGATCGGTTACACCGAACTCTGGCTTGACGAAAACGGCGGAGGAGAAGCTGAGGGTTTGCTGTGACCGCGAATGGGAATGACGCATCCCGGGCGGGTACGCCGCGCCGGCGGCGATGGATTTGGCTGGTTCTGATCGTCTCAGTGGGACTCAATCTTCTGTTCGTCGGCCTGGTCGCCGGCCGGATGTGGGCGCGATTGGACGGGCCGCCAGGCGCGCCACATCGAATTGTCACCCGCGCGGTCGAGAAATTCTCAGCCAAACTTCCCGCATCCAAGAAACAACGTGCGAACTCACTTCTGAAAAAGCAACGTGAAGACAACAGGTCGTTGAGACGAGAGTTTCGGGAAGCGCGGCGTGCGGCGAAAGAAGCTGCCTTGGCAACCACATATGACGAAAAGAGACTTGCCGATGCGCTCGCACGACTGCGGGATGTGCGAACGAGCCAGTATCAGGCGATGCACGCGATGGTGCTGGAATTGCTCAAGGACCTGACTCTGGAAGAGCGCAAGATACTGCTGCGATATATTCAAAAAGCCTCCAGGCCGCATCGCCATGCCGACCATCCGGGAAACCGCAGGAAGAATGGCGAGAGACGACGCGAGCAGTAGGCCCGGCGCAGCGCGGCATCAGGTGACATCTGCCGCCGGAGACGACATGATCGGCTTGAGTGGCAGGTGGCAAACGACGGTCGTTCCGTCTTTTTCGCTGCTTTCGATCTCGAATTTCCCACCGTGCATTTCGACCAGCGAGCGCGAGATTGCCAATCCCAGCCCGCTGCCTCGGTGGCTTTTCGTCAGTTGATTTTCCACTTGTTCGAACGGACGTCCGAGCTTGCTCAGTTCGGTTTCCGGTATGCCGATCCCGGTATCCTTTATCGTGATCTTGGCGTGCTCCTTGGCCTTGGACAGCCGAACGGTAACGCGCCCGTTCCGGGGTGTGAACTTGACCGCATTGGACAGCAGGTTGAGCAGGATCTGCTTCACCGAGCGTTTGTCGGCGCGCATGTTGAGTTGCTTCAGGCCGACCCGTTTCAATTCGATCGAGCGCTCTTCGGCCACCGGTGCGACCACGCGTATGCTGTCTTTGATGATCTCGCCTGCGTCGATGGACTTGATGTCGAGATTAAGCCGCCCGGCCTCGATCTTCGACATATCCAGGACGTCGTTGATAACCTCCAGCAGGTAGGTGCCGCTTTCGTGAATGTCGCGGGCGTACTCGAGGTATTTCTTGTTGCCGATGGGCCCGAACAGTCCATTCTCCATGACTTCGGAGAAACCGATGATTGCATTCAACGGAGTCCGCAGTTCGTGACTGATGTTGGCAAGGAATTCTGACTTGGCCTGGTTGGCCGCTTCCGCACGATTCTTCTCGAGCGCGTATTTCTCCATCAGGTCGACGAGCTGCTGCTTCTGCTGTTCGAGTTCGCGGCGTGACTGGCGCAGGTCCGTGATGGTCGCCTTAAGCTCTTCCTCGCCTTTTTGCTGGCGTTGCTGGCTTTGTTTGAGGGACGTGATGTCCGTGCCGACGCTGACATAACCGCCGTCATTCGTGCGGCGCTCATCGATGTGCAGCCAGCTGCCGTCCTCCAGTTGCGCTTCGTAGGTGTGCGCACCTGAAGATTTGTCGTCGCTCATGGTGACTTTGGTGCGCACGATTGGCGCGGCGGCCGCGGCGATGACCTCCTCATACGGAGCGCCCGGCGATACCGCATCGTCTGTAAGATTATAGAACTGTTTGTACTTCCCATTGCACATGACAAGGCGGTTGTCCGCATCCCACAGGACGAAGGCTTCGGATATTGCCTCGATGGCGTCATGCAGCCGGGCATCACCGGCGGTTTCGGTTTGTGCCGACGTTTGTGCGCGATCGCGGGGTGAAACGATGCCGATCAGATGAATCTCGTTGGTTGCTTCGTCTCTCCGGAAGGTGCCGTTGAAGATCATCTTGGCCCAATGACCGCCTTTCTGCCGCATGCGAAATGGACGTTCGAAGCTTTCTATGCCGCTGCGGACGGCTTCCTTCACGGCTCCGAGCAGGTTGTCGCCGGAGTGCATCGCGCTTGCGATGTCTCTGTAAGGCAGAACCGAACCGGACCCGTCACGCCCGAGCAGTTCATTCGCCGACTGCGAGAGACGGACATGACCCCGCGCGATGTTCCAGTCCCACAATGCCAGGCCGGCCTTCTCGAATGCGACATCGAGGTCCGTCCGTGCGGAAGTCAGTTCCTCTTCGGCGCGTGCCGCGCGCTCTGACAACCAGCTGAAGCTCGCACCCATCAGTAGCAGCAGGATGCCTGTGGTCAGCGAAAGGGTGGTTCCGAGAGCCGCGATTTTTCTCCAACCGCTCAGCGCTTTCCCAAGGGGCTGGATGAGCGCGACCTGAGCGTCTGTTCCAGGAAGGTTCCGGACCGTGGCCAGAGCGTCGGTGCCGTCGGTTAGTGTGATAACAACCACGCCTGCACGGGAGCCGAGTATGGTCACCGGCTGGTCAGGCCCCAGGATTTGCAGGAGCGTGCGTTCTTCGGCATTGGCGGTGATGGGTGCGGCCGCCCGGATTTTGCCGTTGCTGTCGGCAAGCAAGATCTGGCGGCCCTCCAGCGTCGCTCCGGCAGGCAGGCTTTCCGCCAGGCGGTTTTGCCAGTCGGTGCGTTTCGAGGCGGTGTTCTGGAGATTTGCCTCAACGGCGTTTGCTATCAGGGTCAGCCGTGCTTGAGCCTCTTCGACGGCGATGTTCCTTCCCAGTGTAAAGAGGGTCACAACGCCTGCGATGAGAATTATGAAAAACAGGACGATAAGATATGGAATGAGACGACGAATCGCTCGTTCCGAAAGATATTTTTCGAGAATGTGTACGCCGAACCGATTGAATAGTTCGCTCGCCTGAATAGAAATTTCATCCGGGCGCGCGGTTCGCGTCCGCGCCATGCTTTGCCCCCTCAAGATTCGCTGCACCTTCTGGTCCGGAGGTGTGCCGCATCTCCGAATCACTTATCCAATTGATTCGAAAAGTGACTCTCTTGTCTAGAGAGAACATGTGGAGAACCTGTGGAGACAGTCCAGCGCTTTTGCGGCGAGCCGATAAAACGGGCTACACCTACTCAAGTGTTTTCGTAACGATTTCATATAGATCGCGCGACAACTTCTGGTGAGATGCGATCCTTTCAAGCTCCGCCTTGGCCAGGTTTTGTCGACTGGCCTCCAGCATCCTCCAGGTTTTGAATGCACCGAGCATGCGCGCAGAGACCTGCGGATTGATTCCGTCGATCTCCAATACCGTATCGGCGACCAGCCGGAACCCGGCGCCGTCCGCACGGCAGAAACCTGTCGGGTTCATGTTCGCGAATGCCCCGATGAGCGCGCGGACCTTGTTCGGGTTCTTTAGTGAAAACAGCGGATGCTCCGTTAGCGACCGAACCCGCTCTGGTACGTCCGGCAGCGTGGACATGGCCTGAAGCGCAAACCATTTGTCGATCACCAGATGATCATCTTTCCATTTCTCGTAGAAATCGTCGAAGGCGGCATCACGTTTCTCACCATCCATATGGCTGAAGATGCTGAGTGCGGCGATTGCATCCGTCATGTTTACCGCACTCTTGTAATGCGCATTCACGCGATTTGCATCGCGCTCCTCTCCGGTTGCTGATAGCATGCCGAGCGCGGCGTTGCGCAGGGCGCGCCTGCCGGTATCGGAAACTTCCGGCGAGTATGGACCGGACACCTCGTTGGCCTCGTAGAGCTCAACCAGCTCATCATACATGTATTGTGCGATTTCGCGTCTGAGCCAGTTTCTCGCCTGGTGAATGGCGGTCGGATCGACGTCGCTGCCAATATCCCGGGCGATGTCCGCCTCACTTGGCATTTTCAGGATTTCCGCGCGATAGGCGGCTTCGAGTGTTTCATCGCGCAATCCGGCGGCGAGGGCGGCGGCAAAGGTGGACGCAGGGACGGGGTCCGTCCCGTTCCTGATATTGTCGGTGGCTGCGGTGAGCACGCGCAGAGCGTAACTTTGGCTGGCCTGCCAGCGATTGAACGCGTCGCTGTCGTTTGCCATCAGAAACTCCAGATCGCGCTCTGACAGGTTCGACGTCAGCTTCACCGGTGCTGAAAACTCTCTCAACAGGGATGCGACGGGCGGCGATGGAATGTCGGTAAACCGGAATTTCTGGCGCGGTTCCGTCACATGGATCAACCCGTCGTCGATGATCTGTCCCGATTCAAGCTTCAACGGCAGGTCGTCACCATTCTGTCCAAGCAGTCCAAGTTTGAGCGGAATGTGAAGCGGCAGCTTCTTCGACTGACCTGGCGTCTTGGGTGTCAGTTGGTTGACATCGAGCTCGGCCACCTTACTGGCCGCGTCGTATGAGAGTGATGCCACGACTTCTGGCGTACCGGACTGATTGTACCAGCGCATGAACTGTGTCAGATCATCGCCCGTTGCTTCGCTCATGCAGGCGATGAAATCCTCCACGGTCGCCGCATCGCCGTCATGCCGGTCGAAATAGAGGTCCATTCCGGCACGGAAGCCGTCGCGGCCGACGATCGCTTCGATCATGCGGCAAAGCTCGGCGCCTTTTTCGTAAACCGTTGCGGTATAGAAGTTGTTGATCTCGATATAGGAGTCGGGCCGGACGGGATGCGCCAGCGGTCCGCCGTCTTCCGGAAACTGGTGCGTTTTCAGCATGCGGACGTCGTTGATCCGCTCCACCGGTCTTGAGCGCAGATCAGATGTGAACTCCTGGTCCCTGTAAACCGTCAGGCCTTCCTTCAGGCAGAGCTGGAACCAGTCGCGGCACGTGATGCGATTGCCGGTCCAGTTGTGAAAATATTCGTGTGCGATAACCGCTTCGATTGCCGCATAGTCTGCGTCAGTCGCGGTTTCGGGCCGTGCCAGGATGAGCTTGTCGTTGAAGATGTTGAGGCCCTTGTTTTCCATGGCCCCCATGTTGAAGTCACTGACCGCGACGATCATGAAAATGTCGAGATCGTATTCGCGGCCAAAGCGCTCTTCGTCCCACTTCATGGATCGTTTGAGGGATTCCATCGCCCACGCGCAGCGGTCGATGGATCCGGGCTCGACGTAGATAAGCAGGTCGACGTTTCGCCCGGACTGGGTCGTGAAGCTGTCCCGCACATGATCCAGCGCACCCCCCACCATGGCGAAAAGGTAGCTGGGTTTGGGATGAGGGTCGTCCCAGACCGCGAAGTGCGTTCCGGTATTGTCGGGCGCGCGTTTCTGCACGAGATTGCCGTTTGCCAGCAATACCGGTGCGATATCGAAATCCGCCTGGAGGCGGGTGGTATAGCGCGACAGAACGTCCGGACGGTCGGTGAAATAGGTGATGCGGCGAAACCCTTGCGCCTCGCATTGGGTGCAGAAAATGTTCCGCGAGCGATAGAGTCCGGAAAGTACGGTGTTGGCTTCGGGGTTGCAGTAGGTGGTGATTTCCAGCTCGAACGCGCCGTCCGGTGCGTGGGGCAGGGTGAGTGCTGTATCGCTCTGCTCATAGTCCGGCGGTTGAAGTTTCCGTCCGTTGAGACGAACCTCATCCAGTCCGAGGGCTTCGCCGTCCAGAACAAGGGAAGGCGCCGGCACCTCGGCTTTGGGATTGGGCCGGACCTGAAGCCGCGAACGAACGCGGGTCGCGGTCGGATGCAGGTTCACGTCCAACGAAACGGTATCAATCAGGAATTCTGGCGGGGTGTAGTCCTTGAGGTAGATGGTCTGCGGTGCGGATTTGTCCATGACGTTCTGCGGGGCTCACTAACGGTCGCGCTGGACCCGGTGTTTAGAGGGTGAACGGGAAGAAGGCAAACCATGCGAACGAAATGGGCGCGCGTTAAGACGCCGCGTGACGGACGATCTGTGCGACGGGGCATTTGTGCTGCAGCTTGTGGTCCGGCAATCAGGGGTTCCCCAGACGAGACTGTGTGTCATCCGACCACCCGCAAGCGGCGACCCGCTGTGCCAGAAGCGCCCCGGCGCACATTGGTATGCGCGTTCCTCCAACCGGGCGTTGCGCTCATTCGCCCGTGCCGGCCATGTGATGTTGGAAGGGCATCCTTCCGCCTCGCCCTCGGCCCGTGTGCGGGCGCGGAGGGGTGTGCCCGACTGCACGCACCGGCGTCCGGAATTGCCCCAAAACACAAGACCGGGGCCGGGTCGGCAAATCGCGCCGTCGGGACGGTTCACCCGGCGTCCGATGCAGAACTACGCGGTCGCAAGGTATGAATTTCTGAACCGAAGACGGCAGGCGGCCGGATCCAGGTTGCGGCGGAAATCGGAAGGCGGACCATACAGGACACGCGCGACAAGGATACGAGGTCCGGTGGCGTCCTGAAGAAACTTCGCACCATCGGCAAGCTCATCGGGGCTTGTGATTGTCATGGTCGACGCGATACCGGCACCTTCCGCCATTTTTTCCAGATCGGTTCTGAGCGCAGTATGTCCGGGCTGACCGCCCGTTTCACCATGGCATCCGTTGTCGACGACGACAATCGATAGGTTCTCAGGTTGCAAGCTGGCGACGGTTGCAAGCGAGCCGACGTTCATCAGCAACTCGCCGTCTCCGGTGATAACGGCGACCTTGGATTCAGGAGCCGACAGGGCAACACCCAGCCCCATGCAGACGGCTGCGCCCATCGTGCCGGCCATCGTGTAAAGCTTTTCGCTGTCTCCCGTGAGCGCAGCCGCATCACGCGCCGGACCAGCTAACCCGCTTATGAAAAGATAGCCGTCGGTGCTCGGGAAGAGCTGCGGAAGGATTTCCCGGCGATCGAGTGTCGGTTTTGTCATCTTGGATGTTTCCTTCATTATTTGAATTGCTTAGCGCCAAGGAACCTCTGCGACAGGACAAGCACTGATGCTTGTCCGCCTTTGAAGGTCGCTGACAGCGCGGCGTCGGTCGCAGGCGCAAGGTCGTCGGGTGTGTCGACCCGGAAGATCAGCATGCCCATCGCTTCCAGAATCGGTTCGGCCGCCTCGCCCATGGGATACTGCCAGGGGTTCTGTTCGCCGTAGTCGCCGCGCATCGAGACGACCATGAGAATGGGGAAGCGGCCGCCTTTGACGAACGACAGGAAATTCGGGCAGTTGCCGACACCGGATGACTGCATACAAAGGACGGCGCGTTTGCCGACAAGATCTGCACCTGCGCAAATGGCAACACCTTCCTCCTCGGTGGTCAGAAGGATGGGCCGCATGTCGTTATGTGCTTCGGCAAGCTCGACAAGGCGTGCGTTTCCCGCGTCCGGAACGTAGCTCAGCAATGAGACATCCGCCTCGACAAGCTTGTCGAAGAGCTGGGCGGACCAGTCGTTTGGTTGGGGTTCAGTCATCAGTTTTCATATCCTCCTTGATTGCGCGTTTTTTGTTTAAGGCGGCGGTGGAAATCCTAGATTCACGTCCAGCTGCTGCCGAAATCCTGATCAAACAGCTGCTTGAAATTGTCGGCGAACGACTGGGCGATTTCGGAGCGCGGGCGGTTTGCCGGAAATGCGATCCCCGGCTCGAACTGTATGGTTGGATGGAATGGCTTGATGCAGAGGTCGTCGCTTTCCATCTCCTTCGCCGTGATCGGTTCGACAATGGCGGCGCCTGAACCGGCCTCGACAAGCTTGTAAATCATCGTTGCCAAATTGGCCTCGATTTTCACGCTTGGTTCGACATCGGCTGCCCGAAACACGGCGAGAACCTTGTATTGTGTCTGGGTTTCTTTTTCCTGGCATACGAGGGGAACCCCGGCTAGGTCTTCGACGTGAATCTCGCTTCGGCTGCACAGCGGATGCCCTTTGGGCAGGATGCAGACTCCTTCGACGGGTTTCAAAGGTTCGATGTCCAGTCCATGAACGTCATTCGCAAAAAATGCGATGCCGACGTCAAACTGGTTGATCAGCATCTTGTTCACGACGGACGGTGTCGTGTCGGTGCTGACCGTTATCGAAACCTCCGGATACTTTTCTTCAAGCCGGGCGACGGCGCGAGCAAGATAGGCCGACGACAACCCGAGCGTACCGGTGATCCGCAACGTATCCGATTTCAGGCGCGCAATGCCTTGTGCGGCGCTCTCGATGCGGCTGAGCGACTGGATACTGCGGTCGACTTCGCTATGGAGCATGATGGCTTCACGCGTCGGTTTGATGTTTCCGCCATGGCGCTGGAAGAGGGCGAAACCGACCTTGGACTCAAACTCGCGAATAAGCCGGCTGACCGCGGGCTGGCTGATGCCGAGCAGTTCGCCCGCAGCCGTCATCGATCCCGTCAGCATGACGACGTGAAACGCCTCGACCTGACGATGATTGATCCACCCTGTCATTCCGCGAGTCCGTTCACTGGTTCGCTGTTATGGTGATGAGTTTTTCTTCCATCATCTCGTAAATAGCATGAGGAGGGCCTTCCTTACCGAAGCCGCTGTCCTTGATGCCGCCGTAAGGCATGAGGTCAACCCGGCTGGAGCTTGTTTCGTTGATATGAATGTTGCCGACATCCAGACCGCGCATCGAGGTCAGGACTTCGTTCAGACGCCCTGTGAAGACACCGGCCGCCAGCCCGTAAGGCGTTGCGTTGGCCCGCGCCACGGCTTCATCGAAATGCTTGAACGGTACGAGCGTGACGACCGGCCCGAAGACCTCGGAGCATGTCAGCTTCACATTTTCGGGCACGTTCTCAAGGACGGCCGGTTGCATCATCGCGCCGTCGACGTCGCCGCCGCACAACAGATCGGCGCCGGCATCGCACGCTTCCTTAACCCAATTGGCGACGCGATCGGCGGCATCCGGCGAGATTAACGGCCCGACATCAGTGTCGTCGGCGCTGGGGTCACCGACAACGAGTTTGCTGACTTTCTCCAGCAGGCGTTCCCTGACGGACGCATAGATATCCTCATGCACAAGCAAAATCTGAACCGAGGTACAGACCTGTCCAGCTTTGCGGAAGGTAGCGGGGATGATCTTGCCAATCGCCGCATCGAGATCAGCGTCCGGGCAGACGATCGTCGCGGAGATGCTGCCGAGTTCCATCTGCGTTTTGCGCAAACCGGCGATCTGCTGGATGTGCTTGCCGACACGGGTGCTGCCGGTGAAAGCAATGTAGCGGACGCGCGGATCCTGGATGAGCGTTTCGGAATCCTCAATTCCCGCGCACAGCAGATTGAAGGAGCCTTCAGGCGCGCCTGCCGCATCAAAGCACTCCGCCAGCAATATCGCCGTCAGCGGCGTCTGGTTTGCCGGTTTGAGGATGACGGCGTTTCCGGCGCCAAATGCCGGCCCGACCTTGTGCAGGACGGTGTTGAGCGGCGAGTTGAAAGGCGTAATGGCTACCGCGATGCCATAAGGCTGATGTACGGTGAACGCCATCCGGCCGGCCTGACCGGGCGCACTGGAGATCGGAACCATCTCGCCGACCACGCGGCGCGTCTCCTCCGCCGAGAGGCGGATGTTCTGCATCGCGCGCGCGATCTCG
The DNA here is from genome assembly GCA_028066055.1 of Hyphomicrobiaceae bacterium. GTDB lineage: Bacteria > Pseudomonadota > Alphaproteobacteria > Rhizobiales > Methyloligellaceae > UBA2767. Next base: position 75,757 of record JALCBY010000011.1, read on the forward strand.
CCAGATGCATCCTTGCGGGTGAATCCGGTATCGAGGACGATCGCGTCGATCAGCTGTTCGCGGCGTGCGGCAAGCTCATCGGCAATACGGCTCAACACCTCGGATCGTTCAAATGCCGGCAGCCCCTCTCCGGAGGCGTAGGCTTGCGCGGTCTCAAGCGCCTGACCGACATGGTCTTGCGTGGCGCACGCGATCTCTGAGACCGTTTCCTGTGTGAACTTGTCCCGCACAGGCATTTTGTTGCCGCTGTTCAGCCAGCGGCCGCCGATATAGAGGCCACTTGGCATTGAAGCCAGATCGAGTGCACGCGTCATGAGGCAATCCTCCGAAGGTTCTTGCCGGATCTGAGCGCCGCTGTTGCACTCTCGTCGACCGAGAGGTCGTCGGCGATGACGACCTTATAGTCCCGTTCCGCCGCCGCACGGCTGACAAGCTCGTTCCGCACGTCTTTTTGCACCTTGCGCGGGTCGCGGTCCGTGGGCTCGCCGTATCCACCGCCACCCGGCATGTTGACAATCAATCTTTCGCCTTTTGGGATCACCTGAAAACCCTTTCCCCTGAGAACAGTTCCTGATGCGAGGTTGACCTGACCGCGCAATCCGTCGAGGCCGCCGTCGCGTCCGCGCGCCGCATGCTTGACGCGTTCAAACACCGCGTGGATGCCGAAAGGGACATCTTCGCGGTTTGTGATCTCCATAATCTGGCCGAGACCACCACGTTGCTTGCCCGCACCGCCTGAGTCGGTACGAAACTCCTTGCGCCATACGACAATCGGCGTGATTGCCTCCGTGATCTCGATGGGAACGGTGCGCACGCCACTGGGAAAGGGTGTGGCGGACAGGCCATCCTGTCTCGGGCGGGCGCCGGCGCCACCTGAATGAAAACTGGTGACATTGAATGTCGTTCCCTCGGTCCCGGTGAGACCGTGACCGGCTGCAAGGCGTACGTTCCAGAGGTTCGATGTCCCTTCTGCCGGTACGCAGTCGGGCAAAGCCTGATGGAGGCAACCGAACACGACGTCCGGCAGCATGTGGCCGATGGTCGAACGGGCGACCACGGCGCATGGTGGCTGGGCGTTGACGATCGCGTTTTCGGGCGCGGTCACTTCGATCGCGTCGAGCGTGCCGGTATTGTTTGGGATGCGGGGCGCGGCAACGCATTTTACGGCAAAGGCGGTGTAAGCCTCAGTGTAACACATGGGGCAATTGATGCCGTAGGAAGAGACCGGCGAGCTTCCCGAATAATCGACCAGGACCTTGCCGCCACCGATGGTAAGGGATGCGACGAGATCAATCGGGACATCATAGCCGTCAATCCGCATGGAATGCGTCCATGTACCTTGAGGCAGCTTTTCTATCGCCTCGGTGATGCCACGGTGACTGTGCTCGATGATGTAGGACCCGAGTTCGGAGAGATCGGTCATCCCATACTCGGCCATCATGGAAAGAAGTCGGTTGGAACCGCGTTCGTTGCACGCGACCAGGGCGTAGAAGTCGCCTTCCACCTGTACCGGCTCGCGCACATTGTGACGCAGGACCTTGAGCAGCCAGTCGTTCATCTCCCCCCGTTTGATCAACGGCAGGATCGGAATGTAGAGGCCCTCGTGAAACACCTGGCGGCTGTCGGGAGACATGCCCTGACCGCCGATATCGACGACATGCGTCGTGCTGGCGAACAGGGCGACCATCTCGTCCCCCTTGAACGTCGGGGACACCATGGTGATATCGTGCAGGTGTCCGGTGCCTTTCCAGGGATCGTTGGTAACGTAAACGTCGCCTGGCTCCATGGTCTCTGCCGGAAACTCATCGAGAAAATGTTTCACGGCGCGCGCCATCGAGTTGACATGACCGGCAGTGCCGGTCACCGCCTGCGCCAGCATTCTGCCCTCCAGATCGAAGACGCCCGCGGAGACGTCGCCTGCTTCACGCGCTGACGTGCTGAAGGATGTCCGGATGAGCGTCTGTGCCTGCTCCTCCACGACCGAGACGAGCCGGTTCCACATGACCTGCAGACGAATGTCGCGCATTTGTGTGCTTTTCACGAAAATCCCCTTTATGCGGCGTGGCTTTGACGGGTCAGAATGAGGTGTCCGGGCGTGCTCACCAACGCATCGAAACCTGCCGGAACGACCGTCGCCGTCTCTGCCTCGACGATCACGGCTGGTCCGTCCACACGCGATCCGACCGCCATTTCAGAGCGGTCATAAAGGGAGGCTTCGACCTCTTGGCCATTTCCCGGATCGAAGAGCCGTCGACGGCCTTGCTCTTTTGGCGCAACGCCATTGGTCGGGCTGGCCACTTCCTCGATTGGAGCTTGCTCGCTGGCAAGGGTCAGGGCCCAGGTGAGTGCTTCCACTTCGAGTCCCGGTACGACACGGCCGAAAAGGCGGACATATTCCTCCTCGAACCATGTCCGCAGTTCATCGCGGATATCGTCGTCATAGTCCTTTACCGGCAGGCTCACGACGATCTCATGTCCCTGGCCGCGATACCGCATGAACGCCTCACGCGTTTCGACGAGCCGGGCATCGGGCGCACCGAGACAGACAACCGAATGGGCCTCGGCCCGCATCTCGGCGAACATTTCCGAGAGAGCGTGGGGGTCGATACCGTCGAGCCGTGTCATTCGGGTTCGGATGACTTCGTAAGAGATCGGTGCACGCAGGAAACCATATGCGGACCCGACGCCTGCTCTCTTGGGGACGATAACGCGGTCGATGTCGAGTTTTTCCGCGAGCCGTGCGCAATGCAGGGGCGCGGCGCCGCCCATGGCGATGAGCGTGCGTTCACCGGTATCCTTGCCTTTTTCAACGGCGTGAATGCGTGCCGCACTGGCCATCGTTTCATCGACGATTTCAGAAATGCCTGCTGCCGCAATGACGGTTTCCATGTCGAGTTGCGACCCGATGGCCGGCGTAATGGCATTCTCCGCCTGCTTCTGGTCGAGCATGATTTTGCCGCCCGCGAAGTTCGCCGGGTCGATACGGCCAAGGACAACGTCCGCGTCGGTAACGGTCGGTGCTGTTCCGCCGCGCCCGTAACAGGCTGGTCCCGGCATGGAACCGGCGCTGTCCGGACCGACGGTGATCCTTTTCAGTTCATCGACCCGCGCAACGGAGCCTCCGCCGGCGCCGATCTCGACCATATCGATAACCGGAATCCGAATGGGCAGCCCGCTCCCTTTCAGGAAACGGTATTGGCGCGCAACCTCGAAGCTGCGGTCATACTGAGGCATGAGGTCGTCGATCAGCGTTAGCTTGGCCGTCGTACCGCCCATATCGAACGAAAGCGCGTGCTTAATGCCGCATTCGGCCGCTATCGCCTGACTGAAGATAACGCCTCCCGCGGGGCCGGATTCGATAAGCCTGATCGGTTGCGCGATTGCCGTCTCCACCGTCGTGATTCCACCGCTCGACATCATCAAAAGGAAAGGGCAGTCGAGACCGTTGTCGGCCAGGCTGCCTTCCAGTTCGCGCAGATAGCCTGCCATCAGGGGTTGGACATAGGCATTGGCGCAGGTTGTCGATACGCGCTCATATTCCCTGATCTCCGGGCAGACTTCGCAGGAGAGGGTGAGGGACAGCCCTGGCAATTCGGATTGGAGAATCTCGCGGACGCGCTTTTCGTGGTCTGGATTGATATAGCTGTGGAGCAGGCAAACGGCTGCCGACTCTATTTCAGCCTCCTTCAATATCGGCACCAGGGCACGGACCGCGTCCTCATCCAATTCGATCAGTACGCTGCCGTCGGCGGCGACGCGTTCGGGAATCGTCAGGCGCCGGTCCCGCGGGATCAGCGGGTCGGGTCGCTCCATGTAGAGATCGTACTGTTCGAAACGATGCTCGTAGGCGATCTCCAGCGAATCCCGAAACCCTTCGGTGGTGATGAGGGCGGTCCGCGCACCCTTGCGTTCGATCAGTGCATTGGTGGCCAGCGTCGTGCCGTGGATGACCAGTTCCACGTCGGCGGCCTTTGAACCGGTCTGTTCCAAAAGCTGGAGGATACCATCTATCACACCTCGGGCGGGCGCATCGTGGGTCGTCAGCACCTTGGTGCTGGCATGGCCTGACGGACGTTCAAGAACGACATCCGTAAAGGTGCCTCCGATATCAACTGCGAGCTTCATCGATCACGCTTCCACTTTTTCTTCTGAAATGTCAGGGGAGGTCTCCCATGTCGTCTTGCCGTATCCGGTTGTCTGGATTGTTGCGACGAGAGCAGCGAGCGCACCAAGCGCCCAGAACTTGGTTGTAAAATCGACCGCTCCAAGGACAACCACGCCGCCGATGACGAGAAGCGGCGCGACCGCCCGTCGGACTGGACCGACGAATGGCAGATATTGGCCGATGCCGAAGGCTGCGATTGCAACACCAGCCATGGCGAAAGCCGCGTAGGGCAGCATCAGCCAACCGCCGGTCTGGAGAACCAGTGCGGAGTTCAGGACAAAGGCAAAGGGCACCACGTATGAGGCGAAACCGAAAGCAACGGCCTTGAAACCGACGCCGAAATAGGAGGTGTCCGCGATCCTGGCAGCCGGAAAACATGCCAGCGCCACCGGAGGCGTGATGTTGGAGATGATGGCCCAATACAGAATGAACAGATGAATGGCGATTTCGTTGAACCCTTGCGCGACGAGGCCGGGCGCGAGAATGACGGCAAGAAAGATGTAGCAAGCCGATGCAGTGAGGCCCATGCCGAGAATGAAACTGGCGATCGCACCCATGAGCAGCAGCAGGTAGGCATTATCGCCTGCAAGCTTGATCATCTCGCCGGAAAGAGCGGCCCCGACGCCGGTCATCGACAATGCACCGATAATGAAACCGACTGCGCCCAGCGTGACAATCAACTCGCTTACGGGCCCCGATATCCCGGTTGCGATACGCCACAAATCCTGAGCGTTGATACGTCGGAGGATGAGCACCGAAACGAGGATGAAAGCCATCGCCCAGAAGGGTGCAAATGCTTCCAGGCGCAGATAGAGGAAGTACAACAGGACTGCCATTGCGCCGATGAAGGGCCAACCCTCGCGCAACACGTATGAGGCAGTCGGGATCTGGTCCGCATCGATACTCCTGATATTGTGACGCACCGCGTAGACATCCAGCAGAATGATCAGTCCGAGATAGTAGAGGACCGACGGCAAAAGCGCGGCGACGACCACATCGAAATACGGGATGTTCAGAAACTGCGCCATGAGAAAGGCCACCGCACCCATGACCGGGGGCATCAGCATGCCACCCGTCGAGGCGCAGGCCTCGATGGCACCGGCCACCTGAGGCCGGAACCCGCTCGCTTTCATGGCAGGGATCGTGACCGAGCCGGTCGTGATGACATTGGAGACGGAGCTTCCGCTTATGGAGCCGAACAGGGCGCTGGAGATGACCGCGATCTTTCCCGCGCCGCCGCGATAACCACCCATGAGCGCGCTGGCTGCGTCCAGAAAGAACTTTCCGCCGCCGGTACGGTTGAGGATGACGCCAAAGATGATGAATCCGATCAGCAGCGTACCCGTCACCCGCATGGGGATGCCCACAAGGCTCTGCGAATCCAGGACATGCATGGTCATGGTTTCCTGGAACGTGAACGGATTGCCATAGAGAACGTCGGGCATCTTGTCGGCAAAAACCGGAAACACGACGAACAGGGCGCAGAGAATAAAGATCGCCAGCCCGGCGACCCGCCGCAGCGCTTCAAGAATGATAAAGCCGAGGACGATGCAGACCCAGACCACGCCTTCGTTCGGCGGGCTCAGCATCCACCCTTCCGCCGTGATATCGAGGCCATACCAGGCGAAATAGATGCATGAGGCGAAGCCGATCAGACCGAAAATCACATCGAACCAGGCGACCCGATCCAGGAATGCGTTTCCCGGCGCGTAGAGAATGTAAACCTGCAATGTCGCCAGACCCATAAGCGTATACAGGTAGGAGTTTTCCTGCATGACGCGGCCGGTGATACCTAGATTGAAGATGTAGTTGACCGCAATCCCGAGTATCGAGAGTCCGATTAACGTGCTTACGAACTGCCAGAATGGGTCAAGGTCGCGTTTCATGGTCGCCTGATCTCCAACACAACAGGACGAAAAAATGCGAACTCGGACTGGGATACGCCGTCAGCGCGAGTCTCAGGGAGTGGGGCACCGCTCTGCGCCCGGCCATTGTGCACCCGACCGGTTGTCCGGACAGCGGCACCCCGCCCATTTGCACTATTAGAAGCCGGCTGCTTTCAAGGCTGCAGCTTTCTCTTTGTTCCAATAGGCGGCAAATTCCTTGGGATCGCCGGAGTAGCTTGATTTGGCCTTGGCAAAGGCGCTTTGAAGCACCTTGGTTCTTTTCAGCAAGCGCTGTTGCTGTTTCTCCATGTCATCGGTCCACTTGCCGATTTCCTTGAAGTATTTCACCGCACCATCGTGATAGGGCACGGCAAAGCGCGATTTGAGTGCTTCGTCGACCTGCCAGTAGGGGGCCGTTTTGATGGAGTCCTTGTAGATGTCCCAGCTCTCTACGATCATTTTGGTCAGCCAGTAGACATCGTTGACGCTGGCGTTGCTATAAGCCACGAATGTCGGGCACGGATAGCTGCCGACTTCCGCCTTTTCGCCGTCTTTGAGCCCTGGACCTCCGGTGATGACAAGCGGTGCGACGAACGGCGCGCGCCGTTGAACTTCTTTCCAGCCGTCCTTGTTGGCGTGATTGATATTGATCCATTTCAGGCCGCCGGGCGAGGCCGCGATTTCGCGTGTTGCCGATGAACTGTTCGCCGCCATGACGGCATCGGTCTGGCCGGAAATTACACCGCGCAAACTTGCCACATAGCCGGGAAACTTAACGAGTTCGACATCGTCCAGCGTCAACCCGCCGTGCGACAGGTAGGCTTCGGTTTGCATGTTGATGCCCGAGTTGCCGACGACCCATGCCATCCGCTTGCCCTTGATGTCGGCAACGGTGTTGATGGGCGATTTCTTGGACGTGGCGAGCGAGAAATTGTTGCGCCGGTTGGCGAGCATCAGGACACGGATATCCTGCGGTCCCCACTTTTGTGCGGCGAAATCACCGATGCCCTCAAAGGCCGTGTAATAAGCCGAGCAGCTCATCCAGATCTTGGTCTTTCCGTTTTTCAGTGCGACTGCGCGCCCGACGGCGTTGCCAACTGGAATGGCGCGAATCTTGGTTCCGAACTTCTTGTCGATGGCGTCTGCGATGCCCGTTATCTCTGCATGCATCGACGATCCGGGCTTGTTGCCGGAAATCGAAATCGAGTCGGGCTTGTCTGCTTTCGCAGGCCCGGCCGCGATGCCGGCAATGACAGCAGAGTAGATGAGGAGTCGTTTGTTATGCTTCATGATTACCTCCCTTGGAATCGACTGCGGCGTCGAGACATACGCCTCTTGCGGGCGTTTGCGTTCCGCACTCATGTGATGTTTTCAAGCCTGAGCAGTTGTTTTGCGCGGTCGAAAAATGTCGACCACACCGGATATCTTAGTCATAATATTTTGTTATTGCAAATTATTCTCTATATCAATTAATTATTCCAAATTTCCTGTGATTTCCGGGACTTGCGGCGTTGCCATAGACGGAAAAATCGTTGGTGGCTGCGGTGTTTCGACCGGGAGCGGATGCCACGCATGTCGCATGGAACGTTTGGGCGCGTGTTCACCCGCGCGCCTGAAATCTCGTGCCATGCAGAGGTTGTTGGCGATACGGCCATGTCCTATTCGCGCGAGTGCGTCATTGGTCTTTTTCGATGCGTCCAGCGTGCCATCCGAGGTCAATTCGCAGGCTGAAGAGCTGCTTCCAGCGCCGCCTGGCCGACACCGCCTTCGACAGACCAGCCAAGTTCCGAAAGCGCGCCTTCCAGTTGCTCAAGATCCAGGCGGATGTCTTCGTCCGTGATGCAACCCATGGTGCCGATCCGGATGACCTTGCCTCTGAGCTTGGAGCGGGAACCGGCAATGACGGTTCCGTAGGTCTCATAAAAATGGCGGACGATGGCTGATCCATCGATCCCGTCGGGCATTTCGAAAACGCAGACGGTGTCCGAAAGCATCGGGGATTTCGTAAAGACGGCCAGACCGAGAGCCTGAACGCCGGCGCGCAATGCGGACGACAGCCTGCGGTGGCGCGCCAGGGTATTCGGCCAACCTTCCGCATGGATCATACGCAGGGATTCGCGCAGACCGTATATCAGGGGCATCGGCGAGGTGAAGGCCGTTTGACCTTTGGCAGCCGACTCGCGGGCGCGGCGGAAGTCCCAGTAAAAACGTGCCTGTCCTGCGCCGTTCTCAATAACGTTCCAGGCCTTCTCGCTGACGCTGGCCAGCCCCAATCCCGGAGGGCACATCAGCGCTTTCTGCGAGGCGGTAACCAGGACATCAACCCCCCAGTCGTCCTGCTGCAATTCCAGCCCGCCCGCGCCTGAAACGGAATCGACCACCAACAGCGCGTCGCTGTCACGCACGGCCGAGCCAATGGCCTCAAGGTCCGCAACCGCGCCGGTTGAGCTTTCATTGTGTACTGCGACCACGGCCCGGTAATCGCCATCCTGAAGCGCCTTCGCGATCTCATCCACCGCGACGGCCTCGCCCCACGGCGCCTCCAAAGTGTCTGCCTGCAGGTTCAATCCCTCGATGATCTGCACAAAGCGGTCGCCGAACTGGCCGTTGACGAGTACGAGCGCCTTGTCTCCAGGGGCCAAGACGTTGGCAATAGCCGCCTCCATTACGCCCGTGCCGGAGCTGGTAAAGGCCATCACGTCGTTGGCGGTTCCGAGTATGGGTTTAATCAGTTGTCCTGTTTCAGCCATGACCTCGGCGAATTCGGGACCACGATGGGCGACAACCGGCTCGGCGAGTGCCATTCGGATCTGCTCGGGAACGGCGGTCGGTCCAGGCAGCCGCAAGCGGTAGGGTTTGTTGTTTTTGGTCATTGACTTGCTCCGTGATTTTTAGACTTGCGCGGGATCGGGAAAGCCGCCCAGGCTTTGAAAGCAGTTTACGAGGCCCCCGGACATGACGATTGCATAGACGACAGGGGAGAGGGGTTCGGCGGTCAAATCGGTCTGGGCCGTTTCGTTGCGGACATGGAAGCCGTCTCCGAGAGAAATTGAGAGCCGGTCCCCTTCCTTGATGGCGGATGTGTCGCAAATGACGGGCAGAAGGCCGTTGTTGATGGCGTTGCGGTAATAGGTGCGCGAGAAGCTCTTCGCCAGCACCGCCTTGATGCCGGCGCCGACCACCACCGTCGCTGCCACTTCCATGGCCGATCCGCAGCCGAAATTCTCACCGGCAACCAGAACGTCGTCCGGTTCAACCGTTGCTGCGAAATTCGGATCGACGGATTCCAGGAGATATTGGCGCAGGACTTGCGGGTCGAGGCTGTCGCGCTTGCGGCGCGAGGAGATGATGTAGTCTGTGTTGATGTCATCGCCGAGCACGCGCGCCCGGCCTTTGATTGCCAGCCCAGTCACGACGCAATGTCCTTCGGATTGGTAATGCGGCCGTTCAGTGCCGCTGCCGCGCATGTGATGGGTGATGCAAGATAAATTGATGCTTCGGGGTTTCCCATCCGCCCCTTGAAATTCCGGTTGGCGGTCGAAATGACATTGATGCCGTCACCCGGGATCACGCCGCACGTGCCGCAGCATGATCCGCAGCCAGCCGTTTGAATGACGCCTCCCATCTCCACGAACTCGGCCAGCGTTCCGTCCTTGCTGACTTGGCTGAGCGTGGTTCGGGAGGCCGGCGTATAAATCATCTGTACGCCCGGTGCGATCCTTTCTCCCTGACGCAGAATGGCGAGCGCTTCGTGCAAATCGCTTGCCCGTCCGCCGGCGCAGGTGCCGATATAGATCATATGAATGGGCGCTTGAGGTGCATCGCGTACCGGAACGACGGTATCGACCTGATGCGGAAGCGCGATCTGAGGTTCAACTCGCGACAGATCAATCTCGACCACTTGGCAATATGTTGCGTCGGGGTCCGGGCTGACCGGCGTACCCTGACGGCTTCCGTTCGCGGTGAGGTAGGCTCTCGTCGTCTCATCAACGGCGAACAGCCCGCATTTCGCGCCCATCTCCACCGACATGTTGGCCAAAAGGGCGCGGGCGTCCATGTCCAGATTCGCAATCCCCGGACCTGCAAATTCCAGCGACTTGTACGCTGCCCCGTCAGCCCCCAGTTCTTTGACAAGAGAAAGAACGATATCCTTGGCGTGGACCTTGTCGCCCATCGTTCCATCCAGGTTGACCTTGATCGTTTCCGGCACCCGAAGCCAGATCCTGCCGGCAATCATTGCCGCCGCCAGGTCGGACGAACCGACACCGGTCGCCAGGGCGTTCAGCGCGCCATACGTCACGGTGTGGCTGTCCGCCCCGATGACGAGATCGCTCGGCAGGGCCCGGCCGGTTTCCATCATCACCTGATGACCAATCCCGTCGCCGACTTCAAACACGCTCATTCCGTGTTGTTGAGCGAATTTTCGGATCTGGTTGTGCAGATCGGCCGTGGTGCGGTTGGGCGGGGGAGAGTAGTGGTCCAGCGATACGGACGCGTTTTCCGCATTTGCGATGCTCGTGCCGCCCATACGCTCGAAATAATCGATGGTCATCGGCATGGACCCATCCGTCGCCACCAGATGGTCTATCCGGCAGATCACGACATCCCCGGCGCGAACATCACTATCCGACTTCGCGGAGAGAATCTTCTCGGCGATTGTTTTACCGGTCATGAGCTCAGGGTGTGGCCTTGGTTACCTGCTGACCGGTGCGCTCATGGAAAGCCACTTCAAGATGAACAAGAAAGGCGTTCCGGACATGATGCTGGGCGGCCTTGTCCGCAGCATCAGGGTCGCGTTGCTTGATCGCTTCGACGATGCGTCCATGTTCCTCATGCAACACTGTCGGGCGTCCGGCCGGGATGTATTTGGCGCCCTGCAGAAGCGACATGGAATCGGACAGCGCCTCGAACGCCCGGATCAGGAACCGGTTGTGGGCCGCCGTGTAGATTGCGTAGTGGAGTTCCCAGTTGATCTGGTTGAACTGATGAATCTTATCGTCAAAGATTTTCGTCTGCGCGAGAATATACTCCATCGCCTCGATTTCTGATTCCGTCGCGTGCTGGGCGGCGCAACGTGCGGCAAACCCCTCCATGTGCTGTCGCATGGCGTATAGCTCGGCGACTTCCTGGCGGTCGAGTTCTGCCACGACCACACCGCGCTGCGCTTCGAATTTCAACAAGCCTTCCGACTGGAGGCGCCGGAATGCCTCACGTACCGGTGTGCGGCTGACTTTCAGTTCCGAGGTAATGTCCGACTCGCGAATGCGCTCTCCCGCGCGATACTTGCCGTCAAGTATGAAGCGCTTGAGTTCCTGATGGACATAGTCTCCCAATGACTGATCAAGCGGCCTGTCCGAACTGTCAAAGAGTATGGCTGAAGTCTTTGTGCTCATCATTCCGTCAGGGGTTTCGGCTCAATGGCCGGTGAAGTCCGGTGTCCTCTTCTCTGCAAATGCACGTTGACCTTCGATGTAGTCGTCGCTCGCGTAGCAGTCCTCCACGAGCGCGCGGCAGATATCGAGATCGCGATCGTCCGGCGGCTTGACCGCCTCGTTAACGATGAGTTTCGAAGCTTTCAGTGTCAGCGGCGCGTTGGCGGCGATCTGTGACGCCAACTCTTCAACATGGGCGTCGATGCGATCGGATGGCACGACCTTGTTGACCCATCCCATCGCCAACGCGTCATCCGCGTTGAACAGCTTTGCCGTGGCAAGAACTTCCTTGGCCCGTTTGGCGCCGAGATGGCGCACGAGCCGGTCGATGTCCAGCAGCGAATAGCCGAGACCGAGCCTGGCTGGCGTAATACCGAACCGGGAGGCATCCGATGCAATCAAAATGTCACAATCCATTGCGACTTCTGCGCCTCCGCCGACGCAAACGCCGTCAATCTTCGCAATCGAGATGCGCGGCAGATTGTAAAGAAGATCGAATGCGCGCCGCATGGCCGCGTCATATCTCTCGCGCGTCTCGGGTGACGATCTGTGTTCCTTGAATTCGGAAATGTCGGCGCCAGCCGAAAACGCCTTGCCACCGGCGCCGGAGACGATCACCACACGAACCGTATCATCGCCAGCAAATTCCTCCATCGCATCGCCAATCCCGCGCCACATGTCATACCCGATCGCGTTACGCTTCTGCGGCTGATTGAGGGTGAGACGGCCTATGGGGCCGTCCTTTGCAACGATGAGTTTTTCGGTTTCTCCTGGCACGAGAACGCCCTCTTGAATATCTGTCAGATGACTCCGTCGTCGCGGAGTTCCCGGATTTCGCTTCCCGACAGTCCGATCCCGTCGAGGATGATATCCGTATGCTCGCCACGTTCCGGCGCGGCGATCCCCGTTGTCGGTTTGCTGCGGCTCATTTTCACCGGCTGGCCGACGGTATCGAACGACTTCAGCGTCTTGTGAATGACCGGATGTCTCATATTCAGTCCGGAGATATGAGGATCGGTGAACACCTCGCGCATGTCGTTCACCGGACCGCACGGAATGTCAGCCTTCACCAGCACATCCATCCAATGCGCGACGGTGCCTGTGCAGATGCATTTTTCAATGGCGCCGTTCACTGCGTCGCGATTCTTTGAACGTTGCGAGAGGGTGGCATAGTCGGGGTGGTCGGCCATATCCTCCAGACCCAAGGTGTTGCAAAGCTGGCGCCAGAGTTTCTCGCTGTCCGCCGCGATGTTGATGTAGCCGTCGCTTGTCCTGAATGTGCCGGTGGGTATTCCGGTGGGGTGATGGTTCCCGGCCTGCTGCGGCACATCTTCCTGTATCAGATATCGCGCCGCCTGAAAGTCCATCATCGCAATGAGAGATTCGATAAGCGAGGTCTGGATCCACTGGCCTTGCCCGCTTTTCTCCCGCTCCAGCAGGGCGATGAGAATGCCGATGGCGCCATAAAGCCCGGTTGCCAGGTCGGCAACCGGAATACCGGCGCGAACCGGTCCCTGCGCCGGAAGTCCCGTGACCGACATCAGGCCCGCCATACCCTGTATGATCTGATCGAATGCCGGCCGATCCGCATACGGTCCCGATTGGCCGAAGCCCGAAAGGCTCGCCAGGATGATCCTCGGATTGACCGCTTTCAGCGCCTCATAGTCGATTCCGAGACGGTCCTTCACCTTCGGGCGATAATTCTCAACCACCACATCCGCCGTTTCGGTGAGTTTCATGAAGAGCCTGTGTCCCCGCGGATCCTTGAGGTTGATCGTCAGCCCACGCTTGTTGCGGTGAATGTTCTGAAAATCCGGACCATGCCGGTCGCCGCCGAGACCCGCAGTCGTATCCTTTTGCTCCGGAGGCTCAATCTTGATGACGTTGGCGCCCCAATCGGCAAGTTGGCGCACGGCAGTCGGGCCCGCGCGTACTCGCGTTAGATCAAGAACCAGCATGTCTGACAACGCTGTGACGCTCACCGGCTTCCATTCTCCTTCCGGCATCGCTCAATTGCGGAACGCATGAGATTCGCATTCCGTCAAATTCACCGATGCAGTTTCCATTGACGATCATTGTTTGCAGATGTATGCATTCCAAGTCAATTTAAAACAATGGTATCGGGAAAGACTGACAATTTGCAAAAAACGCCGGCGCGGCAAGAGGCTTGAATGATGCTCCTGCCGCAATCTCACATTCCGGCGACAAGGCCGTTGGCAGCTTTCGCGTAACTTTGCGTCTTCAGTAGGGAGGATATGCCATGAAAATAAAAACAGCCGCATTCACCGCGGCGTTCGCTACCGCTGCGTTGCTCGGTGGCGTTTCTGCACAAAGCCAGGACATGAAGTTCTTCCGTATCGCATCAGGAAGTGCGGGTGGAACCTATTTCCCGATGGCGGGCCTTCTCGCCCAGGTTATTTCAAACCCGCCCGGTGCACGCACATGTGCCAAGGGCGGCAACTGCGGTATGGAAGGCCTTGTGGCCATCGCGCAGTCGGCTCACGGCTCGGTCGCCAATGTCAACTCAATCAAATCCGATCAGATTGAATCCGGGTTTGCCCAGTCCGACGTAACCTATTGGGCATACACCGGTACCGGTCCGTTCAAAGGCAAAGAGCCTCTTAAGAAACTTTGCGTGTTGACGAGCCTGTATCCTGAACACGTTCATTTCATCTCGGGTGTCGATCGCAAGATCAACTCGGTGAACGATATCAAAGGCCGGAAGATCGGTATGGGCCTTCCGGCTTCGGGCGCTCTTGTCGGAGCTCAGCTGGTTGTGGACGCATACGGTCTTAAAGAAAAGAAAGACTTCACGCCCGAATATGTTCACTCAAAAACTGGCGCCGACAAGATCCGCGATGGCCATCTCGATGGCTTCATCACGGTGTCCGGTTACCCCAATGCGTCAATTGTTGAAATGGCTTCCACGCAGGGCGCTAAACTGGTCCCGATCGACGGCAAGCCGCGTGACGCGCTGATCAAGAAAGCGCCATTCTACGCACCTGATGTTATCCCCGGTGGTACCTACAAAGGCAATGACAAGGACATCGAAACCGTTGCTGTGAGCGCACTTTGGGTTTCCCGCAATAACCTGCCGGAAGATCTGCATTATGGTGTCTTGAAAGGGCTGTTTGGTAACAAGAAAGCCGCAAAGGTTCTTTCCAACGGCCATGCGAAGGGCAAGTCGATCACTCTCGACACACATGGTGTCGGCGTGCCGATTCCATATTGCCCCGGTGCAGTGAAATTCTATAAAGAAGCGGGCGTTTACAAAGAGCCCGCTCGTCCATAGCGCCTAGGCGCATATTGGCTGGGGGTGCTTCGGCATCCCCAGCTTTTTTTCGTTTTTTCAAATATTAGGCGGGTTGGGGGATGGTTTCGACCGAATTGAAAAGCGTGGACGAGCTTGAAGAGCTCGAGGAACGCTACGATCCCGAAATGCAATTCCGGAAGATGTCGGGCGTGGCGAAATGGCTCGTCGTCGCTCTGCTCTTCCTGCTTTCGTTATTCCATTATTATACGGCCGGATTTGGTGTTCTTGAGCACCATTGGCATGTTGGCGTTCATCTCGCCTTCGTGCTCGGGCTGATCTATTTGGTTTATACCACGCACCGTACCGCGGAGGTTACGGGATCACTGGCGTCCGCGCCGGTTGGTCTTCAGGTCAGGTGGACCGATATCGCGAAAACCGCGATCGCCTCGATTTTTATCGCGGCGATGTTGAACACGTGGATCGGGATCGTCGTTTTCGTCGGATTTATTGGCCTGCTTCATTGGAGTCGGCAGCATGTTTCGTCGCGAAACAAGTTGGGAGCGGAAACCGCCGACCACGTTTTAGCCGCGGTCATGGCGGTCTTCTTTGCTGTCATGCTCGGTCAAAGTGTCGGCCTTGTAGGGAAGAATCTGTGGGGTCCGCTAGGGTCTCCGTCCTCGATCACCGTGAACATGGCCGTCATGGTTCTGGCGTTAACGATCGAAGCCCGACGGCGGATGTGGGTGGTGTTGTGGCTGTTCGCTGTCGCCGCCTACTATTTTTCCGGCGGCATAAACGGGCTCGGAATCGAGAATAACGGCCTTGCGCTTGTAACCGTGGCGAGTGGTGTGGCGTTGCTGTTGGCGCTTGAACCAATTGTTCGCAACGTGCCCCGGCTCAGCGAAACGGAACTCAAGGATCGTGACGTTCGCCGCGGTGGCGGTGTTCCGGCTTATGACTGGTTTTTGCTCGCACTGATCGCAGTCGCCTCGATGTATGTGGCGATCACCTATGACGGGTTCTACGGCATTCTTGATGAGTTGAATTTCCGGATCGGGGATCCAACGAACCTGGACCTTGTGATCGGCAGCGCGATGGTCTTGATCGTCATTGAGGCGGCAAGGCGCACATCCGGCATTTCTCTTCCGGTCATCACGACCCTGTTCATCATGTATGCCCTGTTCGGGATGTATTTCTCGTATCCCATGGTCCATCCGGGCACCTCGTGGCCGGGCCTTGTGGATCACCTCTACCTCAAAGGTGAGGGCGTGAATGGACGACCGGTCTTTGTGGTCGCGACCTACGTGTTCCATTTCGTTCTGTTCGGCATGGTTGCGCTTCGGGTTGGCCTTGGTCAGCTCTTCATCGACATCGCGCATTGTGTTGCGGGCCGTTACGCCGGCGGCCCGGCCAAGGTGTCTGTCCTGGCGTCGGGCCTTATGGGCATGATCTCAGGTTCGTCCATCGCCAACACGGTGATGACGGGTTCGCTGACAATTCCGACGATGAAGCGCATCGGCTACAAGCCGCATTTCGCGGGTGCGGTGGAAGCCGCCGCATCGACGGGCGGTCAGATTACGCCGCCGATCCTGGGTTCGGCGGCCTTCCTGATGATCGAATTCCTGGAGATTCCGCTTCGGGATATCATCCTCGCCGCGATCATTCCGGCAAGCATGCACTATATCGGCGTGCTGGTGATGGTGCATTTCGAGGCAAAGAAACTGGGCCTGAGAGGATTGCGGGATGACGAGATGCCCGTCTTCCGCGAGGTGCTCGCCCGACGCTGGCTGACACTCATTCCATTCTTCTTGATCATCTACATGATCTTCGTCGGGCACACGCCCTATTGGGCCGCCTTCTGGTCGATCACTGCCGCTCTCATTCTCGGCTTCGGTAATGCCTTCATCCGCTGGGCGCGGAAACGTTTTCAGGGTGTTCCGGAAGAAGAGACCGGGCGCTATCTCGGCTGCGATCCCATAAATGTGCATGGCTTCGTCGATGCCTTCCAGATGGGCGGCAAATATGCCCTGTCGGTTGGCGCCGCCGCGGCAACGGTTGGCATCATCATTGGCGTTCTGACCGTCACTGGTACGCCTTTCAACATCGCAACGATGGTGAATGCATTTGCGACGGATGCCGGTGAATTCTTTACGAGCATCGATGCGACCGGCTTGCTGACTGTCCAGACGGCAACGCTCTTCATGACCCTGGTTCTGGTTGCGATGTCATGTATCGTCATGGGCGCCGGATTGCCGACAACGGCAACATATCTTGTTCTCGCGACCATGGCGACGCCGGCTCTGGCCGTGTTGGGTATTGATTCGCTCCAGACTCACTTCTTCGTCTTCTACTATGGCGTTCTCGCCGACATCACGCCGCCTGTTGCACTCGCCGCTTACGCCGGTGCAACGATCGCGCAGGCTGATCTCATGAAGACGGGGAACACGGCGTTCCGTCTTGGCGCGGCCAAGGCGCTGGTGCCGTTTGTGTTCATGTACGCGCCTTCGATGCTGCTCGTGGTCGGCGAGTTCGACATGAATGAATTCCTGATCGCGACAATTGGATGCGCCATCGGTATCGTTATGCTCGGCGCAGCGCTCACCGGATACTTTGTTGCCAACATGACGAAGTGGCAGCAATGGCTTCTGGGCGTTGCTGCGATCTTCGTAATCGCGCCCGGCATCCAGTCCGGCATGATCGGGCTGGCAATGGCCTTTCCGGTCATGTTGCTGCAATTCAATGCCTGGCAGCGTGCGCGACCGGGCAAAGTGCAGGCTGAAAACCCGGAATCTTAGCAAGACATACAACAAACGTGCGGCCTGGCTATTATCCTCCCGACCGTTCGTTTGAGTGAGCCGCCACAAGAGGTTTGATTAAAAGAACCGGACTGTGGCGGCTCATCTTTGTAAGGCTCGATACAGTGGGGTGTATCGGTTGGAGCGGAGAGGGGCATTCCACGGCGCATTACCCTGGGGGTGCACTCCGATCCGGACTGATCGTCAAGATCGTGCAGCCCCGTAAGCTGAATCATATCCGGAAGTTAAGTCCGAGTCCGGACCGATCTGAACCTGTTTTTGCGGCAGATATCGCGAGTGCCTGCGAGACTTCGGGTTACGGAATCGATGTCACGTTACCTTCGGGGAAAAGGTCCGTGACGGACAGATAGCGTTCGCCGGTGTCGTACACGAAGGTCACGATCGTCTTGCCGTCATATGTGTCGCGCTGCACCAGTCGACCGACTGCGGATGCAAGCGCCCCCGACGTCAGCCCGACGAAAAGCCCCTCTTTTTGCGCGACCCGGCGCGTCCATTCGAAGGCTTCGTCATCCTCGACCTTGATGATTTCGTCGGGCTTGAATGCCGCGTTTTGGAAAATGTCCGATACCAGGCCGGGGCCCATACCGTCGATTCTGTGCTTGCCCTGCTTTCCCCCGGAGTAAAGCGGGCTCTGTGCCGGCTCGACGCCATAAACTTTTATATTCGGGTTTTTCGACTTCATGTATCGAGCCACCCCGTCGAACGTCCCGCATGTTCCCAATGCAATCACCACGGCATCGATATTGCCGTCCAGCTGCTCCCAGATCTCCGGTCCCGTCGTCAGTTCATGCGCCCCCGGGTTGTCCGGATTGCCGTGCTGGTTGAGAAAAAACGTCTTGTCCGGGTTGTCTTTGCAGTAGGCGATGGCCCGCTCCCGGGCGCCCCGTGTATGCTCCGCCGCGGGCGTCAGGACGATTTTCGCTCCAAAGGAAGCAAGTATCCGCCGCCGCTCGAGCGTGACTTCCTCGCTGATGTAAACGCGAACGGGAAAACCCATGAGCGCGCCAAGCGTTGAAAGGGCAATGGCGGTGTTTCCGCTGCTCGCTTCGACGACCTCGATATCGGAGTTGATCGCTCCGCGCGCCAGTGCTTGGCGTATCATATGCAGGACGGGCCGATCCTTGATCGACATGGGATTGAAGAGCTCAAGCTTCGCGTACACCTTCGTCTTCGAGTCGCGGTAAAGACGATCAAGGGCCAGCATCGGTGTCTTGCCGACCAGTTCCGTGACGTTGTTCGCAACGAGCATTCGCGTTTCTCCAATGTTATCTTTCCGGCGCGCGTGGAACGCGAGTGCACGTTCACGCTCAGCCATCGACGCGCCAGCTAGTCACATTCCCGCGCAAACGGTCAAAGTAGAATTCGGGAAAAAGTCTGTAGTCCCTATACAGTCGGTCTCGAGCGCCGCCGAAACTCTCCCCCCGCGGGAATTACAACAAATTGAAAGAAAGATGTTTTTTCGTACAAGGCGGTTTTTTGTTCACGATAATCGATCAATATTGTTCGAAAATTAGCGCCTGACGCGATGTGGTTCGGGTATCGTGAACCATGGCATTCTCGATACGTCGAACTCAGGTCGTAGCAGTTTGCGCTAAACGTGCGCTCAAGCATGAGGATTGAGAAATGATTCCTGAGCAACGCGGGAAATGGCAGTCGATCATTCCCAATCTGCACCCGCAGTGGGCCGGTGTCGATCTCGCGGAGATTCTCGCGATGCCGTCCGCCTATCTGCCAATCGGCTATGCCAACAGCACGCTGAGCGAGTTCGGTGCGCAAGCGGATGAAAAGCTTTGGGAACGGGGGCGAAAACCTGGCGGTCTGATCGGCAACGCGGTCAAACTCGTACACACCTGTCGCGAGGCGGGAATGCCGATTATCTGGGACAAATACGAAATCTGTAGAAAGCGATACCCGCGATCGCCCATGGACCGGTCACAGTTCGACCATTGGCTCAAGGGCAGGGAAGACTGGACCGATGCACAGTGGCAGCGTGATTGCGACAAGATTCCGGAAATCAAGGAACTCATGCGTCCCGAGGATGAGGTCATTTACTACACATCACTCGGGAATATTTTTCTCGGGACGATGCTTCCCAACTATCTGACGATGATGGGCATAAGGACAGTACTCCTCTCGGGCCTGCATCTTGACTGGTGCATTGAGCAGGCAGCGCGGACAGCACGTGATCTCGGGTTCATGCCGATCGTTGTCGGGGATGCCAGCGGTTGCGGTCGTGAAGAAGACGATGCGCCGACCCTTGAGCGACTGAACAGGTTCTTTGCGCCGGTCGTCTCAACCGACACCGCGATCCAGCTTGTCGAGGATGCCGTTCGTCTTCGTGCGACGTGACGCTACTGCAACGCAGGATCGGCCTTTTGAATTCGCTCGCCGGCATCTGCCAACGGGCTTACCCGGCTTGCAATCGAAGCGATTTCGTTCGCGAGCGGATGCGTACAATCCTTCTGGAAGAGGGCGAACATTCCAACCGGTGCGATCTGGGGATCGCACGTTACAATACGCAGCTCGCCGGCTTTCAATCTTTCCGAAACGAATGAGGTTGGGATCAGACCGATGCCGAGGCCATCCGCGGTCAGTGACGCAATGACACCGATGCTGTTGCATTCAATGTAGTTTCGGCTGCTGGCCTTGTTATCGCGGAACCATTGATTGACCAGACGGTGATGATAAGACTGGCTCGACAAGGTGATGATCGGCCATTGCTGAAGGTCGCGCGGTGAGAGCGCACGATCGGGAATGTCGAAGTCCGATCGCGCCATCCAGAGAAATTCCGCGTGGCCCAGGGGCACCGCACTGAATTCGGATCGCCACGCGTCACCCGGAGCCAGAACGATATCCAGTTCACCGCCTCTCAGCTTTTCGACGAGCTCCATGGCCAGGCCGATCTGAAGGTCAAGTTTCACGCGCCGGTAATTGGCATGGATTTCCTTCACGAGATCGCCCAGCCATGTGAGCGCGATCAGGTCCGCGACGCCCATCCGAATGATGCCTGACACCTGCTCCGCTTCGCCGACGGATGTCTGGATGTCCCAGACCTGCTCCATCAGTGCCTCCGCCCGGCCGAGCAGGTCGTGACCTTTCGCCGTCAAGCTGGCGGCACGTCTGCCGCGTACGAAGAGCTGCACTCCGAGATCGAGTTCAAGTTCCTGAATTCGCGTCGATATGGCTGATTGGGTCGTGTTGAGCCGTTGGCTCGCGGCGGCGAAACTTCCAAGCCTCGCAATCCAGATAAACGTCTCTATCTGTTTCAGGTTCATACTCGAAACACAGCCTAGCAACGGCGGACGTGTAAGCATGACGTATTCCCCCCTCTGAAACAAGAAAGCGAAACGGAATTGTGATCGGTTACTACCCGTGACCCAAATAGGCGCTTCTTATTTTTTCACTCCTGATAAGCTTGGACGCCTTATCCGTCAGTACGATCCGCCCGTTTTGCAAAACATATCCCCGGTCCGCCACCGAGAGCGCCATGTTGGCGTTCTGCTCGACAATGAACATGGCGGTGTTCTTCTTCTTGATCGACGCGATGACCTCATAGACGCGCTCAACCAACGCCGGAGCCAGTCCCATGGACGGTTCATCCATCAAGATGAGTTTGGGGCGGGCCATGAGGGCACGGGCAACGGCGACCATTTGCTGCTCGCCGCCCGACAGGGTGCCGCCGAACTGGTGAATGCGCTCCTTGAGGCGCGGAAAAATCTCCAGAACCTCCTCGAGCGTCTGTTCGATCTGATCGGGATCCCGCTTTCGGCGCGTATAGGCGCCCATCAGAAGATTCTCCCGAATGGTCATTGAAGCAAACAACCGCCGCGCTTCCGGTACCGGCGAGAGGCCAAGTGAAATGATGTCGCCGGATTTGCGTCCGTCGATCCGCTGACCGTCGAAGGTGATTCTGCCTTCAGAGGGCTTCACTAATCCGAGGATGGTCTTCATCGTCGTGGTTTTGCCCGAGGCGTTGCCGCCCAGCAAAGATACGACTTCCTGGGGGTAGACCTCGATATCGATGCCTTTGAGAATTTGGATGGGGCCGTAGAATGTTTCGATGTTTTCCAACCGCAGGAGCGGTTCCCGGCCATTGCCGCCGCCATTCAGCGGTTTGCGTGTCGCGGATTTCTGAACCGTCATTTCCATAATTCTTGCTACCGCCTGGTTGATCGTGCCGGTTCTTAAAGTGTCAGGGATCGCGATGATCAACGCAAGATACCAGCCAATAGAACTTCAAGATGGAAATCGTTCGAAACATTCCAATCCTGATTCTGGTCGTTTTGTGCCTACACTGAGAGCATAGGCTCAAAATAATATGTCCGCTCCAGACCATGTACTCCACTGATCTTGCACGATATTCGAGCGGACGAAATTTGAAAGTGTTGCAAGTCTTTGGCGAGTCTACATGGGGAGGAAGAGTACGATGAAGTGGATAACCCGACTATTCGTAGCATTCACGGTGTTCGTGATGTCGCATGCCGCGACGGTGCAGGCTGAAACCTACAAGCTCTTTGTGAATCTGCCGCTGTCAGGCTCCTGGTCCAACTTTGGCGAAGGAATGTACAACGCATTCAAACTTGCCGTCGATCAGGGCAATGCGTCCGGTGTCATGGGGGACGTGAAGCTGGAGCTCGTGCGCGGGGACAATGCCGGCGATAGCGCCCAGGGGGCCAGTTTGGCGACCAAGGCAGGCACGGACCCGAAGGTAATCGGTGTGTTCTGCTGTTGGACGAGCGGAATCGGATTGGCCACACACGCGATCTACAATCGCTATGGAGTTCCGGTGATACTGGGAGGGTCCAACGATCACCGTACGACCCGCCCGTTTCACAAGAGCGAAGTTATTTTCCGGAATTCGCCGTACGACCTCGTCAACATGAAGATGGCTGCGCACTACGCCGTATCCGTTGCCAAATTCAAGCGCATCTTCACCATCGACGACAATTCCGCTTTCGCGACAACGCAGGTGAACGAATTCACAAAAGTCGCGAAGAAGGAAGGCGGTGACGGTGTGATCATCGGGCGTGAGAGCATTGTGCCCGGAGAGAAGGATTTCACTTCGCTTCTGACGAAGATCAAACCACTCAAGCCCGACCTCATTTTCTTCGGCGGCAGGATCGTCGAGGCAAGCCTCGTTCGCCAACAAATGATCAAGCTCGGTATCGATGCTCCGATCATGAGTTCAGGCGGCGTATTCTCGGAAACCTACATCAAGATCACCGGGGATGCGGCGGAGGGTTCGCTCGCCAGTTTCTGGGGGCTTCCGATGGATCAATATCCGGAAGGTCGCGGTATCAAGTTTGAAAAGGATTACGCTGCCGCCAAGTTCAATCAGTCATACGAGTCCTTCGGTCCGATGGCGTATGCCGCCGGACAGGTCTTCGTACAGGCGGTTGCTGCCGCGAAGAAGAAAGGAAAGGTGACGCGCGCGGCCGTTTTGAAAGAACTTGAAAGCGGTACGTTCAAGACGTTGCTCGGCGACTTCACATTCGACGACAACGGTATGCTCGACATCCTCCACATCGCCATTTACCGCGTTGAGGATGGAGCATGGAAAATCATGTACCGGACGGACCGCCAGGCCAAGGAACTCAAGAAGGTAGTCTCAAAGTGACGATGTTGGCGCGCTGCGAGGCGTTGGCCGCGCAGCGCGCCGGCACTGGCGGTAAAGTCCCTTTATCAAATGTAATGCGGGCCGGTTGACGGGTCGGTCATAGGAAGATGTTTGCTCGAACTCCGCGAGCCGGAGCCTGACAGTATGGATATCTGGATACAGCAATTGATCAATGCACTGACCATCGGCGGCATGTATACGCTTGTCGCGGTCGGCTTCACGATCTTTTTCGGCGTGCTTCGGCTGATCAACTTTGCCCATGGCGAGGTGTTCATGTTCGCCGCATTCGTGGCGCTTGCAGTCTCGTCGATTTGTGTCGCCGTCGGGATCACCAACGGCCCGGTGGTCATCATCCTGATGTTTCTGTTCGCAATGGGAACATGCGCGGCATTGGGCGGGTTGCTCGAACGCATCGCATTCAAGCCCCTGCGCGGAATGCCGCCACTCTTGCTTCTTGTGACGTCGCTTGCAGTCGGCATCGTCATCCGCGAAGCTGTCAAGGAATTCTATCCTGAAGGCGCAAACCCGCAGGCCTTTTTCTCCCCATACGCGTACAACACGTTTCAGATCGGCGGGGTCACGCTGTCCTACACGCAAATTGGCCTTGTCGCTGTTTCGGTCATCCTCGTCTTTTGCGTCTATCTCCTCGTTACCCGCACCTGGATGGGGCGTGCGATGCGCGCCACATCGGAAGACCGCGACGCGGCGCTGATGATGGGCGTGGATGTCGACGCGGTAATTCGGAATGCCTTTTTCATCGGGTCGGCGCTCGGCGCTGCGGCTGGCGTCATGAACGGCCTGTTCTACCAATCCGTTCGTTTCGATATGGGCTGGGTGATGGGCATCAAGGGCTTCACCGCGGCGGTGATCGGCGGGCTGGGCAATGTCTATGGGGCGATTTTCGGAGGTTACGCGCTCGCTCTGTTCGAGGTGCTTGTGGTCGCTTTGGTGCCCAACGGTTCGCAGTACAAAGACGTGTTCGTATTCATGATCCTGATCGCGATCCTGGTGTTCCGGCCTTCGGGACTTCTGGGTACGCCTCAGGAAAAGGTTGGGTGAGGGGAAGCAGGCCGTGCCCGAACTCGATTTTTTCAGATCCCAACTTGCGCGATCCGGAGGTCGCTCGCTGAGCGAGCGCATCAAGGATCGGGGCCTGTTGACCGTGGTCTTCCTGGCGCTGTTCGCGTTGTTTCTGGTCGGCCTGGCGATTGAAAGCGCCGTGCTGCTGGTCGGTTACATCGCTGCGGTCGCTTTCGGGGCATACGTCATTGGCCGGTTCAAGGGTACCGGAGAGCGTTTGCAGAACATGGTTCAGGCAGATCGAGGCTACACATTCCTCCTCGTTTTCCTGCTGGCCATCTCATATCCGATAATTTTCTCCGGAGATGCGTATCTCATCCACATCGCCACGCTCGCATGCATTTACGTGATCATGGCGCTTGGTCTCAACATCACACTGGGATTCGCCGGTCTGCTTGATGTTGGTTTCGCCGTCTACTTCGCGGCCGGTGCCTACACGAGTGCTCAGCTTGCAGTGCTCTTCGATGTTCCGTTCTGGATCGGCTTGCCGCTTGGCGGATTGGTTGCCGCATTCTTCGGATTTTTGATCGCGTGGCCTGCATTGCGCGTTCAGGGTCACTATCTGGCGATGGTCACCCTCGGTTACGGGCTGATCATGAACATCCTTCACCGCAATCTGAAGTTCCTGACCAATGGGACCGATGGCGTTCTGAACATCCCGCCGCCATCGATCGCGGGTTTCGATTTCCTGCAACCGATCAGCATTTTCGGCTTTCAGCTGCCGTTCCAGGCGAACTTCTACTATCTCTCGCTGGCGCTGATCATCGTCACAATTTTCGTCAGCTACCGGCTGCAGAACTCGAACATCGGGCGATGCTGGGAGGCGATGAGAGAGGACGATATTGCGGGCAAGTGTTTTGGCATAAACCTCACCCGGATGAAGTTGATGGCATTTTCCACCGGTGCATTCTTCGGAGGCATAGGTGGTGCCGTATTCGCGCATATGATCGGGTTCGTCCATCCCGACAACTTCATGCTGCTGACCTCGATAACCATTCTGGCCATGGTGCTCATCGGCGGTATGGGCAACATCTGGGGTGTCGTTATCGGTGCCGTGCTCCTGATCCTGATCCCCGAGCGCCTCCGGGAATTCGAAAATCTGCGCATGCTCCTGTTCGGCGCGTCGATGGCGCTGATCATGATCTACAGGCCGCAGGGCCTCTTCCCCAGCGCGCGCAAACGGCGCGGCGTCGACCAGAAAAAGATGGAACAACTGATCGAGAATTCCGGCAAGTCGGGCGCTCACGCGCGTCCCGTTGCCTGACGAGATCTTGAGCGAGATGACCGAGACCCCGACGACAGCGCAGATGCTCAGCACCGAAGGATTGTGCAAATCCTTTGGAGGGTTGCGTGCGGTTCACAACCTCAACTTCCATGTCGATGACGGCGAGATCGTCGCCATTATCGGACCGAACGGATCGGGCAAGACGACCTTTTTCAATCTCATCATGCAGCTGTACGACGTGACGTCCGGTTCGATTTATCTCGGTCCCGAACGGCGCGAGATCGTCGGGCTGCCGACGCACCGGATAAATGCGCTTGGCATTTCGCGCACCTTCCAGACATTGCGGCTTTTCACCAACCTGACGGTTCTCGAAAATGTGCTGGTCGGAATGAACCGGCATCTCTCCACAAATTACTGGTCGGCTTTGGTTCGTCCTGAATCTTTACGCCTTGAGGAAAAAGAGGCCGAGGAGCGTGCTCTCGACACCCTGTCATTCTTCGGCGAGCGGCTGTTGAGCATGTGCAATGAACCCGCTCATTCGCTGTCATACGCCAACCGCCGCCGGCTTGAGATCGCCCGCGTGCTGGCGTCGGATCCGAAGCTGATCCTGCTCGATGAGCCGGTTGCAGGGATGAATCCCACCGAGACGAGGGAGGTGATGTCCGACATCGAACGCATCAATGAGAGCGGATACACGGTTCTCCTCATCGAACATGACATGACGCTTGTGAGGGGAGTCGCCGGTCGGGTCGTTGCGTTCGATCACGGCCAGAAGATCGCTGAGGGCAGTTTCGATCATGTGTGCAGTGACCCTGAGGTAATCGAGGCCTATCTCGGCAGACAGAGCAACCACGCGAAAAAACGTCCCCGCACGGCACGAAAACGCAGTCGGCGGCGGTCGTCATGAACACATCTCGCGCAAGGTCACAAAGCTTCTCATGGAGAGTTGTGAAATGACATTTCGCATCACGATCGATACCGGAGGAACCTTCACCGACGTCATTGTTTCGGACGCATCGGGAAGGTTCTATGTAGGCAAGGCACTGACAACGCCCGGGCGGTCGTTCGTGGGACTGTTCAACGGTCTCACGGCGGCGGCAGAGCAGATGGGATGCAGTGCGGATGAAGTCCTCAAACAGTCAGATCTCATGATTTTCGGCACAACGCGTGCCACGAACGCGATCGTCACGCGTGCAACCGCCAAGACGGCATTTCTGACGACGGAAGGGTTCCCAGACATCCTCGTTCTGAAAGAAGGCGGCAAGTTCGACCCGCACGATTTCTCGGTTCCTTTCCCCGAGCCCTATATTCCGCGCCGGCATACGTTCGAGATATCCGGACGCATCGACGCGGAAGGCGGCATCGTTTCATCTCTCGATGAAAGCCGAAGCCGTGAGACGCTTCGCGAAATCGGTGAGCAGGGGTTCGAGGCCATCGCGGTCTGCCTGGTCTGGTCGATTGCCAATCCTGAACATGAACTGGCCGTGGGTGAACTCATCGAGGAGGAGTTGCCCGGGCTTCCCTACACGTTGTCGCACCAATTGATCCCGATCCTCCGCGAATATCGCCGCGCTTCGACGACGGCGATCGATGCTTCGCTCAAACCCCTGATGCGCGACTATCTGAATCAAATGGAATCCGATTTGAGGTCGGCGGGTTTTGACGGCGAACTCCTGATCAGCACGTCGGTTGGTGGTTGCATGCACGTGCACGATATCGCCCGGCGACCCGTCCATGCGGTCAAATCGGGACCCGCCATGGCGCCGGTCGCAGGCAGGGTGTACGCCCAGCGTGAAGGAATGGGTGCGGATCTGATCGTCTGTGACGCGGGCGGAACGACGTTTGATGTCGGACTCGTGCGTGGCGGGGAGCTCGTTTTTTCGAGGGACACATGGCTTGGTCAGCAATGGCTGGGCGATCTCGTCAGTATGTCGACTGTTGACGTCAGAAGCGTGGGCGCGGGAGGGGGATCCATTGCCTGGGTCGATGTTGGCGGCCTGCTTCGCGTTGGTCCCCAAAGTGCAGGGTCTGATCCGGGCCCTGCATGTTATGGCCGGGGAGGGCTTGAGCCGACCGTAACGGACGCTGCCGTCGTGCTGGGCTACATCGATCCGGAATTCTTCGTCGGCGGCGCCATGCCGCTGGACGTCGCCGCGGCGCGTAATGCGATTACACGCATCGGCAAACTGATTGGCCGGAGCGCGGAAGAAACTGCGTTTGGCATAATGTCGATCGCCAACGAATTGATGATACGGGCGATCCAGGAGATCACGGTTGAGGAAGGCATTGATCCGAGAGAAAGCCTGCTCATCGCCGGTGGGGGTGCTGCCGGTCTGAACATCTTTCCGATTGCCCAGGAGCTTGGATGCACCCGTGTGCTGTTGCCGTCAACGGCGAGCGCGCTCAGCGCTTGCGGCATGCAATTTGCCGATATTGTCGCAGAGCAATCGGCGAGTTTTCCAACACGGTCCGATGACTTCGACCTCGACGGCGTGCGCGCGACGATAGAACAATTGAAAGCCCACCTTGCCAGTGCGCAGGACTTTGCCGGCACGCGGATCGGCGGTGCGGGAGAGCTGAGTGTTTCCGTCGAAGCGCGCTATGAGTTCCAGGTTTGGGATCTCGAGTTTTCAATTGAGAATCCCGTCTTCGTGTCGAAAGCGGATGTTGATCGTCTCGTCAACGCGTTTCACGAAACGCATGAACGCATATTTGCCGTGCGGGACACGGAGTCGGTCGTCGAATTCGTGAACTGGAAGGCGCGCCGCATCACCCGGCTCGATCACCCGAAGCATTTCGGGAACGGGCATCAGGAGGCCGACCGGATGCCCGATGGAGTCAGGGGGGCATATTTCGGCGCTGACGGATGGTCGGAAACGCCGATCTACAAGGCGACTGAATTTCCGCCTGGCTTCGTCGTTTCCGGCCCCGCAATCATGGAGCTTCCGACAACAACGATCGTGGTCTATCCGGGAATGCGCGCCACAATTTCCGAATCCGGACATTTCCACCTTCATCCCGAGACGCAGCAGGAGTCCCGGGAGGCTGTTGTCGCGTAACGAGGATGAAGATGCCGGCCAAACGCAAGCTCGATCCGATCCTGACCGCCGTTATGGCGAACCGTCTTGACGGAATCGTTCGGGAGATGTCGAACACGCTGCTGCGCGCGGGCCGTTCCGCGGTCATCAGCAGCGCGCGGGATTTTTCGTGTTCGATCGCCACCGCGGACAATCAATTGCTCTCATCCGCTGAAGGCCTGCCGGGCCACATTTTCGGTACGCAGATGATGACCAAGGCCATGTGCGACCTGCACGATGATCTGAGCGAAGGAGACGCGTTCCTCCACAACGATCCGTATCTCGGCAACACGCATCCTGCCGATCACGGGTTTCTGGTGCCGGTTTTCTTCGAAGGGGAGCATATGTTCACCGTGTGCGCGAAGGCGCATCAGGCTGATATCGGAAACAGCGTACCCACGACCTATTTTGTGCATGCCAAGGATGTTTATGAAGAAGGGTCGCTCGTATTTCCGTGCGTCCGAATACAGCGCGATTATGAAACCATCGCTGACATTGTCCGGATGTGCCGTGCCAGGATACGCGTACCCGAACAGTGGCACGGAGATTTCCTCGCCGGGATCGGCTCCGCGCGCATTGGTGAGCGCAGATTGAAGGCATTCTGCGAGAAGTACGGCAAGGCTCTGGTCAAGCAATTCATTCGCGAATGGCTCGACTATTCGGAGCAATGCATGGTTCACGCAATCCGAAGGATGCCGAAGGTGCAGCTCACCAACACCGGTGCGCATGATCCGTTCGAGCCCATTCTGCCTGAGGGGCTACCGTTGTCGATCACAATCGACATTGATCCGGACAAAGGAAACATTGTCGCCGATTTGACCGACAATCCGGATTGTGTGCCCTGCGGACTGAATCTGAGCGAGGCGTCGGCGACGAGTGGCGTACTCAATGGCATTTTCAATTGTCTGGGACCGGACATACCGCACAACTCTGGCTCGTTCCGGCCTGTGACAATGAAATTTCGGGAGAACTGCGTGGTCGGTGCGCCTGCATATCCTCATTCCTGCTCTGTCTCGACGACGAATGTCGCCGATCGGCTGGTCAACATGACCCAGAGCGCGTTTGCGGCACTGGGTGAGGGCAACGGCATTGCCGAAGGCGGATGCGGACTGGGTGTTGGAATGGCGGTTATTTCCGGAACCGACCCGCGCCGGGGACGCAGATATGTGAATCGGCTGATGGCGACGACAAATGGCGGGCCGGCCAGCCCGATGGCTGATGGCTGGGTGACATTTGCTATCCCGGTTATCGCCGGATTGATGTACCGGGACAGCGTCGAGGTGGATGAATTCAAATATCCGATCCGGATCGCCAGTATGCGGTTGGTGCCGGGCTCCGGGGGGGCCGGCAAGTATCGTGGCGCTCCGAATCAGGAAGTCGTCTACGGACCTCGTTTCGACAAGCTCACCGCCATTATCCCATGCGACGGCCAAGTCTACCCGGCCAGGGGAATCCTGGGAGGGATGGACGGGTCACTTGGCCGTTCCTACAAGATCGATGCGAGGGGGAAGCAGACCAAACTTCCGAACATCACAACAGTCACAATCGAGCCGGGAGAATGGCTTCTGGGTCTCGATACGAGCGGCGGCGGTTACGGTGATCCATTGGATCGCGATCCCGAGCGTGTGCTTCATGATGTGCTGGAACACTGGGAAACCGGGGATCGCGCACGTGACATATATGGCGTGATCCTGAATCAGGATCCTGAAGGTGGACTTGTGGTGGATTTGAAGGGAACAGAGGCGCGTCGCGAAGAGATTAGGGCGAGCCGGGCGAGTTGACGATTCCGCCCGGTGCGAGCGGTCGTGCCCGAACAAGCGGTGAACCCATGACCAAAATCGCCAATGCCGAAGCAATTTTGGTGTCTATCCCGTTTGAATCCGGTGGGACGCCGCCGTGGAGTTTTGGCGGCGCGCCCAGGAATGCCTTCGACATCATGCTGGTGCGGCTGGAAACCGAGGACGGGATCGTCGGATGGGGTGAGGCGTTCTCACGCAATCAGGATCGATCCCTTCAGGCGCTGATTGAGTCTCGAATTCTTCCGCTTGTCATTGGCCGTGAAGCAGACCGCATCGCCGAAACCAAATTCGAACTGGAATTCGAGCTTCACAACTTCGGTCGTGTCGGTCCGGTCATGTACGGTATTTCCGCGGTAGAGATCGCGCTGTGGGATATCCTTGGGAAGCGCTGCGGTCAGCCGCTTGCAGCACTTCTTGGAGGCGCGTTCGCCGGCGAGGTCGAAGTCTATGCCAGCCTCATGCGATACGGTTCGCAGGAACTTGTGGCGGAATGGACAAAAAAGGCAATCGGGCTTGGTTACAAGAACATCAAGCTCCACGAGGTCGAGCTGCCGGTCATCAAGGCAGCGGTGCAGGCGGCAAGCGGCAAAGCCCGCGTGACACTCGACACCAACTGCCCGTGGTCTGTCGAGGAGGCCCTGGAATACGACAAGGCACTTGAACCCCTTGGACTGGACTGGCTGGAGGAACCGGTTTGGCCTCCCGAAAACTACAAAGGTCTCGCCCGCATCCGGCAGGCGGGACGCCACCTAATCGCCGCCGGTGAAAATGCCGGCAGCATGTATGACTTCGTTGCCATGATCGATGCAGGTGCGATCGACATCGCGCAACCGGATGTCGCCAAGACCGGCGGCATTATCGAACTGCAGAAGATCGCGGCCCTGTGCGAGACCCATGGAGTGGAATTCGTACCGCACTGCGCGTTGTTCGGTCCCGGGCAGGTGGCAACGATCCACATTTGCGCCGCGCACCGGCGCGTTCCGATGCTGGAGCGGCTGTTCTGCGAATTCGAAGCCGAGCTTTATGGCGAATACGGAATCCCGAAAAGGGCGCATTTCGTTGTTCCGACCGAGCCCGGTCTGGGGCGTGATCCCGATCCGCATGTCATCAGGGAATATCGAGTGACGACGAACTGATTTGCGGGCGAATTCAAATTCGTGAATCTGCACGCGACAAACGTCGCGCCGATCGCTCATGCAAGTTCCACGCATGCGTTTCTCTGAAAAATCAGAGCACTACCTCGAAACCTTCGAAGTTGGGGTGTCCTTGATAGAGCCCTTTCGTCTTGCCTGCATCGCGATGGGCGGCACGAAAATGTGCCGAGCGCGTCCAATCTTCAAAGGCTTCGCGTGAAGCCCAGATCGTGTGGGAGGAGTAGAGCGTGTGGTCTTCACTTTCCGGTCCGCGCAAAAGGTGAAATTCAACGAAGCCGTCGACCTTGTCGAGATGTGTATCGCGCGATCTCCAGACTTCCTCGAAATCCTTCTCGCGCCCTTTAGCGACCTGAAACCGGTTCATGGCAATAAACATGCGCAAACCTCTTCATTCTTGATGCGGTTGTCTTGGTGTTCGCCGGCTATTCCTTGTCAAATACCAATGGCGAAAACGAGACCGTTCAGTTGGCAGAGGGTGGCTTCGCCCACCATCTGTCAGCATAGGATGGATACACATCCGGGACGATTTTGGGATGAGAGAATTTGTCCCAATGCGCAATCCAAACCTCATTGCTTCTCCATAGCGGAACGACATATCGCTGCCACCGTAACGTCCTGTCGAACAAGCGCGCCCCGGTCTGGAGCGTATCCCAGTTCCTGGCTTTAAGCATCGCGGCAATTGCGGTGTCGAGAACCGGATCTTTCGCCCCGGCAAGGGCATAGGACCCCTGCCGGTCCGCAAGGGCGCTCCCCCAAAGCAGGCGTTCCGCATTACCTGCTACAAGCTTCGGAGTTAATGTGAGATCGGCGATATCAAAATCATGGTCGAGGAGTTTGCGCACCGCGGAAGTTGGTTCCAGTGACGGGTATGACAGCTTGATACCCAGCCGTTCAAGGTTGCGGGCAAGCGGACCAAGAACGCGGACCAGGGAGGGGTTGCTGAAGACGACGTTGATGATGAACTGTTTGCCCGTCGCGGGATCAATGCGGCTGCCGTTCGCGACGCGGTAACCGGCCTCTTTCAGTAGCGTGTCGGCCTGCCGGAGTGCACTGCGGTCGGAGTTGAACCCGTCGCGGACAGCAGGTCCAGGCCGACTAATCGCCTCCTGAGGAAGTGCCTCGGACTTGCCGGCCAGAACGTCTTTTTCCTCAGTTGAAATCGGTCCGTCCGCCGCAAGTTGTGTATTGCCAAAAAAACTCTCTACGGGTTTGTATCGACCGGAGAAGAGAACCTTGTTCGTCCAGTCAAAATTGTATGCGAGAGCGACGGCCTGGCGCACCCGGCGATCCTGGAACCGTGCACGACGCAGGTTGAAAACGAGCGTTGCCGTGGTGCCTGGCGTGTTGAGCCTGAACGTCCGCCTGACGATGCGAATTCCGTTGCGCTGGATATTCTTGTAGGCGCTGGACCATCGTGCTGCATCGCGCTCGCGCCACACATCGAACTCACCGGCGGTAAAGGCTTCCAGTGCAACTGTCCTGTCGCGGTAATACTCGATTCCGATAGCGTCAAAGTTGTATCGGCCAACATTGACCGGAAGGGACCTGGCCCAATAGTCCTTTACGCGCTCAAGCGAAAGCGAGCGTCCGGCGGTTACCGTTTTCACCCTATAGGGCCCACTGCCGAGCGGTATTTCAAGAGACTTTCCCTTCGCATTGCGGTCTTTCCAGAAGTGGGCGGGATGGATCGGCAATGTACCGACAATGCGAACAAACTCACGGTCTCCCGGCTTCTTTGAACGGAAAACCACGACCCGCTGCGCCTCCTGCTCGACTGTGAACAATCGCAGCACCTGGCGGTAGTAAGGTGCGCCCTGGCTGGCGAGCGTACGGAACGTAAAGACGACGTCCTCTGCGGTGATTGGCGCGCCGTCGTGCCAGCGCGCATCGGACCTGAGCTTGAAACGGACCCAACTCAGATCGTCGGAGACCTCGGTCATTTCGGCCAGCAGCCCATAGTAGCCGGCGGCTTCGTCGGCGCTGGCGACTATCAGAGTGTCGTACAGGTGGCGGCGCAAATCGGCCGGCGTGGTGCCGGGATAACGCAGCGTATTCAGGGAATCGAACGTTCCCACGCGCCCCCAGCGAATTCCACCTCCCTTCGGAGCGTCAGGGTTCACATAGTCGAAGTGTGGGAAGTCCGATGGGTATTTCAGTTCGTGGATGGGTGAATAGCCATGTGCGGGGACCTCCGCGGCGACCCGCATCGGTGGCAACGTCGTGAAAATGAGGGTTGCCATCAGAGCGCACGATAACGGGAGACGACGAATTCGCCCCATGAGCATTCTCCAGATTTGCAAAAACGGCAGGATGGTAGGGCGTAATCGCGTGCCCAATTACTGCAAAGTCGCCAACTTCATTTTTGAGCAAAGTGCAGCAGTTCCGGTAATCGGGAGGCGCCGTCATCGATATTGGAAAACCGATAGATAATTCAGTTTGGTGCAATTATCTGCTTCGGAACATTGCACTGGAGCGCAGGTGCGGTTCTGGCTTAGTTGAGAGCAAGGATCCGCCGAAGGGACGGCGTCACTGGGACGGAATACCGGTATTTGGACATGTGTCAGGCTTGTTCAGCGCTTACAGTGGATGGGAAGCCGATTGCCACCCGCCGCAAGAAGCTGTGGGAGATCGAAGAGTGCTACCACTGTTCGATCCTGGGAACGTGTCTCAGTATGCGAGATCTCGAGAAGATCGGCCCCAAGACAAAAATCCGTTTCAAGCCCGGCGCCAGCGAATACATCATCCACGGGACATTCGTAACCTGCGTCAAGGAGCACTCGGATGTCGCGCGGGTATTGCATCGCGCGCTTGACAGAAAGTACCGAACGGCCATCGACCAGTTGAAGAAGGTGACCTGCCGTGACGATCTGAGAGCGTATTGGCAGGACAATCTGAAACGCGGAAATGTACCATCCGCCTTTTGGGCGGTCATGTCGCATCCTTTGGCCGATGGAACCTTCTCACAGGAGGTGTTTGGCGAAGTTCACATGCTCTCGCATATGGTCGGTTCGGCAAACCGGGAAGCGCTTCAGCGTCTCGACCAACTGGAGGCGCAGTCCCGAGCCGCTGCCGTGGCCATGGACGAGGAGCGGCTTCGCCATCGCAGATTGGTCGATGAACGCAATGCAATGATCGCGGACCTGAGATCACAACTTGAACCGCAGGCCAAACTCAAGGGCAGATTGGTTGCGTTGGAAGCGCAGGTCGCGCAGTTGGAAAGCAATGAAGGATATCGAAACCTCAAAACCATCGCGAGCGAACAAACTCGCGAAGCCGCCGCGAAAAGTATAGCCCTTCGGCGAGCCGACAAGGTGATAGCCACTCAGAAAGCGAAGATCAGGAAAGATGAGGCGGAAATCCGTGCGCTTCGGCGGGCGCTTGACGATTCCCGGGCCAGGGTCGACCGCGTGGAACGTTTTCTCGAGAGCGAATTGTTCCGCTCATTTGAAGGTGCTCTGTTTCCTGCAAAGCAGAAGACAGCCAGCGATCTCCAGGCGGCCGGAGAAGTATTGGATCTCGACGGTGCGACGATTGTGTATATCGGTGGCCACAAGTCGAAAATTCGCCACATCAGAACATTCGTTGAATGCGCGAACGGCGAGTTCATTCATCACGATGGCGGGCTGGAGGAAAGCGATATGAGGCTTTCTCAGATCTTGGGCAGAGGCGATTTCGTGATGTGCCCGATCGATTGCATCAGCCACAATGCGTGTTTGCGCGCGAAAAAATTCTGCAAGCATGCCGGCAAGAATTTTGTGCCGCTACGAGGCACAGGTTTGTCGTGTTTCGTCACGTCTCTTCACGAGGTGGTTTCGAGCGGAGACCAGCACTGAGAGTGTTTCCGTTCGATGATTGGCGGATCCAGCAATGGGTACGGCGTGCGTGAAGCTTCGTATCAGTCCGTGCGACATGAGGTAAGCAGGATGAGTTCTACAAACAAAACGGAAAGCGGTGAGGGGGAGACCGCATCGATGCCGGAAACAAGGTCTCAATGGGCGTGGGGTCTGGCAACGCTTCTGTTGATCGTGTTGGCCTTCACTTCGCACGAGTTGACGCAGGCTCAACGGCAGTTGGAAAAATCCGAAAGCAGGCCGGCAACCGCGCAAGAAGCAAGCGGGAGCGTGAACGGATCGCATCCCGATATGACAAAAATAATTGAAACGCTGAAGAAAGTGGATTCCGCGTCAAACAGGAAGGCCGTGAACCTCAAACGCGCGTTGGGTGATGTCAACAATCAGCTTCAACACGCGCTTCAGGACGTCGACAGGCTGGGGGCGGAACACAGAAATGTTGCCGCTCTGCGGGGCAAGCTCAAAGCGGTGCAAAACAAGCTCGAAATGGCCATTGCAGAAGTTGAAATGTACGAAAAACCGACGCTGCAATAAGAGCAGATAGCCGAAGGGGGCATGGCTGCCCATGTGGTGCGGTCGTAGCCGGCATGCCAAAGGTCTTCAGTCTTTTCCGTTCGCCATTGCGCCATTGAGCAGTTGGGATCGCACCCATTCATGGCATTCATCGCGGTCCTGGCTGCGATGCCAACCAATATAGGTCTGGACCTCGAATTGGGGAAAGGGCGGCTTGATTTCCGCCAGGTCCAGCTTCTCGCCGACTGCCCGAAATGTCGACTGAGGAAGGGTGGCAAGGCTGTCGGATTCCAGCGCCAGCAACAGCGCGGTGAAAACCGACGGCACGATCTGCAGTTTGTCCGCGGCAACGCCATGGCATTCCAGGTGTGCCAGTACCGGCTTCGGCGCATCTGCCTCCCGTGCGATCAAAATATGCTCCAGCTTCTCAAATGCCGTTTTGCTGACCCGCTTGCCTGCTGACGGATGTCCGGCGGAGCCGACGGTCACGTAACGCTCGCTGTTGAAAGGGCGCCAAACAAAATCCGCCGCATCCTCGCGTGGCGCATCTTCAGTGACGACGAACTGGACAGTATTCTGCCGCAGGTCCTCTAAACTTTGCTCGCTGTCATATGGGCGGCATTCGAGGTCGATACCGGCCGCCGCCTGACGAACGGTACGGCGCGTTTCACCAAGCACGGACAATTCATAAGTCTGCGGGCAGGCAAAAATGAATGTGCGTTCCTGAAGCTGCGGCTCAAAGGGGATTTCCGGACGCAGCAGCCCCTCGATCCCGGCGCAGATTATGTGAACCGTAGGAGCCAACTCCTGTGCCTTGGCTGTGGCGACAAGGCGCTGTCCGGCGCGCACGAACAGCTCATCCTGGAATATCTCGCGCAAATTCGCCAATGCGTGACTGACCGCGGATGGGCTGCGTCCCAGCCGCTCCGCCGCCTTCGTCACACTCGCGTCCACAAGCAGCGAATCCAGGACCACAAGCAGGTTTGCGTCGATTTCCTTAAGATGCATGATTTGCAGCTATCCTATATATATTCATGTTTTTGATTGAATAATCAGTGGGCGTGGCAATTTTGTGTTCGTCCAGATAATTTGCGCAAAATGCATCAATTCACCTGCAAACATTGCGCTTTTCAAAACAGATGGACGGCGGTAGCTGGGGATGGGGACAAGGCTGGCAGTTCGGTGGCTTCAGGAAGACAGGGAAAAAAAGTGTCAAAAATGTCAAAAGTGTCAATGGAACCAGATCAGCTTCATCATTGTCCGGATCACGCCCGCGTAAACAAAGAGCTGCCGCTCGTTGAAGATTTCGGTTTCGATTCGCGGGAAAAGGCCATTCTCGACATCATTCGACATTTGAGCTGCGGCCTTGTCGTGTCTGCGTATGACGGGGCGGGAAAGGCTCAGGAGCGGGCCGATCTTGAGTGGACCGAAGAAGGCGGGCACCGGATCGTAAAGGCTGTGGCCTACCTTCTGGCACGGCTTCAGGCCATCCGGACGGTCGCGTTCGAGTTTATCGTGGTCGATTGTCCATGTTGCAGAAAGCACATCTGTCAAAGCGAGCTACAGCTGCTTCTGCTCTTGAGAGCGGGCCGTCGCAACGATCCATACCG
Organism: Hyphomicrobiaceae bacterium; assembly: GCA_028066055.1. GTDB lineage: Bacteria > Pseudomonadota > Alphaproteobacteria > Rhizobiales > Methyloligellaceae > UBA2767. The sequence goes on from JALCBY010000011.1 coordinate 113,235, forward strand.
GCTTGCCGAGGCCGCGAAGCTTGTCGCCGCATCGGGCGAGCCAAGCGGTTTGATGATCGCGTCGAGAACACTCGGGAGCGTATTGAAGGACTGCGACAAGTACATGCTGAGCGCAGGCAACAGAACGCTGCACTGAGCTCAGGCCGGGAGCGATGCCATGATCCCGACCGGTCAATCTTCGATCGCCACGAGGTGATCCTTGGCGACCTGCCGGAACTCCAGCTTTTTCGGAACGTATCCCAGCGGTCTCGCGGCGCTCGGAATCTCATCCGCCATGAGCTTCCTTTTCTTGCGCCTGACACTGGGATCGGCGATCGGGACAGCCGCAAGTAATTTGCGGGTGTAGGAATGCTGTGGGCTTTCGAACACGGCACGCCGCGGGCCAATCTCGACAATGCGGCCGAGATACATCACCGCCACCCGATGAGAAATACGCTCAACGACGGCCATATCGTGGGAGATGAACAGATAGGAGAGGCCAAGTTCGCTTTGCAGGTCCATCATCAGATTGATGACCTGCGCCTGGATTGTCACATCAAGCGCGGAAACGGCTTCATCGGCCACGATCATGCGCGGCTGAACGCCCAGTGCCCGGGCGATGCACAGGCGCTGGCGCTGACCACCTGAAAACTCATGCGGGTAACGGTCATAATGTTCCGCTCCCAGGCCGACCTTCTTCAACAGCTCAACCACGCATTCCGGCACGTCGGCCTTCGGCACGACACCATGGACGCGCATGGGTTCGCCGATCGAAGCGCCGGCCGTCATGCGCGGGTTAAGAGACGAATAGGGGTCCTGGAAGATCATTTGCATCGTACGCCGCATGGGCTTGAGCGCTTCATTCTTCAGTCCGACCAATTCCTGGTTTTCATATTTGATGGATCCGGCAACGGGTTTTTCCAGCCCGATCAGGGTCCGCCCCGTGGTCGACTTTCCGCATCCGCTTTCCCCAACAAGCGCCAGTGTTTCCCCGCGGCCGACCTCGAACGAGATATCTTCGACCGCGTGGACCCGAGCCAGGGTGCGTGAGAGAAATCCGCCGGTGATGTCGAAATAGGTGCTGAGGCCATTGACCATGAGCAGTGGGGCACTGCCGCCGCCGTTCTTTGCAACGGCTTGTCGCTTGGCCGGTGTTGCCCTTTTCGAAGTTTGCGCCTTGCGCACCGCCGACGTCCGTTTTTTTGCCGTGGATTTTTTTGTCGTTCGTGACGTCATCTATTTATTCTCAAGACTCTAGAGGAAATTTTTCTGAAGGGAGGCGTGTCAGCGCGATGCGCGGGCGGCTTCCTGGAACGTGCCCTTCACCTCGACATTCCTGAATTTCTCAGGCTTGTTTTTGCCTTTCATGCTGCCGAGGCGCGGCACGGCATTCAGGAGTGCCTTGGTGTATGGATGTTTCGGATTCTTGAACAAGTTCTTGGCTGTGCCTTCTTCCACCTTTTTGCCGTCGAGCATGACCGCAACCCGGTCCGCCACTTCCGCCACCACCCCCATGTCGTGGGTGATGAAGAGGACGGACATTCCGATCTCCTTCTGCAATGCCTTGATGAGGTCCAGGATCTGCGCCTGGATTGTCACATCGAGAGCTGTGGTCGGTTCGTCCGCGATCAACAGGCTCGGTCGGCACGCCAGGGCCATGGCAATCATCACCCTTTGCCGCATACCTCCGGAGAGATGGTGCGGGTATTGATTGAACCTCTTTTCGGTTTCGGGGATGCGCACCAGATGGAACAGCTCCATGGCCTGTTTGCGGGCTTCGCTTTCGGACTTGTCCTGGTGGCGCTGGATGGTTTCCATGACCTGGAAACCGTTTTGCAGGACCGGATTGAGCGATGTCATCGGTTCCTGAAAGATCATTGAAATGTTGCGACCGCGGATATCCTGCATCTGCTCAAGCGAGCATGCGGGGATGTCGTATTCCTCGGAGTCGGAAACCCGCAGTAATATCTCGCCCTCCGGCATGTAGCCGTGGGCATTTTCGTTGAGGCGCATGAGCGCCATGGCTGTCACGGACTTTCCCGACCCGGACTCCCCCACCAGCGCCAGCGTTTCGCCGCGTTCGATATGAAAGTCTATTCCGCGTACGGCCTTGACCACGCGATCTCCTTCCAGAGGGAAGTAGACGTGCAGGTTTGTCACCTCGATAAGCTTCTTGTTTTTCATGTATGACAATCGTCCGATGAATTCGCCAATGCGCGGAGAGCGCAGACGGTCACCAACGGGTCCTCAAATGCCCTCTCGGCGGGTTTTGAAAAAAAACCGGGGCAAACGCCCCACGCCCTCCCGATCAGAACAATACTGGTGAGGTTTGGAGAGGAATAATGAAATGGGTGAAGGATGATCTTTTGATCCGATGCATCATTTGACCGCTGGTTCGTGCATCTCTGTCCATGGGATGGATTTTGCAGGGGGTTTTTTGGGGTCCGTACGAACCGCGGTCGGGTTCATCCGTCCAGGCAAGCAGTGAGGCTGCCCGATAACCCATTCACCGGGTCAGCCAACCGGCGTGTGGCGGCTGTGAGGGTCAATGACATCACGAAGAAAGTCGCCAAGCAGATTGAAACTGAGCACAGTGAAGAAGATCGCAAATCCGGGGAACGACGCGATCCACCACGCGGTGCCGAGATATTTGCGTCCGACCGAAATGTCCCACCCCCAGGAGAGCGTTGAGCCTGAAATGCCGAAAAAGCTCAATCCGCTTTCGAGGATGACCATGTAGCCCATCTGCATGGTGGCGGTGACCAGAACCGGTGCGAGAAGGTTCGGCAGTACGTGGCGAAACATGATGCCCGTATTGGTGGTGCCGAGGTTTACTGCAGCCAGCACATATTGCTCCTCACGGATACGCAGGACGTTACCGCGCACGATGCGGGCGTGCCAGATCCAACCGACCGCGCCCATCACCATAATGACGTTTATCAGCTTGGGCCCAAAGATCGCGACCACAAGCAGGGCCATGAGGATCAACGGAATCGACAGCAGAATATCGACGAAGCGCATGATGACGGTGTCGAGAACGCCGCCGAAATATCCCGCGATCATCCCAAGCGTCACTCCGATGATGACTGCAATGGACACGCCGCTTGCGGCGGTGCCGAGGGAGATGCGCGCACCGTAGATGATCCGGCTCAAGACGTCGCGACCGTGAGAGTCGGTGCCGAACAGATAGCTCCAGTTACCATCACCGAGAAAGGCCGGGCCCATATTGCGCAAGCGCAGGTTGAACTTTTCAGGATCGTGCGGCGCGATCTCCGGCCCGAACAGCACCATAATGACCAGCAGGACGAGAATGCCGGCGCCGAATTGCGCCAGCCTGCTGCGTTTGAACTCCCGCCACAAGCGCTGACGTCCGGTTTCCATGGTCATTGCAGCCTTATGCGGGGGTCGAGGTAGACATAGACGAGATCCACCAGAATGTTCACGAAAACGAAGGTGAAGGACGTCAGCAGCACGCCTGCCTGAATGACCGGGTAATCGCTTCGCTGTATCGACTCCACCATGAGCCGCCCCATGCCCGGCCATGCAAAGACCGTCTCCGTCACGATCGCGCCGCCGAGCAGGGTTCCGACCTCCAGCCCGATTACGGTGGTGACCGAAATCATTGAATTGGGCAGCACATGCCGATAGATGACGCCGACGCGTGATGCGCCCTTGGCCCGTGCGACCTTCACGTAGGGGCGTCCGAGATTCTCCAGGATATCGGTCCGCGTAAGCCGGGTTACCAGGGCCATGAGAAAGGTCCCGAGAGTGATCGCGGGCAGAATGATGTGCGAGGCCCAGCTGCTCAGCGGCTGTATGTTGCCGGAAAAGAGGGCAATGACGGCCTCATGAAAAAAAGGGTCCTCTGCCGATCGCGGGCAGCCAGCGCAGCTCGACGGCAAACAGCAGGATCAACATGACGCCGAGCCAGAAATTGGGTGTCGAAATGCCGAACAGAGCCACGACGTTGGAGACATAATCGGCGGCGCGTCCGCGGAAGACAGCCGATATGATGCCAAGGCCAATAGCCAGCGGAATGCCGACAATGGCCGCGGCTAGGGTCAATTCAACGGTGTCGGGAATGCGCTCCCACAAAACGTCGATTGTCGGTTGGCCGATGAACCAGGACGTGCCGAAGTCCCCCTGCAGCAAATCGCCGAGGTAGGTGACGTAACGTTCGTGCAGCGGCCTGTCGAGGCCGAGCGACTTCCGCACCATCTCAAACTGTTCTTTGGTCGCCTGCTCACCGACAAGGTTCACCGCCGGGTCGCCGGGCGACAGGTGCAGAATGAGAAAGACCAGCGTGGCAGCGCCCCAGATTACGACGGCAGCATGCATCAATCGCCGTAACAGGTAGCGCCCCATGCCGGCCTCTTTTGCTCCAGCCCGTCAGATCAGGCTGTACGCTTGACGTACCAGAGCGGGATCATCTCGTCCGGCCTTGCACGCCAATCGTTATTTGTGCTCACCCCGTAGGTGTTCGGTTGCAGGTGCAGGAAAATCCACGACGCTTCGTCATGAATGATCTTGCAGGCCTTCCGGTAGATGGCGACGCGAGCGCGTTGAGCAACTGCTCGAAAAGGTCGGCCTCAGTCCGAGACACATCACCCGGTTCCCCCACGAATTCAGCGGAGGCCAGCGGCAGCGGCTCGGCATCGCCCGCGCGGTGGCGCTACAACCGAAACTCATTGTTGCCGATGAACCTGTTTCGGCGTTGGATGTGAGCGTCCAGGCGCAAATCCTCAATCTGCTGCTGGAGCTCAAGGAGGAATTCGAACTCACCTATCTGTTCGTTTCCCACGATCTTTCCGTGGTCCGCTACATCAGTGATCGCATCGCGGTGATGTATCTTGGACAGATTGTCGAGACCGGCAGAGCCGACGCGATTTACGACAATCCCCTGCATCCCTACACCCAAGCGCTGATGTCGGCGATTCCCGAAGCGGACCCACGCCGTAAGCGGGAGCGGGTTTTCCTGCAGGGCGGTGTGCCGAGTGCCGCCGATCCACCGCGTGGCTGCCGATTCCACCCCCGTTGTCCCTTAGCCGTAAAGCGCTGTCGGGAGGAAGCACCTGAATTGCGACAAATCGAAGATGGGCACGAGGTCATGTGCCACCTTGTCGATTGAACTGGTCGTTATCCGTTCTTTTGCTCTGCGCCCGGACGGTCCGGTGTCTTCCAGAAAGCGCTGAAGTCCACCGCAGCCTGGCTCTTTATACGCTCATCCAACGCTGCCTCGAGCTTGTCAAATTGATGAAGGCCTGCCGGGTCGGATTTCGTTGGCATCAATTGGACGCGCGCGATGGCTCTTTCGTGCGCCACATCGTAGAGGCGCCACAGTTCTGCAATTGGGTCGTCATGATCATCAACCCTGAGATCAAGCGCGGGATAGCACTCGGTCGTCAGGATGCTCAGGGCCGCGCCCTGG
>JALCBY010000011.1:118741-130952 GCA_028066055.1 Hyphomicrobiaceae bacterium
GCCCGCGTCCATCGCCCTCAACAGTCGCTCAGCAAACGGCTTTTTATCGCTTTCGAGGTAAGCGGCGTGCGTGTCTTCCACGACCGCGGCCCCGGAAAGCATGTTGCCGGCAACCGAAACGCCGTCGCCACTGCGGTGGCCGCACCAGTCGACGCAGCGGTTTCCGGCATGGGCTGCAACTCGCCCTTGCATGTCCACCAGATGCACCTGACGAGTGTCGCGTCCCGGATCCGAGGCTATAAGGGCGTCGAGTGTCGCAACCGCGCCAAAACCGCTTGCCAGCAGCTCAAGTCCAACTGGTCCCAACAACGGCTTGACCAAAGACTGGGTGCAGATCGCACCAACTTCACTTTGTGCATAGGGGCAGTAAGCGCTGATCGCAAAGAACTTGCTCGCGATCGTGTAGCCGACAGCGTTCGTTTCCGGGTCACGTGCAACAATGGACCAAGTCTTGGTGTTTTCCTTATTCTTTCAGCAACTCGTCGTATTGATGTAACATACGGGTCGCTACGCCAAGAAACTGGGAATGGACGTAGTTTCAATTTCGCAGCGGCCCGCCCCCGTCGCTTCTCCTATATCTGCCAGCGCGCAACATCTCGTGTTCCGGCGATCTATGTCTTATAAGGCCCGGATGGCAGATGATCTTGGATACAGGCTGGGTTGTGACGTCGGCGGAACCTTCACCGATTTCGTACTTCTGGATCAGGCGAGTGGACGGTTTGACGTTCACAAGATCCTGACGACGCCGCAAGACCCGTCCCTCGGAATCGACACAGGCATTGCTGGTCTGGAGGAGGTCCGGCGGGGGTTTCTGGCGAAAACGGAAAACGTCATTCACGGCACGACGCTCGTGATCAACGCGATCATCGAGCGTAAGGGCGCGCGGACGGCGATTATCACAACCGAAGGGTTTCGCGACTCAATCGAGATGCGTCGCGAAATCCGTTATGACATCTACGATATCGGAGCCGTCTATCCCAAACCGCTGGTCGAAAGACCCCTGCGCCGGGAGGTTCACGAACGTGTCCTTGCCGACGGCAGTGTGCGGACACCGCTCAACCAGGAAAAGGCGCGCCAGGTCTTTGAGGAACTCGCCGCTCAGGAAGTCGAAGCGGTCGCGATCTGTCTTCTGCACGCCTATGCAAACCCGGAGCACGAACGGGTTCTGGAAGAAATTGCAAAGTCCGTTGATCCGGATATGGCAATCTCGCTCTCGTCAGACGTCGCGCCGGAAATCAAGGAGTTCGAGCGGTGCTGCACCACCGCCGTCAACGCCTATGTCAAACCGTTGATGGCCCGGTATCTGAAACGGCTCCAAGAGCGACTGGAAACTCGCGGGATTGAAGGCGGCCTTTTTGTCATGCTGTCGGGAGGCGGCATCATCGCGCCCGACGACGCGCGCCAATACCCGGTCCGGATGATCGAGTCCGGACCTGTCGGCGGTGCGCTTGCCGCCGCTCATCTCGGTGCGGAGGCCGGACTTGATAACGTGCTCATGTTCGATATGGGCGGCACAACGGCAAAGGCCTGTCTGATCCGTGATGGTCAAATGCCGATTACGACGGTCTACGAAGTGGACCGGGTCCATCGGTTCAAGAAGGGAAGCGGCACGCCCGTCGGCGTTCCGACTGTCGACATCATCGAGATCGGGGCGGGTGGCGGCAGTATTGCGCGCATCGATGAACTCGGCCTGCTGCAAGTCGGGCCGATGAGCGCCGGTGCGGCTCCTGGTCCCATTTGTTATCGCGGCGGCGGCGCGGAACCGACGGTGACGGATGCGGACCTGCTGCTCGGATATCTCGATGCGGACTATTTCCTGGGCGGCACCATGGCGCTCGATGCAGGGGCGTGCGAGGCGGGCTTGATGCGTGCGATCGGCGAGCCGCTCGGACTTTCCTGTCTGGAGGCGGCGTGGGGCATCCACGATGTCGTCAATGAAAACATGGCATCGGCCGTCCGCACGTATGTCGCTGAAAAGGGTGGAGACATCGGCAATACGACGATTGTTGCAATCGGCGGCGCGGGGCCGGTGCATGCGGATCGTCTTGCCCGAAAGCTTGGAGTGGGCCGCGTGATCGTACCACGGGGCGCTGGTGCCTATTCAGCGCTCGGTTTCCTGGTAGCGCCGGTTTCCTTCGAGGTTGCCCGGACTCAGATCATGCCGCTCGCCGCGTGCGATGCCGATGCGCTTGGGGATCTGTTCAAGGAGCTCGAAGCTGTCGCCGCGCCCGTGATCGAAGCGGCGGCACCCGGCTCCACGGTCACTTTCTCCTACGTTGCCGATATTTGTTACGAAGGTCAGGCGTCGGCCGTTCGTGTCTCAATGCCCGACGACCTCAGCCCAACTGATATCGCGGAGCGGTTCTATCAAGAATATGAAGCGCGGTACGGCACCTCCTATCGCGATTGCGCGGTTCAGATCATCACCCTGCGCCTGACAGCCACCGCCGCCGACAAGCATCGTCCGACCATCGCCTTGCCGTTTCCCGAGGGTGAGGGTGACGCATCGGTCGCCCTCAAGGGCGAGCGGCTCGCCTATGCGCCGGATTTGCAGCGGATGGTCCCGCACAAGGTCTATGCCATGAACCGGCTCGAAGCCGGGATGAGGATCGAGGGGCCGGCGATCATCGAGGAAGACTCCTCGACATTCGTGATGGCTGAGGGCAGCCGCGCGGAAGTCGATGTGCGCGGCTGGATTGCCATTGAAATCGAGGGCGCGCAAAACGCGGTGCGCCTGGACGAGGCGGCCAGCACGGGGGACTTCGGTCCGATCGCCCTGCAGGTCCTGTGGTCGCGCGCGATCAACATCGCCGATGAAATGGCGGCGGCGCTCGTCAAGACGGCGTTTTCAAGCGTTGTCCGCGACAATCACGACTTTGCCGTCGCGATCTACGATCAGGAAGGCCATCTGGTGGCTCAGGCCAATCAGAGTACGCCCGGTCAGCTCTATTGCATGCAGCGGGTGATGCGGGATCTCCTGGAATTCTATCCGCCGGGAACGCTTGCCCCGGGCGACGTCATCATTGCCAACGATCCTTGGCTTGGCGCAGGACACACACCGGACATCTTCATCGCGACACCCGCTTTCCGCCAGGACACCCTGGTCGGCTTCGGGGTGACCTGCGCTCATCACACCGATATCGGCGGGCGTCTGGCCGCTCCCGACGCGCGGGAAGTCTATGAAGAAGGCATGATCATACCGATCACCAAGATCTACGACGCGGGCAAGCCGAACGAATTCCTGTTTCGCCTGATTGAACGCAATGTGCGCGTACCGGCGCAGATCCTCGGCGATCTTCGCGCGCAGGTGGCCGCGAACAATCTGGGTTGCGGCCGTCTGGTCGAATTTCTGAATGACACCGGACTGGACCAGATCAGTGACTTGACCGCGGCAGTAGTGGCGCAGACCGAGAGGAACATGCGCGAGGCGATTGCCAGTTTGCCCGACGGCCGCCATGAGAGCGTTCTGGAGCTTGAGCGCGAAGATACGGACGGTCAGCGGCTGGTCATCAAGCTTGCGCTTGAAATCCGCGGCGACGAAATCTCCATCGACTATGCGGGAACGTCGCCTCAGGTCGACCTGCCGATCAACAGCGTCTTCAATATGACCTGTGCCTACACCGTTTTTTCCGTCAAATGCGCCCTCAATCCGCATATTCCAAACAATCAGGGAACCAGTGCGCCAATCCGCATATCGGCTCCTGAAGGCTCTATCCTTAACCCGCACTTTCCCGCCGCCTGCATGCACCGCAGCACGTTGATTTTCAATGTCGTACAAATCATTTTCGATGCGCTGGGCGAACTGGTGCCCGAGAAAATCATGGCGCCGAGCGGTACGTTCCCGCTCTGGATTGAACGCTTCGGCGGAATCCACGATGACGACCGCCCATTTGTGAGCGCGTTCAACGCGCAAGGTGGCCAGGGTGCGCGTTTCGACAAGGACGGCGTCGCAACCACCGTGTTCCCTGCAAATGTTTCGAGCACATCGGTCGAACTTTTCGAAGTCGAAGCCCCCATGTTGTGTGAGAGCAAGTCGTTGATCACGGACTCCGGTGGCCCGGGGCGTCGACGCGGCGGCGTTGCGCAAAGGGTCGTTCTGCGCAATCTCGCGCGCAGACCGGTCGTTGCTTCCCTGTCAGGTGGGAGGTTTCACATTCCCGCTCCAGGGTTCAATGGGGGTGGGGCCGGTGGGCTCGGCAGCATCCGGTTGGACAATGGCGGGCCGCTCCCACACCCCCAGCAGGTTCTGATGCCACATGAAAGTATTGCCACGCTCACTTATCCGGGAGGTGGTGGTTACGACGATCCGTACCGACGCGACCCCGCAGAGGTTTTGGAGGACGTACGCCTCGGTTTCGTTTCAGTCGAGCAGGCCTATGAAGCCTATGGTGTCGTTCTGAGCAAAAATGGTGATAGCGTAGACAATGCCGCAACGGCGCAACGCCGTGCCGAGGCCAGGACCTGAGGCAATCGATGCGTTCGCCGCACGCATCCGGATACCTGAAGAGGCATCAACGCGGCATGGCGTTCCATGTGAGCGGGAGACCCATGCTTCAGCTACCCGCGCATTGATCCCTCGACAGCCCTTCGCTTTTCCCGTCTTGACCGAAGGCGAGGCGGCGTTGTGTACCCATCGACAGATTGCTGCGATGGCAATCAGCTAATCGGATCACTCAGATCATAGCCATTCGCGGGTGAATTCGGCCAGCCGTGCAATCAACTGGCTCAGATGTTCCTGTATCGTGGCGAACCTCTCTCCGCGCCGATAGGTATCCTCATCCATATAGATGGAGCGGTTGATCTCGATCTGCAGGCTGTGAACGCCCGCATCGGGATTGCCATGCTTGCGTACCGACTCCGCACCGATGAAGTGCTCATCCTGCGTTGTGTCGTATCCGAAACCCTTGAGCGTTTCGACGACGATGTCGGCAAAAGCCGGAGCCGTGGTCGTTCCGTTTCGGGTGCCGATGTCGAAGTCGGACCGTTTGCGCCCGGCGTCCGCAACGGCCTTGCCGCCGATGCTCGACATGCTGTGGCAGCTGATATGGAACGCCGCGCCATGTTGTTCCCGGAAGCGATTGAGTATTTCGGTCAGGGTGTTGTGATAGGGCCAGTAATAAGCGTCGAGCCGGTGGCGCAGGTCGGCGGCCGTGATCGGTGTATCCTGCAGCACAACATCGCCTTTGCCGCACACGCGCGGGATCAAACCCATTCCCCTCACTGACTTGTCGGAAGTCTCCAGCGGTTCGTTCCAGTCTCCTTCCAGCCATTCCGGATCGACATCAAGCTCATGCCTGTTGGCATCGATATAGGTGTTGGGGAACATGGCATAGAGCCATGTGGCGCCATGATCGGGGGCGCTTGCGTACAGCTCCTCTACATACATGGAAACCGAACGGCGCACCGCGTCGAATGGCGCGGGCGATTGAAATTCGCGCGGATAGTCGCTTCCGCTTCTGGGGATATCGAAAACCAATGGTACTGCATCGCTGGCAGGGGTCCGCCGATGCAAAACGCCGGGATGGAAGGACTCCTGGATTGTCACACTCATGGCTGCGCCCTTTCTCTCTGCAAACCTGCCGGCAGGTCGATATCACCTGACGTTTCTTTCAGTCGATGCCAGGCGGCGGCCGTTGCCTCCTGCGCCTCCGCGATCACTTCATCTTCGTTCATGGAAAGCACCTTGCCGTCGCGCATCACGAAGCGGCCGTCGACCATCACGGATTCAACCGCGCTGGAGCTGCCATAGTGGACAATATTCGAGACGAGATTGATGATCGGGCGGAGGTTGGGCTGATTCAGATCGAGGATCATGAGATCAGCCTTCTTGCCCGCTTCCAGGGAGCCGATATCAGCCTCCGCCCGAAGTGCGTGCGCGGCATTACGCGTCGCGGAGTCGAGCACTGCCTGCGGACCAGGATTGACGCCGCCCTCCTGTTCGCTGCCGCGCCGACCGCGATGAATGATCGAACCGATTTTCAGGGCCTGAAACATGTCTTCGGTCATGTTGTCGGTGCCGAGCACAATATTCACGCCGGCGTCCTGGATGCGCCCGACGCGCGCCAGATGCGGGCCGCGGCGTGAGCTGTTCGCCGGGCAGTGCGCCATGTGAACCCCGTGCTCCGCCAGGAGGTCGATGTCGTCATCGGTGCAGAACGTCCAGTGTGCCGCCACCACATCGGGTCCGAGCCAGTCGTTGTCGCGCAGATATTCAGCCGAGGTCCGGTCATGGGCAGCACGCACCTGTTTGACCTCCCCCGGGCTTTGCGCAAGGTGGATCGTCCGCGTGAGCCCGTGCTTGCGGGCGAGATCGTTCAGTTCGCCGAGCATCCAGGGGGAACATACGTCCGGCGCATGAGCCGCCATCTGGCATTTCACGCGGCCATCGTGCGTATCGTGGAACTGATCGACCATCGCGCGGACGCGATCCAGAAACTCTTCACCGAACGCGCGGTCATATTCATAGATGCCATGGCGGATTTTGAGCGTTAGCGCATCGGCGCCGTTCTCGCTCAGCCACAACCGCATTCCGGTCTCCGCCATGCCCGCCGCGTAGCCGGTGATGAACCGGAACGGTTCGACCATTGTCGTGGTGCCGCAGCGTATGGCCTCAAGACAGGCAAGCCGTGCGAGGGCACGGCGTTCATCATCGTTCATGGCAAAGCTTATCGGCGTCATGTAACCGAAGATGGCATCGCCCGACATATCCTCTACCGTGCCGCGCAGCACCAGCAGGACCGCATGGGTGTGAGAGTTGATAAAGCCGGGAAGCACGGCCTTGCCCCGTGCATCGAGAATTTCCGCGTTGGGGAAACGCTGGCGGAGCTCATCGCTCAAGCCCACAGCCGCAATACGGTCGCCGGCAATAGCGATCGCGCCGTCGGAAATGATGTTTCGCTCCACATCGAGAGTGACGACCGTGGCCCCGGTTATCAGCAGGTTTGGTTGGTCTTTTTCAGCGTCCATCAGGCCATCTCCTTACTTTCTCATCTCGAAAATCTAAGCGGGCCGCCCTGCGTCCGTGCCGCGCGCCTCGGTTTGCCGCGCCAGCAGATAGCTGAGGTAGGACAGCACCGTAAAACCGATGACGATCAACGTCGTCGGCCAGATCGTGCCGTTCTGCAGGATGCCGACCGCCTGCGCCGTCAGTGCCGCAATCATCCACTGCCCAAAGCCCATCAGACCTGCGGCGCTACCGGCCAGTTTCGGTTGCAGGCCGATCGCGCCGGACATCGCACCCGGCTGGCTCAAACCGTGACTGAGCGAGATCAACCCCATTGGCAGGAACAGCGCCAATGGTGTGGGCGCCGCCAGCAGGTTCCATGCAATCAGGAGCGGGCATGCGAGGAGCGCAAGCGCAACGCCGACGACGATCAGGCGGTGGATATCCCAGCGGTGAGCGACACGCGCGGTGATCAGATTGCCGGCCATGTAGCCAAGCGAAAGGAACGGGAAATAGAAACCATAGGCGATGGTCGGCTGGTCCAGCACATCGACCATGACATAGGGCAGCCCCGTCACCATCGCGTACCAAGCCGACAGGGTGCACGCTCCGTGTCCGGCGTATCCGAGAAAAGCCGGCGACTTGAGTTGTCCGAGACCTTCGCGAAGTGCCGCGAGAGTTTGACCTGCCGCGCTGTGCGGGCGTGTCTCCGGCAGCCAAAGAGACATCACGGTGAAAACGAACAAACCCAGAGCCAGCGTGCACCAGAAACTGACACGCCAGCCCAGCGTGACATCGATCCACCCGCCCAGGATCGGTGTCAGGGTGCCGGCAAGCGCCGTCATCATGGTGACGAAGCCGATCACGCCTGCCGCACGGCCGCGTTCGTGCAGATCGCGCGCGATGACACGGGCAAACATCAATCCGGCGCAGCCGCCGATGGCCTGCACGGCCCGCCCGGCGGCGAGCGTCTCGATGCTCTGAGCGGTCGCGCAGATAAGCGCCCCGCCCATATAGGCGACAAGCCCGGCCATGATCACCCGTCGGCGCCCGAAACGGTCGGCGAGGGCCCCGAGACAGAGCTGTGCGCAGGCGAACGTCACCAGGTAGAGGCTGACCGTGGTCTGCACGGCGGCGTTGCTTACGCCGTATTCCGCCGCAAGGCCCGGCATCGAGGGAAGAAAGATTTGAAACGCGAACGGTCCGATCATGCCGAGCATGATCAGCATCATGGTCAGGTTGGGTCCGGCGACCGGCCGCAACTTCGTTATGCCATCGTGAGACATGGTGATAGAATTTCAACTCTCCGAACTGACCTCGCAAACGTCTCCACCCGGCGGCAACAACGACAGGAAGCAGCGTCATGAAGCTCGAAAGATTCCGCAAATTCAACACCCGCGATGTCTATCCTGGAGCCACCCTCGACAACGACATGTGCATGGCGGTCAAGGCAGGTCGGAGGATATTCCTGCGCGGCCAGACCGGGCTCGACCTCGACCAGAAGATGGTCGATCCGAACGACGCTGCCGCCCAGGCCAGGCAGGCGATGGAGAATGCGAAAGTGCTCCTTGAGGAAGCCGGGTCGAGCCTCGATCATGTCTGCAAGGTGACGACCTATCTGACCGACCCGGCTTATCGGACGGGCGTCTACAACACCGTCGCCGACTATCTGCGAGGGAACCCGACCGTTGCCACGGGCCTCATCGTCAAGGGGCTCGCAATGCCGGAAATGAAAGTGGAAATCGATCTCGAGGCAGTCATTCCGCACGAAGGCGGGCACAAGAAATTCCGCCTCCTGAACACACGCGACTGGTTCGGCCAAACCTCCATAAACCGGGACTCGTGCATGGTCATCAACACAGGCGATGAGATCTACCTGCGCGGGCAAACCGGGTGCGAACTGGACGGGTCCAAGATGTATGGCCTCGGCTACACGCCGGAAGATGCGGCGGCCCAGGCGGATCAGTCCATGAAGAACGCGCGCCAGTTGCTGGAGGAAGCAGGCTCGAGTTTCGACGATGTCTGCAAGACCCGAATCTACATTTCGGACCGGGCCTATCGCGAGCCGATCTATCAGGTCATTGGCAAACACTTCGGCGACACTCATCCCTGTTCGACGGGCCTCATCATGCGCGGTTTTGCACGACCGGAAATCGTATTCGAGATCGACATGGCGGTTACCTTGTCCAAGGGCATGCCGCATGAACGCTTCCGGAAGTTTCATACCGACGATGCCTACAAGGACGGCCAGAAACTCGGCAGCCGGTTTTGCAAGGCCGTTCGGGCCGGAGACCGTGTCTATCTGCGTGGCCAGACCGGAACCAGTCTGGACGGGGAGTTTGTCGGTAGCGGTGATGCCGGTGCCCAGGCCGATCAGGCCATGAAGAACATTACGACCCTGCTGGAGGAGGCGGGTGCTTCGCTCGACGATATCTGCAAAGTGTCGATTTACATACTGCATCGCGCGCATCGCGAGGCGGTCTATCAGGCGGTCGGCAAACACCTCAAGGGCGTGTTCCCGTGCGGAACCGGTCTGATCGTCGACGGCTTCGCCAATCCGCGTATCCTCGTTGAGATCGACGTGGATGCCGTGATCCAGAGCTAGGGCGTCAGTCACCTGATTCTCCTGAAAATTCACCTTCCCGGGCGACGACACGTCCGCCCTTCAACACGATGCCGCGACGGGGCCTCTGGGCAACGGCCTCACCGGGCGTTTCGGCGTCGACCGTGAACAGATCGGCGCGGTTGCCAACCGCCAACCCGTAACCTTCAAGGCCTAAAATCCGGGCTCCGGCTCCAGAGGAACAGTCGAGGGCGACCTGCAGATCGTCATCGGTGCGGTAGCCGGAGCGCCAGGCAAGCAACATGGCGCGTTCGAGCATGTCGCCATTTCCGAAGGGCGACCACGTATCGCGGACATTGTCGTTGCCGGTGAACACCTCAATGCCCCGCTCACGCAGCGCCATGACAGGTGGCAGGGGAGAAGATGCGCCGCCATGGGTTGCCAGGGATATGCCGGCCTCAGCCATAGCGTCTGCCGTGCGTGCGAACGCGTCCGGCGACGCTGCGCCAAGGCAGAAGCCGTGACTGACGGTTACACGGCCGGTAAGGTCGCAGGCGGCTGTGCGCTCGCACAGGGCATTGATCTCCTTGAGGCCGTCGGCCCCGGCATCGTGCAAATGGATGTCAATGCCTGTGTCGTGACGTTCAGCGATCGCAAAAAGTATATCGAGCTGACCGTCGAGGTCGTTATCGATGGCGATTGGATCGAGGCCGCCGAGCACATCGGCGCCTTCACCGAGAGCTGCGTCCAGAAGGTCAGACGTTCCCGGTGCCCGGAGGACACCCGACTGCGGGAAGGCCACGATCTGCAGGTCAACGATATCGGCGAACGCCTCCCGCACCTCCACGAGCGCGTGAAAGTGAGAAAGTTTGTTGTCCGGATCGATATCGACATGGGACCGGATAGCCGTCGTGCCGTGGCTTACGCATTGCCTGACGAGGTTCGATGCACGCTCTGTCACCGGCGGCAGGCTTGCCCGCAACGCCTTTTCCGTCTCAATGCGGCTGAGGCGTGTAGGTCCCGCCGGATGGGGCATCCACGGCAATCCGGAAAGCGCCTTGTCGAGGTGCATGTGGCCGTCGACCAGCCCCGGCAATACCAGCATGCCGTATCCTTCGATACGCGTCGCGCCGTTGTCGTTATCTGACGGCATCGCCGTGATGTCCGCGATCAGCCCGTCGCGCATGATGATATCCGCGATGTCGCCATCGGGCAGGCGCACATTTGCGAGGACACTCGTTCCATCTGGTGATGAACTTGACGATGATGCTGTCATGTCGCTGCCATCCGAACGGAAGCCTCAGTGCGCAGCGAGTGCATCAGATCGGAAACGCGCTCGAGGTGTTCAAACTGCTGAAGATGTTTGCGTATGGCGCTTGCGCGTCCGACATCCACCACGCCGTCAATGCAGTCATCGAACTTGGTCCACACCTCGTCCTGGCTGAGCGGGTTTTGCATCACGCCCTTGGCATGCTGCATGAACCGGTTGAGCTCCCTCCCGTCCTTAAGTTGAAGGCGAACCTCGGCCGGTTCGCGCCCATTGTCCGCAATGGGCAGCGGTTCCGGCGAAGCCAGGCTCATTGTCACATGCGGCAACCAGCTTCTGACCTTCGGGTCGCCGATAGCGCCGGGTTCGAAATCACGCAGTTTGAGGGTGCCCCTGGTGATCGCAAGAGCGACGGCGTACTCCATGCTGAAGCGTGCTTCCATCTCGTTCTCCGGTTGTGGGAAACGCAGATTATCGAAGCTGATCTGATTAACCCGCGCCTCGACATGCGCGATGTCGTCGGACGTAAGGTCATTTTCCTGCATCAGTTCGAGAACGCCGTCGACGGCCGTGTGCACGCTCGCGCAGCACGGGTGGATCTTGACCTTCAGGCCATAGCGTTCCAGCGCGGTGGGAACGCCGAGACTGTCGGCGACATGACTGAAACCGGGAGAGCTTTCTCCGGCGAAGAGGTCGCGGAAGCCCCACGGCGCATCAAGCGGTTCCGGCGTCGCCGTCACTTCGGCAGCCGCGAGCCTTGCCGCCATGATGCCGTTCTGCGCCGCAATGCCCGCATGGAGGGGTTTGGCCATGGCGCCGAACTGCAGCTTTGAGCCGCATGCCATGCTGAAGCCGAGACTGATGGCCCGTTGAACGCCATCGGCGTCGAGGCCCATCAGTCGTGCGCAGGCGGCACCGCCGGCCATGGCGCCGATTGTACTGGTGGAGTGCCAGCCGCGCTCGTAGTGGGCGAGGTTGACGCCGTTGCCGATCGCGCAAAGGATTTCGAGACCGGCGATATAGGCGTCGAGCACAGCGGCTCCGGAACTCCCGCGCTCCTCGCCAAGCGCGAGAAGCATTGGTGCAAGTACCGCTGTGGCATGTCCCGCGGTCGGGTGAAAATTGTCGTCAAAGTCCAGCGCGTGCGCGGCCGTGCCGTTGACCAGCGCCGCAAAGGGCGAAGGCAATCCGCTTTCATGGCCGACAACACTCGCCGAACCGGCACCAAGATCGAAGACCGCGTTGAAGGTGCGCTGCGTCGCTTCGTCCGCTCCACCGACAATCATGCATCCAATGATGTCGATCATGGCGTTGCGGGCGAGGGCGAGAACTTCGCCAGTGGCGAGCGGGGGACTTTCGGCGGTCCACTCGGCAAGTCTACGCGTGATGGTCATGGGAAATCTCCGTGCGCGCCTTCAAATTGTGCGGTAATCTGACG
>JALCBY010000097.1 GCA_028066055.1 Hyphomicrobiaceae bacterium
GCTGAGGGAGAGGTGGAAGCAGGTCGTGACAGAGCAAAACGCAGGCCAGAGGACGTACCTGCTGACGCTGCTTCAGAGAGAAACGCTGAGCAACGACAACGCGGAATCCATCACAAGGAGTGGGATTGTGCTGTGCGTCCCAGACAGGGCAAAGGACGACCGCTTCCCGGACAACCCGGGAATCCGTGGACTCTCCGTCATACCCTCAATCCTGAGAGGAACCTAGACAGATCCTCCGCCCGTTCCGGACCCAACGGAGATCATACAGGATCTAATATGAAGATCAAGGCATGCCGGATACAGGACAGAGTTTTATACCGGGCCACCAGGGCCCAAGCATGACTATAGGCAAGATCACACTTTCGCCGGAACAGGAGGCGGCCATACGCCATAACAGGGGCCACCTGAGGATCATAGCATGCCCCGGCTCCGGCAAGACAGAAACGGTCAGCAGGCGGGTCGCCCAGCTGGTAAAGTCCGGAGTCAAACCGTCCACTATCGTGGCGTTCACGTTCACCGTAAAGGCTGCCGACGAGCTAAAAGGCAGGATCCGGGGCATCCTAGAGAGCGAGTGTATGGAAAAATCTGACGTTGGGGACATGTACGTGGGAACCATAGACTCTTTCTGCCTGTACATGCTCAAAAGGATAAGCCCCAAATACAAGAACTTTGAGGTGCTAGATGACGCTAGGAGGTACGCGTTCCTTGACAGGTGGTACTTGAAGATAGGGATTCCTAGCATACAGGGGAAGGATTCCAAATCAAGGACGATCTCAAAGTTCCAGAAAAGCATCGACATCGTACTGACGGAAGGGATTGACACATCCGATATATCTAACAGGGGATTTGCTGAGTGTTATACGAGATACAGGGAAATGCTCAAGGATCAGAGGTTCTTTGACTTTGCATCCGTGATACGCACGTTCATAGATCTCTTGGGCACGGACCACGACGTCCTTAGGCAGGTCAACGACGAGATAAAGCACGTGGTATTTGACGAGTACCAGGATGTCAACCTCCCGCAGGAGAGGATGCTGGAATTGCTTTCAAAGGGAGCCGAGTCGGTCTGCGTGGTGGGTGACGACGATCAGAACATATTCCAGTGGAGGGGAAGCGACGTGGGACACATAAGGGATTTTCCAAAAAAGTACGAGTCATACGGCGTGACCACCCGAATGCTAGAGACCAACTACCGGGCTACTGGGGCCCTAGTCGAGATGGCCGAGCGGCTTATAGAACACAATACGAACCGCGTCAAAAAGGAGATGAAGCCGCACGCGGGACAGCACAACACGTTTGAGCGCGGTGATATATTCCACCGTCACTTTGGGGCAGACACGGAGGAATTCGAGTTCATCTGTGACACGATGCAGTCGCTACGCGGGACAGAATTCATGGACAAGTCCGGTTCCAGATACCCGCTGTCGTACCGCGACATGGCGGTCATAGTCAGGACCAACAACGATGCCGCACGCATAATAAGCGTCATGGCTAAGCGGGGCATCCCGTGCCTCGCGGACAGCGGCTCAAGCATATTTGAGAGGCCCATAGTAACCCTCGCGCTGGACTGCCTACTGCACGCGTTAGGCCACCCCGGCTATGACACCGGCGACATCCCGGATATCGGGGATCTTGAGGCCCGGTACGCGGAGGAAGTGCCCGGTGGGGACCGTGACCTGTTTAAGAGGGACATGGAAAGGGTCAGGGGTATCGCCGCCTCGATACCGGGTGCCCCGCGCGACTGGCTGCCAAACCTCGGGCTGCAAGAGTTCTACCACAGGATACTCTCCGCGATGGGGGCCGAGCGCGGGGCCCTCTCCGAGGGGGACATGTACAACCTAGCGGTGCTCAGCAAGGCCATATCCGACTACGAGTACGTATACCGGTCTCTGAGGGTCAAGCAGGTGGCCGGCCTCAAGTGGTTCATAAGGTCATTCGCGGCCGCCAGCTATGCGGATCCACACCACGCCGATCCGGGAATCATGGACGCGGTGCGCGTCCTTACCATATGGAAGGCAAAGGGACTCGAGTTCCCGGTGGTCTTCTTCCCGTCGTTCGACCGCAGGAGGCCTCCGCTTCCTAAGCCCGTGTTCGTGGACGACCACCTTTACCCGCGGGAGAGGTACGCAGGAGGCGAGGAGGACGAGAGACGGGCCGTCTATACCGCGGTAACCCGGGCCCAAAAGTACCTCTTCATATCCGGGGCGACAAGGCAGAACATACGCGGCACAGACGACCTGCCCAAGAGGGACAGGGCGCCACACAGGTTCCTTG
The DNA here is from genome assembly GCA_028066055.1 of Hyphomicrobiaceae bacterium. Taxonomy (GTDB): domain Bacteria; phylum Pseudomonadota; class Alphaproteobacteria; order Rhizobiales; family Methyloligellaceae; genus UBA2767. The sequence goes on from JALCBY010000097.1 coordinate 2,275, forward strand.
ATGAGATAAAAAACGGCGAGTTCTCCGAGGACGTGCGGATCAGCAGGCCCAAGACGGACGGCCGGGCGCCCGACCTCCCGGCGGAGAGGATCTCCACGTCCTTCAGCGCCCTGTCAATATACGGAAGATGCCCGCATGACTATCTGCTGCGCCACGTGATGGGATTCAGCGCGGGCGTCCCGGCAGTGTTCAACTACGGTACCAACATACACAACATACTCAACCTCATACACACCGACTACATAAGGCACGGCACCGTCCCCGACGACTCAAGGATAGGCGAGATGTTTGACGACATGTTCTTCCTCAGGTTCGCCCCGGGGCCGGTCGCCGACAACATGAAAAAGGCGGGGATCAGGATCGTCAGGAACTACGTGGACGTCCACAAGTCAGACTTTGCACGC
>JALCBY010000098.1 GCA_028066055.1 Hyphomicrobiaceae bacterium
ATCGGCGGCGGCCCGATCGGAATGGAGCTGGCGCAGGCCCACAGGCGTCTCGGCGCAAAGGTCACCGTGCTGGAGGCTTTCACGCCGCTCGGCAAGGACGATCCGGAATGTACAGCAATCGTCCTCAAGCAGCTTGAGTCGGACGGTGTGGACATTCTCGCCGGCATCCGCATCGAACGGCTTGAGAAATCGAGGACGGGTGTCCGCGCCATCATTACCCGGGACGGCGAGGAGCGCACCATTGAGGCAAGCCATCTGCTGGTTGCGGCCGGGCGCGCGCCGAATGTCGAGGGGTTGGGTCTTGAAGAGGCCGGCATCGCCTATGAACGCAGCGGCATCAAGGTCAACCAGGGCCTGAAGACAACCAACAAGCGCGTCTACGCTATCGGCGATGTGGCCGGCGGTCTGCAGTTCACCCACGTGGCCAACTACCATGCGGGCATCGTCATCCGGAACGCGCTGTTCCGCTTGCCGGTCAAGGCGGACATGTCGAACATCCCCTGGGTCACCTATACCGAACCGGAACTTGCCCATGTCGGCCTCACCGAGGAACAGGCGCGCGAACGCCATCGCGACATCCGGATTCTGCGCTGGCCCTATGCCGAAAACGACCGGGCGCAGACCGAACATGCGACCCAGGGCATGATCAAGGTGGTGACCAGTAAACGCGGGCGTATCCTCGGTGCGACGATCGTCGGCGAACATGCGGGCGAGCTCATTCAGCTCTGGGTGATGGCCATGTCGAAGAAGATGAAAATCGGCGCCATCACATCGATTGTTTTCGCCTATCCGACATTGGCGGAAATCAGCAAACGCGCCGCTTACCAATATTATGCACCGAGTTTGACGAACCCGATGATCCGGCGCATCATCGGCTGGCTTCGAAAGTTGGGTTGATGGAGTGAGGTGCGCACCCGCACATGGCCTCCGAATCAAAAGCGAAAACATCAGACGAAGAGGCGTTGGCGGCGGCCGAGACCGGTGAGGTCAAATCGGGCTCACGCCCTCGGCGGCGCACGCCGCTTCTCGGGCTTTCGTCGAAACTGCTCATTCTGACTATCGTGTTTGTGATGATCGCCGAGGTGCTGGTTTTCGTGCCGTCGGTCGCGAACTTCCGCAAGAACTGGCTGGTCGAGCGGCTTGCGGCAGCTCAGATCGCCGCGCTCGCCGTCGCACCCGGACAGGAGCTTTCGCAATCGGCGCAGGATGATCTGCTCAAGAACGCGCAGGTGCGTGGCGTTGCGCTCAAAAGAGGCGGGCGGCGCAACCTCATTCTTCAGAGCGAGATGCCAGCGACGATCGCCGGACATTACGACCTGCGGGAGGCGTCCTGGATGACCCTGATCTGGGATGCGCTTGCGGTGTTCTTTGCGCCCTCGAACGAGTATATCCGCGTCGTCGGGCAGCCCGGTTTCGGCGCGGGCGAGTTCATCGAGATCGTTGTCGCCCAAAACCCGTTGAAGGCGGCGATGGTTCGGTTCGGTCTGAGCATCCTGGGTCTTTCGATCATCATCTCGGTGATTACGGCGGCGCTTGTGTATCTGTCACTCAACCTGATGCTGGTGCGCCCGATGATGCGTATCACCCGTTCGATGGTGCGGTTCAGCCAGAATCCGGAAGATTTATCGCGCATCATCGTGCCGTCAGACCGCAAAGACGAGATCGGTACCGCCGAGCGTGAGCTGGCGCACATGCAGAACGAACTCAGCGGCATGTTGCAGCAGAAGACCCGGTTGGCGTCGCTTGGATTGGCCGTGTCGAAAATCAATCACGATTTGCGCAATATCCTCTCCAGCGCGCAGCTCATTTCCGATCGCCTAGGCGGGGTGCAGGACCCGCTGGTGCAGCGCATGGCGCCGAAACTCGTCAACTCGCTCGATCGCGCGATCCGGCTGTGCACGGACACGCTGAAGTTTGGCCGCGCTCAGGAGGCCGCACCTGTGCGCGCCGTTTATCCCTTGAAACCGCTGGTGGAAGAAGTGGGCGAAAGCCTTGGGCTGAGCGAGACGAACGCATTCAACTGGCGCATCGATATGCCGGCGTCGCTCGAAGTGGATGCGGATCACGACCAGCTCTTCCGGGTGTTGAGCAATCTCTGCCGCAATGCATTGCAGGCAGTGGAGACCCAGTATGGCGGCGCAAACCCGGAGATTGTCGTTTCGGCGAACCGCACCGGCGCTGTGGTCGCCATCGAGGTGCGCGACAGCGGACCGGGCGTTCCCGAACGCGCGCGCACCCATCTGTTCGAACCGTTCCAGGGCTCGGCCCGAAAGGGCGGAACGGGCCTTGGCCTCGCGATTGCCGCAGAGCTCGTCCAGGCGCATGGTGGAGAGATCGTGCTGCTGGAGGAGACTGTGGGAACGATATTCTGCATTACCATTCCCGACCGGGTGGTGGAGCTTCACAACAGCCGGGAAATCATCCGCGCGGAAGGATGAGCGCACACGGATCTACGCTGCTTGCCTTTGCGGTCCCGAAGCCCTAAATAAAGCGGCGCGCGCGGGCGGTTCCTTGGGTCGTCCGGCAGCGCGCACCACGCAGGATCGCCGGGCAGGCGCGTAACCGGATTGCCCGACATTCAACTGATCTTGCGCATTGGCGCCGGTAGCTCAGCTGGATAGAGCACCAGACTACGAATCTGGGGGTCGGGGGTTCGAATCCTCCCCGGCGCGCCA
>JALCBY010000099.1 GCA_028066055.1 Hyphomicrobiaceae bacterium
GGGCGATCGTGGACGGCTTTTCAACCGGGCCTCCAAGCTTTTTGGGCTGATCAGGGCCCGGGAGATCAAGGCCCGCCGCCGTGCCCGGAACCAGACGGCATGGACGCCAATGATGTCCGCCTATCGGGCCGCCCCTAGCGGGGTCGCCACGGGGAATCGCCTCATGGCGGGATGCTGCCTACGCGGTGTTCCCCGGCCTTTGCCGGGGGCAGCGGGAAGGCAACATCTTGGTTAGTTTTACGACGGGCTGATCCTCTCCACGTCGTCCGGCTCGATTTTCGTGATCAATTGATAAATCTCGCTGGCGTGCTTGGATTCCTGGTAATATTCCCGGTATGCCTCCTGGGCCTTTTGAATCATCTCCTTGTACAAGAGCACCCGGATTCCAACCGCGTTTAACGAGGATTCCAGATCCTTGCCCCTCTTGTCCCAGTCCTTTATGTTCCTGCCCAGTATGCAGACAAACTCCACGGGCTCGCCCGTCTTTTCAAGTACACCGGAGATTGCGCTGCGGTACTTGTCCACCTGGGTCATTATGTCGCCTATGGTCAGGTATGCTTTTGGCCGCTTTAGCTCCACCACAACGTGCCTGTTTCCGACATTGCGGTATTTTATGTCAAGCCGGTATCCCTCGGAGTCCTTTGGGATCTTGGAATCCACCAGCTCAAACGCCTTTTTGATTCCACGCTCAATGTGTTCGGTGGCCGGGACTGCCGACCACGAGGGATCTATCAGCCAGAGATTGTTGAATATGTGCTTTTGGATGGTCCCTTCCAAGTCGTTGTCGTCGTTTAGCTTTGCAAGCGTATCTATCACCCGCATCCTGTTCTTTGTGGTCTGGTAGTGGCTTGACGCCTCTAGATCTTCCAGTTGCAGGAAGATGTCCCTGAAAGACGATATGTTCTTGATATCCAGCGCATCAATTCGGTCGAGCATCTTTCTCAGCTTGAGGCTCTCAAACGCCAGTATGCAGCTTATCATCAGCTGGTTCCGGGTGGCAGGACCGTCGTCATACAGTGGGAGCCGGTGGATCTGCCCGAACAGCTTTTTCGCAGTCTTCTTGCGGTCACCCTCTAGCTTTTCAAACCATTCCTTGATTGCAGGTATTTTCATGGCGACCTCCTCGCCCTCCACGTTTCTAAGATCTGTCCACCTTGCTTGTATGTGCTTTAGGCACTCCCTGATCTTCGTCTTTAGTGCGGCATACCTTTCGTCATCCTCGATGATCTTCTGCCTGCTCGTGGTGGCAATATCTTCCTTGTCGTCTTGATCCAAAAAGTCGGCGTGGATCTCCCCTATTACGTACTTTGCATAGATTCTACCCTCTTCGAACTCATCCAGTACATCTTCCTGCGCGAGCTTGCCCCTGACCAGTATGGATATTCTGTTCGAGTTTTCAGAGTCGTCCTCGTCCAGCATGCTTGGCTTGTACACGGTGCCGATCCAGCCCCTGATGCTCCCGTGCCCGTCAACAGAGCCGAACTTGTCCTTCACGTCGAACTTTTTGTATCCCCCGCTTCCGATGGACTTCAGGGTTTCGCCCAGCGTCCATACGTATTGTATTTTGTTGCCGTACATGCGGTCCTTTGTAGTTATTTCTTCACCGTTCAGCCTCACCTTGAAGTCGTCGCCTATTATGCTGAATCTCCGTGCAAGCCTCTTCCTGAGGCTCCGTGGTTTGTATTTGCGCTTTAGATCCGACAGTATTATCTTGGTCCCCCGCTTTAGATTGGTATCCGGATCTATCGGATCGGGGAAATATTCCCCCCCGCTTGACTTTATCCTGTCCTCGATCTTGTCCACGTTCATCCGAAACCCGTGCAGCTCCCCGTCCTTGATGCTGTGCACCTCTATCATGCGTGCCAGTGAAAAGAGGGAGAGCTTGCCGATGCCCTTCCTTCCCATGACCTGCCTTCCCTTCCGCGTGACTGCCCCCGTGCCGCCCTTTTTTCTCCTCTCATATCCCACATGGAGGTACTTGTTGTTAGCGTCGTCTATGTTCATCCCATGCCCGTTATCGGTTATCGTGATAGAGTCGTCGCCTTCAAACGATATGTCCACGCACGTGGCATCCGCGTCCCACGCATTGGCGACCGCCTCCGAGATTACCGCGGGCGTGTTGCTGTACAGCCCGATGCCAAGGTGTTTTAGGGCGCCGAGGCTTATCGACATCCGGTACTTTGGACTGTCTGCCGTCATGTCCACCTCGGCCATGCGGGGCACGGCGCGGTACGGCCGCCCACGGAGATCCGCGCCCGGACTGCGTCACCCGCCACCCGTGTCTCATTGTTCCCGCCGGGCATACATCCTGCACCGCGGGGCTGGTTCTGCACCGGGATGCCGTCGGCCCGGGGGGTGCCGGGCGTCTGTACGGGCATGGCACGCGTGGCGGGCGCGGGGCTTAAAAACCGTCTGATTTTTGGGGGATCGATCCGGGGGGCAGATCATGGACGGGATCTTGAGCTGCACCGGGCTCGGAGGGAACCAGAATTTAAAGGCGAATCCCAGAAAGGCCCGGATCTGGCGATCCGGGGTGCGGGGCCTATGCCCTGCCGGGCGGCCCTGCCCGGGCAGGCA
>JALCBY010000035.1:0-10538 GCA_028066055.1 Hyphomicrobiaceae bacterium
TGGCGGAGAGGAAGGGATTCGAACCCTCGATACGGTCTCCCGTATACTCCCTTAGCAGGGGAGCGCCTTCAACCACTCGGCCACCTCTCCGCCGCCCGGAATACAGGGGATTCCCGTTCATTTCAACTGCCGCCCGGATCATTCGCGCCGCCGGTCCGGTCGTGGGCGGTGATCGACCGGCGAAAGCGGAAGGAAATTTGACACGGAGCCGTTCTTCGGGTTGATGAGGCCGGCACGGAAAAGGTCCCCGCCCCTAGCTCAACTGGATAGAGCATCGGACTTCGAATCCGAAGGTTGCAGGTTCGAATCCTGCGGGGCGGGCCAATCGCGTCCGCGTCTGGGATGCGCAAAATGACGAACAGGCGCGCGTGACGCGCGCCTGTCCGAAACAATGTCAGGATTTACCGTGCGGGCCGGCTAGAAGGAACCGCGGTACTTTTCCGGAAGCAACGGCGTGTCGATGACGTGGATCACCCCGTTATCGGCAACGATGTCCGCTTTCACGACCTTCTTGCCGTCCACCATGACCGGCCCGGTTGCGTCGACCATGACCATCGTGCCCTCGACGGTTTTCGCGTCTGTCTTCTTGCCCTTCAGGTCAGAAGACATGACTTTGCCGGGAACCACGTGGTGCTTGAGCAGGCGCACGAGGTGCTCCTTCTTGGCCGGATTGAGAAACAGATCGACCTCCTTCTGGGGCCATTTCGCGAATGCCGCGTTGGTCGGTGCGAAAACCGTGAACGGACCCGGGCCCTTGAGCGTGTCGGTCAAGCCCGCCGCATCGATCATCTTGACCAGGATGGTGAAATCGGGATTGGCGGCGGCGGTCTCCACGATATCGGCGGCCTGTGCGGGCGCGGCTGCAAATGCGAGCGGAGCGGCAATCGCGGCTGCGAGGACTCTTGAGCGAAGTGAGTGCATGAGGAACTCCCTGTGTGTTGCTTGATGGAAGGGTACCCGCAGATTACGGGCCGGCCGCGATAGCGGATGCCTCTTTGGGCATCTTCAGTCGATCACGATGTCGCGAGATTGGACGGCGCACCGAAAGTCCGGTCATGAAAGCTGAGCGTATTCATCCTGATCTCCGACGAACGCTCACGTGAAATTGTAGTCGTTTGAGCTCTTCTCCCATCTCCCGGATGGTGCAATGGGCCGTACACTTCACCGGGTCCAATCAATTTCGGAATTTTCAGATGCGACACATCATTCGCCTGTCCTTCCGCAATCTTTGTGCCGCCCTTGCGGCCCTTTTGTTCACCTCATCGCTTGCCAACGCACAGGATGGCAGTGGTGCCGCACCGGCCCCGCCCAAGGAGCCGCCGCAGATTACATGGCATGCCTGGGGCGACGCGTTGTTCGAAACTGCGAAACGGGAAAACCGCCACATCCTGCTCGATCTCAATGCGCGCTGGTGCCACTGGTGCCACTTCATGGAGCGGCGGACCTATGCCCATCCCGACGTGCGGGAGCTGGTCGCCAGAGGCTATCTGGCCGTGCGGGTCGATCAGGATGCAAACCCGGACCTCGCCTCGCGCTACGGCGACTGGGGCTGGCCCGCAACGATCATCTTCGATCCGCAAGGCAATGAGGTCGCCAAACTGCAGGGCTTCCAGAGGCCGAGCCTTATGAGCATGATCCTTTATGTTGTCCGGAACCAGCCCGAACAGATCCCCAAACTGCCGACCGAACGCGCTTTCGCGAAATCGGCGACCGCGTTTCTTGACGAGGCCCAGCGGACACGCATTCTCGATCTCATGGACAAGTCGTACGACACCGAGCATGCAGGCTGGGGACGGCGGCTGAAATTTCTCCGTCCGGATATGGTCGAGTTTGCCCTGCGCGCGGCGCGGCGCGGCGACAAGATTATGGAGCAGCGTGTGCGGGCCTCGCTCGACGCGGCCATTGCCCTTGTCGATCTGGAATGGGGCGGCATCTACCAGTATTCCCACAAGCGCGACTGGTCAGCGCCCCACTTTGAAAAACTCATGTGGTCTCAGGCACAGAACATGCGGCTCTATGCCCTCGCCTACAAGCAGTTGGGCGATGAGAAATATCTGGACGTTGCGCAGAGCCTGTACGGTTATCTCACGACATACCTGCGCGGTCCGCAAGGTGCCTTCTATACGAGCCAGGACGCCGACGTGGACGCCGAAACGCTGGGTGAGGATTTTTACAAGCTCTCTGCCGTGGAACGGGCCCGCCAGCCGAAATCCCCGCCGATCGACAAGAACCGCTACGCCCGCGAAAATGGCTGGGCGATTTCTGGCCTTCTTGCGGTTTACGATGTCACCGGTGATCAGGCGGTACGCGAACACGCGATCCGGGCGGCGGAGTGGGTGCTGGCAAACCGGGCGCTGCCGGGTGGCGGATTTTCGCACGGCGACAACGACCGGGGCGGTCCCTTCCTTTCGGATGCGCTTGCCATGGCGCGCGGCCTGCTCGATCTTTATGCCGCCACGGGAGACGTGCGCTGGCTGCGGGAGGCGGAGAAAACCGGCGACTTCATGAAGGCCATGTTCGCACACGCCGCCGCCGGGTTCATGACGACCGCAAAACCAGCTGCCGGTGCCGCGGCGTTCGCGAAACCCTATTTCAACATCGAAGAGAATATCCGCCTCGCGCGGTTCTCCAATATCATTCATCGCGTGTCGGGCAAGGCGCGCTTTCGCGAGATGGCGGTCCATGCCATGCGCTATCTGACGACCGACGAGGTGACGAAAGAACGGCGCTTCCTGGTGGGCATCGTGCTGGCCGATGAGGAGCTTGCCGTTGAACCGGCGCAGATCACCGTCGTTGGAGCGAAAACCGACGATCGGGCGAAACGGCTGCATCGCGCAGCGCTCAAGCTGGCGTTCAGCTACCGGCACATCGACTGGTGGGATCCCGCAAAGGAAGCCCTGCCCAATCCGGATGTCACATATCCACCGCTCGACCGGCCTGCGGCGTTTGCCTGCGCCAACCAGATCTGCTCGCTGCCGGTGTTTGAGCCCGAAGGCCTGGCGCCCGTGGTGCAACGCATGTTGCAGCAGAGGGTCGTGCGCCGGGCCGAGAACTAGCCGGCGTTGAACGATGCAGGATCGTGTTGGGAATACCCGTCCGTTTGACCGCGAGACAAGGCTGCGGTTCGACTTGGCAAGCGTCTGAAAACTTCAGTTCGGGAGCGCTACTGCGTCGAAACCCACGTGAAGCGTGCGTTGTAGCGGGTGTCCTGCGCCCAATCCGGCGGCGCGGCCGTTGTGCTCCGCTTTTTGTTCTTCGCCTTCTTCAGCTGCTTTGCGCTCAATTCCGCCTTGGCCTGCTTCTTCTTGGATTTCTTTTCCGCCTTGGATTTATTTTTCGACTTTGAACTCATAATCGATCTGTCCCGTGCGCGAGTGGCTCAACGGAAAGGATCATAGCGCAGACGGGCTGATCGGCCATCCCCTAATGACAGCTAACGACCGCCTGCTGCCCGCGGACATACGCAAGGGGGATCGAAGTCAACGTCAGCTATGGGGATGTCTCGAGCTTTTTCACTTCCGCGCAGTCGCCCTTGCGTTTGATCCTCTGTGCGTACCAGCGGGCTCCGGGAACGGCCGTGAGGCCGTGCAGCAACGCGCTGATCCACACGGTGTTGATCGCCAGCATCAGGATCGGCTCGCCCAGTTCCTGGACCGTCTTGTCGACAACCAGCAGTGCAAACAGCGCCGTTGCAAGCCCGCGGGGACCGAACCAGCCGAAAAAGCCGCGTGTGACCGGTGCGGCATCCGTGCCGATGAGCGAAATCCAGATCGCCAACGGCCGGACGATGAAGAGGCTGAGCAGGATGAGCGCAAACGTGGTGGGAGTAAGATGGTCCAGAGCTTCGGGAACAAGCGCTGCGCCGATCAGGAGAAAGGCGCTCCAGGTGATGAGCTGCCCTTCGCTCTCGGTGAACTCGTAGATGAATTTGCACTGGCCCCGCACCTGGCTGCCAAAACACAGGCCCGCCGCGAAGGCGGCAATGAAACCGTTTCCTCCTACCGCCGTGGCGGCGAGATAGGCGGCACCCGCGAGCGCCAGCGCACCGACGCCCTCATAGACGTCGGAGGTGTAGTCGCGCGCTTTGGCCTGCAGCAGGATGTATGCACCAGCGAACCCGAAGGCTGCGCCGACAAGCGGTCCGAGCGTGAGTTGCTTGATGCCGAAGACCAACCACGACACTTTGTCATGGCTCATCTCTTCCGCCGTGAGGCTCGCAAAAAGCAGAACTGCGGGAAGCGCCAACCCGTCATTCAATCCGCTTTCGACCGTCAGCGCGCGGCGCGGGCGTTCGGGGACGAGCGGATTGGTCACAACCGCCTGTCCAAGCGCCGCGTCGGTCGGCGCGAGAACGGACGCCACGAGAAGAAGCGCGAAGACCGGCCAGCCGGGCAGCAGGAACCATGCAGCAACCGCGCCGAAAAGAATGGCCAGTGGAAGTCCGACAAGCAGCATGCGCTGCGGCCAGACATGACGCCGACGCAGGGCCGCAAAATCAGTCTGTGCCGCATCGAGGAACAGCAGAAGGACCAGGGCGACTTCGGCGGTGATGTGCAGGACCTGCTCGACTTCTGCGTGAGGCGCGAGCTTGGTCTGAGACAGCAGATATCCGAAGGCGAGGAACAGCATGGGCGCCGTCAGGACGGTTGATGAAAGCCGTTTCGCCACCATCGTGTAGGCGAGCATGAACATCGCCGAGAGAAGCAGGCTTGCCGTCATCTGGTCCCCCCTTGTTTTGGATTTTGACGTCCCGATCCACCTTTGCGTCCGTTCGTCGGACGCGCAGGCTGCGGATCAGGCTAGCGGCTGTCGCGTTTGGCCTGCCCTCGGCGTTGCGTCGCCAGCACGTGCCCCTTCTCGCGTCCCGCCGTGAGCCTCTTGACGGATTTGCTGCGCGGCTTGGCCGCCATGCCTTTTGACGTCGTTCTCGAGCCCGGTCGGGATTTGGATGTCTTCGCGCTTTTCTTTTTGGCGAGCGCCTTGCGGGCTGCTTCCCGGTGCAGCTCCCGGGCTTCCTTCACTTCGATTTCCAGCAAACGGCGTTCACATCTTCGAAGCGCGTCCCGGAAGATCTCCGCCTTGCGCTTGGAGAGTTCGCCAGACTGGCCCTTGCGGGCTTCGGCGATGGCGCGCTCGCGCGCCTTGTCGGAATGGCGGCGCAGGGTGGGAATCCGTTTGCGCAGTGCTGCACGATCCAGATTTCGGATGTCCTTGGAAAGGACGTCGCGAACGAGGTCGAACTCCCGTTCGGACGTGTATTTGGCGATGCGGTTCAGAAGAGATGGCATAGGGGAAACCAAACTGGAGTTACAACTTTCATACCACGCTAGCTGTTGTGCCGTAGGATGACCAGTATCTTGAAATCCCCGCAATCTTCTGCTTGACGCCCCCTGGAGCGAACCTGATGCTAGCGCCGTCTGGGTTCCAAAGGTGAAAGCCGATGTCCAAGCCGGAAAAGACCTCCCTACGAGAAGCCGCCGTCCGTACGCTGGCGATGCCGGCGGATACCAATTCGGCCGGCGACATTTTCGGCGGGTGGCTGATGTCGCAGATGGACATCGCCGGAGAAATCACCGCACGGCAGCGCGCACAGCGGCGCGTTGTAACCATTGCGGTGGACGGGATGGTGTTTCACGAACCCGTTTATGTCGGCGACGTGGTGAGCTGCTTCACCGAGATCACCAAGATCGGCACGTCGTCCATTTCCATTCTCATAACGGCCACGGCGATGCGCGGACAATCGGGCGAACACGTAACGGTGACGGAAGGCACATTCGTGTATGTGGCGCTCGACGAGAATGGCCGTCCCTGTCCCGTTCCCAATTCCGGCTGACGGTCGTTGAATGAGCCGGAGGCCCTCCAGTTTCACGGATGCGCGCGACCTTGCCGATGCGGTCATCGATCAAACCGGCGGGAAGATCGTGCTGGGATTGCCGCTGGGGCTCGGCAAGGCCAATCTGGTCGTGAATGCGCTTTATGCGCGCGTGGCCGAAGACCCGGCGCTCTCGCTAAAGATTGTGACGGCCCTCACCCTGGAGACACCTCACGGTGTGAACGATCTCCACCGGCGCTTCATAGAACCCGTTGCCGAACGCCTGTTCGCCGGATATCCGGAACTGGACTATGCGCGTGCGCGCCGCAAGGGAACCTTGCCGTCCAATATCGAAGTGATCGAGTTTTTCCTGCTCGCCGGACGCTGGCTGAACGTTCCGGATGCGCAGCAGGATTACATCTCCACCAACTACACCCATGCCGCCGAATATGTCATGGCCCAGGGTGTGAACGTCGTCGCCCATCTCGTCGCCAAGGGTGCCAAGGCGTTCAGCCTGAGTTGCAATCCCGATGTCACCCCGGACCTGTTGGAAGCGCGCAAGGCAGGCGCATGTGATTTCCTGCTGGTCGGTCAGGTCAATGACAAGCTCCCCTTCATGGAGGGCGATGCCGCTGTTGCCGCGTCCGACTTCTCGCACATCCTCGACGGGCCCGACATAAGCCATACGCTTTACGGCTCGCCGAAGCTGCCCGTGTCGCTCGCCGATCACGCGATGGGCCTGCATATCGCCCGGTTGATACCCGATGGCGGAACGCTGCAGATCGGCATCGGTTCGATCGGCGATGCCGTGGCGCACGCGCTCATTCTGAGGCACCGCCAAAACGACGACTTCAGATCGCTCGTCCGCGAACTCGAAGGAGACGCGCCCTCAAGCCCACTCGGGAGTGACGCGCCGTTTGATGAAGGGCTTTACGGCCTGAGCGAAATGTTCATCGACAGCTTTCTCGACCTGATGGACGCGGATATTCTCAAGCGGGCCGTCGACGGCGTGGTGCTGCACGCCGCTTTTTTCATCGGAACTGAGGCGTTTTACCAGAGGCTCAGGGATATGTCCGACGCCGAGCGCCGCCGCATCGCCATGAAGCCGGTCTCCTGGGTCAACGCCCTCTTTCGCGAGGAAGAGGAGAAACGCGCGGCACGGGTCAAGGCGCGGTTCGTCAACAACGCAATGATGGTGACGTTGCTGGGTGCGGTCGTTTCCGACGGACTGGAAGACGGGCGCGTTGTCAGCGGTGTGGGCGGTCAGCATGATTTCATCGTGCAATCCTTTGCGCTCGACGGGGCCCGTTCGATCATTGCGCTGGGTGCCACGCGTGAGAGCGGCGGGAAGACCCATTCCAATATCCGCTGGTCCTACGGCAATCAGACCATTCCGCGGCACCTGCGCGATATCATCGTGACCGAATACGGCGTTGCCGATCTGCGCGGCAAGACGGATGCGCAAGTGATCGCGGCGATGCTCTCTGTCACGGATTCCCGGTTCCAGGGCACGCTGCTCGATCGCGCCAAGGCGGCGGGAAAAATCCCTCGGGGTTTCAAGATACCCGACGCATACAGGAACAATACGCCTGAGCGGATTGCGGAAGCACTGGGGTCCGCTGCCTCGGCGGAGCTGTTGCCACCCTACCCGTTCGGCACCGATTTCACGGATGTGGAGCAGACGCTCATTCTCGCCCTCGATCACATCAAGCGGGCATCGGGATCAAAGACGCGGCTGGCATCCCTGGTGCTTGGCGGTCTCACTGGTGTGCCTGCGCCGGGCGAACATGAATGCCTTGACCGGATGAAGCTCGCGCGGCCCGGAGGCCTGAGCGAGCGCGTGTCCGCGCTTCTCGTCAAAGGCGCGCTGCGTTCCAGTCCGACGACATGATGACAAAGGCAGACGATGCGCGCGCATTCACAGCGCGACGAAGAACCGGATGATGAAGGCGTTGGCGAGGTCGACGAAGAAGGCGGAGACGAGCGGCAACAGTATGAAGGCCAGCGGCGCGGGCCCATAGCGTTTCGTGACAGATGACATGTTGGCGATTGCCGTCGGCGTCGCACCCAGACTGAACCCGGCGAAACCCGCGCTCAGCACGGCTGCCGTGTAATTTGATCCCATGGCCGGAAAAACCACCAGTAGAATGAAGGCAACCGTCGCCAGCACCTGCAGCAGAAGAACGCCGAGCAATGGGCCGCCAAGCCCGGCCAGTGTCCAGAGTTGCATGCTCATGAGCGACATGGCGAGGAAGATGGAGAGTGTGTAATCGGATATCAGCGCGAGGGAGCGCGTGCGCGCGGGCCATGGAAGGTTGGGGAACAGTTTCGGGATCGTGTTGGACATGATGATCCCGACAAGAAGGCAGCTCACGAAGAGCGGCAACTTCAGGCCCGTTTCAGCGATGGCTTCATTGGCGATATAGCCGAAAATGATGGCGATGTTCACGGCCAGCAGGGAACGCATCAGATTGATGTGATTGATCCCCTCGCTTGCCTCCTCTTTTTCTTCGTAGGGCAATCCCACCACCGGACCGTCGGATTCCTCCGGCTGAAGCTTTCCGCGATCGATCAGATATTTGGCGATGGGCCCGCCGATCAGCGCCGCGAATACCAAACCGAGCGTGGCCGATGCGATGCCGATCTCTTCCGCTGCGGCGAAACCGGTTTCGGCCTTGATGGTCGGACCCCAGGCGATTGCCGTCCCGTGCCCGCCAATCAGCGATGCGGAACCCAGCAGGACGCTGACGGCCTTCGGAAGATCGAACAAAATGGTCCCAAGGAGGCCCGTGCCATTCTGGAGCAGCATGAAGCCGATGGTGAGCGCGAGCAGGATGAGAATAGCCCGGCCTCCGGCGATCAGATCGGCCATGCGGGCGTTCAGCCCGATGGTGGTAAAGAAAATCACCAGCAGGCTATCGCGGGTGTCGAGATCGAACGTCAGTTCCAGCTCGCCCCAGGCAAAGATGGCCCAGGTGATGAGCGCGACGGTCAACCCGCCTGAAACGGGTTCCGGGATGTTGTAATTGCGGAGAAAGGCGACGTGGCGTGTCAGGAATGCGCCCAGAAAAAACACGATGAGGCCGAGGGTGACGGCCAGGAAATCCGGCACCTCGAATGTCTTGAGAGCAGTATCGCTCATTCCTCTCCCCCAAGGAGACGCGTTGACGACCAAAGCTCACGCCTCGCAGGCGAGGCGCCGACTGGGTTTTCCTGAGTGTAGCGGTCCCGGCGGCGCAATGCGACCGGTCAGGCGCGGGACAACCTCAGATAGGGGCAGGTCGGATCATTGAGGGTTCCCGCGAACGCGGATTCGAGCTTCTCAAGGATCTCGGTATTTGGCGCCTCGCGGCGCAGGATATCCCGTGCTGTGTCTGGGTCGCCAACGCCGGAGCCAATCAAGAGGCCAGCTTTTGCGGCAGCCGATGTCATGAGTTCAGTGTCTTCATGGGCCTGGGGGCAGTCGATGCGCCAGAGCGCGTAGTCGAGCGTCTGGTTGCGCAGTTCCTCACCCGGTGAAAATTCGACGAAAGGCACGCGGTGCAGTTTTCTCAGCCCCAGCCTTTCGGCGAGCAGAACGGAATTGGCATTGAGCTGCTCGAATATGATCGCGCACAGGCTCGGCGCATCGGTGGATGCAAAGAAGTCGTCGAGCGCTGCCCGGCCCGCTTCGGTCGCGATGCCTTTGCCCCAATAGTCGCGCCGCAGTCCGTAGAGAATTTCCGGTTCGCCTTGCGAGCCTTCGTACCCTGCAACGCCGCACCAGCCGATAATCTCGCCGGGTGGTCCAAGCTCGGGATCCTTGATGGCGACTGCGCGGACACCGTAGCCGGCCTCCCAATAGCTGTTGAACCAGTCGATGCGCCGGGTCGCGGCGGCGTGACGTTTCTCTTCAGTCGACGCGTCCGTCATGATGCAGATCGCAACGTAAGGGTCGCTCAGGAGCTGCATCATTGCCGCATGATCATCGGCGCGCCAGGCACGCAGCATGAGCCGTGCGGTCGTGATGTCGGAGTTCTCAGACAAGATCGTTACTCTGTGCGGCGTTCGCCGCAAGCGGCATCGTCAGCGCGTTAGATGGCGCGCCCGCCTGGGAGTTTCAATTAGGGCATGAAAATTTTCCTGAAAGTCACACAGAGGCCGTGAGCCCGCCATCGATGCGGATGTTCTGCCCCGTCATGTAGCTCGATGCATCGGACACGAGAAAGGCGATGGTTTCGGAAAGTTCGGACACTTTTGCGTACCGGCCCATGGGGATGCGCGCGACGCGGTCTTCCTTTTCGGGCAGGCTGTCGATGAAGCCCGGAAGCACATTATTCATGCGGATGCCATCGGGTGCGAACTTGGTGCTGAACAGTTTGGTGTAGGCGGCAAGCCCGGCGCGGAACACGGCGGAGGTCGGAAAGTCGGGATCGGGTTCAAAGACCGCAAATGTCGAGATGTTGACGATCGACCCGGATTTTTGCGCCTGCATTGCCGGCAGCACAAGCCTTGCTGTGCGAACCACATTCAGCAGGTAATAGTCCATGCCCAGATGCCAGTCTTCGTCGCTGATTTCCATGATCGGGCCCTTCGGACCATGACCGGTGCAATTCACCACGCCGTCGATCCGCCCGAAACGTTCCCAGGCGGCGGTGACGAAGTTCCGCAGATCGTCGGGCTCCAGGTTCGAGCCTGTAAAGCCCAACCCGCCGAGTTCGTTGCCCAGCGCTTCGCCCTTCCCCGA
>JALCBY010000035.1:10638-30028 GCA_028066055.1 Hyphomicrobiaceae bacterium
AGCCTGTAAAGCCCAACCCGCCGAGTTCGTTGCCCAGCGCTTCGCCCTTCCCCGACGACGACATGACGGCGACCTCGTAGCCGGTATCGTGGAGTTTCCGCGCGGCATCGGCGCCGATGCCGCTTCCTCCGCCAACGATCAACGCAACGGGCTTGTCGGTCATGAACTCGTCTCCTGTAAATCTCGTTTCAAATGACGGCTTTTTCCACGAACGGCCGGCCTTCGGCAATCCTCGAATATCCGAACGGGGTCAGGTCCAGCGATCTGTATTCGCCGTAGGTTATGAATTCGGCGGTGCCCCGCCCCATGGCGGGTGATTGCTGCAGGCCATGTCCGGAAAACCCATTCACGAAGAAGAAGTTCCCGACGTGCGGGTGCGGACCCAGGATCGCATTGTGATCCAGCGTATTGAAGGCATAGTGCCCGACCCAGGAGTTGGTCAGCTTGATGGCTTCGAACTGCGGGACCCGGTGCGCAACCGCGGGCCAGACCTTCTCCTCCCAGATGCTGTGATCCGCAATGAAATCGTCATAGTCGACCGCCGGATCGTCATCGGGCGGACAACCGGCAAGGTAATACATGCCGTCGCTGCGCATATGCACGCCGGAGGGGTCGATGGTGAGCGGCAACTCCCGGTCCAGAGGCTTTTCAGCGGCAAAGACGAAACTGTAGCGCTTGCGGGGCTCCACCGGGATTTCGATCCCCGCCATGGCCGCCGTGCGCGCGGCGCGCGGGCCCGATGCGTTGACGACGGTCCCGCAGGATATGGTTTCACCGGATTTGAGCTTGATGCTTTCCACGCGCCCGCCCGCCGCGTCGCGTGTCATACCGACGACCTCGTTGGCGACATATTCCGCGCCCTTCTCGCGCGCCAGCCTCTTCCACCAGTCGAACATGGTGTTTCCGTCGAAATAACCTTCATCGGCCGGGTTGTGGCTTCCCGCGATGATGTCGTCGACATTGTAGAAGGGGTATTCCCTTTTGATGTCGTCGGCATCGAGAATGCGCGTCGCCGCGCCACATTCGGCCTGCACGGTTTGGGCTTCCCGGAGCGTTTCGGCAAAGCCATCCGTGTCGGCCAGATACATGTAACCGAAACTCTGTATGCCGATTTCCGGGACGCGCTGATCATTTCCCAGGCGCGTCCTGAAGGTCTTCACATAGTCGGCGCCGAACTGGGAGATGCGGATGTTGATCTCGTTGGAGAATTGCTGGCGGATGCAGCTGTTGGTATGGGAGGTCGACGCGAATTCGTAGGTGGGATCGCGCTCGACGACGAGGATCGAGCCGTCGAAGTCGGGGTTGTTGGTCAGGAACCAGGCGACAGACGAGCCGTACATCGCGCCGCCGACGATGACCACGTCATAGCACGATTTCTCCGGTGCGCCGGGAATGATGCTTGGGGCCATTGACCGGTCAGCCTTCGCTGATCCACTGCTTCGCGTCGTCGATTTCGGCGTTGTGGAAGACCTGCATGGACGCCGGCATCAGCGGCGCGAAGGCTTTGACCGACATGCGTACCCACTCGACATCGGACACGACCGCTATTTTCGAGAAATCCCCCAGATGTGTCATGCCGAACCGGGCATCGTCCCACATGGCGCCCGCGGAAAAGCTCTTGAAGCCCTCTCCGATCCAGTAGAGCAGCTTGATCTTCTTATGCGCCTTGATCTTTTCCTGCGCCAGCGGAATGAGTGTCTCCTCATAGTCTTCGCGGGTGATTTCACCCTCTGCCCGGAATGCAATCACATCGTCGGGAAACCCGTCCAGCACTTCAAAATGGCCTGCGCGCGGGTCTTCTGTCGCGGCCCAGCGCTCGGCCTCTTCGAGGTCGTCCGCCGCGAACGTGCGGACCTTCGCGCTGACGAAATGATCGATCAGATGCGGTGCGGCGGACATGAACGGACTGTCGCTCACGACAGCCACTTTCCGGATGTGCTTCTGGTGATCGCGAACGAACTCGAAATGCGATGTGAAGGCTTTGAAGTTCGCCCAGCCGGGAAACTGGTCGGCGACGATCACCAACCCGCGCAATGTCTCGTGATCCTTCAGGTATCCGTCGATCGTATCCCGCAGCTTTTCGATGTCGCTTTCCGTCAGGCCGGTCACCGATTCCGGCCGGACCACGGCGATGCTTTCAGCTTCTTTCAGATCGACGTCGATCATCATTTTTCTCCTTGGGGATACTCATGCTGAGATCTACTGCTTGTCTGATCAGACATACACCAAGATCGTGTCGGCACGGAGAGACAATCTTGTTTGATAAAGGACGAATGAGCTGCCAGGCGATCATTTGGCGGTCCGCCGGTATGCCTCGGGGATGAAAAAGAGATGATCCTGGTGTTCGACCGCCAGGTGACAGGAGATGCAGAACCGGACCTGTTTCGCGCCGACGCCCTTGGTGGTTCCGAAGACGCTGCCGTCCGGCATGACCATCGTGTAACGCCAGTTGCCACTTGCATGGTTGAAGCCGTCCGGCATCTTCTCCATAAGGAAAAGCGCGCCCGGCGTCGCCGAACCGTCGTCGCGCACGGTGATGCTGTCCTTGGCTATGATTGCGCCGACGGGCAGCGTACCGGAACGTTCAAACCGGGCGTAGGCCCGTGCCTTCTCGTTTGCATAGTTGTTGAGATAGCGCTGGCCGTGGGACGCACTGCGGTAGGGAACCCGGTTGAGCTGCATCCAGCCCTGGTAGCCGTCGATTTGGGGAAGCCTGGAAAGCGCATAACCCGCCGCCATCCGCGCCTTGAGTTGGGCATAAACTTCCGCCGCCTCCCCGTCGCTCAGCTTTGCCGGGTCCCTGATGCGAAAATGCCGGCGTGGAGCTTTCGGGTCTTCCGCCGGCGAGATGTCCGTGGATGCGCCGGGATGCTCGTGCTGCTCAGAAACGAAGTCGGACAACTGAGCGTTTGCGGGAATCTCGGCTCGGCTCACAAGCGCGAGCGTCAGCGCAGAGACCGATAAGGCGAATTTTGCCAGATGCGGTTTGCGGGCCGTGCGTGTCGGGAGAAAAACGCACCTCGCCCGCATTCCGACATGTTGCTCGCGGCCCACGGCTTGAGCCTCCTGCTCGCGTGTTTTCCACGATACGCTGGTATTGCCGAACTGGGGAAATCAAGCCGCGTCACGCTTGTGCGATCCGGATGTTACGCCTTGTGAGCCGGGTCGTCATGCGACCGGACCGGCGGCGGCAGATATCCGCGCCGCCACTGGTGAGCGAAACGCCACACCAGCACGAGGGATGCGCAGGTGAGGCCGACGATAAATCCAACCCAGATGCCGCGCGCGCCCATATTCTGCTCGAACGCAAACCAAAGTCCTGATCCCGCGCCGACGCCCCAATAGCTGACCCCCGCAATCACCATCGGTATGGCCGTATCGTTCAGGCCGCGCAGGGCGCCTGCGGCCACCGCCTGCAATCCGTCAGCGAGTTGAAAAAAGGCTGCAAGGAACAGCAGCGAAATGGCGAGGGGGAGAACCGCGGCGGTGTCTGGCCGGGAGGCGTCGAGGAACAGGGATGCGAAAAGTTCGGGGATGGTCAGGATCACAATGGTCATGACCGCCATCACGGCCAGCGTCACCACGAAAGCCACCCATCCGGAATGATATGCACCCGCCACGTCGCGCCGCCCTACCGCTTGGCCGACCCGCACAGTTGCTGCCTGCGCCAGCCCCATCGGCATCATGAAGGTCAGATGTGGCAGCTGGATCGCGATCATGTGGGCGGCGATGGCAATGGGGCCGATCCAGCCCATCACAAATACGGCTGCGATGAAGAAACCGGCCTCCATGAGGCTGATCCCGGCGATCGGCAGGCCGATCAGGAAGATCTGCCGGAAATAGGTCCAGTCGGGCCGCCAGAAGCGCGCGAAGATTTCATATTTTGCGAACGGTCTGCGCCGCAGCGCGATTGCCGCAAGGGACAGAAACATCACGATGTTGACCGTTGTGGTGGCAACCCCTGCGCCCGTGACCCCGAGGCGCGGCAGCCCGAAATTGCCGAAGATCAGGCCATAGTCCAGCGCGGCATTGATGGGAACGCCCGCGAGCATGACCCAGAAAGCCGGTGCGGGCCGTCCGAGCGCCGACACGAAATTCCGCAGGACGCTGAAAGCAATTCCGGGAAGCAGGCACCATTTCAGCGTCGTCATGTAGGCTTCGGCATAGCCGAAGAGTTCCTGTGGCTGGCCGAGTGCGCCAAGCAGGGGCGTGACTTGGGAAAACAGGATCAAGCAAGGCGTTACCAGGATGATCGTCACCCAAAGTCCCTGCCGGATCACGCGTCTGACATTGCGCGGCTTGCGCGCACCGTATGCCTGGGCGGCGAGAGCAGCGGTCGCCATGGTGACGCCGAAGCAGAACACATAGCCGAGATAGAAAACCATCAGGCTGAGCGTCGCGCCTGCGAGCGGCTTCGGGCCGAGATGCCCGATCATCGCCGTATCGGTGATCAGCATCGCGACCCATGCGAACTGCGTCGCAACAATGGGCGCAGCCAACCGGAACAGCGCCAGCAGCTCCGCGCGCCAGCGTTCCGAGATCAGCCGCGGGCCCCGGCCCGACACTGTTGCTGAGTTGCCCATGTTTTTTATTTCTTCCAGACGTGCGTTGATCTGCAAACTGCACCGCAGGTGCACGCATCCTCAGGAGCGGACGATCGAATCGTCAATGCGGTCATATAGTCAACACACATCTTGATATACAGATATGACTTCTGCGTCGCGACGCTTTTGTCGAATTTCTGTTGTGGCCGATCAGCGTAGAGGAAGGATTTGCGGCGCGTCGACGGCGTAGACCGTGATAGTCTGTTCCCTGCCCCTGACGCGGACCCGGCGGCGGCGGAAGCCGGAGAAATCAATTCCGCTGAGCTCCGCCGTTTCCACTGAAACGACCAGAGGGACCCCGAACTCCTTGGTCTGCGCTTCAAGGCGCGCAGCGACATTGACGTTGTCTCCGAGCGCCGAAATATTCGGGGAAGCCGGAGGCCCCATGGAGCCGACAATCGCCTCGCCGGTGTGAATGCCGATGCCGATCTGAAGGTCCTCGCTCAACTCGCCTCTCAGTTTCTCATTCAGTTTTTCAAGGCGTGCAAGCATCGCTCTTGCACCGTGAACCGCCTCCGCGGCGCCCTTTTCCGCTCCGGACTCCAGACCGTAGATGGCCATCAGGCCATCGCCGTTGAATTGCGCATAGTGGCCGTTGGTTTCCTTCAGCGCCTGGGCCAATTCCGCGAAGAACTGGTTAAGAACAAACACCACGTCGAAAGGAAGCCGGTCTTCGCACAGCTTGGTGGAACCGCGCAGGTCCGCGAACAGTACCGCAATCTTGCGCTCCTGGCCCTGCTGGTAGCCGTGATCCGCGTAGACCGCATCGGCGTCCGCGTGGCCGGGAACCAGCGCGACCACGTCCATGCTTGTGTGTGGGCGGATCTGGCACGCGAGACGAACCGACGGTGACGCCGCGACGCGGGTGAGAACCTTCTGTTCGGCTGGTTCGGGAGGCGGCAGGTCGTCGAGCCCCCGCCCGATCCTGATCCGGCAGGTGGAGCACCGTCCGCGCCCGCCGCAAATGGAGGCATGCGGGATACCGGCCGCACGGATCGATTCAAGCAGCGTCGCGCCGGGATGCAGGTCGATCTTGCGGTCGCCGGGAGAATAGGTGAGACGGGCTTTGGATGTCTTTTTGGAAAGAAACCCCTTTATTGCGCGTGCGGCCAACAGGAGCAACATGAGCGCCACCACGATCTTCTCGGTGTCATAGACGAAATCGATCATCCACGGCTGAACGGTCGACGTGTAGACCGCCTGCAACCCTCCCGGCTCGACGGCGAGCTGGCGTGTCCGCATGGCGGCGGCCAGATAGCCGGCAAGCGAGACGGCCGGAACGATGATCGCCAGGGCAAAGGCGACAGGCCGATAGCGCGGATACCAGGGTTGAAGTCTCAAGACGCTGCGCAGTCCGACGCAGGCATGGGTCCACACGACGATGATTGCGAACCCCATCATGATGCCGCGCCAAGGCGCGTAGACGGCGAAGGTCGCAAGCGTGTCGATGTAAGAGCTGTCGAAGGTGCTGATCTCCGGCAATACGCCGTTCGCGGCGACATGGGCGGCGAGCAGCGGGGGTATGGCCAGGCCGAAAAAGAGCTGCACCATTTCCCAGCGCTTCAGCCGGAAGGTGCGCCGGCGCCAGAATGCGGAGACCGCGATATAGATGTGAACGAGGAACGCGCCTGCCAGCAGGATCGTTCCGGGCCAGGTCCTCCAGGGGGCAAGCAGAATGCCGGTTGCGTCCTGCATCGCTCCGATCGAGACAAGCCCGAACATGTGATTGATCAGGTGGCCCGTTACGAAAACGAACATGACGATGCCGCTTCCCAATCTCAAGCGGTTTCGCAGTGTCTGTGCTTCGAAGAGCGCCATTCGCCTCGCGCTGGGTGCGTTGTCCGTGCCGTTGGCCGCTAGAATGGCGGCGGATCAATTGCGTGGCAACAGAAGAAAGGGCCGCCCCCGTGTGGCCCGCGGCGGTGTCGTCGTGAACATTTTTGCAATGGACGTTTGCAAATAGCTTCAAGTCATTCATCTGGACGCGCCCGGCTTTCTCCGGTTCCTTTGGTCCGTGTACGGACATTGAGAATCACGGGTCATCGGGAGTTGCGGCCGAAATGAACAAAAGTCTCATATCGCGGATACTGCTCTCAGGAGTCCTGGGGTTTTTGGTCCTGCTGTTTGCGGCGTTTCTTGCCAACATTCCCCGCCTGAACGCGGAAGAAGGGCTTCCGCTTATCCCGGCGCTGATCTCCGCCGAGGCCGTTCTCATCGCGATCGGACTGTGCGGGTATGGCGTCTACGCGCTTTTGCTGAAACAGGTGATCGGGCGCATGCGGCTGGAACAGTCCCGTCCGAAGAGCGGAGAGCTTCCCTGGGCGCACAATGCCGAGTGGCTTCGCAGGGAGGTGACGCACTCATCGAAAGGCGCGGCCCTGTTCCTGTGGCTGTTCGTCGCCAACTGGTGGGCGGTTCTGATATTCGCGGCTCAGGATCGCGGCGCGGAATTGGCCAATGGGTCTCTGCCCATCCTGCTGCTGTGTCTGGTCCTGGTGGGTATCGGCATTGTCTCGACGTGGACGGCTGTCAGGAAGACCGTCCAATGGCTCACCTATGGACGCTCCGTGCTGGAAATCGAGACACTCCCCGGCCGGCCCGGCGGGGTGTTCAGAGGGACCGTCAAAATCGGATTCAAGCCGAAGCGTGGAAGGCCCGTTTTTGTCGATCTCGTCGGGTTCACCCGCCACTGGAGCGAGCAATCCTATATTCCCCATGAGGAGGAACGAGGCATTGGCGATGTACGCAATTCGGTGCCGTTTCTGCAGGACGAGCAGAAGGTTTCATCGAACCAGCTCCGCGGCGACGGCAGCGGAACGGATATCCCCATCCAGTTCAAGATTCCGCGCGATGTGCCGTCGTCGGGCCTTGTCGACCGCGACATGGAGGTCATCTGGAAAGTAAAGGTGCGCGCCACAACTCCGAGCGGGACCGATTTCGATGCCGAGTATGAGATTCCGATCTATGGCAACTGATCGCGAAGACCGGTGGGGATGACTGTGTGCGGAGGGCGGCATCGAGGCGCAGTATTGTTTTGGCGGTCTTCTTCGCGGCGATGCTGCTTATGGCCGGGACTGCTATTTACGCCGTCGACCGGTTCCGGGCCGAGGAACGTGCAGTTGCGGACTATTGCCGTCAGGCCCTTGTCGGGGAGAGCGTTGCCGATGCAGGGCGGAAAGCGGAAAAACAGGGGCTGCTTGTGACGAGTCGCCGGGTTTCAGATGTCGGTGAGGCGTCCCTGAGCGTCGGTTCGCACGGAAGTTGGTTTTCGGCCATCAGCTTCTGCACCCTGTTCCACGACGGTGCCCGGATCACGCGCGTTTCCCTCAACCCCTGGTATCACTGAGTGCCGCCGCTTCGGCAGAGCCGTTTCGCGGCGCCGAGATAGATCGACGTTGCATCGACCATCTGTTGGACTTCCACAAACTCGTCAAGACCGTGCGCCTGCTCCAGCGAACCGGGCCCGAGGATGACGCATGGGATCTTCAGATTGGGCGCATCGGTTCCCCCGGGAAACGCGGCGATTTCGACCGGGCGGCCCAGGGCCCGATCGGCTGCCTCGCGCACGGCCAGGACAAGTTGCGAGTCTGTCGGTGTATCGAGCGGTTTCACATCAAGTGAAGGTTCGGAAATCTCGTAGACGAAATCCGGTATGAACTTCGAGAGCGGATCAAGCCGCTCCCGGTAATCTGCGACGATCTCCTCTGCCGTTTCGCCGGGCAGGTAACGCCGGTCCACTTCCATCTCGCAGGTATCGGCAACCGCCGAGACGATGTCGCCGCCGCGAATGACATTCATGGAGAAGCGCCCGGTCCCGCACAACGGGTGTGTTCTGCCGTTCGCCTGAAGGTCCTGGTTGTAGGTGGAGAGCGCGTTCATGACCGCACCCATATGTTCGACCGCATTCACGCCCTTCTCCGGCATGCTCGAATGCACCGCCCGTCCCTTCGTGCGGATGAACAGGCCAAGCTGTCCCTTGTGCGCCGGGCACAGTTTGAGTTCGCTCGGCTCGCCGACGATCCCGAAGTCGGCGTGCGGTCCATGAAGCCCGTGATCGGTCGAGCCGATCATGATGTCTTCTTCGTCACACAGGCCGACGATCAGGAGATCGCCGTCGAGCTGCGTATCGCTCTCCTGGAGGAGTCTCACCACCTCCAGATAACAGGCGAGCGCCGCCTTCATGTCGCATGCGCCGCGTCCATACACTCGACCGTCTTTCACCACCGGAACGAACGGTTCGTCGTATCCTTCGACCCCGACGGTATCCATGTGCCCGGCAAGCATGAGGCTCGGGCCTGCCCCCCTGCCCTTCAGGCGGCCCCAGATATTCGGGCGCCCGTCCGCCACGTCGCGGCGGCCCGTTTCGAGGCCGAGATCGTCGAGTTGTCCCTGGAACCAGTCGGCGAACTCCTGTTCGCGATGGCCCGGCTTCGCCGCGCCGCCGAAGGGATTGACGCTCGCAATGGCGATCATCTCCGAAAGGTCCTGAACCAGACGGTCTTGGGAAGGCTGCTGTGCGCCGCCGGACGTTTTTCTGTCTGGGCTCATACTCTCCACCGCGAATGGTAGGGTTCTCAATCCGCCGGTGAATTTAAGGGAAAGCGCACGGCAGCGCGAGCCGCACCGTCAGCCGTTGCGGTAGATATAGCTGTAGCCGTTGATCGCCGGCACGCCACCGAGGTGGGCGTAAAGCACCTTCGACCCTTCCGGAAAATATCCCTTTTGCACAAGGTCGATCATGCCCTGCATGGATTTCCCCTCGTAAACGGGGTCGGTCATCATGCCCTCCATCCGTGCGGCGAGACGGATGGCGTCGTTGGTCTCAGGCGACGGCACGCCGTATGCGGGATAGGCATAGTCTTCGATGAGCACTAGATCGTCGTCCGTGATGTCGTGCTCCAGCTCAACGAGGTCTGCCGTGTTGCGCGCGATGTCCATCACCTGCGCTCGGGTTTGGTCGAGCGTACCCGAGGCATCGATGCCGATCACCCTGTCGGCGCGGCCATCCTTGGCGAAGCCCACCAGCATGCCCGCGTGCGTGGAGCCGGTCACGGTGCACACAACGATATAATCGAACCTGATGCCGAGTGCCTCTTCCTGCGTGCGTACTTCTTCCGCAAACCCGACAAAACCGAGACCGCCATATTTGTGCACCGACGCGCCTGCGGGAATGGCGTAGGGTTTGCCGCCCTTGGCCTTCACATCTTCCAGCGCACGCTCCCAGCTCTCGCGGATGCCGATGTCGAAGCCTTCGTCGACCATCTCGATCTCCGCGCCGAGGACCCGGCTCATCAGGATGTTGCCGACGCGGTCGTAGACGGCATCTTCAAACGGTACCCAGCTTTCCTGCACCAGGCGGCACTTCATGCCGATCTTGGCTGCAACGGCAGCGACCTGTCGCGTGTGGTTGGACTGCACGCCGCCGATAGTCACCAGCGTGTCGGCGTTGGAGGCAATGGCATCAGGCACGATATATTCCAGTTTGCGCACCTTGTTGCCGCCGAAAGCGAGCCCCGAATTGCAGTCTTCCCGCTTGGCGTAGAGGTCGACCCTGCCGCCGAGATGCTCGGTCAGCCGTCCGAGTTTTTCGATGGGTGATGGCCCGAATGTGAGCGGGTAGCGCTCGAACTTCTCCAGCATGAGAGGTCTCCCGGTGGTCTGAAAATCGGGAGAATGCTAGCGGATTTCCGATGAAAGGTGCTTCGAAACTATGCTGCCAAAATGTAAGATGCGAGATGTCACAAGCCAGCCGGATGAGTAAAAAGTCAGATTACAGGTCCATAATGGAAGAATCTTCCACGCCGATTGCGCTCGACAGGATTGATCGCCGTATCCTGCGCCTTCTGCAGAATGATGGCCGGCTGACGAATGCCGAGCTTGCCACAAAGGTCAATGTAAGCCCGGCAACCTGCCACAGACGAACCCAAAGGCTGTTCGATCAGGGGTTCGTTCGGGCGGTGCGCGCCGAAGTGGCGCCGGAACGGGTCGAACGCGGTGCGCTTGCTATCGTCGGCGTGGTGCTCGACCGCTCGACGCCGGAAAGCTTCGGCGCCTTTGAGGAGGCGGTTACGAAGCTGCCTTTCATTCTCGACTGCCACCTGGTCGCGGGTGACTTCGACTATTTCCTAAAGATCAGGGTGCGCGACATCGCCGATTTCAACCGGCTGCACGGCGAACAGCTCATCGCCATCCCGGGCGTACGCCAGACGCGGACCTTCTTCGTCATGAAGGAAGTCATAGACAACGCGCCGCTCGCCTTCTGATCAGTAGACGTCGTGAACGGTGTTGTAGACGTTGAACTTGCCGGTCGGCGTTATCAGCCGCTTGTCCTTGATGACCTTCTTCAGTTTGCGGGTCTTGTCGTCGACGACGACAATTGCCGAAGTTTTGTCCTTCGTGTTCCAGACCGAAAACCAGACTTCCGTACCGTCCTTGTTGTATTCGCCGTGGACGACCCGGCGGGGGCCGTCGGTGATGCCCGCCCATTTGGCGAGCGGCAGGACCTCGTAGGGCTTGGACAGGTCCTTGATGTCGAAGACCGCGACGGACTGGCTGATGTCCTCATCCGGGTTGAGGGGTGTGTCCACCCATAGATTGTTGGACTTGGGATGGGTCTTGATGAACAGCGATCCGCCGCCCTGCCCTTCGAGTGTCTCCACCACCTTCCATGCGTGGTCGGGGTGTTTCTCGGGGTCGGTGCCGATCAATACGATGCTCTCATCCCCCAGATGACTTGTCGCCCAGACGGGTCCGAATTTGGGATGGACGAAATTGGCGCCACGGCCCGGATGCGGCGTCGGCCCCGTTTCCACCAGGCCGACCAGCTTGTTTTCCTTCGTGTCGACGACGGCGACCTTGTTGGAGGCGTTTGCCGCCACCAGAAAGTAACGCCCGCTCGCAATGCCCGCCGGCGAACCGTAGGTGATGAAGGCCTTGAGATGCTCCAGCCCCAACTCCCGCGTCACGTCCGGGGTCAGCGGCTTGCCGGTCGCTCCCTTTCGCAGAACGCCGTGACAGCCCGCGCAGCGCTCGAAATAGATGCGCTTGGCATTTTCGAACTCCTTGGCGGACATGACCGGAACGCCGGGTTTGATGCCCGGCTGCTCATACGGGATTTGTTCGCTTGGTCCGCTCGGTGGAGGCACCGCATCCAGGGAATGGCCCTTCTTGACCTGCGAATGGCCGGTATCCGGCGACAGGCAAACCGCAATTGAAGTGGCCAGTAGCAATGCGGCCAGTCGACTCAATCCGATCATCATATGACCCTCCCTTGTAGATTGCGCACGTTGGCAGTCCACAAGCCGCGCACGCATAGGAGGAAGCAGCATTGATCCGTATCAAACCGGGAAAAAGTGCCACACCGGCGCGGCCGCACGCGAACGGACCAACATCCGCCCTGACGTTGCGCCCCGGGAATCAAGATCGTTTGCCGCTATGAGGCCTTGTGCCGTGGCGTCTTGTAGGGTGTATATGTCCGGACAAAGGTTGATCCCGGAGGAACCGTATTGATGTCCAGCAAGATTACCGACCTCGATGTTCACGTCCTTCGCGGACCGAAGGATGAACGGCCCCACTGGGTCAGCAATTTCACGGTGCCGACCGCCAACGAAGTTCTGATTCGGCTGAGGACGGACGACGGCGTCGAGGGGTTCGGGCTGGCAACGAGCTACACCAACGCCGATCCGATCCTCGATGTGTTCCGCAGCGGCATTGCCGAGCGCCTGATCGGTGCGAACGCGCTGGCGCCGGAGCGCATTTACGAAGACCTGTTCTCCCTCACCTCCAAACGGCTCGCCCACGAAAAGGGTTGGGGACGCGAGGCGCTCATCCGCATCTCCGCGGCCGTCGATGTCGCATGCTGGGACATCATCGGGAAGATGTCGGGCCTGCCGCTCTACCAGCTCTTCGGCGGGTATCGCGATCAGGTCCCCTATTACGTCACCTGCGCCTATTACCGGGACGGCAAGGATCTGGCCGAGCTGCGTGATGAGATCACCGAGCTCAAGGAACAGGGCCACAGGGGCTTCAAGGGGAAAGTCGGGGGAATGGAACTGGCCGAGGATATGGAGCGCATGGGCGTCGTACGTGACGTGATCGGGGATGGGTGCGATCTCATGGTCGATGTCAACCGTGCTTGGGACCTGGAAACCGCGACGCAGGCTGCCGAGGCGCTCCTGCCGCTCAAGCCCAGATGGCTGGAAGAGCCGGTGCGGTGGGCGGACGACCGGCGCGAGCTCAAGCTGCTATCCCAGCGCACGCAGATCCCCCTGTCGGCCGGCGAAAGCGAACTGACCAGCTACGGCTGCCGGTCAATGCTCGATGAGCAGGCGATCCAGATCCTGCAATTCGACGTGACGATGTTCGGCGGCTTCACCGAGGGGCGCAAGATGGCCGCCCTGTGCGAGCTCAATCATGTCGAGGTGACACCGCACCACGACTGCTTCATTCACGCCCAGCTTGTCGCCTCAACCCCGGCTGGCGGTTTTGTGGAGGCTTTCACAAACCCCGAACGCGATCCCTTGCAGGCGGAACTCTTTGAAAATCCGCCGAAACTCGCCGACGGATGGCTGACCATGAATGACGGACCGGGGCTCGGGCTGACATTGCGTGAGGACACGATCGCCAAGTATGGCGAGCGCATCCTGTGACGCGCGGTCTTCAGAGCGATTTCAACTCGCGCAAATTCTCTTCCGCTGCGTCGTCGAAGATACCGTAATTCTTCAGGCTTGAAGCCAGCATCATGGCGCCCTGCAAGGTTGCCACCATGCGGACCGCTTTGCATTGGGCCTCGGCTTCGGTCATGACCTCCGACAACGTATCGGTGAGCCATTTCACATTGCTCTCGAAGAAGTCGGCAACCGACGCTGCGAGCGCAGGCGGCAGGCCGGCGCTTTCCGCACCAAGCATCCCGCACAGGCAAATCCGGTCTGATCCGACAAGCGCGTCACGGTACACACTGCAAAACGCCTCAACGCGGGCCAAAAGCCCGTCGGCCTGCGCTTCCCTGGGCTCGAGCGTCTTGAAGAAGCGGTCCTTGTAGCGTTCGACCAGCGCCAGCCCGAGATCCTCTTTCTGACGAAAGTAATAGTGAACGCTCGCGCTTTTGATGCCGAGATCGTCGGCAAGTTCGCGAAAGCTCACCGCATGATAGCCGCGCAGGCGTATGGCGCTCTCCGCGGTATCCAGGAGCTGTTCGAGCGTGTCCGTCATGTCATATCACCGATCTATATGCCTATCTGCAGATAGATAGGCTTGACTCGTGTTTGCGTCCAGAGTTATCTACCTACCTTCTGATAGATAGGTAAATGTTACGGAAAGGAGCCTGAAGATGAAGATTTACGACTATGAGGGATTTCCGAATCCCATTCGCGTTCGTATCGCTCTGGCCGAAAAGGGCCTGACGGAGAAAGTTGAGTTCATCTCCGTCGACGTGCCCAATGGCGAACACAGGAAACCGGCCTTCAGGGCCAAGAATCCTTCAGGCGCTGTTCCGGTACTCGAACTGGAGGATGGAACGACCATTGCCGAGTGCACGGCGATCACGGAATATCTCGATCATCTTGATGGCGAGCCGTCCCTCACCGGCCGCACTCCCAAAGAACGGGCAAACATTCACATGATGCAACGACGCGCGGAAGCCGGACTTCTCGATGCCGTGGCAACCTACTTTCATCACGCGACGCCCGGTCTCGGCCCGAACATTGAAACCTACCAGTGCGCCGAGTGGGGTGAACATCAACGCAAGAGCGCAACCGACGGGATGCGCTATCTCAACGACGTGCTTGCCGACCAACCCTACCTTGCCGGTGAAGCGTTCTCCGTGGCAGACATCACCGCTTATGCCGGCCTGATATTCGCGGACTTTGCCAAGGTGCCGGTGCCCGAAGAGTGCGGTAATCTCATCGCGTGGCGTGAACGTATCGGCGCGCGGCCAAGCATCAATGGCTGACCCGGAGCCGAAAGGGACATGAATCATGGACATTAACGCGGATTTCGGTGAGCGGGTGGCGGTGCATGCGGCCCGTTTGCCGTGGGAGGCGTCGCCGATGCCCGGCGTGGACCGGCGCATGCTCGACCGGCTGGGCGATGAGGTGGCGCGCGCGACGACCATCGTGCGCTATGCACCGGGCAGTTCCTTCTCGCCGCACGTCCACACGGGCGGCGAGGAGTTCCTCGTGCTCGACGGCGTATTCCAGGACGAACATGGCGATTTCCCCGCCGGCAGCTACATCCGCAATCCGCCGGACTCGAGACACACGCCGGGCTCGGAGCCGGGCTGCACGATCCTCGTCAAGCTGTGGCAGTTCGACCTGAAGGACCGCACACATGTGCGCATTGATACCAACAAGATGGCGTTCGTTCCCGACGCCGCGCGTACCGGTGTCGAGATCATGACGCTCTTCAACGACGGGCGTGAAGATGTGCGTCTGGAGAAATGGGCGGCCAACAGCACGGTCGCGTTCGAGGCGATGGGAGGCGCGGAGGTTTTCGTGCTGGAGGGATCATTCACTGAAGGGGGCGAAACTTTCGAACCATACTCTTGGCTCCGTTTGCCTGAAGGTGCGCGCACCTCGTTCAACATCGGCCCGGACGGCGTGAAGGTCTGGATCAAGACCGGTCATCTTGCGGCCCATCCTCCCGCAAGGCCGCCGGGCGCCTAGACATTATGTTCTTCCGGGTTCGGCGGCCTGCCCTTCATCCGGCGTGTCAGAGTGACTTCATTTTATCTCGATTTGTGCTTACGCTTACATTTCAACGCTCTGACATGACGGCCCATGACCCTTACGCGTCGAACTCTACTGCATTGCTTCATCTCCGCTGCGGCATCGGCCGGCGTGAGCCAATGGCCATCCCTTGCGCTTTCCACCGATGCCGTGTCGGACCTCACGCCCCTGGAGAATGGCGAGAGCGTGTCGTTCGATCAGTTCATGGCGTTGTCGAAACTGATCTGCGGCGACGCGGATCTGTCCCTCGATGTCGGGCGGCGCTTCTACCAGTTCTTCACCGTCGGGACCAACCTGCCCCTCGACAAGACCTACGGCGAAATCGCCAAGGCGGTTTCCAAAGAGCATTCCACGATCGACATTGCGATGCTTCAGGCCTCCGGCATTCTCAAGGATGCCGGGGCGAAGGGCCTGGTCAGGGAAATCGCCCGTTCGTGGTTTACCGGTGTGGTGCGCATCTCCGGGACGGCGGGCGGACGCGAGGAACGCGTCACCTATTTCGATGCCCTGATGTATCGCCCGAGCCTCGGCTATCGCAACATCCCGACGACCTGCGGCGGCGAATTCGGCTGGTGGGCGTTCGAGCCGTCAAAGGAGAACAGATGCTGCGGCGACGCCTGGGCCAGGGATGAAAAAAATCCGAAATGGGGCGGTCGCGTCTTTCCCGAATATATCGGCGGGCAGATCGGCAAGGACGAACAACAATAACCGGGTGCGAGGAAACGCGGGGGAACGAAGGGGATGGCCGAAGACGCAGATTTCACAAGTGAGGTGGTTGTTGTCGGATCGGGCGTTGCCGGCGGCCTCGTCGCCAACGAACTGGCCAAGGCGGGGCTTGATGTGATCTGCCTCGAAGCCGGACCGCCCATCGACCGGAATGCGGCGGTCAACCGGTACCGCAACTCGGTGACGCATGACTGGCAGTCGCCTTACGTTAATACCGAATATGCGCCCCACCCCTCGCAAACCGAACCCGGGTCCTATATCGAGGAGGTCGGTCCCAACAATTACGGCTGCCTTTATATCCGAGGCGTCGGCGGCACGACGTGGCACTGGAGCGCGGAATGCTGGCGCTATACGCCGGAGGAGTTGAAGGAGAAATCCACTTACGGCGTTGGCCGGGACATGCCTCTCACCTATCAGGATCTGGAGCCCTATTACGACCGTGCAGAAGCCGAGCTGGGCGTCGCGGGCGAATCCGAACCCATGGCCTATATGGTGGATCGCAGAACCCCCTATCCCATGCGCCCGATCCCGCTCGGCTACTATGAACGCTGGGTCGGCGACAAGGTTGCACCCGACGGGCTGAAGATGGTTTCGGCACCCGTGGCGCGCAACAGCGCGGTCTACGACGGGCGGCCGCAGTGCTGCGGAAACGGCAACTGCATGCCAATTTGCCCGATCGGCGCCATGTATAGCGGCGACATCCACATCCGGAAGGCGGAGCGGCAGCCCAAACCGGCAAGACTGATTTCGCGTGCCGTCGTCGACTTCATCCGGGTGAAGAAGGACGGGAGCGTGGAGGCCGTCGCCTACGTCACGCCGGATGGAACCCAGAAATGGGTTGAGGCGAGGTATTTCGTGCTCGCGGCCAACGGCATCGAGACGCCGAAACTGTTGCTGCTTTCGCAGCAGGAGACGGCCCCCAAGGGTGTCGGGAATGCGAGCGATCAGGTCGGGCGCAATCTCATGGACCACCCCGGCATCAGCGCGTCGTTCCTGGCGCCAGAGCCGGTCTACAGCGGGCGCGGCCCGGAAGCGATCGGGCGGATCCTCAAATATCGCCAGGGCGATTTCAAGAGCGAGCATGCGGGCTTCCGTCTCAACTTCTACAACCGGCTCTCGCCGGAAGCCTATGTCGATCAGGCATTGAGCGAGGGACGCCTCGGCCAGCAGCTCTCCGACCGTGTCCAGTATCTGATGGATCACGTCGTCAATGTGAACGCGTTTCTCGGCCAGCTTCCGGAACCGCGCAACCGGGTGACGCTGAGCGAGCTGACCGACCGCATCGGCATCGCCCGGCCCAAGATCGACTATAGCGTCGGCCCGTGGACGTTCGCCGCCGCGAAAGCCTGCCAGGTGGAGTTCGAAAAGATTTCTGAAATGTGCGGTGGAACGAACTTCACGGCTGGAACGTCGCCCTTCAACAAGACGCTGCTTCCGGCAAATTCATACGGCCCCAACAACCACATGATGGGTACGACGATCATGGGGGAAGCGGAATCCGATTCCGTCGTGGACAGGGACTGCAAGGTGTTCGGTCACGACAATCTCTATGTGGCGTCGAGTTCCGTTCAGTGTTTCACGGGGGTCGTGAATCCGACGTTGACCATTGCCGCGTTCGCGATCCGGATCGCCGATACGCTCAAATCAAGATTGAGCGGGTGAACCATGAGAGCTTATGCAAAACCGCATTCACAAATGGCGGTTCGCGCCGTCCGTTCCGTGGTTTTGGGCGTGGCGCTGGCATTCGGGTCGGCGGCAGCACCGGCGACCGCGCAGGACAGTCCGTCCGCATATCCGGGCGCCGGTCCCGTCGAAGGCGGATTGCCCAGGAGTGGGCGCTTCAGGCTGTACAAGGGGCGAAGCGCGCCTCGCCCGCCGCAGTCTCCCACCGAGCTGTTGGACGAGACGGTCGGATATCCGGCCTACCCGAAAGTGAACTACAAGAGCGGTGCGGCGTCTGAAAAGGTCATTCGCCAGGGCGAGTATCTGGTGAAGGCCGGGGACTGCATCTCCTGCCATACCAACAAGACGAGGCACGAGGCGGGCCCTGCCTTTGCCGGCGGACTGAAGATGAAGACGCCGTTTGGCGACATCTATTCTCCCAACATCACGCCGGACAAGGAAACGGGCATCGGGAAATACCAGAAGTGGCAATTCCGCAATGCGCTGCGCAACGGCATCCGCGTCGACGGGTCTTACCTGTACCCGGTCATGCCCTTCGTGCACTACAACCTCCTGGTCAACAGCGAAGTCGACGCGATATTCGCGTATCTGAAAAGCATCGAGCCCGTTTCCAACGAGCCGCCCGCGAACACTCTGGAAATTCCTTTCAACGAGCGCGAACTGCTGGCGGGCTGGCGGCTGCTCTATTTCGACAATCAGAAGAATGGTTACCGGCGCGATCCCAAACGGTCGGCTGTATGGAACCGTGGCCGTTTTCTGGTGAATGGCCCCGGTCATTGCGGGATGTGCCACAGCCCCATGAACGAGGCGGGCGCGGAAGAGAAGAAGCACTATCTCTCCGGCGACTTCATAAACGGCTACTGGGCGCCCGACATTACATCGCGCGGACTGGCGCATGTTTCCGTGGCGGATATCGTTTCCGTCTTTGCCCGCGAGCGCGGGCTCTGGAACGGCCAGATCCAGGGAGATATGCGCGAAGCGGTGCATGACAGTCTCCGGTTCCTGACAGCGGAGGACCAGAAGGCGATTGCCACTTACCTGAAGACGGTCAAGAGCGAGCCGACGCCACCGGCGCCGATTTCGTCTGAGAAGCTACCCCTCCGGGCGGGCGCGAAAATCTACACATCCGTCTGTTCGGACTGTCACAGTTTCGGCGGACTCGGCGCGCCGCAGATCGGAGACCGGAAGGCGTGGCTGCGGCTCGTCGATCAGGGCCGGGACCGCTTGTATGCGGTCGCGGTTCACGGCAGCGGCGATATGCCGTTCAAGGGCATGTGCCAAGTCTGCACCCCGGCACAGATCCGCTCGGCGGTGGATTATATGATCGATGTATCCCTGAACGCACCTGATCAGGGCAAACTCGCCAGGCGCAGCAATTTTCACTCGAAGTTTCCCGAACACGACACGCTGCTCGAAGTGAGAAAATGACCGGTTGATTGTTTGGCCTGTTGGATCCGGCGGGCGGTGCAACTATGCGCAGCACTCTGTGCCGCCGGAAGGGCATGCGCATGTCGCAGTTGTGCGGCAGGATTGCACCAGCCCTCGGGATACGACACGGGCAGGACCGCTGCGATGACGATACGCAATCTGCAATATTTTTTCGCACAAGTCCGATGTGGGCGGCGTGGTGCTGGACCTGGAGACGCCCGAGGA
>JALCBY010000100.1 GCA_028066055.1 Hyphomicrobiaceae bacterium
ACGTTCGGGGCCGTTTCAAGTCAATTGATCGCCAATTCGTTCGTATACGGTGCATTTCACGTCTTCTGACAACCCATCACGAAGAAGTCAGAGGTGGCTCCCATTCTGGAGCCTTGGCGTTATCTAAGGCAGCAGGAACGAGATGGAGGCGAGAAGGGATATCATGACACCACAACGCAACCGCGCCGGCCGGTACGCGATCCACCTGCAAGACTGGAACCGGTACATGTTCAGGATTGCGACGGCCACGGCAATCGCGGTGTTCCTGATGTTTGTTGCGGTACAGAACGCGCAATCCGAAGAACTGCGCGACCGCTTCGCGCCCCACGACCCTGCATCCAAGGTGACTGTCGACCATTCCGCGTGGAACAAACTGCTTGCCAGGCATTTGCATGTCGGTGAGGACGGCTTGAACCGCTTTGACTATGCCGGGTTGAAAAAGGACGGACTTGCGGACCTTAAGAAGTATCTGGACCGGCTGCAGGCCGTGAAGCCGGAAAAGCTCAATCGCAATGAACAGTTCGCCTTCTGGACCAATCTTTACAATGCGAAGACCGTCGATGTCGTTGCTGCCCATTATCCGGTCAAATCGATCCGCGATATCCGGCTGACCAGCTTCCTGTTTCCCGGTCCCTGGAAGGAGGATGTGGTCAAGGTTTCCGGTGCCGATCTCAGCCTCGACGACATCGAACACGAGATCATGCGTCCGATCTGGCGCGATCCGCGTATACATTATGCCGTCAATTGCGCGTCGGTCGGCTGCCCGAATCTGCTCAAGGAGGCCTACACGGGTGCAACGCTTGATACGATGCTGGACCGTGCCGCGCGCGGGTATATTAACAGTCCGCGCGGCGTCAGGTTCGATGGCAAGGACATTGTCGCATCCAGCCTGTTTGACTGGTATGCGAGCGATTTCGGTGGATCGAGCCGTCGCATTCTGGTTCACATCCGCAAATATGCCG
The DNA here is from genome assembly GCA_028066055.1 of Hyphomicrobiaceae bacterium. Lineage (GTDB taxonomy): Bacteria > Pseudomonadota > Alphaproteobacteria > Rhizobiales > Methyloligellaceae > UBA2767. The sequence goes on from JALCBY010000100.1 coordinate 963, forward strand.
AGCCCGTTCTCGCCGACCGCCTCGCCGGAGCAACGTCGATTTCCGACTATGAGTATGATTGGGCTCTAAATGACAAGAAATAATGATATATCTCGGAGCCGTCCGTCTCGGGACTCTGCCGTTCAGTCGATGGCAAGGGGGGTGTCAGCATGAACGACAATATACAGGCGGAGTCCGGCGCTGGAGGCGGATGGGTCAAACGCGTCGTGCCTTTGGTCATTCTGGTTGGTGTCGCGGTGCTGGTCATCTCCCAAGGGTGGCACAAATATCTGACGCTGGAGCACATCGCGAACAACCGCGATCTCCTCAAGAGCTATATCAGGGAAAATTACCTCCTGACGCTGCTGGCCTATATGGGCATCTACATCGTCGCTATTGCCCTGTCGCTGCCCGGCGGGGTGTTTTTGACCCTGACGGGGGGATTTCTGTTCGGCTGGGTTGTTGGTGGATTCGCAACCGTTGTCGCCGCAACGATTGGTGCGACCATCATTTTTCTGATTGCCAAGACGTCCTTCGGCGAGCCGCTCGCGGTGCGCGCCGGTCCCTGGCTCGGGAAGCTGCGCGACGGGTTTCAGGAAAATGCGCTCAACTACCTTTTGTTCCTGAGGCTTGTGCCGCTGTTTCCTTTCTGGCTCGTCAATCTTGCTCCTGCGCTGCTCGGCGTCGGTCTCGGCACTTACGTGCTGGGTACGTTTATCGGCATCATTCCCGGCACATTCGCTTTTGCGTTTGCTGGTGTGGGCCTCGACAGCGTAATTGAGGCGCAGCGCGCGGCCTACGATGCATGCCTGCAGAACCACACGGGAGCTGCCACGCCGCCATGTGAATTCAAGCTCGATCCCGGCGCGCTCGTGACCAAGGAACTGCTCATCGCCTTTGCGGCGCTTGGCGCCGTTGCGCTGATACCCGTAATCTTGAAGAAATTCCGCAAAACGGCTGCATCTGCGTGATCGAAGTGTTGCCGCTGCATGCCGTTGAAGGAGAAGAAGAATGGTTGAAGTGATCGAGCCGGATATCTGCGTGATCGGAGCAGGGTCAGGCGGGTTGTCCGTTGCTGCGGCGGCAGCGCAGTTCGGTGTCGACGTCGTACTGATCGAAAAAGCCAAGATGGGCGGCGACTGCCTGAACTATGGCTGCGTGCCGTCGAAGGCCATGATCGCATCAGCCAAATGCGCGCAGTCGATGCGCGACGCAGGCCGCTTCGGGATCGCCGCAGTTCAGCCGCGCGTGGATCCGGCAGGCGTGCACGATCACGTAAAGGGTGTCATCGCCGCGATTGCGCCGCATGATTCCGTGGAGCGGTTCACCGGACTGGGTGTGCATGTGATAGAGGCTCCGGGCAAGTTCATCGATGCCCGGACCGTTGAAGCCGGCGACTATCGGATCCGCGCGCGGCGGTTCGTCGTTTCAACCGGTTCGTCGCCGGGAACCCCGCCGATCCCCGGGCTCGACAAGGTGCCTTTCGACACGAACGAGACAATCTTCGACAACAAGAAGGCGATCGATCACCTCATGGTTATCGGCGGCGGCCCGATCGGAATGGAGCTGGCGCAGGCCCACAGGCGTCTCGGCG
>JALCBY010000101.1 GCA_028066055.1 Hyphomicrobiaceae bacterium
ATCGGCGCCGCCCTCGGCGGCGCGCTGCACTACGCGATGTCGGGGCGGGCGAAAAAATAATTCGCCCCCGCGCGCTAGGACGCGGACGCGGGTTTCAACTCCTCTATGTTTTTGGCGATGTCTTTCGCTTCGGAGGCGACTTTCAAATCCGCGACCAGCGCGTCATTGCGCAGTCCCAGCAAGTAGCGCACGATCAAAGCGCCGTCGGTGGAGTCGACCTGGCCGCTTCTGTCCACATCCAATTCTCCATTTTTTGCTGCTTCCGCAATCTTGAGTTCAACGACGCGAGGCTGTCCATTTGCCAGGCCGGCGAGCAGCGATTTCCCGCGCACACCGAGCAGGTAGCGCATGATGGCAGTGCCGTCGCGCGCCGAGGGCGAGTCGCCGCCGAGCACATTCAGCCGGAACCGGGACTTCCCGGGGACGCCTTGCGCTTTTACGAAATCGCTGAACTCCAGACGACCGCCCCAACTACCGCGGAGTGCATAAATGCGCGCCGCGACTTCAACATCGTATGTAAGGCCGTTTTGCAGACCCTCGATGGTGTAACTGGTTTCCCGGGGCCATTGGATTTTGGTGGTATAGGTGTTGTCCGTTGCGAAATTTTCCGCCGTCGCCAACTTCCAGCGGACGGTATAGCCGAGGACTCGCTTGTCGTCAGCCGGCCTGTTCCAAACCGCCGTCAGCGAGCGGTCGGCCGCGGCGACCCCCAAATTCTGCGGCATATCCGCGCGGGGAAAAAGACGAATTTCCGGGTCGTCCTGGGGGAACCAGATGCCGCGGACACCGCCGAAGTTCCACGTTTTTTCCGCGCGCAACCTGACATGTCCGATGTGGTCCTCGTTGCGCGTGAGGGTAAACGGCGCGCTGATGGTCGCGCCGGCGGGAACGGTCACCGTGTCGGCAAAAAGCGAGGCGCCCTTCACGGACAATGCCCAGGTCAGAGTGCGTGGCGCGCCCTGCGGCAGGCTGAACACCACGGATGCCGGCCCCGGCGCAAAATTGCCGGCGTCTGTGCGCACGAATTGCGGGGTCATATCCACATCGGAGGCGGAATCGCCATAGCGGAAAGATAATTCCTGCAAATCAACCGCGCCGGCATTGCGCGCAAATATGCCTTCCGGCAGTTCCGTCATGGCGCCGCCGTAAAACTCCAGTTTCCTCATGCTGGTCAGTTTCCTAAAAACGCCTTCCGGCAATTCGGTCAAGTTGTAGAGGGCAGCATCCAGCCAAGCAAGGTTGGCGAGGTTGTCAAATACGCCTTCGGGCAATTTGGTCAGGGCGCCGCTCCGGAGAAACAGACGCTTCAGGTTGACGAGATCGTCAAAAACGCCGTCCGGCAGTTCGGTCATGGGGCTTTGGCGGGGGCTTCGGCTGCTTTCATACAAATCCAGATTCAGCGATTCCAAGTTGGTGAGGCCGTCAAAGACGCCTTCCGGCAGTTCAGTCAAAGGATTGCTGTGCACAACCAGACCGGAGAGGCCGGTGAGCTTGTCAAACACGCCGTCCGGCAATTCGGTCAGGGCGTTCTCGCGCAAATTCAGACCATCAAGGTTCGCAAGTTTGTCAAACACGCCGTCCGGCAATTTGGTGAAGCCGTTGCCAGCCAAGTACATATCGGTGAGGTTGGTGAGTCCGTCAAAGACGCGGTCCGGCAGTTCGGTCAAAGTGTTGTCCCCGAACCACAGGAAGGAGAGGTTGGAGAGTTTGTCAAACACGCCATCCGGCAGTTTGGTCGAGATGCCGCTCACAAACAGACTGCGGAGGTTGGAGAGATTGTCAAACGCGCCATCCGGCAGTTCGGACAAGGTCAAATCCATAAAATCCAGATTGGTGAGTTTGTCAAACACGCTGTCGGGCAATTTGCTCGGGGTCCCCAATTTCAGCCACATCTGTTTCAGGTTGACGAGATCGTCAAAGATGCCTGCCGGCAGTTCGGTCAGGGATTTGCTGCGCAACTCCAGCTGACTGACATTGGTGAGTCCGGCAAGGTCTCCCGCGCGGAGCCGGGGGAACGCTTTTTTCGGCGCAATCGCGGTAATCGCCGCCAAGTGCGCGGCGGTAACATCCGCGCAATCCAACTTTGGGTAGGTCCAGCCCAAAATGTAGGCCTGCACCTCCGCGCTTCGCCCGCAAATTCCCTGCGCCTGCGCGGACGCGCCCCACAGCGCCGCCGCCAACAGCAACGCCGCGCGGGTTTTCATCAATTTCGGGAGCATTGGTGTTTGTCTCTGCGTTGGATGGGGCGAGGATACCGCATAATGCGCGTCCGTGCGCGCCTCCGCGCGCGCGGCTACAATCGCGCCTCCCATTATTCCCGTTCCCCCAGGAGCAGCCCCGCCATGTCCGCCGCAAAGAAAATTCTCGCCGCCGCCGCAGTTTTCGCGGCGTTTTTCGGTAGTGCCGCAACCCGCGCCGCCGCGGACGATGCGCCGGTCAAAATCGGCTTCGTCACCACGCTGACCACGCCGGCCGGCGTTATCGGCGCCGACATGAAAAACG
>JALCBY010000036.1 GCA_028066055.1 Hyphomicrobiaceae bacterium
CCGAACGATCCCTGAGCATCCGGGGTTTCGGCGCCTCGGAACGTGGTCTAGTCTTGCTCTGATTCGCAAGCTTGACGGGTGCGCGTCATGAAGCGGATATCCGTAAACCGCGAGACACAGGATTTCATGACAGGGCTGTCCGAGGCCGGAACGGTGGCCGCGGCATGGGATGAGACGGTCGCATTCATGCGCGACCTCGGCGCCAGCCACCTGCATTTGAGCATGGATCTCGACCGGGCCAATCCGACGCTGCTATGGACGACCCCCGCCTGGACCGCCGAACAATATCTCGAAACGATCCATCCCTATTTCGACCCGACCATCCCCTACTGCCGCGAGCGGTCAGCCTCCTGCTTTTCCGGTGTCGCCTTCCTGAACCGCCACGCGGCGACGCCCGCCGTTTTCCAGGATTACCTCAGGGACCTCGCGGCGGCGCATTGGCGCTCCGCAGTCCTGTTCCCCGTCCACGGCGCCTTCAAAGGTCACTGGGCGCGGTTTTCCGTCGGGACCGACCGCGACGCGGACGGCATGAAAAGCCTCTACGATCAGCACGGACACGCGATGCAGGTGGCCGGAACTCTGGCGTTCAACCGGATCAGGAAACTCATGAGGCGCGAGCGGGCGGAACTGGTCGGGCTCACCGAGACGGAGCGCGTGTGCCTGCTCGGTCTGGCATCCGGATTGTTCAAACGCGAAATAGGCGATCGCCTGGGTATTGGAACAGTGATTGTGACGCACCATATAGAGCGCGCGCGTATCAAACTGAATGCCAAAACCGCCGATCACGCATTGGTCATTGCGCTGCAACTGGACCTGATCGAGCCTATGGAGAAGACATGACGGGTTTCGCTGCGCTGGACAATTCGCTGCTCGATTTTGTCGAGACCATGAACGACGTGGACGCCATCGACACGGCGTGGGAGAAGACCGTTCGCTACATGCGGAGTCTGGGTGCGAGCCACGTCGGCAATTTGCTCGATCTGAACGATTCCGGACTGTTCCACCTGAACACGTCGTCGCGCCGGGTGATCGAAATCTATCGGGAGTATGTCTATCCCGATCACGATCCCAAGCGCACTCATTGCCAGAACAATGTAACGCCGTATTTCTTCGGTCAGGAATTCTGGGATCAGGAACCCAATCTCTCCGATCCACGGCGATGGTGCGACGAGGAGCTGGTCGACGCCGGTGGCCGAGCCCTGGTCGCCATCCCCATTCACATGCCCCACAGCAAGGACTGGGGGCACGTGTCCATTGCCACCGACTTTTGCCGCGAAGAGTTTGTCAGCTTCTATAACGATCGCGGCGGAAAGCTCCACGTCGCGGCGATAACGGCCTTTAACCGGATTTACAATCTGGCCAAAAATGAAGAGGCAAAAAGCATCGGGCTGACGGACCGCGAACGCGAGGTCCTTCTGTGGCTCGGGCGGGGCCTGCTGGCGGACCGGATCGCGGAGCGCCTGAATATCAAAACCATCACCGTGTCCTTCCATCTCGCCAACGCACGGCGCAAGCTTAACGCCAGAACATCGGCGCAGGCGCTTGTCAAATCGGTTCAGTTCGGATTGATTGATCCATAATCCGAAAGGCCTCTGGGCGACTTCGATCGCGGTTTGGTCCTCACAGGCAATGGCGGCGGCGACATGACGATGCGATTGCGAACCGACAGCTTTCACGAATTCACCGTTGGCGAACGCTCCATCCTCCGCGACGAATCCGGTTATCTGGCGGAACCCGACGACTGGGACGAGAATGTCGCAAGGCTCATTGCGGAGGAGGAACACATCGAGCTCACCGACGACCACTGGGCCATCATCTCATTCATGCGCGACCAACAGGCGGAACACGGCGTCTCGCCCGACGCGCGTCATGCGTTTTCGTTCCTCGCAGAACGCAAGGCCGTGAACAAGCGCAAAGCCCGGAACCTGTTCTTCGAGTTGTTCCCGTATGGATATGTCAAGCAGGCCTGCAAGATCGCCGGGATGGTGCAGCCGCGCGCCTGGAGCACGGGCTGAGGTGCTCAGGATCGGAGGTTTCAGACCATGGCTTCGTGCCGAAACGAGATCGCCAGAAGCCGGCTTTTCCGGTTCCCCGATTCGCTGAAGCGAGCCCCCGCTGTCGACCTGTGGATGGAGGAGCATACGGGTGAATTGGGCGCACTTGCGCAGCACTGGTTCGAGGTCATGCATTGCTGCGGAGATGATGTCCGGGAGCTGCTGCATGACGGCCACCCGACCGCGTGTGTCGGCAACGCGGCCTTCGCCTACGTCAACGCCTTCAAGGCGCATGTCAATGTCGGTTTCTTCCATGGCGCAGAACTTGACGATCCGGAAGCCCTTCTGGAAGGAACCGGAAAGTTCATGCGGCATGTGAAACTCAAGCCCCAAGTCCAAATGGATGCCACGGCCCTGACCAGGCTTATTGAAACGGCTTACGTGGATATGAAGGAGCGTCTGGCAAGCCGGTAGCGCGTTGCCGGTGCAAAGACCGGCGCGGCGTGAGAGGCGCGCTCCGCGATCGGTTGCCCGGCCGCTGGTTTGTTCCTCCGGCACATTTCGGGCCAAAAAAGGCGGATAACCTGAAGTTGATGCCAGGTATGAATGCGTCCCGGTGACGAAGCTCGCGTGTGACGAGGGGATGCCTCAAATATAACCCGCCCGGAATACAACCAGATTTTAAGATTCTTCTGTTTATCTTCAACCAACGGTTGCGGCGGGGGCAGCGATCAGAGATGAGCTGCTCATGCGTGAGTTTATCGACATAGTGACGAGCGATGTTTCGATCGCCGGATTTGGTGTGCCGATCATCGCGCTTCTATTTGCTGCGTTGCTGATGATTTCGGCAGCAACCAGAAACACCTGGTGGGCCATCGGAGGCACGTGCCTCCTCATGCTTTTCAGCCTGTTTCTGCCGGCCCTGGACCGGATCTAGAAGTCTTCAGGGCGTCCGCGCGCTGACGGTTGCCTGAACATCCGCGGAGAATCCGGGATGGACGGGAACGACGCCCGTGCGACCGGACTTGGTCCTGATCCTTATCTTGTTCCTGATCCTCATAATGTCTGGTTGGTCCGCGATGGTGCGGTTAAATTCTCCATCCCGTCAGTTCCCGAATAAAAGACCGTGCCAACGAGCGATCCCATTCCCCTTTCCGAGATGGGCGGTCAGCTTTCCCGGCGCAGCTTGGACTGACCGGTGATCAGCCGCCATCCGTAGTAGAGCAGGGCGCCATAGATCGCGATGCCGATGATGAAACGGAACGGCGCGCGCCCGAAACTGAGCGGCAGGTCGGGATTGTAGCCAAGTGCCGCGAGGCCTCCCATGTCGTTGGTAATGATGCCGGATATGAGCGCCCAGGCACCGTAGAGAACCATCAGCCAGCCGACCGTCTTGTCCATGTCTGCCCCTCCCGTGCGTCAGCACTCCCTCATTTGCCGATCGAATTCCGATTGGCGGAACAGTGTGCCACGGGGCGCGGGCGCAGTCATGCCTCGTTCGTTCAGGCGCCCCGAAACCCGGACGGGAAAGGCGCACTAGCAGCGGCGTGCGCTATCGAACAGCGGTTTACCGTTTTCTTCGGAGACGACGCATGAATGGCCGGGCTTACCGGGTGGTTGAGGAACACCCTTGCCGAGCAGGAATTTGACGGAATGCGCGCCTCCGAGCCCTGCCGGGTAACGCGCGATCGGTTTCTCGATCAGGTAAAACCCGTCGTTCAGACGTCTGATCGCCCCTTCCTGCATCAACTGCACGAGGCCCGCCTGTTGCGGCATCACCTCATATTTTTCCACCTCGCCATTCCCGATCACATTCTTTGCGTCGAGCTGGACGATCCCGCCCGGGTTGAAACGATGCAGTTCCGCCCACGTCTTTTTGTCAACCTTCGTCGGAGGCTCAAGCCCCTTTGGCATCACCTCGCTCAGCGGCTTCACACCGTCCTTTGAAATGACGAATTTCTTGCCACCGGCTGTTTCGACGGTCGGCCCCATCGGCTTGTTGATATTCGCCTGCGTGCCGGACGGAAGATGCATATTCGATACCTCTCCGATCCCGACGACCGCATCGACGTTGCGCTTCAGCGCGCCTTCTACCACCGCCTTGGCGATGCGCGCCCGGCCGGATGTCCCGTTTCTGAAATGCCTGAAGCAGGAACCGGACGCCAGAAACGTCACCTTATCGGCAGGTATCCCGACGGAACCGGCCCCCCCGTTTGTCAAACCTGAAAAAGCGACAATGCGTTCAATGCGGTTGGTCGCACCCTTGAAATCCCAAACCATATGGGCGCGAGCACCGATAACCAGATAAATCTGCTTCTCGCCGGGCTCGATGGTTATGGTCCCGGTATGGGTGACCTTGTTCTGACCGGCGACGGACACGGACGAGATCGCGTGTCCCCCATAACTGCCGAGCACAACGACCAGTGCATCCTTGCTCGCCGGCGGGAGCTCACATGTTGCAAGCTGGTTTCGTGTCACCCTCGGCTTTGTCTTGGCGCGCTGCTGCTTGTTTACCTCTCTTACAGCCTTCTGTTCATCCGGGTCGATCCACCCGTTCTTGTTGGTGTCGAAGCGGGCGAAGGTCTTGTCCAGCAACGGCCGCAGTTCGGCAATGGAGAGAACGTCATCCTTGTTGGGATCGAGTTCCAGCATGTCCTTCATATCGAAGATGCGCGAGCGTTGCGCCCGGCTTTTGCGGAGCTGCAGTTTGGCTTGCGCCATCAGCTCATCGAAAGACACATAGCCGTCGGAATTCTTGTCGGCCTGCATGGATGTTTCGAGTTTCTTTGCAAGGGTCTTTGTATATCGTTCCGGCTTGCCCTTTTCCTTGAGGCGCCGCAGCGACTTTTCGTGCGCCCTCCGCATCTCCCGCAGCGAGATGCGGCCATCGCCATCCAGATCCTTGCGAAACTCCTGCCCAAGGAACTGCCCGCGCATTTGCGCATCGAGTTCGGATTCGACCAGCTCAACGCCCGCCTTCGATATCGTGGTGCGGTTTTCACCATACTGGCGTATGGGCTTGAGGGTTCTCGAAACGTAATCCTCTTTCGATCCCCTGAGGTTTTTCAGAAGAACAGGCGGAACCTCCGGCTTCTGCTCCTCCTCGGCCATCGCCATCGACGGCAGAACGAGCACTGAGGACAGCAAGATCGCGTGGCCGAGTCGCATGCAGGATTGCATCAGAACGTTACTCCCTGAGAGGTGCAAATCATCAGCGTTGTTCCTAGAATAGTTTTGCGTCTATTCGGTTAAACTATATGCGCAATGGAAGTGAACTGAAATGACCGTAAATAAACGATTTCGGAAATGTGCAATCTATAGTTGAATAATCTTATATGCCACAATCAGACATGGGCCTGCTTTTCCTGGTCTCCCATTCGAACTGGTGGGGACTCAAGCCCCACTTCCGGTCAGGCATCACCTTCATCCGCCACGAGATCGAAAGAGCCGATACGGAGCGTGTCGGTGATCCATAGTGCCAGCCGCTCAGGCGTTGAAAGGGCGTTGCGTGCATCCATCACCTGCCGTGCCAGGGCCGGTTTGTTGGTTATGAGCCCGTCGACCCCCATGGAGATCATGCGCGACATGGTGAGGGGGTCGTCCACCGTCCACACGTAGAGCTGTTTGCCTTGCCCATGGGCGCGGCGGATGAGGGAGAGGGAAACCTGCCCCGTATTGACGGCGAGGAAGTCCGCCTTGAGCGCGGCCAGGTCGCCGATGGCGCGGGCGGCGAGCACGCCATACCGCCAATTGGGGCGCAGCGCCTGCATCTTGCGGATAGCCGCATATTTGAGAGACATGACCGCGATCTCATCCGCCATTTCGGTCTCTTCCACGATACGCACGACACGGCTCTCCAGCTCGACATCGTGTCCGTAGTATTTGAGCTCGATGAGCAGCCTGGAGCGGCCTTTCACCGTCTCCAGCGCCTGGCGCAGAGTGGGCGTGCGCTCGTCCGCATAGGCCGGATCGAAAGAACTGCCGATATCAATCCCGGCGAGATCCGCCATGGTCGCATTCCAGACCTTGAGATCGACGCCGGCGAGTTTCATGAAATCGCTGTCGTGCGCGACGATGACCTCGCCGTCGACGGTTTCCTGCACGTCGATTTCCACCCAGTCCGCGCGGTCCTCCACGGCCTTCTCGATCGCCGAAAGCGTGTTTTCCGGGCGCGCTGCGGACGCGCCGCGGTGGGCGATGATCTCGACCGTGCGCGTGGCACCGATTTCCGACAGCACCGCGCCGCCGGCGAATAGACCGGCAACCACGGCGGCAAAGGCGGCGGCGATCAGCGCGGGCATCGGAATGCGCGCCGGTGCGGGCGCTTCGTCTCCGCCGGTTGCAGCGGGCTTTGTGGTTTCTCCGGTGTGACGCGCGAACAGTTGGTTCAGCACGTCCGCCAGTGCGCCGTTCGACAAGGCCGCCACGACGGCGTTGGCGAGTGCGAACAGAAAGAAGATTGCAAGGGCCGCGCCTGCGGCGAAATGCAGATTGTCCCCGGCAAGGAACGGCACGGCGTTGAAGAGAAGCCCGGCCGGAATCGCGACGGCAAGACCGAGGCCCGCACGCATCGCCACCCACAGGATGATGAGCGCGAGCACGCGGCGGCGCTCTCCTGAAAGTTTGTACGCGCTTGTCCGGAAGGCGTCGCGCGGACGTTCGTTCCCGTAGAGCAGCAGGTTGAGCGCGATGGCCCACCCCGCGAGGCGGCGCACGAGCGCAACGGCGCCTACCGCGAGAAGCACCGCGATCACTGCAACCGCCGCGACGAACTCAGCCGGCCAGTAGGTCAGGTAGTAGTTGATATCGTATCGGCGGAGCGCGAACAGGGCGACAAGCCCGGCAGCCCCCAGAAACGGTGCCGCGATGAGCAGCACCTGCATGACGAGCCGTACACTGAAGCGGGTGAGCAATGCCAGTCGCGCGAGCACCGGCCGGACGCCATGGGTGAACACCCCGGCAACGGTGCGGCTCCCCGCGCGCAGCACGCCGGTCATGATCGCGACGTCCAGAATGGCGCCCACGATAAGGAGACCGGCCACGGCCAATCCTGCGGCGAGGCCAGCGGGTGTCAGCAGAAAGTAGGCGATATCCTGATCGGTCAGGGCGCTTTCGCCGCGCATGGCAATGGCGAGCGACAGGAGCAGGCCGGATGCCGGCGCGAGGACCGCGAGCACGAACAGGCGCACAAGCAGATGGGCCACAAGGAACGGCCAGCGGAAACGCCACGCGGTCCGAAGTCCGGCCAAGACCGCACCAGCAGCCAATGCAAATCCTGATAGAATGGCGGTCGCCTCCCTCTTCTCTGTGCCTGGAAATCAAAAAACCTTTCTTCCTCCCGCGACGCCCCGAGTTTACAACGATGCCGAACGTTGCGTGCACGTGAATTGCGACGAACCGGGCTCTTTTCGCAATGACCGGAAAGGGCCGTGAGAGGCAGGTGCGAAGATGCTGGAAGCCGTCGATAAAGGGATCTGGATCGCGGAAGGGGAATGCGTCAATTTCCATGGCTTCCCGTATCCGACTCGCTGCGTTGTCGTTCGGCTTAATGACGGTCCTCTCTGGGTCTGGTCTCCCATCCGGCTGACCGAAAGCCTGAAGGGAGAAATCGACCGCATCGGCAAACCGGAATATCTGGTCAGTCCCAACAAGATCCATCATCTGTTTCTGCAGGAATGGGCCAGCGCCTATCCGGGTGCCACAATGTGGGGGCCTCGCTCGACCATCGCCAAGCGCAAGGACCTGTCGTTTCAGGCGCCACTCACCGACGACCCGCCCGATGCCTGGCGGAGCGAGATCGACCAGGTGTGGTTCAACGGGTCGGTCGCGATGGACGAAATCGTCTTTTTTCATCGCGCCTCCCGAACGGTGATTATGGCGGACCTGTCGGAGAATTTCAGCGAGGCGTTTCTGAAAGCCCATTGGAAACCATGGCAGCGGGCCATTGCGCGCATCTGGCGCATCGTCGAGGGGTATGGCTACGCGCCGCTGGAATGGCGCCTCTCGTTCCTGAACCGCAAGGCGACGCGGCGCACCCGCGACGCGGTACTGGGCTGGAATCCGGAACGGGTGATCATGGCCCACGGCGAATGGCAGCGCAGCAACGCCCGCGCCTATTTGGAAAGGGCCTTCGCCTGGATGTGAGACCGCACGCTTGTTATTCGCGCATTCATATAAGCCGAACCGCATCTGTCGCTTCTGTCGTCATGTGGCCGCTTATCCCGTTTGACCCCCGTCAAACTATGATCTTGAATATGAGCCACCGCCGCTGTGAGCTTGAGATATGCATTGGGTCTGGTTGTTGTTGCTGTTGCAATTTTCGGTTTTTGTCGCCGCTCACGCGGCCCCGAAGCAGCTCGACCGGCTGACCATCCTCGCCGACACCGACATTCCGGGCGGTGACTACGATTCAAGCAAGGACAGGACCCTTCAGGGCTGCCGGTATGATTGCCTGCAGGACAAGCGCTGCAAGGCATACACATACAATCACAAAGCCAAGGTCTGCTTCCTCAAGGAGCGCATATCGAAGCGCGCGCGCTTCAAGGGGGCTACGTCGGGCGTCAAATTCACCCACGCCATGCTCACCAGCACTCCGGACCCCGGACCGCCGACAAAGACAATCATCGACAGCTGGGCGAGGGCAGAAGCGCTCTGCCTCGGGGAATCGAAGAAGAAACGTGAAACCTGGGCATGGTGCAATGTGAGCGAGACCCTGGGCGTCGTTCTGGAGTTGCGAAACTGGTGCCGCGGCAAGAAGGGTGAGGCCGGCGCCCAGATGGTCTGGCACAAGTGCGAAGCGACCTCTCTCCGAAGGAAGATCCCGAAATCCGTCTCCTCCCTCGGCCGCGAATAGCGCGTTACCAGGCAGTGAGTTCCCGGGGCATGGCGGAAATTCTGATCGTCTATCATTCGAAGACCGGTGGCAGCCGCCAGATGGCGGAGGCGGCGGCGGAGGCTGCACGCGAGGAAGCCCCGAGCGTTCTCAAGAGAGCGGACGAGGCGGGGCCCGACGATCTGCTGCGGGCCGACGGCTACATCTTCTGCGCGCCGGAAAATCTCGCGGCGATCGCAGGCGTGATGAAGGACTTCTACGACAGATGCTATTACCCGCTGCTCGGACGCATCGAAGGGCGGCCATACGCCCAGATGATCTGCGCGGGCTCCGACGGTGAGAACGCCGCGCGCCAGACCGCACGCATCGCAAAGGGCTGGCGGTTAAAGGAAGTGCAGCCGCCGTTGATTGTCTGTACGCATGCCCAAACCCCGGAAGAAATCCTCGCTGAAAAGACCATTCCCGAAGAACAGTTGGCCCGCTGCCGCGACCTCGGCGCGGCCTTCGCGGCAGGGCTTGTGATGGGCGTCTTCTAACCGTCAATCAGATCGTCAAGCGGGCAGCTCATCTGTATCCAGGTAGCGTCAGTTTTTCGGACCCGCCTTGCCAAACGTCATGCGGTGCAACACGTCGTGTCCATCGAACCAGCGGTGCTTGATAACAGCAGCGATGTGAACAATGGCGACCGCCAGCATCGTATATGCAAGCCAGGCATGCAGCTCTTCGGTGATTTTTCCCGGATCGAAACCCCACAGATTTTCCATGCTCGGAAAGATTTTCGGCATATGCACGCCAAACCACCTGACGCTGTATCCGCTGAAATTTGTTTCAGCCCACCCCAGAACAATGATCACAGCCGGCAGGACATACAGCGCCAGATGGCCAAGATGTGAGGCGGCCTTCTCCCAGGGCGCAAACCCCTGCGGCAATGGTGGTGGCGGAGCTTTCGATCGAACAGCGATCCGGATGATCAACAACCCCAAAAGGGTCACGCCAATTGAAATATGAAGCCCGAAAAGGAATTTCTCCAGGGCGGAGTCCTCCGGCACGAGAGACGTCATGGCGTAGCCGCAAGCCCACATGAAAATGAAACCGAGCGCCATCGCCCAATGAAGCACACGAGCCGCGACCGAATACCGCTCCTCAAGCTCCTGCCGCTGATCTTCAGACATTAATGCACCTTTGTTTGAATCCGCCGGATTGTGGTGGTGGGATTTCCTGCATCTCATCGCCGCGTGATCCGCGCGGATGTCTTGCTGCGACATGTTGAAAAGATGTCCAGATCCGGCGCGTAGACCGTTGTGACCACGTCCATGAGACCAAGCACGGAATGAAACAGATTGTCGTGGGAGAGCGCATCGCGTTGCCGCGACGCCATGCACTCCATATCGATCTCTGCAGAGTGTGACAGACCGTCGGAGATCCACATCACAAACGGCACCCAGGTTTGTTCGCGCGGGGCAAGCGAATAGGGCATTCCATGAAGGTAGAGACCGAACTCGCCGGTCGACTCTCCATGATCCGACATATAGATCATCGCCGTGTCGAAACGGTTCGATGTGGAGTCAAGGACGTCAATGATCCGCGACAAGACATGATCGGTATAGAAGATCGTGTTGTCATAAGCATTGATGATCTCTTGCCGCGTGCACTGTGAAAGCGTTGCCGTTTCACATGCGGGCTGAAATCTTTTGAATTTGGTGGGGACACGCCTGAAGTAGGCCGGGCCGTGACTCCCGATCGCGTGGAGCACCAGGACAGCGTCGTCTTTCAGGTTCGCCAGATGGTTCGCGAGGCGGGAGACGAGAATTTCATCGAAACACCCCTGCTTTCCGCAGAAGGGGGGTTCGTGAATATGATAGACGCTCTCGAATGGCACCCGGTTTGCAACCTTTGCGCTGCTCGTATTGTTGTCCCACCACTTGACCTTTATGCCTGCGCGCTGGACCACGTCGAGAAGATTTTCGGTGTATCGCGCTTTTCCTTCCCGGAATTCGGAACGGTCAAAGACAGAGAACATGCATGGCAGCGAGACACCCGTATGCGTGCCGCAACTCGACACATTTGAGAAATTCAGCACTTTGCGTGCCTTCAGTTCCGGGTTTGTCTGGCGATCATAACCGTTCAGGGAGAAGCTCTTCGCGCGGGCGGTTTCGCCAGCAACGATCACCGTTACCCGTGGCTTGGCAGTGGGGCCGGAACGGCTGACCCGGTGTGCGTCGGTTCCGATCCTTGTCAGCGTGCGACGTGCATCGCGGGCCTGGTGGAGAAAATGCCGCGCGGTACTCAATATAGGTTTGGCGGGATTGAGGCTCTTCATCAGGTCCGTGTGGTTGCGCATCGTGCTCGCAAATGCCGAATAGTTTGCCAATACGATGGCTCCGGTCAAGATTGCGGAGACAACCACAATTGCGGCCCTCGCTCGAAGCGCGCGCCACCCCTTGCCGTAATCGACTCGAATGCACAGAAGCAACAGGCACGGAAGCAGGGCCGTCAGTGCCAGCCAACCGATCAGTTCGGTTGAAATGTGCTCACCGGCTTCCTGCGGCGTTGTTGCGACAATGCTGCCAATCATGGCTTTGTTGATGACGACTCCGTACTGGTCCACGAAGTATCCCGCCGACGCCCCTGAAACGATCAGGAACATCGCGGCCGGTTTCAACGTGTATTTGAAAGAGAGCAGACCAACGAATACCGCTACGAGAGCGAGAAAAATCGCGGTTATGAAAAAGAGGCTGACGATGCCTCCATGCTCACCGAAGTAGGCGAAAGCCTTTTTCAGGAAGGTTTGGTTGCTCACAAAAAAGAGGTATGCCGCAAGGATTGCCGCAAGCAGGATTGCATTGATGGTTTTCTTGCCTGCTTTCATGACTTCGAGACTCCAGTCCACATGAATTGACCGACCTGCGTCCCGGTGTGTGTTTGGGGGAGGGATCCTCACACCAGGGGCAGGCCGGCCGTCTCGACGCGTCATTAGCGGTCGAAGATTGCAACAGGAGTTCCGGACTCATACGAATCCGTAAGGTTTACCAAATTGAGCGATCTGCAGAGTTTTAGCGAGAAAACGGCGGCGGAAATCGGAAAGATCGCGACCTTACAAATTCGTATGGTTTGAGCAAGGCGGCAGCAAAACAGGCCCCATACGGTTCGTCCTCACTTAAGTGCAGCGTGCGCAACCGAGGACAGAGTATGAGACTTCCGAAAAGGCCGGAGCAGTGGCTCATGCTCGTCCTGATAACCACCTTGTTCGTCTTGGCGACGCGTCACACGGCAAGGAACGGTATCGACGGCGCCGTCAAGCTCCGGATCGAACCGACGATCGAGGACACTCCCCATAAGGCAGATTTGCCGAGAGAAGGGGCAGATTTGCCGAGAGAAGGGACAGATGCCGTAACGATCCTGACGCTTGGCGACGTCGCCCGGTGCAAGCCGGAGAACTTATACGGATATCTGAGAATCGGTCTTCACTATCTCCGGCATTCACACATCGCCTCATATGGCAAAGCGAAGGGAGCCGCACAAACCGCAAAGCTCGTTGCCCAGTTTCCAAATGCGGAGATCTTGGGGCTCGGCGATCTGGTTTACCCGCATGGCAGCCTGTTCAGTTACAAATATTGTTTTGCAAAATATTTCGGCGCCGCGTTCGACCGCATTCATCCGGTGCCGGGAAACCATGACTACAAACGAAGCGCTGCCATCGGCTATTTCGACTACTGGGGCAAAAGGGCCGGCCCGCGCGACAAGGGCTATTACAGCATTGATCGTGGGGAATGGCACATCATTGCGCTCAATTCCGAACTTATAACTGACGCATTTCGGGCCCAGATGGAGTGGCTGAAGGATGATTTGTTGAAGACATCCAAACCCTGCATCCTGGCGTTCTTCCACAGGCCACCATTTTCGACGCGTGAGCGATCCGGCGACTGGATCGCCCGCAAGCTGTTTGAACTTCTGCATGCACATGGCACAACGATTGTTCTCACCGGCCACAACCATTTCTATGAGCGCACAGCACCTCTTGATCCGACCGGAGCCATTCAGAAAGATCGCGGTGTTCGTGTCTTCGTCGTTGGAACCGGTGGCGGTAAAATGCATAATTATGCCGGTACGCCGGCGCCTTTTACCGAAGCCTTGGTTACCGGTGTCTGGGGCGCCCTGAAGCTCGACCTCAGCGAAAACGGCTATCGCTGGACATTCATGACCGCACCTGCAGGTGAAGTGCGTGACCGCGGAACGGGCGCATGCGTGGACCGGGATTTGCTCACGCCGGTCGTAATGCAGGCCGCCGATCGAGAGACACGTTGAGTTACCTGCAAACCGCAATTACCAAGCGTGACATAATTTCGCTGCAGTCTTTCCGGAGACGGCAGCAGCAGTCCGCACAATTGCCTCATTTCTGAACGGCCCCCGAGGGTTCAAATGAAGATTCTACTTGTCGAAGACGATCAGGAGATCGCCGCCTACGTAAAGCGCGGCCTGAACGAAGAGGGACATGTGGTTGATCACTCGGAACATGGTTCGGACGGCCTTCTTCTCGCGTCAACAAACAAGTATGACATTCTGATCGTCGACCGAATGCTTCCAGAGCTGGATGGGCTCGCGCTCGTCAAAACCTTGCGCGGCGCCGGTTCGAAGGTGCCGGTCCTCTTCCTCACCGCGCTTGGGGGAATTGACGATCGTGTGGAGGGTCTTGAGGCGGGCGGAGACGACTATGTCACCAAGCCGTTCGCATTTTCAGAACTCAACGCACGGGTAAATGCGCTGGCGCGCCGGCCGCCGCTGCAAAACGAGCCGACATGCTTGCAGGTTGCCGACCTGGAACTGGACGTTATCAGCCGCACCGTAAGACGCGCGGGCCAAGAAATTGAACTTCCGCCGCGCCAGTTCAAAATGCTCGAATTGCTGATGCGAAATGAAGGTCGCGTGCTGACGCGAACCATGTTGCTGGAACAGGTATGGGATTTTCATTTCGATCCGAAAACGAGCGTCGTGGAAACGAACATTTCCCGGTTGCGGTCCGCGATAGATCGTTCCTTCAACCCCAAACTGCTCCACACCGTGCGAAGCATCGGATACAGCATCTATGAGTCCAAATAGCCGTCTGAACAGTGCTGCATTTCGCCTTATCGCGGCCTATTTTGGGATTTTTGCGGTTGTAACGACCATTGTCACTGCGTTTCTCTACTCTCATGTCAGCTCCGATCTCAGGCGGAATATCAGAGACCGCGTGAAGGCCGCTCATTTTCAACTGGCGGAAATTGCCGAAACCGAAGGCGTCGACGCCCTGATTACCGTGGTGGCGCACCGATCTACCGGTTTCGACGACCCGCTTACGATTGCCCTCTATGTGGATGACGGCGGCAACGTGTTGGCCGGCGACATTCAACCCATTCCGATGTTTGACGGCTGGAAGGTGTTGAGTGGAGCGCAGATCAAGTTTATCAACCCGAAACGAAAAGAGGTGGACAAGGACGAGCGCTACTACGCGCTCTGGCGGCCGGTCCCTGGCGGTCAATTGCTTATTGGCGAAATCTGGGAAGATGTCGAAGACGCCGAGCAGGTCATGGCTCTCGCCCTTGTGTTCAGCCTTGGCGCAACTTTGCTGATAACCTTGGCTGGGGGCATCTGGCTTGGCCGCAGGGCGCAAGCGCGAATCCAGACAATCGACGCCGCTCTTGACGCGTTCGCGTATGGCAAGCTCGATCAGCGCATCCCGCTTTCTGATGCGGGCGACGATCTGGACCGCGTCAGCGCACACATCAACCGGACATTCGACCGCATTACCGCACTCATTTCGAGCATGCGCCAGATATCGGCCGACATCGCCCACGATCTGAAAACCCCCATCAGTCACCTGAAGCAGCGGCTGGAAACCGTTCGATCGACGGCGACAACGGTCAAGGATTACCGGAAAGCACTGGACGATGCGACCGGCGATATTGATAGCATTGTCGAAACCTTCGAGGCCTTGCTCAGAATCGCTCAGATCGAGGCAGGGGCACGCAAGGCACGCTTTAGACTTGTTGATCTTAAGGACGTGCTTGCGAATATCGTAGATGCGTATGAGCATGTCGCTGAAGATGCCGGTTTCGGGTTCTCGGCAGATCTGAAAGTGGATGGATCGACGGAGGTCAACGGTGACCCGGAGCTGCTCACACAGCTTTTCGCGAATATCCTCGAAAACTCCTTGCGTCACTGTCCATCGGGTACGGATATTCATATTGAGTTGTCTTCGAGAGGGGACGGACTGGTCGTTAGAATTTCAGATAAGGGACCGGGCATTCCCGAAGAGGAACGCGAAAACGTATTGCGGCGCCTTTACAGGCTGGAAAAAAGCCGGACAACGCCCGGGAGCGGTTTGGGCTTGAGCCTGGTATCCGCGATCGCCGAACTCCACGATGCCGAGCTGAGGTTGAGCGACGCCGATCCCGGTTTATGTGTAACCGTCCGGTTCCCGAAAGCAGCCAAGACTTAATCCAAGCGCGCAATCTCCCAGAAACTCGTCAGGGGCGGCACACTGCCCCAAAAGGAAACAGGCGGCCCCTGGGGACCGCCTGCCGAGTATTGCTCCTGTTTGAGTGACGCTAGCACTTCTTCCGCTTGCTCTTCTTCTTGAAGGCGTTGCCGATGCCGCAGCCGACCTTCTTGCCGGCGTTGCCGATATTCTGCGCGGCCTTCTTGGTGTTGTTGGCGACGTTCTTGCCGACATATTTCACCGGGTTCTTCTTCAGATCGCGCATGCGCCGGTTGTATTCTGCCGGGTTGGTCGCCTTCAGTGCCGCCATCTCGACCGGATCGAGGCCAGCAAGACCAGCGCCGACGGAGACAACCGCACCCACGCCCGTGCCGGCGACGGCATATTTGGCGGCCTTGGCAGCCTTCATGGTCTTTGCGGCTTTGCGCGCAGTGTTGGCGGCTTTGGCGTTCTTGACCGTGCGGGCGCTACGGCCTGCGCTGGACAGGGACTTCGTGCTCTTGATCGAGCGGAAGCTCGAAGGCCGCCCGCCGGTGCGTCCCCGCCCCTGGTTGACCACATGCCATGCCTCGTGGGGCAGGTGGCGCGATGCGCCCGGTGCGAGGTGGATCTTGGTGCCCTTGGTGAAGGCCTTCCCGGCGGAGCGCATGGCGGAGCCGGATTTGCCGTGCACCCGGACGCTGCCCGTCTTCATTTTCCGCAGATTCGTGGAAATGCGCTTCGTGCTTGGCCGCTTGGGTACGCGGATCTTGGTCGTCGTGCCGCCCGGCAGGCGGATGGTCCGTGAGACGCCGCGCATCTTGACGGAATTGCTGAAGGCCTGGGCATCGCTCGGGGCCGCAGTTTCGATGGTGGCGAAGGCCGCCGTGCCCGCGATCAAGGACATGGCGAAGAAGCTGGCGGCCCGTGTGGTGGTGCGAAGGATGTTGGTGGTGTTGGTCATCGGTTTTCTCTCTCTGGCTTTGTGCCCGACCTGATTGCCGGCTGCTGATGAGAAAGGTAGCGACGACACCCGCTCACTTGAGTAGGGGAAACACCCTATATGGAAGCAGGCCCGTTTCTGGCCGATTTTGAATGGAAGAAGGGATGCGCACGTGTTGGAGAGACGCGTACGCCGGTTTTCCACCGGTGTTCCCGGGATATGCCGAATATGAAAGCTGTGACCCGGACACGCACTGACTTCAACTGCCGATTGTGCTATCCGTGCGTATTCCAATGCGTCCGGGGCCCGCGACGGTGCGTAGTGCGGGGGCCCGACGCTCGCCGCCCGCGGTGAAGCGCATTCGCGCGCTCATGGGCCAAAGGTCAGGGAGTTGACGATGGTTGGAAATATCCCGAAGCGAGCTACCAGATCCACCGTATTCCTCGCAGTATTTTCCGTTCTCTTTGCCGGGGCATGGTCGTTTGCCGCCATGGCGTCCGAAAAAAATCCGGGACGCGGCGGCGGAGGCGGCGGGTTCGGAGGCGGTATCACCATCGACGTGACGCCGCTGTTCAATCCTCCGCCCAAGAGACAACCCCCGCCACCGACACGCACCGTCAGCTGCCGCAAGCCTCTCGTTTTTTCCAAACGCTCCGGCCGGTGCATCTGTCCCACGAGTCGGGGTTACGTGTTCACGCGCGGCAAATGCATCCGCAAGAAGCCTCCGACACGAACCACCGTGAAGAAACCGCCGGTCGATGTGGCGCGGGTGCAGGAATGCCTGCAGAAGGCCGGGTTCGATCCCGGACCGGCGGACGGCTCGGCGGGCCGCAAGACCATCGAGGCGCTCCGGCAATTCCAGCAGGCAAACGGATTCACGAAGGGCCTCGGATCGCTCGGCAACAAGGCGAGCATAAACAGGCTGTTCGAACTCTGCGCCGCACCCGCGCCGCAACCCGTCCGCCAGGCAGCAGCGCCATCCCAGCCGGACAACTGCATCCCGCGGGACCTGTACGACATGCTGGCCGCCTCATACGGGACCAACCCGAACATCAGGGCATGTCCGAATGCCTGTCTGCCGAAGCCCGAATTCTATTCCGACGAACGCGTCCAGACCATCGGCGCGCAGTTCAATATCAACTGGTGCAGCAACTGTGTCCGGCTCACCGGTTGGCTGCCGCTGGCCGAAATCCTGAATATGGAAAGGCTGACGGGCCGGACCATGTGCGTGTCGCCGCTGGCGCAGTGCGTCGTGCCGTCCTCATACAGTGGCGGCGGCTACGCCAAGGTCAGGACGATCTTCAAGACCCTGCCGGTCAGCGTCCGCAAGCCGGGCGATATCGCCGTTGTCATCGGCAACGAGGCCTACAACAAGGTGCCGGCGAACGAGAATGGCGACCGCGAAGCCGGCGCGGTGCGGACCCTGCTGCTGGACCAGCTCGGTTACAGCGAGGAAAACATCATCGACGTGAGGAACGCCACGCTGGCGCAGCTCGAAGACATCTTTGGCACGGCGCAGGAAGAGGGTTTCCTCTCCAAGCAACTGGCGGACAATGAGCAGGGCGATGTGTTCATCTACGTGTCGAGCCACGGCCTTGCCGACGACGCGCAGAGCCGCGGCCATATCCTGCCCGTCGACTCCGACTTCGACAAGACGGGCAAGGGCTCCTACGCGTTGCAGCAGCTTTACGACAATCTGGCCAAGCTCGGCGCGCGCACCATCACGCTGGTGCTGGAGATGTCGTTCAGCACCGACCTGAACCAGTTGATCGAGCCGCCGAACCTGCCACAGCTCGCATCGAGCGTTCTGCCGCAGACGACGGTGCCGGGGCTCGCGGTGTTCACCGCGTCGGATCGTGACCAGCGCACGTTGGAGGATCCCGAATACGGCATCGGCCTGTTCACGCGCTATCTCATCGAGGGGTTGGCGGGCCAGGCGGACGAACAGCCGATCGGCAACAAGGACCGGCGCATCGATACGGTGGAGCTCTATGTCTACACGGCCAACCTGGTGCGCAAGGCAGCCCGCAAGACGCAGGGGCTTGAGCAGAAGCCGCTACTGGCCAAGCACGACAACCTGCTAATCGGGCGGTTGGGTCAGCGCTAGCGCCGTCCGCGACCCCTATTGCAGGGTGCGCGCGACGCGGAAGCCGACCACGTTGAGGCGGGTCTTGGCCGGGTAGCTCTGGCGCGCGGCCGAGCGCAGATAGTCGGCCTCGTAATACCAGGCACCGCCCTTGAGCACGCGGCGCTTGCAGTCTCCGCCGCGCGGCGACCCGTCCCCCGGCGCGCCGTTGTGGTCCGGGTTCCAGCAATCCTCCACCCATTCCATCACGTTGCCGTGCATGTCGTGGAGGCCGTATGGATTGGCCGTAAAGGTGCCGACCTCAATCGATTTACCGCGATAGGCCGCGTCGCTGCGCTGACCGGTTACGGTCGATGCATCATAGTTCGCTTGCAGCGTCGTGATGGCCGCGCCGGTGGCAAATGCGCCGGTCGTGCCGCCGCGCGCCGCATATTCCCATTCCGCCTCGCTCAGCAGCCGGTAGGGCTTGCCCGTCTTCTGCCGCAGCCATTCGATATAGGCCTTGGCATCGTCCCACGAGACGTGAATGACGGGCCGGCGTCCCTGGCCCCAGCCACTGTCCTTGGGTTTGTGCGCGTTGCAGCCGCCCTCGAGCGCACAAGCCTCCCACTCATCGAAGGTGATCTCGAATTTCGATACGGCGAACGGCCTGGCAATGGCCACCTGGCGTTTGGGTCCTTCGCTCTTGTCGTGACCCCTTTCCCCTGCCGCAGACCCCATGGTGAAGGTGCCCGCGGGCACGACCACCAGCTTGGGACACTGGTCGCAATCCTGCATCTCTTCACCGGGCTTCACCTTGTCCACCGACAGCTTCGGCGGCACGGGGAACACGCCCGCGACCTTCTGCTCGGTCAACGAGCGGAGTTTGGAGCGCGCGAGCGCTGCGAAGATTCCTTGAGGAAACTGTTTCAGATAATCCTGCACCAGCTGAGGATCGATGCTTTCCTTGACCGTTTCCCACGCGACCGCCGCCGGGTCCGGGGGCGGCAAGGGTGCCTGCACCACGCCGGCCTCCGGCATGCCGCGTAGATAGAACTCGCCGATCAGAGACAGTGAAAGCTCGGGAAGTTGCTTCTGTTTCGTGGCGGCGTAGACGTCGGCGCTCATGCGGCGGAACACGGTGCCGATTTCAGCCTTGGCCTCGATATGCTTCAGGAAGGCGGTGGTATAGGGGCTGTTGCGCCCGAAACCGTCCTCGGCGACCTGGCCGGCCTGGGTGGAAAAGGCCACGATCATGCCTTCGGGACTGTTGATCTTGGCGAGGCCGTCGCGCACGGCGGCGGCGCGGGTGCGCCCGATGGACCGCTTGAGCGACTCGGCAAGCGGATTGTCGCGGCAGGCGTCGAGCACCATGATGCGCAGATTCTTGGCCTGCTGCAGGTCGGCGACCATCTCGTCGACGCGGATCATGCGCCGGATGTCGGCTTCGTCACGCAGGCGCGAATCGACCGGGATCAGATAGTTGATCCCGTTGAACTGGATGGCGTGCCCCGAATAGTAAATCATCGCGACATCCGCATCGCGCGCGGCGCGGGCAAACTGGATGGCGGATTCCCGCATCTGGTGCTGGTCCATGTCGATGCCGAGCACAACCTCGAAGCCCATGCGCTTCAGGGCCGAGGAAACGTCGTTGGCGTCGTTCTTCGGGTTCGGCAGGACGCTCGCATGGCGGTAAGCGCCATTGCCGATCACGAAGGCTACGCGCTTCTCCGCAAAGGCGTATGTCTGCCCGCCCGACACGGCCAGACACAAAACGAACAGAAAAGCTGCCAGTCTGCGCATCAACCACTCCCAAATGCCGCTCAAAATGCGATGTTCGAATTTATCAAACAACCGAAGTGTCGGCAAAATACACGCTTGCGTGACCGCACGTTGCCAAAACATTTCCGCCTGTCGGACACACACCTGTCGGTCAGCGTGTGCCGCGCACGGAGTCATACGCAAGTTATTTTGAGTTGGACGTGGGGCGTGGCATGCCGAAAAAAAGTGACGCAGATCACAATTTTTCGTTTTGTTCAGGGAATTTGCGGTTTCGCCGTCCGCGACACGAGATTACCTTCCGGGCCTAAAAGCAGAATGCCAGCGAACAGTGATTGGAAGAAAACGAAGAAGATGACGCTCGAAGAACAGCAGGACCGCGTCAGAGCGAGTTTTGACAAGCAAGGGCTGATGGCGACGCTGGGGGCGAGCCTTGAGACCGTGTTGCCGGGCAAGGTGGAGATTGCGCTGACGCCCCGGCCTGCCGTGTCGCAACAACACGGTTTCGTTCATGCGGGCGCCGTCAGCGCCATTGCCGACAGCGCGGCGGGTTATGCGGCGTTGAGCCTGATGCCGGCCGGAACCGGCGTTCTGACCACCGAGTTCAAGATCAATCTGCTTTCGCCTGCGACGGGCGACCGCATCATCGCGCGTGGGCAGGTGGTGAAGGCGGGCCGGACCCTGACGCTCGCCCAGGCGGAGGTATTTGCGCAAACGGGCAGGGAGGAAAGGCTCGTCGCCTTTCTGACCGCGACCCTCATGAGCATCGAGGGCCGCGAGGGCATCAGCGACTGACCGGGGCAGTCAGATCGGCACGTAGATGCCGAAGGCCGCGCGCAGCACGACCCACACAACCACGATAACGGTCGGATAGAAGGTCAGCCCGAAGCCGAAGGCCCTGACATAGGGCTGTTTGTGATAACCGATCCAGAACAGGGTCCGGCCCAGCACGAACATGCCCGTCAGGATTGGGATCGTGGCCGCGTCCTTGTGCAGGAGATAAACGCTCATGCCGCTGATCCCCACAAAGAACAGCACGAACTGCTCGACCGTATTCTTGATGATCCGCGTGTTGATATCGACGGGCGAATAGGGTTTCAGCTCACGCCCCACCTGACGGTCCGGACGCAACCGCTGCGCCGCCACGACCACGACGGCCAAAACGGCCGGCGTGACGGCAACGATGCCGCATTTGATGACGAGGATCATCCGGTCGATGACGCCCCAGCCCACGGGCCGCCAGTCGATCGCCAGATCGGCGCAGATATAGATCGCCAGGCTCGACGTCGCGCAGACGATGAAGACCTTCAGGAAAGGCGACGTCCCGCGCGAGAGCCGCCGCAACCTGCGTGCGAGCGTGTTCGCATATGGTTGCGCATCCGAGTGCTTTTGAGCGCCAGTCATGCCGTTGCCGTCCAACAAGGCGGCCATCATAAGCGACAAGCACAATCGGGAGGTTAAAAAATAAAATTATACAACCAAGGGCAGTCTCCTCATGCCGCCTGCAGTGTGATCAAGATCACTGTCTTTTCCTCCCTCCGTTTCCATTTGACGTGTAACGCACGACCCGCAACGGAATGGAGAAATTGATGTTGAAGCAGACCTTGAAGCTATCCACCATTCGTCTTGCCGCCGCAGCCGCCCTTGTCGGCGCGGTTGGTTTCAGTGTCATCGCGAACACGCAAAACGCCGAAGCGGCTTCGGGCAAAACCGTCTCGACCGGGTCCCTGACCGGTTCCATGGCCCTGGTGGATATCGTCGGACATGGCTGGCGCGGGCCGCGCCACTGTCACTGGCGCCTACGCCGTGGCCGCTGGGTGTATTTCTGCCACCGGCATCGCTGAGTTTTCGTCCGGGCCATCGGCACGATCGCGTTCATTGGAGTACGTGCCGGATCATACCCTCGGCGAAAGGAACCCGCGGCTGTTCACACGGTCGCGGGTTCCACATTTTACACAGTTACGGGATCCACATTTTCCCAGACCCAACGGCCAAGCGCCGTCATGCGCGCATCCTCATGCTGCTGGCCGATGAGCTGAACGCCGACGGGCAGGCCAGACACGGCTAGCTTGGGAATCGTGACCACCGGCGCGAACAGCATGGAGGAGGGATAGTTGAAGACCGCATCGCCGGTGGGGCGCGCCGAGGTGCATTCCTCCACGCTCTTGCCGACCCATTGCGGTGCGGGGCCCGGACAGGATAGCGTGATCATGGCATCTGCCAGGTGGGCTGCCGCCGCATGGGCGGCCTGCGCCTGCGCACGCTCCACGAGCAGGGCTTCGTAATCGCGCACGCTCATGGCTTCCGCGCGCTCCAGCGTCGCCATCAGCCGTTCGCCGATCGGCATGCCCTTTTCTTCCACGATGTTGCGCTGATACCAGCGGTTCTCCCAGGCGGTGATCGTGTTGGCGACGTGAGTCGCGTGCCCGATCGCCTGTTCCAGCGCCTCGATCACGGGATCGTCGGTGCGGCGCAGCAACGTCACGCCTTTGTCGGCGACACCCCGGCAAAAGGCATCGAAGGCCTGCTTGGATGCATCGTCGAGTTTCTCCCACCCTTCCGTCTCTAGCACGATCAGCCGTTCGGGCTTGACGGGTTGCGGGCAGGTGGACGGCCCGGAAAGCGCGGGGCAGCCGCGGTCCCCGCCGGCGCGCTTCGCGATCTCGTATGCCACCTGCCACATATCCTCCAGCGATCCGGCATGCGGGCCGTGGGTGCTCATGCTGGTGGCCATGCGCTCGCCACGGTTGATTGCCCCTTGCGTGGGCTTGAGCGCGAAGTTGCCGCAATAGGCAGCCGGGCGGATGATGGAGCCGCCGACCTGGCTGCCGATGGCCGCAGGCATCATCCGCGCGCCAACGGCTGCCGCCGAACCGGAAGACGACCCGCCCGGTGTGCGGGACTTGTCGAACGGATTGGTCGTCGGACCGGGCTGGTTCCCGCCGAGTTCCGCCGTCACCACCTTGCCGAACGGATAGGCGCCCGCTTGCCGCAACGCCCAAACGGCCGCATTGTCCCGCTTGGGGAAATTCCCCTTCAATGCCTTGCAGTTCATCTCGGTCGGCATGTCCTTGGTTTCGAGCAAATCCTTGATGCCGACGGGCATGCCGTCGATGGGCGAGAGCGGCTTGCCGGCCTTCCAGCGCGCGGTGCTTTCGTCCGCCGCCGTGCGCGCCAGATCCGCATCGAGAAAGGCGAAGGCGCGGACTTCGCTCTCTCGCTCTTCGATCACCTCCAGGCAGCGCTCCAGATACGCCCGTGGGCTGTCTGAGCCGTCAGCGAAACTGGGTAAAGCGGTGTGATAGGTCAGTGCCTGAAATGTGCGCGGATCGTATGTGTCGTGCGCGTCGCGTGCCATGGGAGGTCCCCTCTCTCTTTCTGTCTTCTTGGTTTTGGTCTTGGTCGGGTGCGAGGCCCGAGCATAGCAGCAAATCGCGAAGAAGGGGCTCGCGTTATTGCATTTGCGCGCGTCAGGGCAGGGGCGTTTGCACAATATAGGGTGTTTGCCCTACTCAGCTAATGCGGAGCCACCGCTAGGTTCCTTGTCAGCACCCGGTAATCACGCCGGCGCAAGATGAGGAGCAAGAACGATGAGACTCGGCACGAAAGCCATCACGACGATTACACTGGCAACCATGACCCTGTTCGCAGGTGGAATTGCAGCGGCGGTTTCCGCAAGCCCCGGCTGCAGCAACCAGTACCGGACATGCGAACGCGAGCAATGCGGCATTTATACCGACATGGCCATCGAACGCGGCATGACCGGCCACAACACCGCGTTTCTCGCGGCGGCCTGCCTCGCCAAATGCAAGGCCAAACAGATTCGCTGCAACATGAACGCCATGAAGTTCAGCTTCGACAAGCCCCGCCACAAATGCATGGCGCTGCAATGCCGGTAGTGAAAATGGTTGTAATCCCGGTCCCGGCCGCACCCGAATTTCAGACGTGGCGCAAACACGATGCATCCACGCCGGGACCGGAAGAGGGTGGAACCTTCTGGTGGCGATACCCTTCAGCCCAGACCGATGAGCGCGGGCACCTCGCGCATATGGTGGAACACTTCCGCGCCCGCGCCTTGGAGTGCGTCTGCGTCGGTGAACGGGTCCCCGGTATATCCCAGAACCCGCGCGCCGCTCGCAACGCCTGCGATCACGCCGTTCACCGAATCCTCGATGATCACGGCATCTTCGCAACGGTGTTTCATGGCCGCCGCCGCGGTAAGGAAGATATCGGGATGCGGCTTTCCACGCCCGATGTCCTGCGCGCTGAACAGGCAATCCTCCAGCAACGGCAAAAGCCCGACGCTACCCAGCGTCAGGCGCATCTTCCGGACGGACCCGGACGACGCAACGCAGTATGGAATATTACTCCGGGCAACACTCTGCACCAGTTCGACCGCGCCGGGTATTGGCTCCACGCCGTTTGCCAGAATGCCTTCCACCTCGCTGCGAATGTTGCCGGGAAATGAAGGGTCGTAAGGCCGGTTTGCCAAGCGCGCAACGTCGCGGCAGACGTCCTCGATGGACATTCCCTGAAATCTCTTCCGGCACTCCTGCGCACTCAGAGGCACGCCATAGTCGGTAAAGACCCGCGCCATCAGGTCGTTGGCTATGGCCTCGGTGTCGACGAGCACGCCGTCGCAATCAAAAATCACAAGCTTCGCACGCATGGCCGGTTCCGTCTGAGCGATCACCGGCGTCTGTATCAGGATGAGAGGGGATTGTCAGCGCTTGGTACAACACAGATCAATGTCCACATATTCTCACATCGCCCGCAATCGCCGAATTGTGCGGTCAGGCATTATTAAAGTTGACTCCGACAGTCATGTTTTATAAACGCACCACATAAAGACGACTGTATTTGTCATCTTAAAACCGATGCGTTTCGGCCCGTAAACCGGCGCGCGAAGAAAAACACTGTTCAAAAAAACGCAGCCGGGGGGCTCAACAAATGCAAATCATCCACAGGCGGATTCCGCGATTTTCCGGGTTCACAGCCAGGCTTGCTCTTTCAACGTCGCTGCTAGCGCTCTCCGCGCACAGCGCCTTAGGCCAACAGAGTGCGACACCGCTGGAAACCATCACGGTTCAGGGTGAAACCAATTCTGGCCCGGGCGGCAACGCTGGGGCGTCAGCATCCGCCGGAACGATACAGACGGAACCCGTGCTTGCCGCGGAAACGGCCTGGGGACCGGTCGACGGATATGTCGCCACGATCAGCGGATCGGCAACCAAGACGGGAACGCCGCTGATCGAGACGCCGCAGTCCATTTCCGTTGTCACCGCCGATCAGATCGAAGCCCAACAGGCCACGAGCTTTACCGAGGCACTGCGGTATGTGCCCGGTGTGACGCCCGAAGCCTTCGGCTTCGAACCGCGTTTCGCCTGGATCAAGATCCGCGGCATCGATGTGACGACCGACGGGCTCTACAAGGACGGCCTGCAACTCCGCAATCCGGGATTTATCACCAGCTACAGCCCTGAACCCTACGGAGCGGAGCGCATCGAAATACCGAGAGGTCCCTCGTCGGTACTCTATGGCGCGGGAACTGTGGGCGGGCTGGTGAACTATATCTCCAAGCGTCCGGTCTATGAGCGGTTCCGGGAGATCGAGGTCGAGGGCGGCAGCCACGACTTCTACCAGGGCAAGTTTGACTTCGGCGGTCATGTGGATGAAGCGGGAACGTTTCTGTACCGAATGACGGGTGTGGTTCGCGATGCCGATACCCAGATCGACTTCATACAGAACGACCGGATATTCCTGGCACCGGCGATCACGTGGCGGCCGAGCGACCGCACACAGCTGACGGTACTCGCGCACTACCAGGATGACGACACCAAGGTGTCCGGGGCGGTGCCCGCCGAAGGGCTGTTGACGCCCAATCCCAACGGGAAGATCTCTCCGAGTCTGTTCACGGGAGAGCCGACCGATGTCTATGAGCGCGACGAACATTCCGTGACAACGCTCTTCGAGCACCATCTCACTCCGGACTGGACTTTTCGCCAGAATGCCCGCTACCTCAATAGCAAACTCGTCGTCGACGCTGTCTATTCAATAGGGCTGCAAGCTGATCTGCGCACTCTCGACCGGGCGTATTACGCGCGCGACAACAAACTGAAGACATTCAACATCGACAACCAGCTGATCGGCGACTTCAACACCGGCTCCATCCAGCACACGTTGCTTCTGGGCTTCGACTACCAATATCTCGACGGTACGGATATCGGACGTTTCGGCGGGGCCGCTCCATTGGATATTTTTGCTCCAGTATATGGCAATCAGATCACCGTTTCAGGGTTCTATTCGAACCAGGATATCGAGCAATCCCAGACGGGCCTCTACGTTCAGGACCAGATCAAGTTCACGCCCAAGTGGATCCTGACGCTCGGCGGCCGAAACGATTGGGCGGAAACCACGACCGACAACTTTCTGTCGAGGGCGAAGACAAAGATCGACGACCGGGAGTTTTCGGGCCGCGCCGGTCTCGTCTTCAAATCCAACTCCGGCATCGCTCCTTACGTGAGCTACTCGGAATCCTTCCTACCTGTCGGCGGCACAGACATCAACGGCGATACCTTCGATCCGGAAACGGGACACCAGTATGAAGCCGGCATCAAGTATCAGCCTCC
Organism: Hyphomicrobiaceae bacterium; assembly: GCA_028066055.1. GTDB lineage: Bacteria > Pseudomonadota > Alphaproteobacteria > Rhizobiales > Methyloligellaceae > UBA2767. Next base: position 26,697 of record JALCBY010000036.1, read on the forward strand.
CGGCAGCAGGATACTGCTGACGGCGGCGGTCTTCGACCTGACGCGGGAAAACTACACGACCACAAACCCGGCGACATTTTTCCCCGAGCAAACGGGCGAGGTGAACTCGCGCGGCATTGAGTTGAGCGCCACGGCAAGCCTCAGCTCCGGCCTCGACCTGATTGCAAGCTTCACGGACTTCGATCTCGAGATCACCAAGAGCGCCAATCCGCTGGAAGTCGGCAAAAAGTTGCTGCAAACACCCGAGACCACCGCATCGATCTGGGCCGACTACACCTTCCAATACGGATCGCTTGAGGGCTTCGGTTTCGGTGGCGGGGTCCGCTACATCGGCGACAGCTTTGCCGACACGGCAAACGCCATAAAGATTCCGGACGTGACGCTGGCCGACGCCGCGGTTCACTACGAGCGCGGAAACATGAGGCTGGCGTTGAATGTGCAGAACGTGTTCGACAAGGAGTATGCCAGCGGCTGTTTCGTCAGAGCAACGACACTCTGCCCATTCGGCGCGACCCGTAATGTTACCGCCAGCCTCAAGCTCCGCTGGTGACCATGACCGCCCGGGCCATCAAGATATGGTTTCAGGTCCACAAGTGGACCAGCTTGATCTGCACGGCGTTCCTGCTGATGCTTTGCCTCACGGGCTTGCCGCTCATCTTCTATCACGAGATCGAGCACGCGCTTGGAAACGAGATCGAGTTGCCGGATGTCCCGTCTGGCACCCGGTCAATTTCGGTCGATGAGCTTATCGAGACAGGCAAGCGCCAGGTTCCCGGCCACGTGCCGATGTTCGTGAACTGGGATGACCACGAACCGGGCAAGATCTTCCTCAGCATGGCAAAGGCGCCCGACGCGCCGCGCGCCGACAACCTGATCTATATTGCCGACGGGCGTACCGGGAAGATCCTTGGGGAATGGAAATTCCGTAATACGGTGATGTTCTTTCTACTCCGGCTTCATTACGACATGTTCGCCGGGGTGCCAGGCGCCCTGTTTCTCGGTTTCATGGGGTTGCTGTTTGTTACCGCGGTGGTGTCCGGCATTGTCCTCTACGCCCCGTTCATGCGGCGTCTGGAATTCGGGACGGTGCGCTACGGCAAAAGCACCCGCGTCAAGTGGCTTGATCTGCACAATCTCCTGGGCGTCGTAACCGTTGCCTGGGTTCTCGTGGTCGGCGTGACCGGCGTCATAAACACCCTGACCGAGCCGATCTTCGGCCTGTGGCAGCAGGACCAGCTCACGAAATTTGCGAATCCCTACAAGGACAAACCGATCCCGGAGAAACTGGCATCTCTTCAGGACGCGCTCGACGTCGCGCGCAAGGCCGCGCCCGGCATGCAGCCGGATTTCGTCGCCTATCCGGGATCGGATTTTTCCAGCCGCCAACACTACGCTTTTTTCATGCGCGGCGAGACACCCCTGACGTCACGATTGCTCAACCCCGTGCTGATCGACGCCGAAACAGGCGAGCTCACCGCGACGGGCGACCGTCCCTGGTACGTGACGACGCTTCTTGTCTCCCAGCCACTGCATTTCGGTGACTATGGCGGGATGCCGCTCAAGATCATCTGGGCCATCCTCGACATCGTCACCATCGTCGTGCTCGGCAGCGGCCTTTATCTGTGGTTGGCCCGCCGGAAAGTGCCGATCGAACGCCGGGTTGGCGAGCTTGGCCTTGGCGCGACCGCGCGATCCAATGCCCGGTCGAGGCTCGCCTGATGGCGCCGCGAAAGAACCGGCGCCGCCGGGAGCTTTCCCTGATGCAAATCTTCGCCGCACCCTTGGTTATCGCGTCGATCAGCAGCGTCGGCCTTGTTGCCGCACTGTTGGGCGATGACCTCTGGGATGTCGTATCCTGGGTCACGCTCGGCATTACGATTGT
>JALCBY010000102.1 GCA_028066055.1 Hyphomicrobiaceae bacterium
ACAAAGCCCGATCAGCCTCATGCGCTGGGGCAAGTACCCTGTGCTCCGTGGCACCATGCTAGAGCTCGGCCCCGGCAGCTTTATTCTCTATACGTCCGGCTATTCCCCCGAGATACGCACGTACCAGGGACACAAGATACCGCGCCCGTTGCGGATAGAGCACAGCGGCGACACGCAGAACGACGAGATCGCCAAGGAGATACTGGGGCTGACCAAGCTCAACTGGAACACCGCCGACTTTTCGACGTCAAGGCCGATCACCCTAGAGTTCGCGCGCAGGGTAGGGACTGTCCTCTCCGAACTCCGTGACGACAGCCACGTCAAGGACCACTACAAGTTCTTTATGTAGGGGCGCCGGCTCAAGCCCGCACGCATAGCGGGATGCCAACACGCCAAGGGCGGGTAGGTGACGGTTACGTCCCGCTCCTAGGGTGGGAATCCTGCACTGGATTGTAAACTCATGATCGTCATGCGCCGTGGGATTGGGCGTCGCCAAGATCCCGCAGGTGGTGTGATCTGCGCGCCTGACTTCGGCCACCCCTACGTGCAGTTGACCGCCTCTTCGAACAGCAGGCACGCCGGATCGAATACCGCCTTGCGCTCCGCCGTGCTGGCGGGATCAGCGGCCCGGTCCATGTCTCCTTTGATTTTAAGTCCGTATTGGCGTGATATCCTGAATATGCTGGGATCCCTTGAGCATGTTACCATCATGTCCAACAGTGACTCTGTTATGGATTCGTGCGGCAATACACCGAGTCCGACATCCTTGGCCAGGCTGTTTATTGATTGGCCATTTCGTTTCCGTGAAATCTCGTCGACAGCCTTTTGAAACTCCAGATATGTCCCAAAGCCAGAACAAAAATACGACATGTAGACAAAGTTTCTGGGGGCGTTCTTGATGACGGCTGCAAAGCCATGGCGTCCGTCCTTGGCCGCAAACCATGCCATCAGGGCGTTATACCATCCGCGCACCTCCTCCATCGTCCGGTCTTTATTTGAGGACAGGTTTGCAAAATACACAAAGTTCATTGCAAGCTTCATCTTTCTGGGGTTTGCCGGTAGTATGTCTACAAGGTAGGAGGCAAAATCCTCGTCGAAGGGGGTCATCGACCTGACATAGTCCTTCAGGTCCTGACTGCCCTTTGGAGGGACGGCCAGCTTGAGTTGGAAAAGCTTTTCGACGTATCCTGTCCCGGCGGGCCCCGCCTCGTCCTTGCTGTATTTGAGCCTCCATGCTGACTCGATCTTTTCCATGTCTGCGGCAACAACCACTACGACGTTGTTCACCATCAGAAACAGCTTTATGCTCTCTAGCATGGATATGGTGTTCTCCATGCTGCACCTGTCCAGGTCGTCTATGAATATGACGAGCTTTTCATCTACCATCTCCGACAGCAGTTTTTCCAGCCCCTTTATTTCTGACACCAGTCCTTTAAAGTGGGACTTGGCGTCATCAAGGCTGATTCCCACGCCGTGACGCAGTATGACATCCGCTGTAATGCTGGCGAACGCCTGTATAGAATCTGTCTTTTTGTTGAATTTTTCATTTATTAGTCCCAACAGGGCCGTAAATATGTCGATCTTCTCGTACTTCCAAGCGTCAAACTCGATCACCTTGATCTCTTGGCTCCTCTCAACTAGGCTCCTCTTGATTCTTTTTACCAGGGTGGTCTTTCCGCTCCCCCATTCCCCATCTATGATTATGGAAAACGGGGTCGGGATATTCCCCGACAGCATGCCCGCAATGGATTTTGCATACGTGTCGAACCCGAACACCGGGTTCTCCTCCTCGGGTACATCGGCTAGCAGCACCGCATCCTCTTCTGTGCTAGACATGTGGCCCCGGTTGGGGGCGGATCAATATGAGCCTTGCCCGCGCAGCAAGGGATGGTTCCAGACCGCTCCGAGCGGCCACCGCGCGTGTGCCCCGCCCGCGCCATCTGTAGGTTCTACATGGCGGCTATGAATGCCGTCCCGGTGGCCGTTATGGCCACGGGCGGGATCGTTGTCCAAAAGTGGCCCGGGCTCATACCGGGGTGGCACAGGATAGGGTTATAATGAGAACGTGCAGGGATATTGCATGGAGGTCGGATATCCGTACGTACAACCGGGACGTGCCGGCCCTGTGAGTGCCGCGAAGGCAGAGGCCAAGAACGTGACGTACTTTACCTACATACCTGCCACCGGTGGGATATTCATGTACAAGGGACCCGACATCCTGTCTGGCAAGCTGGATATGCCACCTGTCGGACTGGCCCCTCCGATGGTTCCGGGGACGGCAGGCAGCGGTATCCGCGCAAGCGGCCTTATCGGGTTCGACACGGACAATCCTGTGCCAGTGGTGGATACGCTAGGAAAGCATGCCGAGCAGCATCAGATCGATGCCGACGCGCAGGCGGAGATCGACAGGTGCCAGGAGATCATGCTGCTGCCCGCGCTGATGGAGTTTGCCACGTATCCGAGCCTGCACAGCGCGTTCTCAGAGGTCCCGCTG
>JALCBY010000103.1 GCA_028066055.1 Hyphomicrobiaceae bacterium
CTGACCGTCAGGCGCAGGCTTTTCACGATCAGAAATACGTTTTCCCCGTGTAGGCGCGCGCTTGATCCAAAGCATTGAACAAATCCACGCGGGCGGCGCTGCTCAGTTCGACGACACGGGATGAGCGTTGGACTTCATGGCGCACGCATATTGTGCGCGCGACATCGTAATCAACTGATTTATTTAAATTTTACTGCCAATCCGCCATAGGCGCAGTTGCGGGGATTCGACGATGTCCGATTGACGCCACTCCGGCTTCAGAGTTTGACGCGGTATCATCACGGGCACTTGGGCGACGGGGTTTCGGCTCACAACAGTTTTCCCTTCATCCAGGGAGCGGAGTTGAGGAAGTTGGCGACCGCGCTTCCGGGGGGCACCAGTTCATCGCAGGCATGGCGCATCTCGTCTGTCAGCGTCATCTGCATGACCGGAAGGATATCGCTCAGTTGATCAACGGTTCGCGGACCGCAAAGCGGCGCTGTGATATGAGGCTGATCCTTGACCCAGAGCAGAGCCAGATGTGCCGGTTTCAATCCGAATTCCTGCGCCGTGCGCACGAAGGCCTGACCGGCATCCGCCGCCTTGGGCGTGATGCGTTCTGCATAGATGCCACCGCGATTGTAGCGGGGCGTATCGAAGGTTTCCGGCTTGTTGGAATCATATCGACCGGTCAGCAGTCCCATGGCCAGCGGAGACCACGCGAATACGGCGAGTCCGGCACTGGCCGCCGCCGGAAGAATCTCGTTTTCCACCCGACGGTCGAGCAGATTGTAGGGGATTTGTTCCGAGACCATACGGATCAGTCCCCTAAACTCCGCCAACAGGGCCGACTCGGTAATCTTCCAGGAAGGTGAGGTTGTCGATCCCGCATAACGGATCTTTCCCTGACGCTGCAGGTCAGTGAGCGCCCCGAGCGTTTCCTCCGGCGCCGTGTCCATGCAAACGCGATGGGTCTGGTAGATATCGATGTAGTCGGTCTTGAGGCGGCGCAGCGAGTCCTCGCAGGCCTTGATGATATGGCGTCGCGACGTGCCCCTGTCGTTGATGCCCTTGCCGCCGGTCGGGTAGTACACTTTCGTGGCCAGGATAACGCTGTCGCGGCGCCCCGTCTCCTGAAAGAATTTACCGATGATCTCTTCGCTTCGGCCCGCCGCGTAGGAGTCGGCCGTATCGATCATGTTGATGCCGTTGTCGAGCGCACAATTAATGATGGAAATGGAATCGTCTTCCGAAGTCGGATTGGCGAAATTGTCGCTCCCCAGACAAATCGGCGAGACGTGGAGACCGGTCCGTCCCAGCCGTCTGTAGAACGTTTCCTCTAACACGTGGTGTAGGCTCCATCGACGGTGATACTTGCGCCCTGCATATAGCTCGATTTGTCGGAAAGCAGGAAGATCGCGGCGTTGACGATTTCAGAGGGCGCAGCGAGACGCTTTTCAGGAATGGACACGGCGATCTCCCGCAATTTTTCGTCTATTTCCCGCTTTGAGAGGGTACGACCGCGCTCGGACGCAAGCATTGCCGTATTCGTTTCGCCCGGACGCACCTCGTTCACCCGCACGCCGCTGCCGGCCAGGTCCAGCGCCGCGCTACGGGTTATCTGGCTAACCGCGCCTTTGGAAACGCAGTAACCGAATACACCGGCCGCGGCAATATCGCTCCAAATGGAACTGATATTGACGATGGAGCCGCTTCCCTGTTCCTTCATCACGCGCGCCGCCGCCCGGCAGAGATAGAAGCACCCCTTAACGTTGACATCCATGACGAAGTCGAACTCTTCATCCGTGCACTCAAGCAGGCCCGTTCGCTTGATCACCCCGGCGAAATTGACGACGCCATCCAGCTTGCCCTGCTCGCTCACGGCCTTGGAAACGATACCGTCACAGTGTTCGACCCGGCTGACATCGATGACGTGGGGCTGCGCCCCGGTTTCCCCGCAGATGCCAAGCAGATCACGCTCATTGCGGTCGGCGGCATAGACCGTAGCGCCCAGCTGGCGCAGTTCACGTGTGGCGGCCGACCCCATTCCCGAGGCGGCGCCCGTAACAATGATGACCTTGCTGTCGAAGAATGCGTTCAATTCGAGTGCCCTTCGTCGGAGTATCCAGCATCGACCGTAGCGCAAACCAATGTGTTTCCGCGCCGTCTGATTGACTGTTTTAGGCGGCGGCATTGCCATGTTGCAAGAAGGTTGCAAGAGCCAGCGCCAGGGAAACACTTCGTTTGACATCCCCGCTCTGCGCACGCCTCAACGTCAGGCCCGCGCACGGTATCGATGCTGGGGAGATCCTTAGCGCTTTCGAATGCGAGCGTCCGGCATCTAGTCGGGATGGTGGCAGGCGATATAGCGTTCCGGTGCGATCTCTTGCCGATCCGGGATTTTCTCACGGCAGATGGCGGTGCATTTCGGACAGCGAGGATGAAAGTGACACCCCGATGGCGGGTCAATGGGCGACGGCACCTCACCTTCGAGCTTGCGGAACGTGATTTTCT
>JALCBY010000012.1:0-9377 GCA_028066055.1 Hyphomicrobiaceae bacterium
AATGAAAATCTTCATCGTCACCGTTGGTTCGCGTGGTGACGTGCAGCCCTATGTGGCGTTGGGGAAGGGGCTGAAGGCGGCGGGCCATGAGGTGACGCTGTGCGCAAGTGCCAGTTTTGAAGAGCTGGTTACCGAAAACGGTCTGACCTATGCCTACATGAACGATGAAATCGTCCGGTTGGTACAATCCGATGTGGGCCGCTCCATTGTGGAGAACGCGACCAACGTTTTCATGATGCTTGTCCTCGGCTTCAAGCTGATCAAACGGATGACGCCGATGCAGCTGGAAATGCAGGCGGACAGCTGGAAGGCAGCAAGACAGAGCGATCCCGACGTCATCATCTATCACCCAAAGATGCATACGGCGCCCGGTTTCGCGGAAAAACTGGGTGTGCCCTGCATCCTGGCGTTGCCTCTGCCGATGCTGGTTCCGACGTCGGAGCGCGCGGCAATGGGATTTCCGGCCTGGCCGCTCGGAGCTTGGTACAACAAGCTCACATACGCGCTTGTATTGAAGATCACCGAGGCCTTCACGCGCCGTTTCGTAAAGCGTTGGCGCGGGGAACAAGGTCTGCCACCTCTACCGCGAGGCCATGATTGCCTGCATACGGCACAAGGAGAACAAATCCCGGCCATGCATTGCTACTCGGCCCATGTCAGCCCGCGCCCATCGGACTGGGCGGATTGGGCCACGGTGACAGGCTACTGGTTCCTCGATCAGGCCGAAAACTGGTCGCCACCCGGCGAACTTGTTGATTTTCTCGAAGCCGGTGCGCCGCCGGTCTACATCGGATTCGGCAGTATTTCCGGCAGGTCGCCCGAGCGAACCGCGAGCATCGTCATCGAGGCCCTTGAAACGGCCGGTGAGCGGGGCATCCTCGCGACCGGCTGGGGCGGACTGGACCCTGGAGATTTGCCGGATGCGGTCCTGACGATCGACGCCGCGCCCCATGACTGGCTGTTTCCCCGGGTCAGCGCCGTTGTACACCATGGTGGCGCGGGAACCACCGCGGCCGGACTGCGCTACGGCAAACCGACCATTGTCTGCCCGTTCTTCGGCGATCAGCCTTACTGGGGCGGACGCGTGTCGGTGCTGGGCGTGGGACCTGAACCCATTCCTCAGAAGAAACTGACGGCGGACAAGCTCGCGGCCGCGATCAAGGAAGCCACAGGGAACGACGTCATGCGGCGAAAAGCGGAAGCACTTGCCGAGAAAATCAACGCCGAAGACGGGATCGGCAATGCACTGGCGTTTGTCGAAAAGTATGGCGTGCGCGGCAGCACCGACGGCAGTTAGCTGTTCTCGGCAATTGCCGCCTTGATGAGCTCAACGGCGTCTTTCGAGCCCCACTCCGCGGGACCGACCAGCCGGCCGATCTCTTCCCCCTCGCGATTGAGCAGCAATGTGGTCGGCATGCCAAAGGCTTTTAGAGATGCCGCCAGCTTGCCGGAGGAATTGTTATAGAGCTTGAGGTTCTTGATCCCGATTTCTTCAAGAAACTTACGCGGCTTGTCGAGGCCGGTACGATCAATAGATAGCGCCACCAGGTCGAAATCGTCACCGGCAAGCTCTGCCTTGAGCCGGTCGAGATCCGGCATCTCCTTTCGGCACGGGCCGCACCATGTGGCCCACAGGTTGAGAAGTACGACCTTGCCGCGCCACTCGGCGAGCGATGTCTCCGAGCCATCGTCCCTGACAAAGGTGAATTCGGGAAGCTTCTGGGGCTTTGTACGGGCGACGAAAGTCGTCATGGCGCCCTTGGCATAAGCCGCGAGGCCCGTCTTCGCCGGTGCTCCCGGTTTACCGCTTTGCGTGATTGCGGTCTGCGCAACGTTGCTATCGTCACCCATATTCACGTATACCGCCCCAAACCCTGCGGCGGCGCCGATGGCCACCGCAATCAGGATCGTCCTGAGCGGCATCTTTTTTGATGATTTCTCATTGCTTTTCTTGCTCATGGGCGGCGTGATCCAAAGAAGGTCAGCGATGACGAACAAAATGTGGGGCGGGCGGTTTGCATCCGGACCCGCCAAGATCATGGAGGAAATAAACGCCTCCATCGACTTCGACAAGCGGCTGTTCGCCCAGGATATTGCCGGTTCGAAGGCGCATTGCGAAATGCTCGCCGAAACCGGCATTATTTCAAGTGAGGATGCCTCTGCGATTCTTCAAGGTCTAGACACGATCGCGTCAGAGATCGAGGGTGGCAAATTCACGTTTTCGCGGGCCCTTGAAGACATCCACATGAATATCGAGGCGCGGCTCGGCGAGCTTGCCGGGCCTGTCGCCGGCCGGCTGCACACAGCGCGTTCCCGCAACGATCAGGTCGCGACCGATTTCCGCCTCTATGTACGCGATGCGATTGATCATTTGGACGGACTGCTCGGCGACGTCCAGTACACCCTTGCGAAACAGGCGCTTGAGCATGCAGCAGTGGTAATGCCGGGTTTCACTCATTTGCAGCCCGCGCAACCGGTTACGTTCGGGCACCATTGTCTTGCCTACGTAGAAATGTTCGCTCGCGACAGGGGGCGGTTTGGCGATGCAAGGCAACGCATGAACGATTGCCCCTTGGGAACCGCGGCGCTCGCCGGAACATCGTTTCCCATCGATCGGGAGACGACGGCGCGGATTCTCGGGTTTGATCGGCCGATGGCCAACTCTCTCGACGCGGTGTCCGATCGCGATTTTGCGCTTGAGACACTGGCTGCGGCCTCTATCGCCGCGACCCATCTCTCGCGCATGGCAGAAGAGATTGTCATATGGTCGACGCCCGGATTTGGGCTCATCACCTTGTCCGACAAGTTTACAACCGGTTCGTCGATCATGCCGCAAAAGCGCAATCCGGACGCAGCAGAGCTCGTACGCGCCAAGACCGGCGCGGTGTTCGGCGCTTTCACGCAGCTGCTCATCGTGATGAAAGGGCTGCCGCTCGCCTATTCGAAAGACATGCAGGAAGACAAGGTTCCGGTCTTCAATGCGCTCGACACGCTTTCGCTCATGCTCACGGCCATGACAGGCATGGTGAGGGACATGGAGCCCAATGTTCAGGCCATGCGCAAGGCCGCCGGGGCGGGTTACTCGACGGCCACGGACCTTGCCGACTGGCTGGTGCGGGAACTCGGCCTGCCGTTCCGCGAGGCGCACCATGTGACCGGTGCGATCGTTGCGGTTGCGGAGGAAAAGGGCGTAAGCCTCGCGCGGGTGCCTCTTGAGGCCATGCAGAAGGTCGAGCCGCGGATCACCAAGGACGTTTTCTCTGTGTTGAGCGTCGCCAACTCGGTCAAAAGCCGCAAAAGTTACGGTGGGACCGCGCCATCAAATGTCCGCAAAATGGCGCGAAGTTGGATAAAGCGGCTGGAAAGAGACGCGACATCAGGCTAGAAAGAGCCTTGAGGTCCTAATTTCGGTGAGGGGACGGGGAGAAACCGACTATGCGCAGCGCGCTGGCACCAGTCATGGCGGCATTGCTTGTGACCGCAGTGAGCCTGAGCGCATGCGGGCGGAAAGGCCCGCTTGAGCGTCCACCTGCAGCCCGGGCGGCGGATGGTCAGGCCGGAGAGACGTCGGATCGGGGCGGTCCTGATCGGCCGTTCATTCTGGACCGGCTGCTTCGCTGACCGGGTCCCGGCGAGCCACCCATGCATCATTTCGCCTATAAGGGCGGCGTCCTGCACGCCGAAGATGTCAGCTTGGATGCGTTGGCATCCGAGGTCGGAACGCCATTCTATTGCTATTCTACGGCAACCCTGGAACGTCATTATCGCGTGTTCGCGGAAGCTTTCGCCGACGCCGATGCGCTCGTCTGCTACTCGATCAAGGCCAACTCCAACATCGCTGTATTGCGCACGCTCGGGGCGCTCGGATCGGGCATGGATGTTGTGTCGGAAGGTGAACTGCGCCGTGCGCAAACGGCCGGTGTTCCATCGGAGCGCATCGTCTTTTCCGGTGTCGGCAAGACGCGCGAGGAAATGGCTTTCGCGCTGAAAGCGGGCATCTACGCGTTCAATGTCGAGTCGGAACCCGAGCTCTCGGCGTTGAGCGAGGTGGCGACGGGGTTGGGTGCAACAGCCCGCGTCGCGGTTCGCGTCAACCCGGATATCGATCCGAAGACCCATCGCAAGATTTCGACGGGTAAGGCCGAGGACAAGTTCGGTGTTCCCTATACGCGCGCGCGTGAACTCTATGCGGAAGCGGCGGCGCTTCGGGGCATCCAGCCATGCGGCATTCACATGCATATCGGCAGCCAGATCACCGATCTCAAACCGTTCGGCGATGCGTTCGCATTGTTGAAGGATCTCGCCGAGCAGCTTGCTGACGATGGAATATCGATGGAGTTCGTGAACTTCGGTGGCGGCCTCGGCGTGCCGTATCGCGGGACCAATGACGTGCCGCCGCATCCGGACGAATATGCGAGGGTCGTCTTCGATGCGGCCAAGGACCTTGGCTGCAAGCTCCTATTCGAGCCAGGACGCATGATTGCGGCCAACGCCGGCATACTCGTTTCGCGCGTTCTTTACGTGAAGCAGGGTGCGGACAAAACCTTCACGGTGGTCGATGCGGCCATGAACGATCTCATCCGGCCAACGCTCTACGAGGCCTATCATGACATCTGGCCCGTTGCCGAAACCCTTCGGGAGTCAGAGCGGACGGCAACCGATGTCGTCGGTCCGGTCTGCGAGACCGGTGACTATCTGGCGCTTGACCGCCAACTGCCGTCTTTCTCACAGGGCGACCTCGTGGCGATCATGACCGCCGGCGCGTATGGTGCGGTGCAATCCTCCACCTACAACACCCGGCTTCTCGTGCCGGAGGTTCTGGTTAAGGGCAGTGACTATGAGGTCGTCCGCCCGCGCCCCGACTATGACGACCTCATTGGCCGAGAGAAAATACCGAACTGGCTCTGACAACGCGCCTTGAAAGGGAGAACCCATATGACCCGCCTGCCTGTTCTTGCTCCCGAATCGCTCAATGCCGATCAGAAACGCGTCTATGACACCATCGCCGGAGACAAGCGGCGCCAGGCGACGCGGCGGTTCAAGATGACCAGCGACGACGGAACGCTGACCGGACCGTTCAACACGCTGCTTTATGCACCCGGCGTTGGTGACGCGATTCAGCAACTCGGCGGCGCTCTCAGATTCGAGTCCTCATTGCCCGGTCACCTGCGCGAACTGGCGATCCTGATGGTCGCCGCGCGCTGGCGCGCCAATTATGAGTGGTACGCTCACGCGCCGATCGCCGAGCGCGAGGAGCTGGACAGAAACGTCATTGCCGCCGTCAAGGAGGGTGAAATCCCCGAAGATGCGCCAAACGACGTCAGGACGGTCTGCAGCTTCGTCAGCGAGTTGGTTCACACCCGGCGGGTGAGCGACGACACCTATGCACAGACGCGCGATATGATCGGCGAGCAGGGCCTTGTCGAACTGATTGCGGTCGTCGGTTATTACTCCCTGATCGCGGGTCTGCTGAACACATTCGAGATCGGCGTCCCCGAAGGCGAAGAATTACCCTTCGGAGAATGACGTGTTTCCGGTCAGGCGACCGCGTAGCTCAGTGCCGCCCCGGCGAGCGAGGCCGTCAGCAGGATTTGCCACAAGGACCAGTGGCGCGCGAAAAGAAGGAATGCGCTAAAGCCCGCCAGCAGGATCACGCGCCAGTCGAGCGTCGCGAAATCCGGCGTCCAGAGCGTCACCGGCCCATGACGTTCGGGTGAAACTTCGGTGAAAAAAACGTGCAGGGCGAACCAGACCGACAGGTTCAGGATCACGCCCACAACGGCGGCGGTGATCGCGGCCAGCGCACCCTTGAGCCGCGGCTGTGAACCGATCCAGTCGATATAGGGCGCGCCGGCGAATATCCACAGAAAGCATGGGGCAAACGTCACCCAGAGCGTGACGATTGCGCCCGCCAGGCCGAGTGCGAAGCCGCCTTCGCGGAAGGCTGCGAGGAATCCGACGAACTCGGTCACCAGGATCAGGGGGCCGGGTGTCGTCTCCGCAAGCCCAAGACCGTCGAGCATTTCACCGGCGGTCAGCCAGCCGAAATGATTGACCACGTCCTGCGCCATGTAGGCGAGCACGGCATAGGCGCCGCCGAAGGTGACAACTGCGAGCTTGGAGAAGAAAAAGCCGATGTCGGGGAGAACGGTGTTTGAGGCAACAAACCCGACCGCCAGCAATGGGATCCACCAGATGGCAAGCCAGATGCCGATTGTCTGGAGGGTTCGTGACAAGGGCTGCCCGTGGCTGATCTTTTCGGCCCTTGCACCTTCCGCGTTGCGCCCCCGCAGGAAGCCGAAGAGAGCCGCGGCGATGACGATCAATGGAAAGGGAAGGTCGAGAAAGAACAGGCCGACGAAGGCCAGTATCGCGATGATCCAGTGTTCGCCCGACTGCAGCGCGCGTTTCGAGACGCGGACCAGCGCCTCTATGACGATGACGAGCACCGCCGCCTTGATGCCGAGGAAGAGCGCGGTGACGAACGGGACGTTGCCGAGATAGGCGTAGAGCGTGGCAAGCGCGAGAATAACCCCGGCACCGGGGAGCACGAACAGCAGTCCGGCGGCGAGACCGCCGATAATCCCGTGCAGACGCCAGCCCGAATAGGTGGCGAGCTGCATGGCTTCCGGCCCCGGTAGCAGCATGCAGAAGCCGAGCGCATTCAGAAACTGCTGCTCGCTCAGCCATTTGTTCTCTTCGACGATGACTTTGTGCATCAGGGCGATCTGGGCCGTAGGACCGCCGAAGGAGAGAATCCCAACCTTCGCCCAGATGCGGATCGCCTGCGCCAGCGTCGGCGCCGATGCGGCGTCACCATTTGCGGCTGTCGTTACATGGGTCATCCGTTCAGCTCACCTTCAATGCCGCGGCCCAGCTATGTCCTTCGTCAGACGCATCGCGCGCCCAGTGATAGAAGGCATCGTAAAGCGCAAGGCCGGCATCCAGCTGTTCGAGATCGTCCTCATACATCTGCGAAAACCCAAGTGACACGGCGAGAAGGCCGGCCGCTTCCGGAACAAGATCATGCCGGTTGGTATCGGCGCCCCGGACGGTTTTTGCAAGTCGCGCAAGAGGTTCGGTGGTGAGCGAGAATTCCTCAAGCATGGTATCGAAGGTGCAGTTTTCACCGCGATGGCTCCAGAGCACATCTTCGATGTCGAAGGGAATGGCGTCGAACCTGTCGGCCACATCACGGACCTGCTCAGGTTCGACGAACAGGAACTCCGCGCCCGGATCGATGAAGCGGCGGATTAGCCACGGGCAGGCGATCCTGTCGATCTTGGGCCGGTGTCGCGTCACCCACAGTGTGTTTCCTGACGCGCCAGGTGGCGGCAGCTTGTCCGCGGGGATCAGCGGTTCGTCCGCTGCCGCCCAGCCGAGAACGCCGCCTTCGAGGAAGCGCGCAGCAATCCCTCGAGTGCGCAGGATGGCCGCCGCGCCTTGGCTTAGCTTGAGGCCCTTCTGGCAGACAACGACCACGGTCGACCCTGTGAGGACGGGCGCCAGCGCAGTGATATCCGTATGCGGGTGGCGGAAGGACGTAGGGATCAGCCGCGGGTCGGCCTGGAAATCCTCGTCGATGCAGACATCGACGATTGTAGGCGCATCCGGCGTGCCGATCAGGCGGGAAAGCTCAGAAATCGAAATCTCTTTCGGTGGCGTCATGACGCATCCTCCCATAACAGGGTTTCACGGATGCGAAACTTGGGCTGACGCCTCACGGGGTGTTCGCGAACCCCATCGCGCATGCTCATGCATCAAGCTGCGCCGAGAGTCAAATAGGAGGTGACTTGCCTGTGTTCAATACCCAGCTTGGCGGTTAACCTGCGCCCAACAACAAGAAGGACGGGAGGAGCAGTCTCCATGGAACTGACAATGAAAGGGCGCAACGCGCTGATCACCGGCGGCAGTCTCGGCATCGGCCGGGCAATTGCAATAGGGTTCGTCGAGGCATGCGCCAATGTGGCGATTGTCGCACGGCGGCAAGAGGCGCTGGACGAGGCGAGGGCAGAGATCGAAGCGAAGGGAAGCGGCAAGGTCGTGACCATCTCCGCCGATGTCGCCACGGAGAAGGGCTGTGCCCAGGCGTTCGCCGAGGCAGAAGAGGCGCTGGGCCAGATCGACGTGCTGGTGAACAATGCCGGGTCGTCGGCGCGCGCGCCCTTCCCCGACATCACGGATGAAGACTGGCAGGCGGATATCGACCTGAAACTGTTTGGCGCGATCAGATTGTGTCGTCTCGCCTTCCCGAAAATGAAAGAACGCAAATGGGGGCGTATCATCAACGTGCTCAACACCGGCGCCAAGGCGCCGCCCGCGGAAGGCGCGCCGACGGCCGTCACCCGGGCGGCCGGCATGGCGCTCACCAAAGTGCTTGCGGGCGAAGGCGCGCCATCGAACGTCCTTGTGAATTCCCTGCATGTGGGCCGCATCGAGAGTGATCAGTGGGTGCGGCGCCATACGGCGGAGGACAAGGGCCGGTCGCTTGAGGAATATTACGCCGAAATGGGCAAGGGACTGCCCATGGGACGGGTCGGTACCGCGGAGGAGTTCGCCAGCGCCGCCGTGTTCCTCGCATCCGACGCCGGATCCTACATCACCGGCACGGCCATCAACGTGGACGGCGGCTTGTCGCCGGTCGTATAGGGCGAGGAGAACCTCATGCATATAGCGATCATCGGGTGCGGAGAAGTGGGCGGTGCCTATGCCCGCGCCCTTCAGGGGAAAGCGACGCTCTCGCTCTGCGATATCGTGTCCGAGGGGCGTCCTGGCGCGCTTTCACAAGAACTCGGGCTGCCGCTCATGATGGAAAAAGGCGATTGGCTGGCACCGTGCGATCTGGCCATCGCCGCCGTGCCGGGCCGTGCAAGCGGCGAGGCGGCTGAAACCACGCTTCCTTTCATGTCCCAGGGGAGCGTCTATGTCGACGTCTCGACCGGTGCGCCGGACAGCCTGCGGGCGTCCACGCGCGCATTCGATGAAGCAGACCGTGCATTCGTCGATGTGGCCATCATGGGGGCGATTGCCTTGACCGGCGGCAAGACGCCGGTGCTGATCGCGGGCGAAGAGGCAGAGCGGGCAAAGGCATTCTTCGAGCTGATGGGTGCAAACCCCAAGATTCTGGAAGGCGGCAATCCCGGGGATGCGGTGGCGCTCAAACTGCTGCGCTCGGTCATCATCAAGGGGCTCGAATGTCTGTCGATCGAGAGCCTGACGGCGGCGGAACATCTCGGCATCCGCGACCGGTTGTTGGATGCGCTGGGTGATGTGGACAACGGCCCGATCGCCGACCTGATCGGCTCGCTGGTGACGACGCACATCCTGCACGCGGAACGGCGCATGCACGAGATGGAGGAATCAACCGCGCAGCTGCA
>JALCBY010000012.1:9477-91559 GCA_028066055.1 Hyphomicrobiaceae bacterium
ACCAGCGCGGCAGATGTGCCGGGCATTCGCACTGTCCGTTGGCGTTGGCCACGCGCCCGCCAGTGCAGTTCACCTGCTGCTGGAACTGATGTTGCGGCTGTTGCTGCGGCTGGGTCGTCGCCTGCTGCGGCTGGAGCATCTGCTTGAGCACATCCGAGCCGCTCGGCTTCTTGCACCTGCCGTCGCGGAAGATGAGTCCTTGCGCGCAGCCGCAGCTGCCATTGGCCAGACGAATCTGGTTGCTCACGCAATTGGCCGGCCGTTGCTGAAGCGTTCCGCCACCTTGCGTGTTCGCAGCGTATGGCTTTTCCATGCACCAATTATTGTGCCGCATGAAACCTGACTTGCAGGCGGTCTTTTGGCTTTTTGTGTAGTAAGTGCAACCACCGTTCTCGACGCCCGATCCGGGTGCGCAGCACCTTCCTTTAATGCGGACTTTGCCGCCCGAACATGCCGGAAAACACCTGTCGTGATTGAGGAGGTCGGCCACCTGTCCAGCCGGGCATTTGGTGGCGGGCTTCTTTTGTCCCGGCGGCAGGCACACGCTGTACCAGCCTCCTTCTGTCATCGTGGGCACGGTTCCTGCCTTGCATTTGCAGCTGGGCAGGCCGTTGGACTGGATGTACCTGACCCGCCCGCCGCTGCAAACGATATCGCATTTGTTTCCAACACGCGTGTAAGGATAGGGGCACGCGGCAGCGGTGTTGGCCTGACTGCCTCCGGGCTGGCTCGACTGTCCGCTGCTGGTCTGTGTTTGCGTGTTGCCACCGCGGCCCGCATTTCCGAACACCGGCGCCTGGTTGGTCTGGATGCAATTGGATCCCAAACGGAATGTGCCCGTGGGGCAGGCGGGAAGTTTGTTCAACAGATGCCCGTCGCGACCGGCGGGCGCACTGGCGTTCGATACGCACCTCGATCCCTGGCGGTGAAAGCCCGGACCGCAGAAGGACGCCACATGGGTTTTCAGAATGCACTGGCCTTCGAGCCAGACGCTCCGGCTGGAGCACCTTCCGGTGGCCGCAGGATTGGGAACCTTTTTATAGCCGCGCGGCGGCTTCCAAGCTTTTACGGGCGCAGGTGCCGAGACATTGACGACCGCCGCGCCCGCGCAGGCCTGATCGTTCGCCGGGTTGGCGTCGCCTGTGCCCCCTTGCGTGAACATGGCGATCAGCAGTGGCAGGTCGATCTCGCCGGTCGCCTGCAGTCCGGCCCGCTGCTGGAACTGGCGGATGGCGTTGACCGTCTTGCGTCCGGCCTTGCCGTCGGGCCGTCCGACATTGTAGCCGAGCGTGTTGAGTTTCTGTTGCACGTCGCGCACGCTGCTGCCCGTCGGCGCGCCACCCCAGGAGACGCTCGCACAACTGTTCATCGCGCCGTCCGCGTTGCGGGGCAGGGTGAAAGTCAGCGAAATGGTCGTGGATTGTCCGGGCGCGATGTTCGCGGCTGTGTTGGTGCACACGGCGCCACCACCCATGCCCCGGCATGCCCAGGGCGCGGGACTGGACCTGGTCAGGCGCGCGCTGCGGGGGCTGAGCGAATTGGCGATGACGAGCTGGCCGTTGAAGGGCTGCCCGCCGGTGTTGGTGGCGACCACCGTGTAGCTGCACGGCGCGCCACCGGTGCAACTCTTCTGGTTCGCGGTGACGGTGAGCGAAAGATCGGCGGGGTTTGTGGGTGTGGGAGGCGCCTGAGGTGCGGGTGGCCTGGACGCCGTCTCATTCTGCTCAGGCTTTCGCGCCGGTTTGGGCCCTTCGTTGCCGAGCCGTTTCACATAGGCGCGGGCGAGATCGGCGCGAAATCCTTTCGGAAAATTGTTGAGGAACGCTTCCCAGCCTCGATGGTGCCGAGTTCCTTGGCCGCCTCGAAGGCTTCCTTTTCCGAGACGCCTGTTCCCGAGGACGATGAAGCTTGCGCGGTCTTTTGGGGGGTTCAACGCTTCGGCGTAGGACCGGCAGGCCGCAATGAACTTCCTGATCTTGTCGTGCCCCGCTTTGAGCTCAAGTGTCGAGGCGCGGTAGCCGGGCACCAGATAATCGAGGGAATTCTGCTCCGTCAGCGCTTTCCACAGCGGGTCGTCGAGCTTGACCGTCAGATCGACGCCGGTGATCCCTTCCTCCACCTGCGTGCCCTGAACCGTGCCGGGCACGAAGTGATTGAAACCGCCGCCGGTGAAACGGACATTGACGTTGGAATTCTCAGGAAGCTTGCCGACATCGGCGCCGAGGACCAGGCTCGCGGCATTCACGCCCGAACCGCTGCGTGCCTCGCACGCGCCTGAAACCTTGGAGTTGTCGGTTTCGGGTGTACCCAGGCCGAGGCGGGCGGTCATCCGTCCCCCGTTGTTGGGGTCGTTTCCTTCGGTGAAACTCCAGACCATCGCGTCCTGCGCCAAGACTTGAGCGCCGTACCCAACCACAAGCACAACGAGAGCGGCCACGAACGCTGTAACCGCCGCGTTCAGGCCGAAACGGGTACCCGTCTGATTGATGATGTCCTCTCCTGATCGGACTCGCAGGCATTAGAGTGTCGCAAAACCCGTGGCGCATCAACAAAATAGGGCGCGCGCGACCTGGTCTTAGCCCAGCACCTTCTCGAACCAATGATCAGGATACGGGTCATCGTTGAAGGGCGGCACCTCGACATAGCCGTTTTTCAGATACATCGCCTGTGCCTCGGTCAGGGATTTGTTGGTATCCAGACGGATGCGCGTGTGTCCCATAGATCGCGACGCTTTTTCTAGCTCGCCGAGTAACTGCTGGCCGATGCCGAGGCCACGGGTATTTTCCGCTACCCATACCCGTTTGATCTCCCCAAGTTCCGGACCCGCCGTCTTCAGCGCACCACAGCCGACCGGTTCTCCCGCCGCGCGGGCCACGAGGAAGATGCCTTTGGGCGCGGTGAACTCGTGCGCGTCCGCGGGCTGTGCGTTCTCGGGGTCGTATCCGCCCGCGAAACGCTCATTCAGCAGATCGAAATACTGTTGCAGGCACCAGCGGGCGACGGCGCTGTCCGCAGGCTCGGGCGCGATTGCGAGTGCCGACGCGCGCAACAGCCTCTCGATACGATCCATGGCTACAACCAGTTCGGCGCGCCGTTTGGCATCCAGCGGTGCCAGGATGGATTTGGCGACGCCGTCGGATCTGCGGTCAATTTCCTCCCACTCGCGTCGGCCCTTCTCCGTGAGCGATGCGAAGCGCACCCGTGCATCACCCGATGCGGTGCTGGTCTCGATCAGTCGCTCTCCCTCGAGCGCGCGCAGAATGCGGCTCGCATAGCCGGAATCGAGGCCAAGACGTACCCGCAGCTCGCGCACCTCGATGCCGTTCCTGCCGATCTCGAAAAGGACACGGGATTCGCCAAAGGGGCGCCCGCGCCCGAGAAACCGCTCGTCGAGCACGCCGATGCGCCGCGCCACCGTCCGGTTGAAGCGGCGAACCCGATCGACATCATTTGCAGAGCGTGCGTTCATTTTACCTGACTTTAGTCAGATAAATATGCGAATACAAGCGAGCACTGCCCATTCGTGCCTAGCCTATGTCAGCCTGAGTATTTCCGGCAGTCGATGACGTTCGGGTTGAACCAGCGCGTGAAGAAGAATTCCATACCGCTGAAGCTCGCATTGATGCACTTCTGATACGGCTTTACGCACTCGACCTTGTGCTTCTCGATATTCTTGTGCGCCTTCACCAGCTTGTCGTAGCAGACCGTATACTTGCGCCGACAGCGGTTGAGTGCTTTGCATTTCTGCTTGTCAGTCAATGGTTTACGTTGTGCAATGAGTGTCTGATAACGACCTCCATCGCCCGAA
Source organism: Hyphomicrobiaceae bacterium (assembly GCA_028066055.1). Lineage (GTDB taxonomy): Bacteria > Pseudomonadota > Alphaproteobacteria > Rhizobiales > Methyloligellaceae > UBA2767. The sequence continues at coordinate 13,286 of JALCBY010000012.1, forward strand.
ACACCGACAGTCTGTGAGAATGAATTCGCCTGCTGCGGCATTGCCGCCACCAGAAGACCTGCCCCCACCACGAGACCACCAATACGCCACATCACACGCCCCTCTTCGCGTTCCTGAAACATACAAACTTTGGGGTTTTGTCCCCAGCCCCTGCGGCAACACTAGCGCAAAATTGACGTGATCGCCTAGACGAAATCACGCGCTGTTCCGGGTGCAGTGGCTTTGCAGAGCGTATCCGTCCCACAACAAATTCACCCAGTCGTGATGGCATTCGCCCACAAAACGGCGGATTGTGAGGTGTAGGTGGGGTGAAAACCCCTCGCAGTGCAGGGAGTGCGCATGCTAGCGTGACGCAGATGACCGGCTCTAGACAAGACAAACAGGTGCAAGACCGCGACCCGTTGCAGAACGCGCCGCGTGTGCTTGAGCGCAAAGTGCGTGCCGCCCGCGCCGTCCTCCTGTTCGAGAGGGTCTGGCAGGCGCTGCTCTGGCCGTTTGCCGTCGCGGGGGTTTTCCTACTCCTGACGCTCGGCGAGGTATGGGCGCTCCTGCCTCCATCGGCGCATCAGGTCGGACTGATCGCGTTCGCACTTGCCCTTCTGGTGTCGCTGGTGCCGCTGGCGCGGGTGCGCTGGCCGGGGCGTGAGGAGGCTTTGCGCCGGCTCGAGCAGGTATCCGGTGTCAAGCATCGTCCGGCAACGTCATTCGAGGATGAGCTTCCCGAGGCCGCCGACGCCGAGCAACGCGCGCTTTGGCAGCGCCATCGTGCTCGCCTGGCGGCAATGCTCAACAGGTTACGTGCCGGGTGGCCTCATCCGCGCCTGGCTCGTATCGATCCATACGCGTTGCGTGCGGCGCTTCTGCTACTGCTCGTTGTTGGTTTCACCGCGGCAGGCGGGTCCTCCTTGCATCGCCTTGTCACCGCTTTCAGCCTGACGCCGCAGGAATCCGTCGCGCCGTTTCGGGTCGATGCCTGGGTGACTCCACCGGTCTATACGGGCAAGCCGCCCATCGTTCTGGCCGACGGATCGGACGAAGGCCAGTCGATCCGGCAGGTCACGACGCCGGAAAAGAGCCTTCTGCTCGTCCGCATCAATGGCCGGTCGGGCGCGCGGCCCGTGGTGCAGGTGCGGAGCAAGAAGGACGCCCCGAACAAGACGGTAAAGCCGGCGAACAGTGACGACCAACTTTCCGAATACAAGATTGCAATCGAAGAACCCGTGATCATTGTCGTCGGATCAGGAGGAGTTGCCCGCACCACGTGGCACTTCGACGTAATCAAGGACAGACCTCCGCTGATTGGCCTGACCGATGAGCCAACGCGTTCGGCGCGCGGGGCAGTCCGGTTCGGTTATCGGGTGCAGGACGACTATGGCGTGGCCGCATCGGAGGCGCGGTTTGCGCTAGCGCGGACGCGGGATGGCAAGAAGAACGGTGCGGGGGACAAGACAGACAAGCCCGCATCCGCTCAAAAGGCAAAAGGGCTGTTGAGCGCGTTCGAGCCGCCGCTTATCCCGCTGACCTTGCCGCGTTCCAACGCCAAGGCAGCCGAGGCGAGCACCTTCAAGGATCTCACCTCGCACCCCTGGGCCGGACTGAAGGTCACGATGACCCTGGTTGCCCGAGACCATGCGGGCCAGGAAGGCAAGAGCGAGGTCTACGAGATGGTGCTGCCGGAGCGGCGGTTCACCAAGCCCATGGCCAAGGCGCTTATCGAGCAGCGCAAGAATCTCGTCCGCGATCCGGATGACAGGGAATCTGTGATCCGTGCGCTGTCCGCGCTGACAATCGCGCCGGACCGGTTCATCAAGGATAAGGTGCTCTATCTCGGGATGCGGTCTGCGCGTGCGCGTCTGCGATACGACAAGACGGTGGACGGATTGAAAAGCGTGGCGGGCCAACTGTGGGACCTTGCCTTGAGGGTCGAAGATGGCGACCTGCCTCAGGCCGAGGCGGACCTTCGAGCGGCCCAGGAAGAGCTGCGGCGCGCGCTGGAGAACGGCGCGTCTGAAGAGGAAATCGCTCGGTTGATGGATAAGCTGCGTGCGGCTCTTAACCGGTTCCTGCAGGCAATGGCCGAAAAGGCGCGGCAGAATGGCGATCTCGCCAAAATGCCGGAAGGCCTCGGTCCGCAGCAGATGCTCAGCACAAAGGATCTAGAGCAGATGCTGCGGGATATCGAAAATCTGGCCAAAACCGGTTCTCGGGAGATGGCGCAGCGCATGCTGGATCAGCTTGCCGACATGATGCAGCGATTGCAGATGGGACAGGCCAATCCCAATTCGCAAAGCCAGCAGATGATGAACATGGTGCAGGGTCTTGGTGAGGTGATCCAGCGCCAGCAGAAGCTCCTCGATGAGACGTTCAACGAGCAGCGTCGGCAGGAGGGGCGGGAAGGACAGGACGGGCGACAAGCGCAGCGTGACGGCGGGCTTGGTCAGCGTTTCGGGCAGCAGGGTCGACAGGGGCAGCGCGGCGAAGGGCAGGAAGGCCGACAAGGCCGCGGTGGTGAAGGTGAACAGGGCCAGCAGGGCCGGCAAGGTCGGGGCGAGGGCCAGGAGCAGGGCCGGGGACGCGGCGGCGGTGACCGCCGCTACGGCGCGTTGTCGAACCAGCAGGGCGGTATTCGCGACCGCCTCGACGGTTTGCTGGAACAGTTGCGGGCGCTGGGCGCCCGCCCGTCGGATCAGCTAGAAGGCGCTGGCCGCGCCATGCGCGGATCGGAAAAGGCGCTCAATGAGGAAAATCTCGGACGCGCCGTTCAACAGCAGACGCTGGCGTTGGATCGGCTGAGGCAGGGAACGCGCTCAATGGCTGAGCAGATCCTCCAGAGCCTGGCATCGCGCATGGGGCAGGGCGGTCAGCGCAACAAGGATCCGTTGGGACGGCCGGAACGGACGCAAGGTCCGGATCTCGGGACGTCGGTCAAGGTGCCCGATCAGATCGACATCCAGCGCGCGCGCGAGATTCTCGAAGAGCTGCGCCGCCGTCTCGGCGAGCCGGCTCGGCCGATGCTCGAGCTCGATTATCTCGAGCGGCTGATCAAGCAGTTCTAGAGTATCTGAAGCATCCTGGGTTTGATCACGCAGCGGAAGCCGGCGTATCGAGCACCGCGTTCACCTCTTCGCGGATCTGCGCCAACGTGAAGGGTTTCTGGACGATGCCGCGGATCAGGCTTTCAAGGCCATAGGCGCGATCCCGGTGTTCGGCGTATCCGGTCATCAGGAGTATCGGCAGTTCCGGTTTGTCTCGGCCCACCTGCAGCGCCAGAGCAACGCCGTCGACAACCGGCATGCGTATGTCCGACAGCAGCAGATCGAACTCCTCCAGAGGCGACATCAACCGTTCAACCGCCTCTCCCCCATCATGGACCGGCACGACGTCGTGGCCGTCCATTTCAAGCGCCCGGCGTACGAAATCGCACACCGCAACATCGTCTTCCGCCAGGAGAATGCGTGCCATCGCGATCCCCGCGCAATCTTCAGAGCGCCATCTGTCGGCTCCAGTTTGGGATTTCACATGATTCGCCCGACATATGGCAACTCCCGATAGCGGTGGGCGATGTCCATGCCGTAGCCTACGACGAATACGTCAGGACAGTCGAACCCGCGAAAATCGGCGCATATGTCGACGGCACGCTCGACGGGCTTGTCCAGCAGAACACATGTCGAGACGCGGTTCGCGCCGCGCGCTGCGATCAGATCCTTCGCGAAAGCAAGAGTCCGCCCCGACTCCAGTATGTCGTCCAAAATCAGCACGTCGCGGCCTTTCATACCGGCCTCCGGCTCGCGCAGAACCTCCACGCGACCGGAGGATTGAGTTCCCGTGCCGTAGCTTGAAAGGAATATGAAATCGACCTCCGGTTTCAGCCCGGCGGTGTGCAGCGCGCGAAGCAGGTCGGCTCCGAACATGAAGCTCCCCTTGAGGATGGGAATGACCAGCAGTTCGGAAAAACGCGCTTCGGCGATTTCCTTTGCAAGTTGCTCGATGCGCAACGCGATTTGCCGCGCGTCCAACAGGATTTCGATGTGCGCGGTCGACGGGTCGTCACTGTTCATCAAAATTCCCGGATCACCGGATCTTTGCAAAGCGCACCAGAACGTCGCGTATGGATTTCGGAGGCGTGGGAATCTGGGCAGAGAATTTGGTCCGTTGCCTGGCCGGCAACAATTCCGACCGCACATCTGCAGCCCATTGATAAACCTCGACTTTTTCCTTTGTCCGCAACCCGAAGACCACGGTCGGCACTTTGAGTGGCTCAGACGTCACATTGATGATTTCACCGTGGACCTCGAGCACTGGCTGCCTGCCGTTCGTTTCCCAGGAATAGGCCACCTTGTCGAATTCGAGGCCACGAACATTGACGGGAAGTCCGAAGCGCTCATAGACCGGCGCGGTTCCCGGCAGGGCTCGCACGACATCGACGCGCTGGAAGTAGGCGTAAGCGCCGAGTATGGCAACAAACAGAACAAGTGCAGCCCAGCCGGCAGCCATCGGCCCCGACACGCTTCCCTTTCGTCGCTTGGCTTTTCCAATGACGATCGGCTGGCTTTCGCGTTTGGGCACGAGGTCGCCACCCTCAATGTCCGGCTCGGTCTGCGGTTCAGCGGATGTCTCTTCGCTGTCGGCTTTCTTCGGGGCAGCTTCGTCCATGGCGGCGGAAAAAGCCTCTTCCATCGCCTCTTCGCTGAATGCGTCATCCCCCTTCGGATCGTCACTCTCCGCAGGCGCGGGCGCGTCCTTTTCCACAGCTTCCGCGCTTTCGGCGGCTTCCACAGCCTCCGCAGCCCGCGCGGCTTCCGCTTCGGGATCTTCCTTGAAGACGATCTCTTCGTCGTCGAAGTCGGGAACGGTGGCCTCAGGCTGTGGTTGGTTTTCGCGCGTCGCCTGCCAGACATGGTGACAGGAGGAGCAGCGCACCTTGCGGCCTTCCGGCGGAAGATCGACCGGAATTTCGTATCGGGTCTCGCAATTTGGACATTCCAGAATCATAAGGTATCCGTTTCCGGTGCGCTGGTGCTCAGATTGCCCTCTTGTCCAATTCCTCTAGTAGCGTGAAATGCGTTGATACGGCAGATTGTGTCCAGCATAAAGACCTTACGTTGAAGACTATTTCGGTTCGGGACTGATTTTGTGATTCGTTTCGAGAATGTTGGACTACGGTATGGGCTCGGGCCTGAGGTGCTTCGGGACATCAACTTTCACCTCGTGCCCGGTTCGTTTCACTTTCTGACCGGTCCATCGGGGGCGGGAAAGACATCGCTCCTGCGCCTGCTTTTCATGTCGCTCAGTCCCAGCCGCGGACGCATCCATCTCTTCGGCCAGGATTGCGCCAACCTGCAGCCCTCAAAGCGCTCGGATCTCCGGCGGCGCATCGGCATTGTGTTTCAGGACTTCCGCCTGCTCGAACACTTTACCGCCTGGGAAAATGTGGCACTGCCTTTGCGGGTATTCGGGAAAAGTCAGGAATCGTATCGCGACGACGTGACGGATCTGTTGAAATGGGTCGGGCTCGGTGATCGGATGACGGCCTATCCCGAAGTACTCTCCGGTGGTGAGAAACAGCGCGTAGCCATCGCCCGCGCTGTTATCGGAAAGCCCGAACTCCTGCTGGCTGACGAACCGACCGGCAACGTCGATCCGAACATGGCAAACCGGCTCTTGCGCCTGTTCATCGAATTGAACCGGCTCGGCACTTCGGTCATCATCGCGACCCATGATTTCCAATTGATGGACCAATGCGACGCTCCACGTCTGGTGATAAATGAAGGACATCTCGAAATTCGTTAGTCTGGACCGGATTGGCGCGCGCTGGAGCGAACTTGCCAAACGCAGTCCTTGGGTGGCTGTTCTGCGCGGCCTTGTCGGACGATCCGGTATCGGCGGTTCCGCACCGATCGTGCAGCCGGCTTCCGTTGCCGGCCGCGCTTTGACGGTCGTTATCGCGATCATGTGCTTTCTGGCCTGCCTGACGGCCGGGGCCGTGTACATAGTCAACGAGGCCGCAGACAACTGGTTTTCCGATATCGCCAGCGAGATCACCGTCCAGGTCAGCCCGGAAGACGAACCAGAGGTTGAAAAAAAAGTAACGCTGGTGGCGCTGTTCCTCGCCAAGCAGCCCGGAATCGTCAGGGTCAGTCCGTTCAGCGTCGAGGACTCAGCGGCTTTGCTGGAACCCTGGCTTGGATCTTCCAACGAGCTTACCTCCTTGCCGATACCGCGGCTCATTGCCGTGGAGATCAGCCGCTCCGATCCGCCGGATCTTGCCGGCGTGCGGCAAGCGCTGGAGAACAATTTCAAAGGGGTTACGCTCGATGACCACCGGCGCTGGCAGTCGGAATTGCGCACCGTCACGCGGTCGCTTTTTCTCGGCGGCGTCTCGGTTCTTTTCTTCGTTGCCGCGGCGACCGTTGCCAGCATCGTGTCGGCGACCAAAAGCGCGATGGCTTCAAACCGGGAGATTATCGAGGTTCTTCATTTCGTGGGGGCGCAGGAGAAGTTCATTGCCCACGAATTCGAAAAACATTTTCTCAATATCGGTATTCGCGCCGGCCTCGTGGGAGCGCTGGGCGCGACCATCCTGTTTCTCATGCTCCCCATTGTCATGCGGGTTCTTGGCGGTGGTGGTCTTGCTGCGGAAGAGTTCAGGCAGCTCATTGGGTCGGCGGCTCTGGACTGGCCGGGCTATCTTCTGTTCGGCGTTGTTGTGGTTGTCGTGGCCAGCTTGTGTATGCTCACCTCGCGCTACGGGGTTTATCGCATTCTGAAATCATACGAATAAGGTGAACGCAATTTCACTGCCACTTCTCCTATCTCAGGCGGTATGGTGAAAGCGTTTCATCTGCGGCAGTTTTGCGACAAACTGGCCTGAAACGAAGCATTCCGGAACCACGCATGGCTGCATCCATTCGATTGATCCAACTGGTTATCGCGGGCGTCGCAATCGCCGGCGTGCTGGTGGTTGCGGGTTTCGTTCTGTTCGCAAACGCCATTGAGCGCGATACCGGTGTGCCGCAGGCGGCGCACGGCATTGTCGCTCTGACCGGCGGCAAGGACCGTATCGGGGAAGCGGTGCGACTGCTGGCGGACGGTCAAGCGAAGCGTCTCCTGATCACCGGCGTGAATCCCACAACCAAGGCTCGGGACCTTGAGGTCGTGGTGCCTCGGGGCACGGAGTTCTTCGCCTGCTGTGTGGACCTCGATCATGCCGCACTCGATACGATCGGCAATGCCGCTGAAACGAAAGCCTGGGCAGCGAAGCACGGCTTCAATTCCCTGATCGTCGTGACGAGCGCCTATCATATGCCGCGTACTCTGGTCGAGTTCGCCCGAGAGATGCCGGATGTGCACCTGGTTCCCCATCCTGTCGTATCGCGAAATTTCCATATCAAGGATTGGTGGTCGCACCCCGGGACCACGCGCATTCTCATCAGCGAATATCTGAAGTATCTGGGGGCGCTGGCGCGATTTGCGGGTGCCAGGATCGGGGTGAATGCCGACCTCGCCGGAAGTGCGCGATCATCGTCGAAGAGGGACTGATGCGCTCGGTTCGGGGGCAGGAGTAGCAGGCCATGGTTCGTGCTCTCATCTATGTCGTGGTGTTTTACATCGTCAGCACGCTTTTCCTGGTATTGGGAAGCTGGCTCTTGCTCGGGCCTCGCTCGTGGGCCATGGCGGGCCTCGCGGCCCATGGTAGTACGTGCGTGTGGCTGCTGAAGGTTATCGTCGGCACCGGGCTGGAGGTACGCGGCCACGAAAATCTTCCCCGTGGCCCCGTACTGGTGGCCTCGAAGCATCAATCGGCATGGGATACGTTTGCACTGGTCCCGTTACTCCACGATCCCGCCATCATCATGAAACGCGAACTCATGTGGATTCCGTTCTATGGCTGGTTCTCGGCCAAATTCGGAATGATCTTCGTGCGGCGCGAAGCCGGGGCCTCGGCGTTGAGGCAGATGGCGCGTGACGCCGCCGACCGCATCGCAGCTGGCCGGCATATTCTGATCTTCCCCGAGGGAACCCGGCGCGAGCCCGGGGCGCCGCCGGCCTACAAGCCGGGTGCGCTTTATCTGTATGGTCAGTTGGATGTCCCGTGTTGCCCCGTTGCGCTCAACTCGGGGCTCTACTGGCCGCGCCGGAGCATGCAGCGCTATCCAGGCAAGATCGTCGTCCAGTTCCTGGAGCCGATACCGGCCGGCCTGCCGCGCAAGGAGTTCGCAAAGCGTCTGGAACGCGCAATCGAAACGGCGTCCGACGCTCTGATCGTCGAGGCGGCGCAGTCCACCAATCCACCGCCCGTACCTGCCGAGACGGCCACCCGATTGGGCTTGACGTCTGCAGCTTAGACGCTTCGCGATATTGGGGTGCTAACCAATTCTTAGAGATGTGACCGGATAATGGAACATAACAAGAACAATTTGTTGACCGGTGGGCAGTCACCCCATACATTTACAAGTGAACAGATACCTCAATCCGCGTTCCGCAATGAGCACAGAGTTCCAGGTCGAGTGCCCGATTTCGCAAGAAATCTGGGATATGAAGTACCGCTTCAAGCATGAAGACGGCACACCGCGGGACGTCACGCTTGCCGATACGTGGGCGCGGGTCGCGACGGCGATTGCGCGGCCGGAGCGGCGCTCGGAGCGTGCGCGTTGGACCAGGCGCTTCGAAAGCGCGCTTTCGGATTATGCCTTTCTGCCGGCCGGGCGGATTCTTGCCGGTGCGGGAACGAGCCGCAATGTCACCCTGTTCAATTGCTTCGTCATGGGGCTGATCGAGGATGATCTCGGCTCGATCTTCGAAAATGTGAAAGAAGCCGCGCTCACCATGCAACAGGGGGGCGGCATCGGTCACGATTTTTCGAGCCTGCGCCCTAAGGGCGCGCTTGTGGCAAGCATTGGCGCACAGGCTTCCGGACCGGTCAGTTTCATGGATGTATGGGACGCCATGTGCCGGACCATCATGTCGGCGGGTACACGGCGTGGGGCGATGATGGGCACCATGCGGTGCGATCATCCCGATATCGAGGAGTTCATTGCCGCCAAATCCGACGCTGGGCGGTTGCGGATGTTCAACCTCTCCGTTCTCGTCACCGATGATTTCATGTCGGCGGTGAAATCGGACAAGGCATGGGACCTTACATTCGGCGGCAGGGTCTACAAGACGGTCGGGGCGCGGGAGTTGTGGAACAAGATCCTGCGCGGCGCATATGATTATGCCGAACCTGGCGTGATCTTCATCGACCGGATCAATGCCCTCAATCCCCTGAGCTATTGCGAAAGCATCTACGCCACGAACCCATGTGGAGAGCAGCCTCTGCCGCCATATGGTGCGTGCCTGCTCGGTTCGATCAATCTGGCGCGGCTGGTGCGCCATCCGTTTTCCGATGACGCAGCGCTCGACGAGAAACGGCTCGGCGAGCTGGTGCCGACGGCTGTGCGGTTCCTCGATAACACGATTGATGTTTCCAATTTTCCGCTTGAAGCACAACGCCAGGAAGCTCTGGCCAAGCGCCGCATCGGTCTGGGCGTGACCGGCCTCGCCGATGCGCTGATCATGTGCGGACAGCGCTATGGTTCGAAGAAGGCGGCGAAACTCGCATGCAAATGGATGGCGCTCATCGAACGCTCCGCCTATCTCGCCAGCGCTGAACTGGCCGCGGAAAAAGGCGCTTTTCCGTTGTTCGACGCCAAGGAGTATCTCGCCACCGCCCATATCCAACGGCTCGACAAGGATGTGCGCAAGACGATTTCGGCGCTCGGCCTGCGAAACGGGCTGCTCACGTCCATCGCGCCGACGGGCACCATCTCGCTTCTGGCCGGCAATGTGTCGAGCGGCGTCGAGCCGGTGTTCGATTTCAAGTATACGCGCCGGGTGCTCGCCGAGGATGGAAGCCGGGTGGAGGAGCATGTGGAAGATTACGCTCACAGGCTTTATCGGCACATGTTCGGACCCGACGCGCCGTTGCCCAAAGCGTTCGTCACCACCAACGACCTTTCGCCGGATGAACATCTGCGGATGCAGGCGGCGTTGCAGCAGCATGTGGACAGCGCCATCTCGAAGACCGTCAATTGTCCGGAGGACATGCCGTTTGAGGAATTCCGTCCGCTTTACGAGCACGCCTTCGAGATGGGTCTCAAAGGCTGCACCGCGTACCGGCCCAACCCGATTACGGGCTCGGTTCTTTCGACTGAGAGCATTGCCGAGCCCGCGCGCGACACGGACGAGCGTCAGGAAAGCCTGCCCCTCTCGTCGGTGGAAGTTCCCGTTCCCGTTCCGGTTCCGCTGCCGCCGGCGGAGCACGCGGCGGCTTCGAGTGGTGAAGTCGTCTATATGTCCGAGCCGCTGGAGCGGGCGGAGACACTGCCGGGCTTCACCTACAAGCTCAAATGGCCGGATTCCGACCACGCCATCTATGTCACTCTCAACGACATCATTCAGGACGGCCGGCGTCGTCCGTTCGAGATCTTCATCAATTCGAAAAACCTCGAGCACTACGCGTGGACCGTGGCGCTCACGCGCATGATCTCGGCCGTTTTCCGCCGTGGTGGCGATGTGTCGTTTGTTGTGGAGGAGCTTAAGGCGGTGTTCGATCCGCGCGGCGGGCAGTGGATGGAAGGGCGCTACGTGCCGAGCCTGCTCGCGGCCATTGGCGGTATCATCGAACGGCACATGATCGATATCGGGTTTATCACGCCGGCGGAACGCATCGTGCCCGAACACAAGGATGGTGGTGATCAGGCAGCCGCCGGCGCCATTGCGGCGGAGCAGCTCAAGGATGTGCGCTATTGTCCCAAATGCAGCCAGCCCGCTCTGGTGTACCAAGAGGGGTGCCATACCTGCCGTGCCTGTGGCTTCTCAAAGTGCAGCTGAGCAGCGGCCGAACCCGAAGTCCTGCTCGTCCCATCGTTATGATCCAAGCACTTTCATCTCCCGCGGCTGGCGTGTGAGGAGGATAGCGGTCAGGGCCAGCGCGGCGCTCGCCAGCATCAGAGGTGCGGCGAATGACTGGGCCGCGGCGTAGGCCCATCCGGCGATGGCCGGCGCGATCATCTGGCCCGTTGCGAAAGCGGCGGTCATGACCGCGATGTGGCGCTGAACGTCCGCTCCCGCGGCAATTCGGTGCGCCTCCTTCATTCCGGCCATGGTGATGACCATGAAGGTGCCGCCGACGCAGACCCCGGCAATGATGATCGCGGAAATATGCGAGACGAACGCCGGAAAGAGAAGACCCGCGGCCATGGCATATTGGCTCACCGCCCAGATCTGACGATTGGAAAAGAGGCGCTCCGCGCGGATCGCGAGCGGTGTGGAGATAAAGGCAGCCAAGCCGAACACCGGCCAGCTCCAGCCGAATATGAGCGGCGCATCGATGACGTCCCGTGCCATCACCGGCAGATAGGTCGCCGGGATGATGTAACCGACGCCGAGCGCGCCATAAGCAAGGATGGGGCGCCAGGCGAGAGGGACTCTTTCAGGTGTGCCGCCCGGGCCCGAAGTGGCGTCGCCTGAGGTGAATTTGCCCTGAAACTGAAGGCACAGAAGGACAGCGAGCGCCAGCGACACCGCGCCGGTGATCTGCCAGGCCGCCATGCTGTCGGCGTCGTCGGCCATCAGGGCGAGGACGCCAAGGCCAACCGCGGCAATCCCCGCGCCGACCCCGGAGAAGACCCACCCTTGCAGATCGGATCGTCCGCCCACCTGGAGCCGCTTGACGATATGGTTGCTGACGAGCACCAGGGTGAACGCACTGAAGACACCCGCGAAGAACCGCAGTGCGAGCCAGATCGTCATGTCGTCGCTGAGGCCCATGCCGAGAGTCGTCAAGGCAATCGCGACCAGGGACAGTTGCAGGATCACCGCGGGTGAGAATGACAGCCGTGCCGCAAGCAGTGCGCCGACCCAGTAGCCGGCAAAATGAACGGACGCCAGCAATCCACCCTGCGAGACGGAAAGCAGGCCGTCGCTCTCCATCATCGGCAGGAGCGGCGTGAACGCGAAGCGACCCACGCCCATGGCAAGAGTCAGGGCGGTGAGACCAGCGAGGGCCAGACGAAGATCTGAAGAAGAGGAGTGCATGGTTCAGGCGCGCCGAATTTTGTCTACTGCTGCGCGACTGTAGCTCTTGCATGATATCAAAAAAAATGAATTATAAAGAATATTGATTTCATATTTTGAGATATAACAGATGCAAAATCTGGACCTTCGTGCACTGGAAATTTTCCGCACCGTGGCGACGGAGGGCAGTGTTTCCAAAGCCGCCGTCAAGCTCAACCGGGTACAATCGAACGTCAGCACGCGCATAAAGCAGCTTGAGGAACAGCTCGGCAAAGAGCTCTTTCTGCGCCAGAGCCGGGGGCTCGACCTGACAGCCGACGGCGAACTCCTGCTGACCTATACGGAGCGGTTGCTGGAGTTGTCGCGGGAAGCCTCCGAAGCCCTGAACGCGCGCAAGCCGAGCGGCATCTTCCGGGTTGGCACCATGGAAAGCACTGCCGCGGCGCGCCTGCCCGCCATTCTGTCGCGCTACCACGCGCTTTATCCGGAGGTCGAGATTCAACTGGAGACCGACACGGCGGGTGGGCTGGTCGAGCGGCTAATGAATTTTGACGTGGAGGCGGCCTTCATCGCCGAACCGGTCGCGTTCGAGCGCCTCTCAACCCGGCCGGTGTTTCGCGAAGCGCTCGTGCTGGTTGCCCCGGAAGACTTTCCACCGCTGGAGAACGCAAGCGAGATCAGCGGCAGGACGATCATCGCTTTCGAGGAAGGCTGCGCCTACCGGCGCTATCTGCAGGATTGGCTGCTGGAATGCGGCGTCGCGCCCGGCCAGATCATCTCCGTCGGTTCCTATCTTGCCATTCTCGCTTGCGTTTCCGCCGGAACAGGCTATGCGGTTGTGCCGCAAGCCGTTCTGGATTGCGTGTCCAGCGAGGGGAAATTCGTGCAATATCCGCTCGGCGGAAAATACGCCCGGATCGAAACCATGCTTTCCTGGCGCGCGAATTACACTTCGGGCAAGCTTGACGCCTTGCGGGATCTGATGCCCGCGCTTGAACGGTGATGGGGGATTAGGGAAGCTTGAAAAGCGATATCGCCATCATCGGCGGCGGGATCATCGGCTGCGCCGCCGCCTATTTTCTCGCGACCAAGGGTGCCGACAGCGTCACGGTCATCGAGCCAGATGCGACCTACGCAAAGGCTTCGACGCCCGCCGGCGCCGGTGGGGTGAGGCGGCTCATGTCGCGGCCGGAAAACATCCGCATGTCCCAGTTCAGCCTCGATTTTTTCGCCGACTTTGCGGAGACGATGGCGACGGACGACAACCCCGCCGACATCGCCTTTCGGCGGCAGGGATATCTGTTTCTGACCAACGCCGATGGCGTTGACGCCTTGACCCTAAATTTCGAAACACAGGCAGCCGAAGGCGTTCCTGCCGAACTGCTGGACGTGGATGCGCTGCGGGCGCGGTTTCCCTCCATCGGTACGGACAATGTTGCTATGGCCTGCCATTCGCCCGAGGACGGCTGGATTGATCCGCACGCGGCGCTGATGGGGTTTCGCAAGAAGGCGCAGAACCTCGGGGTTGAGTTTCTCAAGGACAAGGTCATTTCGCTGGACGTGTCGCCGACGGCGGTAACCGGCGCCGGTCTGGAGTCTGGACAACGGTTGGAGGCCGAGTGCTTCATCAATGTTGCCGGTGCCTGGGTCAGCGAAATCGCGGCGATGACCGGTGCGAAACTGCCGGTCGTACCCATGTGCCGGGTGCAGCATTTCTGGCACTGTGCACACGACATTGAGCCGCTGCCGCTGGTGAAGGATGACAGCGGTGCCTTCTTCCGTCCCGAAGGCGATGGTTTCGCCGGCGGCAGGCCGAGTTGGGAGATCGAGCCGGGATTCAACTGGGACGTGGATCGCGGCTATTTCGCCACCTATTTCGAAGATACGGTGTGGGAACTGCTGGCCAACATGGTGCCGAAATTCGAGACGATCAAACTCGAACGCACATGGGCCGGGCATTACGCGCAGAACATGCTCGACGGGAACATGATCATCGGGCGTTATTCGGACGGCCACGAGAATCTTCTGACCGCCTGCGGCTTCTCCGGCCACGGTATCATGCACGCGCCGGCTGTGGGCCGCGCCTTGTCCGAACTTGTCCTCCACGGGCGGTACGAGACGATTGATCTGACGCAGATGGAGTTCGACAGGGTTCTCAGGAATGAGCCTTACGCCGAAATCGGTATCAAGTGATGCGGGTTTTTCGGCATCAGCCGCGATTGTCGGTGTAGTCAGATTCCGCGCGGTAGTAGTCCTCGAAACCGACGATCCGCCGCAGCTCCTCAAACTCGAGCACCAGATTCCCTGGGTGTTTCTGCTGTTTGAAGTCGCGCAAGGCTTCCGCCATGGCGCGCATCGCGGCGGAGAGCAGTGTCAGCGGATAGGCGGCAAAGTTGTAGCCGAGCTCGTATAGTTCATCGCTTGAGAGGATCGGCGTCGCACCACCTTCGACCATGTTGGCCATGTGAATGCCCGGTGCCTGGCTGGTGACCTGCGCCATCTCCTCAACCGTTTGCGGGGCTTCGACAAACAGGATGTCCGCGCCGAGGTCGGTAAAGGCCTTGGCGCGGTCGATGGCCTCGCGAAGTCCGTGTCCATGGCGCGCGTCGGTCCGGGCCAGGATCATGATATCAGCGCCTGCTTCGCGGGCATCCACCGCCGCCTTGATGCGGTTGAACGCTTCCTCGCGGTCGACCACCAGCTTTCCCTTGGTGTGTCCGCAGCGTTTCGGCGCCACCTGATCCTCGATCATGACGGAAGCAAATCCGGCGCGGGCGTACATCTCGACCGTGCGGCGCACGTTGAGCGCGTTGCCGTAACCGGTGTCGCCGTCTCCGATCACGGGAATCGGAGTCGCCGCGCAGATATTGCGGCCCTGATCGAGCATTTCGCCGAAGGAAATCAATCCGGTGTCCGGCAAGCCGATCCGCGATGCCGAGACCGCGAACCCGGACATGAAGGTGAATCCGAAACCCGCATCGGCGATCATTTTTGCGCTCAACCCGTCCCAGCAGCACGGCATGATGTGACAGATGTCTTCGGACAGAAGCGCGCGCAGTTTGGCCGCGTGTGATGTCATCGGGTGCTCCTCGGGTCGGGCATGTGATCTGGCGGGAAATCTATCGCGATCAGGAGGCGGTTTCCAGTGCGGGTGCCACGTTGCCGAACGGGACGATCTTGTTTTCGATATCATGGCCGATATCGGCGCGGCCAAGATAGGGAATGCCGGAGCGCTCGCACCAGTGCCGGATGCATTGCTCCTCATCGTGACCGAAAGCGCGATCGTTTTCGGGCACATCGCTGCAACGCCCGAGCTTGATGCCCGCGACCTTCCTGATTTCAGGATTGCTGGTGATGTGAAACAGATAGCGGTCGATCCGGTACATATATTCGGACACTTCCTCCAGCATGAGAATGTGGTCCGAAAGGTCCGGCTGCTGCGGCGTGCCCAGAAGGTGGCTCAGGATCGAGATGTTGAAAGCGGCGGTTTGGATGTTCTCGAAAGCTGTGGGTTCCAGTCCTGACCGGTCCCCGGCAACGAGGTATCGCAATGCACGCTCGACCGTCGCCTCGCCGCCCTCTCGCGTGACATCCGCCGCCATGGGTCCGTGCGCGACACGTTCGAAACCTTGAGCATAAAGAGCGCCGAGAATGGCGCCGACGTCGCTGTAGCCGAGATAGGTCTTGGCCCTTGCCGTGTCGTTGAGTTCAGGCAGCATGGCCTCGAGAAGCCGGCATGACCCGTAACCGCCGCGCGCGAACCAGATAGCATCGAACTCCGGATTGTTCGCGATCTCCACAAACGCTCCTACACGCGTCGCGTCGTTGCCGGCGAAATGGCCGCATTCGGTAAAGCATTGTGGATGAAAATGAATTTCGGGGATTGCGCCAAGGTCCAGCGAGGCGGCAATATCGGTGACCCGGTCGGCAATGGACCGATCAACCGGCGATCCGGGCGCCACAACGCCAATCTTGAAGGCTCGATCGTTCATTCAGGACCCTTCCGCACCGCTATGCAATTCGACGCCGATTTCTCCGCGGACAGAAAAACAACAACAGGTCTCTCTTAGCCGATGAGCCAGCGCAAGCACTATTTCTTTTGCGGCATCGGCGGCAGCGGCATGTTTCCGCTGGCGATCCTCGCCGATGCGCTCGGCCATGAGGTGTCCGGCTCCGACCGCGCACTTGATCAGGGCCGGACGGCGGAAAAGTTTCAGTGGCTGCGTGAGAAAGGCATTCCGCTCTTTCCCCAGGACGGCAGTGGGCTCACACAATCGGATCAGGTGCTCGTCGCATCCGCGGCGGTGGAAGACACGGTGCCGGATGTGGTCGCGGCAAACAGGTTGGGTGCACGTCGGATGACACGCGCCGAACTGCTCGCGGAGATGTTCAACGCGGCGCAAAACACCGTTGCGGTCGGCGGGACCAGCGGCAAATCGACGACGACGGGCATGCTCGGGTCGATTCTTCACCAGGCGGGCCTACAGCCGACCATCTTCAACGGGGCGATCATGAAGGACTTTTCGACACCCGGGAACCCATTTGCAAGCGCGGTCGCGGGCGGGCCGGAGGTGTTCGTGAGCGAAGTCGATGAAAGCGACGGTTCGATTGCGCTGTTTCATCCACGCGTTGCCGTGCTGAACAACATTGCGCTCGATCACAAGTCGATGGAGGAGCTTCGTGGCCTGTTTCGCGCCTTCGTCGCTGGCGCGGAAGCCGCCGTCATCAACATGGACAATACCGAGAGCGCAGCCCTTGCGGGCGAACTTCCACGCGAAAAGGTGGTGACGTTCGCCATCGACAGCACAGGCGTTGACCTGGCCGCAACGGGACTGTCTCCTCAACCCGATGGCATCGTGTTTAAAGTCTGTGCGGCGGATACAGGTGAATCCGCGACAGTGAAACTCGGCGTGCCGGGGCGGCACAATGTCGAGAATGCGCTGGCCGCCCTCGCCGCGGCGAGAGCGCTCGGTGTTCCACTCGGTGCGGCGGCCCGTCATCTGGAGACATTCACGGGGGTCGGGCGGCGGCTCGATGTGGTGGGGACCGCGGGCGAGGTTACGGTCATCGACGATTTTGCCCACAATCCGGACAAGATCGCTGCGACGCTCGCGACCCTGCATGAATTTCCCGGACGGTTGCTCATCATGTTCCAGCCCCACGGCTATGGGCCCTTGCGCCTCATGGGAGACGCGCTGGTCGAGTGTTTCACGCGAAACCTCGCTCCGGAGGATGTGCTCGTTATGCCGGAGCCGGTCTATTTTGGCGGTACGGTTGAGCGCAGTGCCTCCAGCGCGGAACTCGTCGCCAAGGTCCGGGCCGCCGGAAAAAAGGCTCATGCCTTTGATGACCGTGAGACATGCGGTCGAAGACTCCTGGAGCTGACAAAGCCGGGAGACAGGGTCGTCATCATGGGCGCACGCGATGACAGTCTTTCGGAATTTGCTGCCGGCTTGCTGAACGAGCTCTCCTGCTGAGTGTGAGAGTTTTTCGCCGTAGCCCTGGATTGGTGGTCTGGCGGCGGTCATCCTTGACGGCGTGGAACAAATGTTCTATTTTTGTTCTCATTAGTGACAACTGTGCCATATTTCCGCTTGAAAAACCGGTTAGCGACCCCATTTCAGGAACACGGCAACGCGAATCAATACAATGATTTTGATGACAAACGACGCATTCACAGCAAGGCCCGGCGAAATGTCGGTACCGGCCAACGAGCCGGCGCTCGTGTGTCGTGAGGCGCAGATCACGCAGCCGTTTCACTATTGGCGCGGTGCGTCCGGCGAGCGTTATCTGCACACGGTGTTTCCGCTTTTCGATTGCCCCCTGATGTCGAAGGTCAATTATATTCTGGTGCGTCGCGACGCAGACGGAACACGTCGTCCGCTTGATGTAGGGCGGACGGTTTCTGATGCCGACAGCCTGAATCTTGCGCATTTGCGCCACAGGGCCGCGAATCTCGGTGCCAACGAGATTCACATTCATTTCCTGTCGGAGACGGATCGCGCCCGGGCAGCGGTCGAAGCCGATCTGGCGGCACGTCAGCTTGGCCGTACCGTGATGACCCGGGGTTACACGCCGGCAAATGACGGCGCGGAAGCGGTTTGCGCCTAGCACACTGGCGTTTTTCAATCCAATTTGAAGCTCTGAGTTCGGTCGTATCTGTGTCTAGGCCCGTGTGGGCGAGGACAGTCCGAACGGCATCGGCGTGGAATCTCTGTTGAGGGACGCAACCAGTTCACTGAGCGTGGGCTCCTGCAATCCCATTTCGTGAATGTGGGTGAGGGTGTTGACCACATATTCGACATTGTGCCCGGAAGCTCCCTCGCTTTTGCGGACAATCTCCGCCTGGCGTTCGACCGGTAACCGGCCAGCATATTGCGGGTGGGACCGATCGACGATGAAGCACACGGCCTCGACCTTGCACGGCGAGGCTCCGAGAATTTCAATCTGCCGGTGGGTTTCCTTGTAGACGTTTGTGACTTGCTCGCGTCCTCGCAGATAGTCGAGCGTGTCCTTCGCGTCTTGCCGCCTGACCCGAAAGGCGATTCCGCGGCACGATCCACCGGCATCGAGGCCGAGAACCAGACCGGGATTCTGTTCCGTCCCCCGATGGACCACCGAGTAGACGCACAGCGAACGGTGCGCGCCGCGCAGCAATGCCGGTTGCTGTTCGGTGTGTTCGAAACCCGGACGCCACATCAGTGACCCATATCCGAAGACCCAGAGGTCAGACACGCGCTAACTCCACTCCGTTTCACGCATTCACTAAAAGTGTGCCTGCTTCGGTGGTTTGGCAACCGGACAAGGCCTTGAGAAAAAGACCTAGTCCTCCCCGGAAGAGATGGTGTGTCCGCGGCCAAAATCCGCTTCGGCCGTTTCCTGTCCGGCCTCGATGATGTTGCGGCGGATGTTGCGCGTCCGGTCGAACAACTCGAACAGTTTTTCGCCTTCGCCGCGGCGGATGGCGCGTTGCAGCGTTGAGAGATCTTCGGAAAACCGTCCGAGCATCTCCAGCACGGCATCACGATTGGCAAGAAAGATATCGCGCCACATGGTCGGGTCGGAGGCGGCGATCCGGGTGAAATCCCGGAAACCGCTTGCCGAATACTGGATCACTTCGGACCGCGTATCAGTTTCCAGATCGGCGACCGTGCCGACGATGTTGTAGGCGATAAGGTGGGGTATGTGGCTGGTGATGGCCAGTACCAGATCATGGTGATCGGGCGCCATGGTCTCAACATTCGATCCGAGCGCTTGCCAGAAGGCGGAGAGTTTTTTGACCGCGTCGGGCGTGCTCTTTTCCGATGGCGTCAGGATGCACCAGCGGTCATAGAAAAGTTCCGCAAAGCCCGCGTCAGGGCCGGAAAATTCCGTGCCCGCCACGGGGTGTCCGCCCACAAAGACACATCCGTCGGGAATGTGCGGCTCAACGTCCCGTATGACGCTCTGCTTGACCGACCCCACGTCGGTCACGATTGCACCGGGAGCAAGGTCGGAAGCGATCGCCTCGGCGATCGCGCTCGTCGTGCGTACCGGAACGCAGATAACGACGAGATCCGCGCCCTTCACGGCTTCGCCGGGTGTGTCGAAGACCTGATCGAGAATTCCCAGCTCAACGACGCGCCCACGTGTTGCCGTCGACCTCGCGGTGCCGACAATTTCTGTCGCTGCGCCACACGCCCGCACGCCCCGCGCAATCGACGAGCCGATAAGGCCAAGCCCGATGAGGGCGATGCGATTGAAAATGGGCGCACTCATTTGGCCGACCGATCGTTTTCCATGAAGGCCTTCAGTGCGGCGACGACTTTCCGGTTCTCGTCTTCCGTGCCGACGCTCATACGCAGCGCATTGGGGAAGCCGTAACCTATGACGCGGCGCAGGAGGATACGTTCCGCCTTGAGCGCTTTGTCGGCATCCGACGCGCGCCTGCCGTCCTCATCGGGAAAATGAACGAGCAGAAAATTGGTGACGCTGGGTGTGACCTCGAGCCCCAGCGCGCTGATCCGGTCGGTCAGCCAGGCAAGCCATTGCTCGTTGTGATCGGCTGCTTTCGATGCGTGTGCGGGATCGCTGAGCGCGGCCACGCCTGCGGCGATCGCCGGCGCGGACACGTTGAAGGGACCACGGATGCGGTTGAGGACATCGGCGATCGGGCCCGGGGCATAGCACCAGCCGAGCCTCAGCGCGGCCAAGCCGTGGATCTTGGAAAAAGTTCGCGTCATCACAGTATTGTCGGTGGAGGACACGAGCTCGACGCCGGCTTCGTAGTCATTGCGGCATACATATTCCGCATAGGCTGCGTCAATCACAAGCAGCACATTTTCCGGCAGGCCTTTGCGCAGTCTTTGCAGCTCGTCATAAGGCAGATATGTGCCGGTCGGATTGTTGGGGTTGGCAAGGAACACGATCTTGGTCTTGTCCGTTACCTTCTCCAGGATCGCGTCGACGTCCGCGCGCACGTTCTTTTCCGGTGCGATGACCGGTGTCGCACCGTTGGCAAGAATGACGATGCGGTACACGAGAAACCCGTGCTCGGTGTAGATCGCTTCATCACCAGGACCAAGATAGGCCTGCGCCAGCAGGCCGAGCAGCTCGTCCGACCCGGCGCCACAGACAATGTGCTCCGGGTTGAGGCCGTAGGCGGCGGCGATCGCTTCGCGCAATTCACGCGCCGAGCCGTCCGGATAGCGTTCGTGGGAAACCGCCTCCTTAAAAGCGTCCATCGCAGCCGTGCTGGGGCCAAGAGGCGTTTCGTTCGACGAGAGCTTGATGACCGGCGCGGTGCCGTCAAGTTCGCTTTCTCCCGGCACATAGGCTGCTATGTCCAGAATGCCTGGGCGGGGTTCGGGCGTCATTGTCTTTGGCTCACTGTTTCGCGCGCATCTTGCGCAAACTCGCCCCTAGATAGGCCGCTCTCCATACGAATTCAAAGGAAAGTTCAGGCAGACCCTTAACCGCCAGCGTGTTCAACCTCTTGACCGGGAGGGTAAAACGCGGCTTTAATCGGGCTCAAGTGGTGATTTGGCCGGCCGGCTTGCAGCCACTCAAAAAAAGTCGCTAAAAGGCCGAGTGGAATAGCAACCCGGTCTTGGCGCACAGCCTGGCCGGGATTTTTTGTGTTTGAACGGATGTGGAGATGGTCGAGGTCAAGGACAAGCCGAGCGTGGACACGAACGGCAGGCGGCAGGAGCAGATGCTCACGCCGGACAGCCTCGTCATGTCTTACGGTGAGGACGAGCCGCTTGCGCTCGATTGCGGCGTCGACCTTGCACAGTACTCAATCGCCTACCAGACCTACGGCACGCTCAACGCGGACAAATCCAATGCCGTTATCGTTTGTCATGCCCTGACCGGCGACCAACATGTTGCAAATGTCCATCCCGTCACCGGCAAGCCCGGTTGGTGGGAGACCATGGTGGGGCCCGGCAAACCGATCGACACGAACCGCTTCTTCGTCATCTGCGCGAACCATATCGGCGGCTGTCTGGGTTCGACAGGTCCATCGTCTGTCAATCCCGGAACGGGCCGGGCCTACGGTCTGGATTTTCCGGTTATCACGATCCGGGACATGGTCCGGGCACAGGCACATCTGGTCGACCGGCTGGGAATCAAAGACCTGTTCTGTGTGGTCGGAGGATCCATGGGCGGCATGCAGGTGCTCGAATGGGCTGCCACCTACAAGGACCGGGTGTTCGCAGCCATCCCGATCGCCACCGCGGCGCGGCATTCCTCGCAGAACATCGCGTTCCATGAAGTGGGCCGCCAGGCCGTGATGGCCGATCCCGACTGGCGCGGCGGACGCTACATCGATGAAGGGACGCAACCGCGCAAGGGCCTCGCCGTGGCGCGCATGGCTGCGCACATCACCTATCTGTCGGACGAGGCGTTGCACCGTAAATTCGGGCGCAACCTTCAGGATCGCGACCGGGTGACGTTCGGCTTCGACGCAGACTTTCAGGTGGAAAGCTACTTGCGCCATCAGGGTTACACCTTTGTCGACCGGTTCGACGCCAACAGCTATCTCTACATGACCCGGGCCATGGACTATTTCGACCTGGCGGCGGATCACGGGGGCGATCTGGCGGAAGCCTTCAAAGGTACCGAGACCCGGTTTTGTTGCGTGTCCTTCACCAGCGACTGGCTGTTCCCGACAGAGGAGATGCGCACCGTCGTGCAGGCGCTCAACGCGGTCGCTGCCAATGTCAGCTTTGTGGAGATCGAGACCGACAAGGGACATGACGCGTTCCTGTTGGATGAGCCTGAACTGTTTGATGCCGTCTCCGGATTTCTCTCAGCCGCGGCGCAGAAGCGCGGCCTCGAGCCGAACGATCACGAGATTTAGCTGCCCATGACCGTGCAACCCACATCCGTTCAGGCGACACGAGTCGACCTTTTGCTGCTCGCGGAAATGGTCGATCCCGGTTCGCGCGTTCTCGACGTTGGCTGCGGGGACGGGGCTTTGCTGCGCATTCTGGCGGAGACGCGGGACGTCGACGGGCGCGGTATCGAACTCAGCCAGTCGGGTGTGAACCAGTGTGTGGCCAGAGGCCTTTCAGTGGTCCAGGGCGACGCGGATACGGACCTGGTCAACTATCCCGACGATGCATTCGATTTCGCCATTCTCAGCCAGACGATCCAGGCGACGCATCGCCCGCTCGAGGTGCTCGACCAGCTCCTGCGCATCGGCAAGCGCGCCATCGTCTCGTTTCCGAACTTCGGTCACTGGAAGATCAGACGGCAGCTCATGTTCAGGGGACGCATGCCGGTGACCGAAAACCTCTCCTATGCGTGGTACGACACCCCGAACATCCACTTCTGCACGATCAAGGACTTTATTGTCTTGTGCCGCGACCTCGATGCGAAGGTAGAGCGTTCGATCGCCCTCAACGCACAGGGCCAGCGCATGGGTTTGGGCATTCCTCTTTTCATGCAGAACCTGTTCGGCGAGCAGGCAATCTTTCTGCTCAGCCGCTGACCGTCTTGCCGGACTTGAACGTGCGCGGTGTGTTGGTGCTGCGCGCGGCGATCGATCCCGCGGGGATCGGATAGAGCTTGCCCTTCGCCGCCTCCAGACCGCGTTCCGGTGTTGAGCCGTAAATCTGCTTTGTTGCCTCGACGATATTCACGCCGCAGAAACCCGGCCACAGAATGGTGCCCACCCGCTCCCAGGCTACTGCCGAGCGCAACAGAATGGACCAGTTGAAGGGCGGCATGTAAAGAGCCTGTTCCCAGTCGAGCGGCGCGAACATGGCGTCGCGCAGCAGCCGGGTCAGCTGCCCACGGCTGTAAGGGCGTCCATGTCCGAACGGTGTTGTATCGAAACGCGCCCACAGGCCGGCGCGGTTGGGCGCGACGATGATCACACGCCCCTCGGGGGCGAGCACGCGCCAAACCTCGCGCAACAGCGCGCGTGTGTTCTCCGTCGTCTCAACGCTGTGGATGATCAGGATCCTGTCCGCAGAACTGTCCGGCAGCGGCAGCTCATGTTCCTGGACGAGAGCGGCCTGTCTGTCACCGTCCTGTGGCCAGGCAACCACACCTTGCGATGCCGGCATCAGCGCGCCGACCCGAACCGCCTCTTGCCGGAAGACGCTCAGGTAGGGGGCGGCATAACCCAACCCGAAAACATTCATACCGGCAACGTTCGCCCACCGCGCCCGCAGCCGCTGGATCAGCAGCCGGCGCACGACGGCGCCAAGCGGCCGGGCGTAGAACTCGCGCAGATCGATGATGTCGACGTGCATGTTTTTCCGTCAGGCAGGTGGCATGTTCTCGCGGTTATCCTATCCGCGATAATCTCCGAAATCAGCCCGACATTTGAATTGATGCTTACCGGTGCTAGGTTGCGCGCCAGTTGCAAACCCCAAAACAAACGGACCTCACTCATGGCTTCACTCAAGATACATTTGTTCCCCTGCCTGAGCGACAACTACGGCGTTCTGATCCATGACCCTCAAAACGATCTGACGGCGTCGATCGATGCTCCCGAAGCGGCGGCCGTGAAGACGGCGCTTGCCGAAAAGGGATGGTCGCTCACGCATATCCTGGTAACGCACTATCACGCGGACCATACGGGCGGGAACATGGAGCTCAAGGGCGAGACGGGATGCATCATTGTCGGCCCCAAGAACGAGGCCGACAGGGTGCCGGGTATCGATGTGCAGGTCGGCGAGGGTGACACATATGAGTTCGGCGCCTTCACGGCCAAGGTGTTCGATACGCCCGGACACACCGCAGGCCACATCAGTTACTGGTTTCCGAAGGCCAGTGTCGCATTTACCGGCGATACGCTGTTCACCCTCGGCTGCGGCCGCCTGTTCGAGGGCGACGCTCAGACCATGTGGAACTCGCTTTCCAAAATCAAGGCGCTGCCACCGGAGACGGTCATCTATTCCGGACATGAATACACGCAGTCCAACGCCGATTTCGCGCTGACGGTCGAACCTGGCAACGCGGCCCTTCAGGCGCGGGCGGAAGAGGTGCGCGACATGCGCTCGCGCGGCGAGCCGACGGTTCCCACGACCCTGGCCCGCGAACTGGAGACGAACCCGTTCCTGCGCCCGGACAGCCCCGAGATCCAGGCTAATCTGGGCATGGAAGGACGTGAGCTGTCGGAGATCTTCGGGGAAATCCGGCATCGCAAGGACAATGCGTAATGGCAGCGCCTTCGGGGCCTGAGCTTGAGGGCCTGACTGCCGAAGACGTCATACATCTGCTTGATCTGGAACCACATCCTGAGGGTGGCCATTTTCGCGAAACCTTTCGAGACGATCTCGAACATGCCGGACGTTCGCACGGCACGGCGGTCTATTTTCTTCTGGCCGAGGGCGAGACTTCGCGCTGGCACCGTGTCGACGCGTCCGAGATCTGGCACTGGTATGCAGGTGCGCCGCTCGCTCTGAGAATTGCCGCACCCCATGCCTCGGCATCAGAAACCATACTCGGCGGTGACCTGCGCGCAAATGAACGTCCGCAGGCCGTCGTGCCCGCCAACTATTGGCAATCCGCGAGCAGTCTCGGGCCGTGGACCCTTGTCGGCTGCACGGTTGCTCCGGGCTTCGAGTTTGCCCACTTCGAAATGGCTCCCGAAGGCTGGGAACCGCCGGCAAGCTAGCGCAGGCCGGAGTTACGCCATGTACTGCCCGCCATTGGCGCTGAGCGTCGAACCGGTAATGAACCCGGCATCGTCGGATGCAAGAAAGACGACGCAGCGGGCGATTTCTTCCGGCTCTCCGAGCCGCCCCACCGGAATGAGCGGAAGGATTTTCTCCTTCAAAACGTCCTCCGGCACGGCGCGCACCATCTCGGTGCCGATGTAGCCCGGACAGATGGCGTTGACGGTGATGCCCTTGAAGGCGTTTTCCTGTGCCAGTGCCCTGGTGAAACCCAGCTCGCCTGCCTTCGCCGCGGAATAATTGGTCTGGCCCATCTGGCCCTTCTGGCCGTTGATCGACGATATGTTGACGATCCGCCCGAAGCCCCGCTCGCGCATGCCCTCGATGACCGGCCGGCACATGTTGAACAGGCTGTTCAGATTTGTGTCGATAACGGCACGCCACTTGTCCCAATCCATGCGGTGGAACATGGTATCCCGAGTGATGCCCGCATTGTTGACGAGGATATCGACAGGTCCGAGATCGGCTTCGACCTTGCCCAGGCCATCGGCGCAGGCTTCATGGTCGCTGACGTCCCACTTGTATCCGCCGATGCCGGTTTCGTCCTTGAACTTCGCGGCGGCCTCGTCATTGCCGCCGTAGTTCGCAGCGACTTTGCAGCCTGAGTCCTTAAGCGCTTTCGAGATCGCCGCGCCAATACCGCGCGTTCCACCCGTTACCACTGCTACCCGTGACATTTTCATCCTCCCTCTGCCACATGCGGTTTACCAACTTTGCACTGCGCGTTCCGTCAATCGCGTTCGACGCACATGGCGATGCCCATGCCGCCGCCGATGCAGAGGGTCGCGAGGCCTTTTTTCGCATCGCGCACTTGCATTTCGTGCAGCAGAGTGACGAGCACGCGTGCGCCCGACGCACCGATTGGATGACCGATAGCGATCGCGCCGCCTTTGACGTTGACCTTGGATGTATCCCAGCCGAGGTCCTTGTTCACAGCACAGGCCTGGGCCGCGAAGGCTTCGTTGGCTTCGACCAGATCGAGATCGTCGGTGCTCCAGCCAGCCTTCTCCAGTGCCTTGCGTGATGCCGGGATGGGGCCTGAACCCATGATCGCCGGATCGACACCCGCATGCGCCCAGGACACGATCCGGGCGAGCGGCTTGGTGCCGCGTTTCTCGGCTTCCGCCGCACTCATCAGGACGACGGCGGCAGCGCCATCGTTGATGCCACTGGCGTTGCCCGCGGTCACGGTGCCATTTTCCCGGTCAAATGCCGGCCGAAGCTTGCCGATGGACTCGGCCGTTACACCTTCCTTGATATATTCATCTTCCTCAACAATCAGCTCACCCTTGCGGGTCTTGATCGTCACGGGAACGATTTCGTCCTTGAAGCCGCCGGCTTTCTTTGCCGCCTCGGCCTTGTTCTGGGACGCTGCGGCGAATTCATCCTGTTCATCCCGGGTGATCTGCCACTGGCGCGCGACATTTTCAGCCGTCGTACCCATGTGATAGCCGTTGAAAGCGTCCCACAGGCCGTCCTTGATCATCGTGTCGATCATTTTCAGATCGCCCATCTTCACGCCATCACGCAGATGTGCACAGTGGGGCGCCTGGCTCATGCTTTCTTGGCCGCCGGCGACGACAATGCTGCTCGAACCATCCATGATCTGCTGGACGCCAAGCGAAACCGCGCGCAAGCCCGAACCGCACAGTTGATTCATGCCCCAGGCCGGGGATTCAACGGGAATTCCGGCGCCAACGGAAGCCTGCCGTGCAGGGTTCTGGCCCTGTCCGGCGGTCAAAATCTGTCCGAGAATGACTTCCGAGACATCTCCCGGCTCGATGCCCGCCCGCTCGACCGCGCCGGAAATGGCCACCTGCCCAAGATAGTGCGCGGAGACGCTGGACAATGATCCGTTGAAGGACCCGACTGGTGTCCGCGCCGCGCCGGCAATAACGATGCTATCCTTGCCACTCATGATACTTCTCCCTGGGTTCAGGGGCTTACGGCGCCCCCCGCTTCCACTGCTCAAATACCACTCATAAGGTGGTTCTCAAAATAGGTCCGCTTGTGTCCATGTCGATGACCGAGGTCAATTGAGCCCGGGAATTCCGGACCGTTCGACGGGTGTCTTTACCCTAGACGTTAAATCTGTGGTGCCATGCACAAAATCTATGCTACTTATTTCGCAGTGCGGCATAAAGTCATCAAGTGACTGAGCAGAGACAAATTTTACAGTGTCAAAAGATACAGCGTCAGAATCTGATCCCGTCATCATAAAGAAGTACGCCAACCGGCGTCTCTACAACACCGACACGAGCAGTTACGTCACACTCGACGATCTGGCGGAGATGGTCAGGGCGGAGCGCGACTTCATCGTGCATGACGCCAAGAGCGGCGAGGACCTCACCCACTCGGTGCTGACGCAGATCATCGTCGAGCAGGAGAGTCGGGGACAGAATCTGTTGCCCGTCAATTTCCTGCGCCAGTTGATCCGGTTCTACGGGAACAATATCGAACGTCTTGTTCCCAGCTATCTGGAATTCAGTCTTGATGCGTTGACCCGCGAACAGGAGCGCTACCGCAAGCAGTTTGCCGATACGTTCGCGTCGCCGTCGTTCGATATGATGCAGGAACAGGCGATGAAGAACTTCGCCATGTTCGAGCGCGCCCTGGGCATGTTCAATCCATACGGCAAGGGTGAGAGCGATCCTGAAAGTCAATCCCGGAACGACAATCAACCGGCAAGTTCCGCGCCTGTCGAAGAAAAGTCCGACGAAATCGAAAGCCTGAAGGCCGAGCTCGCGGCGATGCAGGACAAGCTCGAAAAAATTTCCAAAAACTGACGCGTTCGGGGTTTACGCAGGGCGCTGTAGGATCGGCAGGCGATCAGGATGCGTGGCGCATGATGGCGGTGTCGGAAGCGGTTTGTTCGAAGTCGATCAGCTTCGGCTTGCCAAGATAGAAACCCTGCAGGTATGACACGCCTGCCCGTTTCGCAAGCGAGGCGGTGGCCTCGTCGGTTACCCACTCGGCAACGGTCTCCATACCGAAATTGCGCGCCAGATCGACCAGCGCACGCACGAGAATCTGGTCTTCCTGGCTGTTTGGCAGATTGCGGACGAAGGACCCGTCGATTTTGACCATGTCGAAATCGAGCAGGCGCAGGTTTCGGAACGACGAATAGCCGGCACCAAAATCGTCGATCGCCACCCGGCAACCCAGGGCTTTCAACGCTTTCACAAATCTGATGGACTCATCGATGTCCGAAATGGCGGTGGTTTCCGTTATTTCGACCATCATGCGCCGTGTCAGCGAGCGGTCGCCGTTGGTAAGGGTTTTCAGCTTCTCCAACCAGGCTGGATCCGTTGCGGTGACGCCCGAGACGTTGAGAGAGACGCTGATGTTCTGCGTCGCCCGAAGAACATGCAAGGTCAGCTCCAGGACCCGCTGGTCGATGAGGCGCACCAATCCGAGATGCTCGGCTACGGGAATAAATTCGCCTGCGGGAACAATGGTTCCGTCGGGTTCGCGCATGCGCATCAGAACTTCGTAGAAGGCAGGTTTGCGTGATTCCGCGCGGGCGATCGGCTGCAGTGCCAGGACCATACGCCGTTCGTTCAGCGCTCGGATGATCCGATCCGCCATTACGACATTCTTGCGTCGCCGGGACTCGCGTTGCTCACTCGGCTCGTAGAGGCTGATCGGCGTGCTCGGCGATGCCTTCGACTGCTCGAGCGCCTCGAGGGAACGCGAGAGGATCAGAGGGACGGTATCCGCCTGTTCAGGAACAAGAACGCAACCCTGACAGATGCTCGCCGCCAGTGCGCCGGCTGTGCTGTCGATGACGGAGTCGTTGATGGCGTCGTGAAAGCGCTGGGCAATGATCGGCAGCTGGTCGCGCCCGCTGTGCCGCAGCATGAGGCCGAACTTGTTGGAGCTGTAGCGGCCGATGGCGTCGCCGTCCCGCAAACCGGCACGCAGGCGCTGACCGACAATCTGGATCATTTCATCGCCGATATCGAAACCATAGACCTCGTTCACGTGGGAGAGGTTGTTTATGGCGATCATGATGAAGGCGCCGCTGCCGCGGTCGCGCTTGATATGTTCAAGGGCCTTGCCCATGGCATCGACCAGCGCAATGCGATTGAGGTGGCCGGTGAGCTCGTCGTGCCGGCTCAGATGCAGCAGCCGCTGCTCTTCCTGGTAGCGCTGATTGATGACCCGAACAACGCCTTGTGCAAATGCAGGTTCCCCATGGGGGCCGGCAAAGCATCGTCCATAGTCCTCTATCCACAGGACAGCAGAGTTGCGGCGCCCATTGGGTCGCAACTTATACTGAACCGAATAGGAAAAACCATCGGGCGAGTCTATGGAAGCGGTCCCGCGAATGGCTTCATATCGCTGGTTTGCGAAATCAGGATCGATCAGCTGATGGAAAGCTGCTCCGCTCGTCAAATTGTTCGGTGACGAGACGCCCAGAATGTCTTTTGCATTTTGCGCCCACGAGATCCCGTCACTCGCAAAGTCCCATCGGTAGCAGGTTTCGTCCGCGGAGCTCAGTATTGAGATGAGATCAAGCTCAGGCCCGAAGGTTGCTCCGTTCGCATCGGACTGCTCTTCGGGCTGTGGGGAATGCGACGAGGGAGAAACGGTCTGATTTTCTGCAGTGGCTGTGTGCGCGGTGCTCACGCGGCGACCCCCGATCATCTGAGCAGTGTCGCGCGCGTCCAAAAAAATCCCGCGATACAAGCTCCCGGACTTGCGAAGCGACCCATCTCTCGTGTTTTTGTGACCCTAAGAGACAAGTCTTAAGAATGCGGAAACGTTAACATTCGGCGCTGGTCCGGAATTTGCGACGTCAGGGGCGAAACGTTGCAAAATGAAACACGGATTCAATCGCGGTCAACAGATGGACGTCAGAAGCACCAACAGGACCATCAAAACGGATTACGCGGCCCGCAAACGCCCTGCGGAGGTGGAAAGTACGAGCAGGGCGTTAACCGTTCAGGGTGCGCCTTCCGTGGAGAAAGTCAGCCGCGCGGCGTCGTCTACGAACCCGAACCGGCGCGCTTCCGCGTTTCTGGCACATCTGACCCTGCAATATGATGACAAAACTGCGCAAAATCGCCGGATCGTCGAACGGCGCGCGTGCGCGATTTCAGCTTATGAGACCACGCATCCAACGAACACGGCATCCGGTTCGCGTGCAAAGCGTGGCGTTAAAATTTAGATTTCAGACTGACTCCCCACGCCGGGCCCCGTCCCAAACCTGTGGGCCCGGCGGATCGCCGAAAAATTCCCAAATTGAGAGATTTCAGAAGCGCGCGGCCTTAGTAGCTCTGCGGGCCGACTGCGAAATCGCGCCGCGCGGCGCGGATGGTTACCGAGAACCCGGCGACCACATCAATGAGCGTAATCAGCGTAATGAAGAAAAAGAGAGAGGTTGCGGCTTCCGGGACTACCAGAAACTCGATGAGGCAGGCAATGAAAACGACTGTGGAAAGGGCATGATCGACGAGCGAATTTCCGCCCGTCCGGGTGGCCTTCAGGATTTCGACGAACAGCAGGAAAAGCGTTGCGGCAATCAGCAGATCGCCCAGCGTGAAATTCCACAGCGCACCGGAAATCATCGGGATCTGGAAAAGGACGGTTTCGAAGGGCGTTCCCGTAGTGAATACGATCACGTTATATGCGACGACCGAAAACAACAGAAACGGGAATGTGAGGATCATGACATCCCTCCGCAACTAGAATTCGTCCTTCGGCTCCAGAATCTGCTTGCCGCGATACATGCCTGTTTTCAGATCTATGTGGTGCGGACGGCGCAGTTCGCCGCTGTCTTTGTCTTCCACGTAGGTGGGGCGCTTCAACGCGTCGGTCGAACGGCGCTGCCCGCGCGACTTGCGCGATACCTTTCTTTTGGGAACAGCCATCGTTTCTCTCCTAACAGAATTGATACCCTTCAGCGCGCCAACGGGCGCGGTGGCTTGCACAGCGGGCACGTTTCATCCGCATGTTGCCAGGATAAATCGGGGTTCTTATACACCATTTATGGGTGAATGCCAGCGCTTCGAGATTGCAGATATCAGTTGGTGTAAATGCAGTCGAGCGGGGCGCCGCCCTTCTTCAGGCGTTGTTCCATCCTTCTTGCCAGCCGCCGGGTTTTCGGCCCCGGTCGGCCTGCGTTTCGCACATGTGGATTTGGCAAGGCGGCCGCGAGCTGTGCCGCCTCGCGGCGCGTGAGTCTGGCTGCGCTGCTGCGGAAATGATAACGCGCGGCGGCCTGGGCTCCGAAAATGCCCGGACCCCACTCCGCGACGTTGAGATAAATCTCAAGCATGCGTTGTTTCGGCCAGATTGCACTCGTCGCATAGGCCAGCGGAATCTCGATTGCTTTTCTGACGTAGCTCCGGTCTTGCCACAGAAACAGGTTCTTGACCGTTTGCATCGGGATGGTGCTAGCGCCCCGAGGGCCGCGGCCCGTTTCCTCTGCTTCCTCAAGCGCGTCCTCCACTTCGGCCCAGTCGACGCCCCAATGTCTACAGAAACGTGCGTCCTCGGACGTGACGACCGCACTGACGAGATAGGGTGAAATATCCTCGAGCTTGACCCACTTGTGCTTCAGCGTGCGTCCGGCCAACGCATTCGTCACCATCAAAGCCGAATAGGGCGGGTTGATGTAGCGGTATGCCAGAATGAGCAGAAGCATGCATGCGATGCCCACGGCAGCGAGCTTCGCAAATATCCTGAAAACGCGGTTGGTCCGGGGGGACATGCCGCGTTTGTACCTTTTCTTGCTTTTGCGCCGCAATATGCACCTGTCGACAGCAACGATTTCCGTACAATGCGGCCGACAGCATGCGGTATGTTGGTTAAATGACATTTGATGAGCGACTTGCTGCAGTGGCGGCGCAGGTTGAGAGGCGGCTGGCGGATTTCCTGTCGGGAGTTCGTGGGCCCGTTGCTCCACCGGATCGTCTCGCGGCGGCGATGCGCTACGCGGCCCTTGGCGGCGGCAAGCGCCTGCGGCCCTTTCTGTTGATTGAGAGCGCGGCGTTATTCGGTGTGAAACTCGAGAACGCGCTGGATGCTGCCACGGCGCTTGAATGCATCCACGCTTACTCGCTCGTGCACGACGACCTACCGGGCATGGACGACGACGCGATGCGTCGCGGACGCGAGACGGTGCATATCGCCTATGATGAGGGAACGGCGATCCTCGTCGGGGACGGTCTGCTCACCCTGGCATTCGAGATTCTGGCCACGCCTGAAACCCATTCTGATCCGGCCGTGCGCGGTGAATTGACCCTGGGGCTTGCGCGCGCCGCGGGGTGGGCCGGAATGGCGGGAGGGCAGTCCCTCGATCTCGAAGCGGAGGGGAAGAGGCTTCGAGCGGACGAAGTGCGACACCTGCAGGCACTCAAAACCGGCGTGCTGATACAGTATGCATGTATCGCGGGTTCGATTCTGGGTCAGGCACCCGTACGGGAACGGTCCGCGCTCGAGGCCTATGGCCGCTTGCTCGGCCAGGCCTTTCAGCTCGCCGACGATTTGCTCGACGTAACGGGAGACGAGGCCAAGCTCGGCAAGCGTACCGGCAAAGATGGCGATGCGGGCAAGGCGACGTTGGTTTCGTTGCTGGGGCTCGAGCACGCGAAAACCGAGCTTTTGCGTCTTGAGGCGGAAACCATCGATGCTCTTGAGGTTTTTGGTGATCGCGCAAATATATTGCGCGAGACGGCCCGTTTCGTCAGCCGTCGCGAGCACTAGCCGATTTGAGGGCTTCGCCTGTTCCGAAACGCTGCTCGATATAATCTGCGACGATGTCCTTGAACTCGTTGGCGATGTTGGGGCCACGCAGGGTCATCGCTTTCTTGCCGTCAATAAACACTGGAGCTGCCGGCTGTTCGCCGGTACCTGGCAGCGAAATGCCGATATCCGCATGCTTGCTCTCTCCCGGTCCGTTCACGATGCAGCCCATGACCGCCACGTTGAGGGTCTCGACCCCTGGATATTGCGCCCGCCATTCCGGCATAGAGCATCGCAGATGGTCTTCGATATCCTTTGCGAGTTCCTGAAAGACCGTGCTGGTGGTGCGGCCGCATCCCGGGCATGCCGCGACCTCCGGTGCAAAGGACCGCAGACCCATGGATTGAAGAATTTCCTGTGACACGCGCACCTCAAGCGTGCGGTCACCTTTTGGTTCCGGGGTCAGTGACGTGCGGATCGTATCGCCAATCCCCTGTTGCAGCAGGATGCCAAACGCCGCCGAGGATGCCGCGATGCCCTTCGATCCCATGCCCGCTTCGGTCAATCCCAAATGAAGCGCGTAGGAGCTGCGCTCAGCAAGCATTCTGTACACGCTGATCAGATCCTGCACGGCGCTGACTTTGGCTGAAAGGATGATCCGGTCGGAACCGAGACCGAGTTGCTCGGCCCGTGCCGCGCTGAGCAGAGCCGACTGCACCATCGCCTCGTGCAGCACCTCGCGCGCATCCATCGGCTCGGCGCGCTTGGCGTTCTCATCCATCAGATGCGTCAACAGCTCCTGGTCGAGCGAGCCCCAGTTAACTCCGATACGGACCGGCTTTCCGTACCGGAGCGCGGTCTCGATGATCGCGGAGAATTGCGGATCGCGCTTGTCCTTGAACCCAACGTTTCCCGGGTTGATGCGATACTTGTCGAGGGCTTGCGCACAGTCCGGATGGTCGGCGAGCAGCTTGTGGCCGATATAGTGGAAATCGCCGATGATCGGCACATCGACGCTCCGTGCGCGGACCGCATCCCGAATATAGGGGACGGCCGCCGCCGCCTCGTCACGGTCAACGGTGATCCGCACCAGCTCGGATCCGGCATGGGCAAGATCGACGATCTGGGTTGTGGTCGCCTGAATGTCGGCCGTATCCGTGTTGGTCATGGACTGAACCGCGATCGGCGCGGTTCCGCCCACGGTTACGCCCGCGATTTTGACGGCTACGGTCTTGTGCCGCCTGATGTCGTCCCTGGCCATTTCACTCTCGTCGTGCCACGGCAAGACGCCGGAACTTTATGAATTCATCGTGACTAGATAGGCCATTCCTGTGTCATTTGGCCAGTGGCTGCATGTAAACCGGTGCCGGGGCGCCTATCGGCCATATGGGCCCCGAAGTTGTAATCCACCATAAAGGGCGTGCATGTAAAGAATGCGACCACGCATCACCCCTTGAGCCGTAGGCTCGCCTTGTGGTTTATGGTATGCGTCTCTCATGTTGAGGGTCGGGCACCCGGCAGCGGGAAATTTCAGGCGGCGAAGTGAAGAAGGCGGATACGGTGACTGTGGATTCGGCGAAGCGTTATTGCCTCATCGGCGCCGGGGCGTGCGGGCTTGCGATTGTCAAAAACTTCGCAGAGCGCGGGATTCCGTTTGATTGTTTCGAGAAGGAATCCGACGTAGGCGGCATCTGGAACCCGGACAGCCCGTCCCATGTGTATGAGACGATTTGCCTGAACACGTCGCGCTCGCTGACCAAATATGTCGATTTCAACATGCCCAAGGGGTCGCCGCAGTTTCTGAGCAAGGATGCTGCAATCGACTATGTCCGCGCTTATGCACGCCATTTCGGGCTCTATGACCACATCACGTTCAATACCACCGTCGAAAATGTTGAGAAGCATGACGACAAATGGCTTGTCACTGTGTCCGGCGACAAGCGCCCGCGCGTTTATGAAGGATTGGTTGTCTCGAATGGCCACCATTGGGATCCGAGACGTCCTCAGTATCCGGGGGAATTTACCGGAGAGATGCTGCACGCGATCGAGGTGAAGGACCGCGAGCAATTGCGTGGCAAAAAGGTTCTCATCATCGGCGCGGGCAACACCGGGTGCGACCTTGCCGCCGATGCCGCTTACCTGTCGCGTTCCGTCGACCACTCCATGCGGCGCACATACTACTTCCTGCCGAAGTTTGTCTTTGGCCGGCCCATGGACAAGTGGCTCGACCGAACCCAGCGCTGGCCGGTGCCGCGCAAGTTCCTGCGCTGGATGTACAGTATGGCGGTTTACTTCATGGTTGGGCCATATGAACGCCTTGGCCTGCCGAAGCCGGATCATAAGTTGCTGGAGTCATTTCCAACCTCCGCTTCGGCCTATCTGGATCATCTTGCGCACAAGCGGATTACGCCACGGCGGGATGTCGAGCGGTTCGACGGCAAGCGTGTGATCTTCACGGACGGCGAGGAGATCGAGCCCGATCTCGTCATTTTCGCCACTGGCTATCACCTCTCGTTTCCGTTCATGGACAAGAGCTACCTCTCCAATGAAGATGGATCGACACCGTTGTTCATGAGCATGTGCCACCGTGAAATGGACAATCTATTTGCCAGCGGTTTACTGCAGCCTGCCGACGGTGGCTTCTGGCAGCTTGCCGACTATCAGGGCCAGCTCATTGCGACATTCGTCGTTGCGCAGGAGGCGGATCCGGAGAAAGCGGACTGGTTCCGCAAATACAAGGCGACCGTCACGCCTGACGTTTTCCATGGCGTGGACTATCTCGACACGCCGCGGCACAAACTTGAGGTGCAGCACTACCGTTACCGGACCCATATCAAGAAGTTGCTCAAGAAGTTCGGTCCCGTCGCCTCAATGCCGTATCCCACGCCGACTCATTCCGCGAGCGCAAAGGCGGTCCGGAGCGAAAAGGGCAAGCGTCCCCTCCAACCGGCGGCCTGATTGGCGCGCGATATCACGGCACATCGTCCGCGGGAACAGGAGACCGGTATGGAACCGGACATTCAGGTCATCGACGCCGATATCACCACGCTTGATGTGGATGCCATTGTGAATGCTGCCAACGCGGAACTTGCTCCGGGGGGTGGTGTCTGCGGTGCTATCCACGCCGCGGCCGGTCCCGAGTTGGCGAAAGAATGCGCATCGCTCGGCGGATGTCCGACCGGCGAGGCGCGAATCACCGGGGGATACAATCTTCCCGCAAAATGGGTGATTCATGCTGTGGGACCGGTCTGGGGTGGCGGTGAAAGCGGAGAGGACGGTCTTCTCAGAAACTGCTACGTCGCATCTCTCGGTCTGGCGCAAGCCCATGACCTTGCGTCTATAGCGTTTCCGGCCATCTCAACCGGCATTTACGGCTTCCCGGCTCCGCGGGCGGCTGAAATCGCGGTCCAGGCGGCCTTTGAAGACATCAAGACGTATGATACGTCAGGCAAAACCAACACCATCGGACGCATCGTCTTCTGCTGCTTCGGGGCGGACTCCGCCCGGCTGCATCAGGCCTCGCTGGATGCATTGAGAAGCTGAGACGCATTTCCCTTCCCTTTCGCAAATCTCTCTCAAAGAAAACCGGATAGCCACCATGACGCTCCCAACCATTGCCATTCTGATGCCCGGAGACATGGGACATGCCGTCGGCCGCGTGCTGCGCGAGCACGGCCATGCGGTGTTGACCTGTCTTGCCGGCCGCAGCGCCCGGACGAAAGGTCTGGCCCAGTCCGCGGGCCTCGAAGATACGGCCGATCTCGAAACGCTGGTGTACCGCTCCGATCTGGTTCTGTCGATTCTTCCGCCAGGCCGCGCACTTGAGCAGGCGGAAGCCGTCGCCAGGGCGATGAAAACGACAGGAGCCACACTGGTTTATGCGGATTGCAACGCCATTTCCCCTCAGCTCACGCGCACGGTCGGTGCAGTTGTTTCTGAGGCTGGCGCCCACTATATCGACGCAGGCATCATCGGTTTGGCGCCGGGCAAGGGACCCAGCACCCGCTTCTACGTCAGCGGGCCCGATACGTCTTCGATGGAAGCACTGGATGGCAAGGGTATTGAGGTGTTGGCGCTCGGCGAGGAGATCGGCGCCGCGTCGGGTCTGAAGATGTGTTATGCCGGCCTGACGAAAGGGCGCTGGACGCTCCAGACGGCCGTTCTGCTCGCGGCGGAGCAACTCGGGCTCAGCGAGGCGCTCAGCCAAGAGTTCGAGTTCAGCCAGAAGGCGGAATATGCGGCCATGCGCGAGCGCGTTCCCCGGCTGCCGGCAGATTCGGCACGCTGGGTTGGGGAAATGGAAGAGATCGCCGCGACCTTTGCCGATGCCGGCGTGCCATCGGGTTTTCACGAGGGGGCCGCAGAAATTTTCCGCGTGCTTGCGAAAACGCCTTTTGCGGACGAGACGCGTGAGTCGATCGATGACAGCCGGACTTTGGAAGACGCGGTTCACGTCTACGCGCAACACTTGCCGGAGAGGTCCGAAAGCGAATAAGACCGCAATTTGCCCAATCCATGGACTAGGCTTGGGCGAATCATCAGTGCAGTGTGGTGCAGCGGTTCCGGCATTCCGGATCGTCAGCTTGCAGAAAATTTTTCGACCGTGAGGATGCGAACGGCATGGCGGCAGCGCCCATCATCGTCTGGTTTCGGCAGGACCTGCGTCTGCACGATAATCCGGCATTGTCGGCTGCGGCAGCTGCGGGCGCGCCGCTCATTCCCGTCTATGTGCTGGATGACGAAACGGCGGGAAGCTGGGCCATGGGCGGCGCAAGCCGGTGGTGGCTGCACGAGAGCCTCAAGCGTCTCGATGCGGATCTGCGCAAGCGCGGCAGCAGGCTGACGCTGGCGCGCGGAACGGCCTCGGATGTGCTGCGTGATCTCGCGGGTGAAACCGGTGCAAGTGCGATCTTCTGGAGCCGTGGATACGAACCGTGGGCAATGAGGCTCGAGCGGACGATCCAGCGGGACCTGGAAGGCGCCGGTGTTCGGTGCCGCCGGTTTTCAGGATCCCTGCTGTTCGAGCCGGAAGACATAAAAACCGGGACAGGCGACCCGTACAGGGTCTTTACGCCGTTCTACAGGACCTGCCTGAGCACCATGACCGCTTCCCAGCCTCACAAGGCCCCTGCCTCCCTGCCGCGCGTTCCCGACGGCATTGAGAGTGATAAGATCGATGCATGGGAACTCCAGCCGAAAAAACCCGACTGGGCCGGCGGGATATCTGCTGCGTGGACTCCGGGCGAAGCAGGGGCGCAAGCTCGCCTCGAAGGGTTTCTGGACGGATTGCTCGCCAAATATGAAAAGCGGCGCGACCTGCCCGGCGTCGACGGAACTTCCCGGCTTTCTCCGCATCTGCATTTCGGCGAAATCAGTCCGAGGCAGGTCTGGAACGCGGTGGTCGGTGTGGCCGATGCCAAGAACGGGCGGCTCGATGCTGCAGCTGAGAGTTTCCTGCGCCAACTCATCTGGCGGGAATTCTCATATCATCTCCTCTTTCACTGGCCACATTTTCCGGAAAAGCCATTCCGGCACGAATTCGCAAATTTTCCCTGGGAGCGCGATGCACGTCTGCTCAAGGCCTGGCAGCAGGGCCGGACGGGCTACCCGATCGTCGATGCAGGCATGCGTGAGCTCTGGACGACGGGCTGGATGCACAATCGCGTGCGCATGATTACAGCGTCGTTTCTCGTCAAGCATCTGCTCATTCCCTGGCAGGAGGGCGAACGCTGGTTCTGGGACACGCTTGTGGATGCCGATCTGGCGAACAACGCGGCGAGCTGGCAGTGGGTTGCCGGTAGCGGCGCTGATGCGGCGCCCTATTTCCGGATTTTCAATCCGGTGCTGCAGGGCAAGAAATTTGATCCGAACGGCGCCTATCTGAAGGCATGGATCCCGGAACTGAAAAAGCTTCCCGTCGAGCGCCTTCATGAGCCGTGGAAGGCGAGCCAAAAAGTGCAGGAGCAGGCACGCATCAGGATTGGCGAAACCTATCCCGCACCGATCGTGGATCTGGCGGAGGGGCGCAAGCGCGCGCTCGAAGCCTATGAGGCGATCAGGGAACCTGCCTAGTCGACATCGCGTTCAAACTGGCGCCCACCGACCATAACCTCTTGCGAATGGCGTCCCCACCGCGCAAGTTAACCGCAAAAACCGATACAGATTTGAGGGAGCGGAAGATGCCTGAGTTCAAGGAGTACAAGACCTTCATCGGCGGCGAGTGGGTCGCAGCGCAAAGCGGCGAGACTTTTGAGAGCGAGGATCCCTATACGGGGGAGCCTTGGGCACTCATTCCCCGGTGCGGCGCGGACGATGTCGATCGGGCGGTCAGGGCGGCATACGACGCATGGGATGCCGGACCCTGGGCGGACATGACGGCAACCGCGCGTGGACGCCTGCTGCGCAAGCTGGGCGATCTCATCGCGGAAAATGCGGAGCACCTTGCAGAGATCGAGGTGCGCGACAACGGCAAGCTGATTTCGGAGATGCTGGCGCAGTGCAAGTATCTGCCGGAGTGGTATTACTTCTACGGCGGCCTGGCCGACAAGATCGAAGGTTCGGTCATCGCGTCGGATAAACCCGATACCTTCAACTACACGCTGCGCGAACCCGTCGGTGTCTGCGCGATGATCACGCCCTGGAACTCGCCTCTACTGCTCGTGGGATGGAAGCTGGCACCGGCACTGGCGGCCGGCTGCACCTGTGTCCTGAAGCCATCGGAGTTCACGTCCGCCTCGCTCCTTGAGTTCATGAAACTGGTCGAGGAGGCCGGATTTCCGCCCGGCGTCGTCAATGTGGTAACGGGTACCGGCAGGGAAGCAGGCGAACCGCTGGTCACGCACCCGGGGGTCGCAAAGGTTGCTTTCACCGGCGGCGGTTCCACCGGCCGCCAGGTTTATGAGCAGGCCGCGCAGGGACTTAAAAAGGTATCTCTCGAACTGGGCGGCAAGTCGCCCAACATTGTGTTCGATGACTGTGTTCTGGAAGACGCGGTCAATGGCGCCATCTCCGGTATCTTTGCGGCCACGGGTCAGACCTGCATTGCGGGTTCGCGGTTGCTGGTTCAGGAAACCATCCACGATGAATTCATGGAGAGGCTGGTCGAAGTTGCATCGACGGCGCGTATGGGTGATCCGAAACGGGCCGAAACCCAGGTCGGCCCGGTCACCACGCCGCCGCAGTATGAGAAGGTGCTCGAATATATCGATATCGCCAAGAATGAAGGCGCCACATGCGTTCTCGGCGGCGGTCCCGCCGGCGCGGATGAGGGCGGCGGAAAATACTTCGTCAAGCCGACGATCTTCGACAATGTGAAAAATGACATGCGCATCGCGCAGGAAGAGGTGTTCGGGCCGGTTCTTTCGGTGATTACATTCAAGGACGAAGAGGACGCGATTCGCATCGGCAATGACGTTGTTTACGGCCTAGCCGCCGGTGTGTGGACGCAAAGTCTCAACCGGGCGACGGTCATGGCGAAACGGCTCCGTGCCGGTACGGTCTGGGTCAACACCTACCGGGCGGTGTCGGTTACCGCACCTTTCGGCGGCTACAAGCAATCGGGTATCGGGCGGGAGAACGGCCAGGAAGCGATCGAGCAGTATCTGCAGACCAAGAGCGTCATGATCAATACCGGAGCGGGCGCGGGCAATCCCTTCGTCATGAAGGTGGCGGGTTCATCCTGAACCGCCTAGATATATTTCGGATTTTCAGATCAGGAGAAAGTTATGCGCTTCAAGAAACGGCGCGAGGCGTTCCGCGCCTTGTTCGAAGGCGAACGGTGTGTTCACCCGGCTTCGGTCTACGATCCGATCTCGGCACGGATCGCTGAAGATCTGGGCTTCGAAGCGGGCATGTTTGCCGGCTCCGTCGCGTCCCTGACGGTTCTAGGGGCGCCCGATCACATCGTCATCACCATGACGGAGTTCGCCGATCAGTGCCGCAGAATCTGCCGCGCGGGCGAGCTGCCGATCATGGTCGACGCGGATCATTGCTACGGCAATGCGCTCAACGTGATGCGCACGGTCGAGGAACTGGAGACGGCGGGCATCTGCGGCATGTCCATCGAAGACACGGTTTTGCCGATGGAATATGGCCGTCCGCGCGAGACGGACTTCACGTCCGTGGAAGAAGGTGTCGGCAAGATGAAAGCTGCACTTGAAGCGCGCCGCGATCCCGGCCTCGCGATCGTGGGCCGGACGAGTGCGATGTGGAAAAGCACGGTGGAGGATGCCGTCGAACGCATCACCGCATATGAGAAATGCGGGGTCGACGCAATCTTTCTGGTCGGGGTGAAGACAAAGGAGCAACTCGACGCAGCGGCGAATGCCGTCAAGCTGCCGCTGATCGTTGGGGGCGTCGGTCCTGAAATCATGGATCTTGATCTGCTGTCGGAGCGTAATGTGCGTATTTGTCTGCAGGGACATCAGCCGATAGCGGCGGCTTACAATGCGGTCTACAAGACGATGAAAGCGCTGCGCGAAGGCACCAAGCCCTCCGAACTGGACGGTCTGCCGGGCAAGGACCTGACGCACGAAGTTACGTGCAACGCGGACTATGAACGCTGGATTGACACCTATCTGGGTGGAAAGTCATAAAAATGCATTTCGGTTTTTGGCATGGTGTTGCGATTCATGTGTCCATTTTTCGCCCCGATGCTGTTATTGATTGAGCCGGATTCAAGGGAGGATGCGAGATATGCGCCTAGTCACAGCTCTGGTGTTTGCTTTTTTTGCGTTTGCAGCTGCGGTGCAGCTTAATTCGGAACCCGCGCGTGCCAACGCGGCACAGATTGACGCCGATGCCCGCGCGACGCTCGACCGGTTTTTCCAGCGCGTCGTCAACGGTCGCGAACTCGCCAACAAGGCGGAAGCCATCCTGATTTTTCCTTCGATCGTAAAGGCCGGCATCGGGATCGGCGGTGAATATGGCGAGGGCGTTTTGCACGTTCGCGGGCGCACGAGCGGCTACTACAACATCATCGGCGCGTCGATCGGCTTTCAACTGGGCGTTCAGACACGCTCCGTCATCATCATGTTCATGACACCGGCGGCTTTGGCCGGATTCCAGGCGCGCGCCGGCTGGGAAGTCGGTGTGGACGGCTCGGTCGCCCTGATCAACGTTGGCGCGAGCGGACGAGTGAACACGGACAATATTCTCGACCCGATCATTGGCTTTGTCTTCAACAACAAGGGTTTGATGTACAATCTGACTCTGGAAGGCACGAAAATCTCACGTTTCAATCCCAACTGACCCGGCGGTGCGTGCACGCGGTCGCAGATTTGTCGAAGGGGAATAGAAAATTCTTCTCAAGTCCGCTTGCCGCGCGCGCCCAAATGCCCTTCAATTGGCGGGTTTGAAACACACCTCATTCAGCCTGCAGATAAATGTCCCCAGACCCATCCCGAGCACCGCTTTCACCTTACACCGTCCTTGACCTGACCCGCGTCAGATCCGGACCGACCTGCGTCCGTCAGTTGGCCGATTGGGGCGCAAATGTCATCAAAGTCGAAATGCCCGCCGGAGACGACGCCGGTGGCATGGGCGGGCCGCGTGCCGGGCCTGACTTCCAGAATCTTCACCGCAACAAGCGCGGTCTGACGCTCAATCTCAAATCTCCGGAGGGCGTCGAGGTCCTCAGGAAGCTCGCCGCCGAGGCAGATGTAATCGTGGAGAATTTCCGCCCGGGCGTGAAATCCCGGCTCGGCATCGACTATGAGAGCCTCAAGCTGGTGAACAAGGGTCTGGTCTACGCATCCATATCAGGCTTCGGTCAGGACGGACCGTATCGCGACCGCCCGGGCTTCGACCAGATCGCGCAAGGGATGGGCGGTCTGATGTCCATCACCGGCAAGCCGGGCGAAGGTCCAATGCGCGTGGGCATTCCCATTGCCGACCTGTGCGCCGGATTGTTTTGCGCACAGGCAATTTTGATGGCACTGCTGGAACGCGAGCGCTCGGGCGAAGGTCAGTGGGTCCAGACATCGCTTCTCCAGGCGCAGGTGTTCATGCTGGATTTTCAGGCGGCGCGCTGGCTGATGGATCAGGATGTGCCGCCGCAGGCCGGCAACAATCATCCCACGAGTATCCCGACCGGCGTCTTCAAAACCAGCGATGGCTATAT
Organism: Hyphomicrobiaceae bacterium; assembly: GCA_028066055.1. Lineage (GTDB taxonomy): Bacteria > Pseudomonadota > Alphaproteobacteria > Rhizobiales > Methyloligellaceae > UBA2767. The sequence continues at coordinate 56,330 of JALCBY010000012.1, forward strand.
CAACATTGCCGTTTCGGGCGACGCGATGTGGGAAATTCTCAAAACCACCCTCGGTGACCCCGAACTCCAGGGCCCGGATTTCGCAAGTCGTGAAGCGCGCCAGAAGAACCGCGATCAGCTCAACGCGGTGATCGAACGAAACACCATGAAGGACACCAGCGAGAACTGGATCGAGCGCCTTAATGAAGCGGGTGTGCCCTGCGGTGAGATCAACGCGATCGACGAGGTCTTCGCGTCACCGCAAGTGAAGCATCTGGGCCTCGCGTGGAACGGCAAGAGCACCGAGCGCAGCGACACGCAGTTTGTCGGCCAGCCGATCTTCATGAGCCGTATGAAGACGGGCGTGCGTATGCCGCCGCCGGGCCGCGGCGAGCATACCGACGATATTCTCGCTGATCTCGGATACAGCGCGGACGACATAAAGGAGCTGCGCGACAAAGGCGTCGTTTAGACGCTCTTTACCGGACAAGGACACTGAAATGCTTGATATTGCCACCACCGACGAGAAGCTGATCGGGCGCAAGGATGGTCCGGTCGGTCATGTGATTTTCAACAATCCGGCGAAGCACAACGCCGTATCTCTCGACATGTGGGAGACCATGAGCGCGGTGATGGACGATTTCATCGCGGACGATGACATCCGCGTGCTCGTCGTGACCGGCGCGGGCGGAAAGGCGTTTGTCTCGGGTGCGGATATCTCCAAATTCGAATCGGAACGCGCCACCAAAGAGGCGGTCGCCGCCTATTCGGAAGCCTCGCGGGGGGCCTATGACAAGCTGTACAATTTTGCGAAGCCGACCGTCGCACGCATCGAGGGATATTGCATCGGCGGCGGCGCCAATCTCGCCATGTGCTGTGATCTGCGTATCTGCAACGAAAGTGCGCGCTTTGCGATCCCGGCAGCAAAACTCGGACTGGGCTACGGTTATGACGGCCTGAAGCGGCTTTCGGATATCGTCGGCGTGTCGCGGGCGATGGAGATGTTTTACACCGCCCGCCAGTTTTCTGCGCAAGAGGCGTACGATATGGGTCTCGTCAACGCGGCCGTGCCCGACGATCAGCTCGACGAGACGGTCGACGGCATCACCAAGCGCATCGGCGAGAATGCGCCGCTCACCATCGCCGCGATCAAGCGCGCCGCACGCGAGATCACGAAGGACTCCGAGGATCGCGACCTGAAGACGTTGGAGGCGATGGTGCAGGCGTGTTTCGATTCAGAAGACTATATAGAAGGCCGCCGCGCCTTCATGGAGAAGCGCAAGCCGGAGTTCAAAGGCCACTGAGGCCCAGTTTCAGGAGAACAAGAAAATGGCTGTTGCAGTTGATTGCCGCGATCAGATCTCAAACGCCGAATGGCAGGCCCGGGTTGACCTGGCCGCCGCCTACCGGCTTGTCGATATGTTCGGCTGGACCGATTTGCTGGGCACACACCTCTCCGTTCGTGTGCCGGATGCAAAAGATCAGTTTCTGATCAATCCCTACGGCTTGCTGTTTGAGGAGATCACGGCGTCTTCGTTGATCAAGGTCGATGAGGAGGGCAATGTTCTTTCGCCGACGGAGTATGAGGTCAATCCGGCGGGGTTCGTTATCCACTCCGCCGTTCATATTGCAAAACCGGAGATCGCCTGCGTCATGCATACGCACACCACGGCGGGCACGGGCGTTGCCACCCAGAAGGATGGTATCCTGCCGATTACCCAGCCCGCGCTCGCGGTGATCGCCACGACGGCGTATCACGACTATGAGGGGCTCGCGACGGACCTCGATGAGCGTGAACGTATTGTGCGCGATCTGGGCGACAACCGTGTGCTGGTGCTTCGCAATCACGGGCTTCTGACGGTGGGGCAGAGCGTCGCCGAGGCCTTCGTGTGGATGTACCGCGCCGAGCGCGCCTGCCGCATGCAGCTTGCATTCCAGCAATCCGGTGCCGAGCTGATGCCGATTTCCAAAGAAGTTCAAGAGGTTACAATCGAGCGCAACCGGCAGGCCAATTCACCGGAAGGACATCGCCCGGTGGGCCGGAAGGAATGGCCCGCGCTGCTGCGCAAGCTCGACCGGGTCGACCAGAGCTACAAAACGTAAACGCCGGAACCTCTAGATCTCCGGACTGCGCGGATTGTAAACGCGCGGCGGGATATACGGCTTCTTCCTGGGCTGCGGCGCGGGGGGAATGATCTCGACCGAAACCCCGCCGCGTTCCTCAAGCGATCGCTTGGAGAAGGGATCCTTGACGATCACGCTTGAGCGCGTGCGCGAGGCCTGTTCCATGGCGTCTTCGAGATCTTCCGCGTCCTGCTGCCGCCAGGGCAAGGAATAGAACCTGGGTTCGATCATGCCGTTGAGGCGCAGCCACATATAGATGGCCTTGCCCTCGTCGAAGCTGACGCTGAGAACCTCGGCGCTGTCGACATCACCCTCGATCCAGGCCCACTCCACGGGTTTCGGTTTCGCCAGCAGCCCGACGAACTGGAAGTAGATGATCGGCATGAACAGCGCCATCGCCGCGAGCGCGAGCACACGGATGGGCGTTTTGCGTGGCGCCCAGATGGCGATGGATGCAAGCAGGGCCGCCGTGCCGACGGTGGCGGCAAATATGTAGTAGATGACGTCCATGGCGGGATCCTTCCTGTCTGTTACTTTCGGTTCCGGCTTTGTTTATAGTCGGTGATGAGCGGGCGGCGGAGGGTCGAGACGCTGCCCTCCACGAGTTCGCCTTCCGCCGTCAGACGGAACCGGAAGGCCGTCTCCTCCTGGTTACGCTGGCGCAGTTCCACGGTCGACGTCAGGATCTGTCGCGCGGAATCATACTTTCCGCGAACCGACACGACGACCTTTGCCGGCACGACGATACCATCCGGCACCACGCCATACATGTGGACATTGACGATATATTCGCCCGGCGGGATGCCCCGGCTGTAGCTGATTTCGTAATTCTCGTTTGTCGCGTCGCCCTCGATGCCAAGATCGTCGCGCAACAGATTGAACACGTCGTTGCCCTGGTTCCAGAACCCCACTGGCGTCGACTTCGGTCCCTTCACCCACAAATCGACGTCCACATTCATATCGCTCGGCCAGTGCAACTCGACGATCACGTTGCCGGGTGCCTTGTGATCCTCCGAATCCTCTTCCTTCTTCTGGATATGCGGCAGCAGCATGATGACCATTGCGACGAACCCGACGAGCGTCAGAAGGATCACGTCGCGAAAGACGGTATCGGTGGTCTCCTCTTCGAACTCGTCGAATGGTGTCACTTGCTCTCTCCGAACCGGACGATCTCGGAAATGAGGTTGACCGTCCCCGTCGACAGAACGCGGTAGTTGATATTGAGCCACACATTGAGCACTGCGCCGAGCAGGGTGGTGTACAGCGCGATCGACATGCCCTGAATGAGCGTTGCCACCATTGTCGCAACACTGTCGGCTTGCGAGACGGCCTGGGCGTTGACGCCGGACAGAGCAATAATGAAACCGATCACCGTGCCGATGAGGCCGAGAAACACCAGCAGGTTGGCAATCGTGCGCACGATCTGAATACGGTGGGAAAGTTTGAGCCGCAACGTATTGATCTGAATGGCGCGGCTTTCGGCATTCTTTGTGCGGGCGGACGCCATATAATTCGCGACGCGCGCCGCGGCCGCCTTGCCGCCTTCCTTAAAATCATTCAGCGCAACCGACGTCTGCCAGATCCGGCCACCGCAAAGCGCCAGACCATAGACGAACACGGCAAGGATTATTGCGGACAGGATCACCGTGTTCGGCTCGAACAGGCCGGCGAGCCATCCCTGCATCCAAGCGGCGACGGCCAGTCCGGCGGCGGCGATGTTGATCAATGCATAACGCATTACCAGAAGATAGCGATGTGCCAAGTTACCTCCTTGCTCCGGAATTGAGGGCATGAGCCGTCCTGATCACAGGATGACGAACTTTAGAGTAGACGCTGCAAACTGTCACACGTCGCGGATGGTGAAACACTTGCTTGTGATATGACGTTTTTTACGTCTGCGTCCCGCCATTGACCTGGATGAGCTGGCCGTTGATGAACGCGCCCTCATCGGATGCCAGCAAAGCGATCGCCGCGGCCACTTCCTCTGGCAATCCGAGACGGCCCAGCGGGATCTTTGACGTCTGTGCCGCGATATGCGCCACCATGTCAGGGTTGTCCGGGTGATCGCCGGCGATGGGGCCTGGCGACACGATATTCGTGGATATGCCGCGATCGCCGAATTCCTTCGCCAGAGCCTTGGTCAGGCCCCACGCCGCATGCTTGGCGACGGAGACGTGCGCGCGCCCCTTGTATCCATGGATGGCGTTCATGCCGGCAACGTTGACGATACGCCCCCAACTCTTGTCGATCATGCCGGGAAGGCACGCGCGGGCAAGCCAGAAAGCGGCAGACATGTCCACGGCAAGCACCCGGTTCCATTCCTCCTCGCTCATGTCGAGGAAGGAGCTTTCCGGCCGAATGGCGGCGTTGTTCACGAGGATATCCACGCTTCCAAACTCGTCGAGCGCGGCACCGGCGATGTCGCTGCAGTCCTTGGCCTTGCCGACATCTCCCATGGCGATGAGCGTCTTAACGCCGAGCTCGGCTGCTTCCGCTGCGACCGCCTCGCATGCGTCCTTGTCGCGTGATCCGTTGAGCACAACATTGTGCCCTTTTGCGGCAAGTGCCAGTGCAGTTGCGCGGCCGATGTTTCTTCCCGAGCCCGTGATGAGGGCCGTTTTGCGAATGTCTGTCATGTTGTCCTCTGAATGAGTGGTGTTATTCGGGGGTCTCCCCGGCGATGGTGATTCGGTGCATGACCCGCTTGAAGCCATGATAGTCGTTGATCGGATTGTGCTGCGTGGCCCGATTGTCCCAAAAGGCGATAGAGCCGGGTTCCCAACGGAACCTGCAGGTGAACTCGGGGCGGGTCTGATGCTCGAACAGATATTCCAGCAATGGTGCGCTTTCAGCTTCGGTCATGCCGTCGAACCGGATCGTATGAGCTCCGTTCACGTAAAGCGCCTTGCGGCCGGTTTCGGGGTGCGTCCGCACGATGGGATGAACTGCCGTCAGAACCGTCTCGGGCTTGACCTTCGCGCTGTCCGCCATGCGCTCCTGCCGGGTCTCCTGGACACGCGGGCGGTTTGAGACACTCACCCCCTTGAGCGGCGCGAGCATGTTTTTCAGGCTGTCTGAGAGCGTGTCGTAGGCCATATACATGTTCGCGAAGAGAGTGTCGCCACCATAGGGCGGGAGCTCGCGCGCGACGAGGATCGAGCCCATGGGAGGTTTTTCCAGATAGGTGGTGTCGGAATGCCAAAGGCCGCCGAAATTCACCTTCTCATGTTCATGCTTCACCACGAGCATGATTTCCGGAAACCCCTCGACACCTTTCACCAGCGGATATTCGACTGTATCGCCGAACCTTTTGGCAAAGGCGAGATGGTGCTCCGGCGTGATATCCTGATCGCGGAAGAAGATGACGAGGTGGTCGAGAAGCGCATTTCGGATTTCTGCAATGATGTCGTCGCTCAAGTCCTGCGCCAGGTCCACCCCAAGCACTTCCGCACCAAGCGCGCCGGAAATGGGCCGGATATCAAGTTTACCCGTCGATGGTTTGGCGCTCCTCGCGGCCTGTGCCACGTCACTGTCCTCCCTGCGTCTTGTCGTTTTCCGCCATTATAGCAAGTCCATTGTGCCAAAGACTATGTCGGGCGCTCTTCCTCGTCGGCCTTGCCGTTGCCAGTTTTCAGGAAGCGCGCAATTACGAATTGAGCCACGACGATGATCACCACGACGCGGAGTAAATGATGCAGGGCGACGTAGGCGGGGTCGAAGTTGAGCACGAGCGCGATCAGGTTCATTTCCGGCTGGCCGCCCGGTGCATAAGCGAGCGCCACCGCATATTCGTTGATGCCGGTGGCCCAGACCACGAGCACCGTGAAGAGAGCGGCGCCCGCGAGCAGCAGGATCGAATATCCGAATGCGATCAGAACGGGGTTGATGATATCGCGCAGCGTAAGCCCGACGAACTGGCAGCCGATATGGACGCCGATGACCAGCTGCGCCACGTTGACCAGCTCTATCGGCACGCGCGTCTCGACCCAACCTGCCATATGCAGCGCACCGTTGACCAGCATGGGGCCGATGATGGCGGCGCCTGAAATTCCGGCCCGTCTCGCAGCCCAGTCACCGACGATGCCGCACACGACCAGAATCAGGACATCCTTGAGCGTCAGTTCGGTGAAATGCGCGGCAACGGCAATCGTGCTCGGCAGTTCGATGGATTCCGAGAACTGAATCCACAAGGGCACAAGCACCACGATAACGAGGATGCGCGTGCTGTGAACGATCGACAGTTTGCGAATGTCGCATTTGCTATCCTCGCCGATCGCCACCATGGTCTGGAAGCCGCCGGGTACGGCGGCGAGGAAGGCCGTGATCCGGTCAAACCCGGGGAACAGGCGGAAATAGGGGTAACCGATGGCGGCGAGAAAGATCACGTAAGGGAAGACGAACATCAGGCTGATGGCCATTTCTCCAGCCCGGTCGATCATTTCAGGAGAAAAGGAACTCCCGATCGCTAAGCCGAGGACAATGCGCATCAACCGGGTCAGACCACGGGAAGACTTGATTGGTGCCCGTACAGCAAGCACGGCGAGACAGGCCAGCATCGCTCCGAGGAACCAGGGAAGCGGCAGGTTGGTATAGGAATACAGGGTCGCGCCGACGAGCCCTATGCACAGTGTGAAGGCGATCAGCGCTGCGCGCTTGAGTTCCTTCGGGGCAAAAATCCGCCGCCAGTTCAGCATGACGTCCCGTAGTCTTCGTAAGGAGACGCATCCGGATGGTGCGCCTGATGGTTACCTGCTTGTGCCGTGAGCCCAATGGCGCTCAACATACCGTGCAACGCCCTCAGGCGATAGGTTGGCGGCAAGGGAGCTGATGTGACGGGGGCAACTTTGGTTTGGCCGTCGGGCGCGCGGAGCCCGCCAGTGTCGGCGGTGGCAGATCCGCTACACCTTGCGCGTGTGCTAGTGTAGAAAACGAGGAAACGATATCGCGGATCAATCGAGTTGGGAGCCGATCATGAGCAAAGCACAGACTCTTCGGAAACTGATCGAAGGCGACGGCATGACCATCGCGCCCGGCGCTTATGACGGGCTGACGGCAACGCTCGTCGGCAAGGCCGGGTTCCAGGCTGTCTACATGACGGGCGCGGGAACGTCCGGATCCATGGGGTATCCGGATTTCGGTCTGCTGACGTTGACGGAAATGGTGCAGAATGCAGCGCGCATGAATGCCTGCATCGATGTGCCGTTGATCGCCGACGCTGACACCGGCTACGGAAACGAGTTGAATGTGGTGCGCACGGTCCAGGAGTATGAGCGTGCCGGCGTGGCCGCAATCCATATGGAGGACCAGGAATTTCCCAAGAAGTGCGGCCATCTCGACGACAAACAGGTTATCCCGCTTGAGGATTATCTCGCCAAGGTCAGGGCCGCCGTGGACACGCGGACCGATCCGGATTTCATGATTATCGCTCGCACGGATTCGCGGGCCGTTCTCGGCTTTGAAGAGGCCGTCAGGCGCGCCAATGCAGCTCTTGAGGCCGGTGCGGATATTGCTTTCGTGGAGGCCCCACAAACGCTTGAAGAGGTCAGGGACGTTCCGAAACTCGTCAAGGGTCCGTGTCTGCTGAATGTCGTGCACCGGGGCAAGACGCCAGCTGTCGATCTCGGCGATGCGGAAGGCATGGGTTACAAGCTGGCGATCCTGCCAAGCGTTCTGTTCCGCAGCGTCGTGGGGCTGTGCGAGCATCTACTGAACGAGCTCAAGGAGAAGAATGCCTTGCCGACGCCGCCCGGAGACATGAGCCCGATGGATACGTTCCGCCGGGTGGGCGCTGATGAATGGGACGCGCTCAGGACCAAGTACGACAAGCCGGCGGCCCCGAAGGCGGCCGCGGAATAGCGCATTCGCGAACTCGCCAACAAAAAACCGGCGCCTGTTAGAGCGCCGGTTCTTTTTTGTCCAAGTGCGTATCGGCCTACTGGGACCGCAGTTTCGGATCGAGTGTGTCGCGCACTGCATCCCCGAAGAGATTGAACCCGAACACCGCCAGAGACACGGCGACGCCCGGCCAGATCGCGACCCAGGGCGCGCTCTCCGCATATTCCTCCGCACCGCCCTGCAGCATCAGACCCCAGGCCGGCGTCGGTTCCTGGACGCCCAGACCCAGATAGGAAAGTGAGGCTTCCAGCAGGATCGCCTGCCCGACAAAGGCGGTAATCATGATCAGAAACGGTGCCATCACGTTCGGAACCATATGACGCAGGATGATGCGCGAATTGGAAAAACCGTTGGCACGCGCGGCGTCGATATACGGGATTTCGCGGATTGCCAGGGCTGACGAACGCACAACCCGCGCGCAGCGAGGAATGAAGGGAATTGTAATGGCGATGATCACGTTCTGGATGCCGGTGCCGAAAATGGCAACGACGGCGAGCGCCATGATGATTAGCGGGAAGGCCATGAAGATATCCATGATCCGCTGGAAAATCAGGTCGAAACGTCCGCCGAAATAGGCGCTCGCAACGCCCAGCACAAGGCCGGTAATGGCTCCGATTGTGGCTGCGGTGAAGCCGACGAAGAGGGCGGTACGTGCACCGTAGATGATCCGCGAGAGGATATCGCGCCCAAACTGGTCGGTGCCCAGAAGATACTCTGCGCTGTAGGGTTGCAGAATATGTTCATATGAATTGTTGACGGGATCGTGCGGCGCGATGATATCGGCGAAGATCGCCGCGAACACCATGACGAACACAATCGCCGCTCCAAAGGTGCCAAGCGGCTGCTTGCGCATGAACTCCCGGACTTCGGCACCAATCGGCTTCTTGTCGGTAAGCTCTTCGAATTGTGCTTCGACGCGGGCTTCGGATGTTGTGACCATTGGAGCGTCCCCCTAGGCGTATCTGATGCGCGGATCCAGCCACGCATACATGATATCGACGACGAAGTTCGTGAAAATGAACACGCAGACCACCAGCATGACGAGGGCCTGGGTCATCGCGAAGTCCTGGTTGGTGACCGACTCGACGAACAGTTTTCCAAGCCCGTTCAGGTTGAACACCTGCTCCGTAACGACGAGACCGCCCATCAGAAAGGCGAACTCGATGCCGATCACTGTCACGACCGGCAGCATCGAGTTTTTCAATGCATGGCGGTTGATGATGAGTTTCTCCATGAGCCCTTTGGCGCGGGCGGTCCGGATATAATCTTCACGCAGCACCTCCAGCAGGGCTGATCGTGTCATGCGGGTTGCGACCGCGGAATAGCGGTATCCGGTTGCAATCGCGGGCCATATGAGCTGAGAGAGGTTGGCAAGCGGATCCACCCATATGGGCACATACTCGATCGGCGGCATCCAGGGCGTCCCGAACCACGCTTGTGTGAAAATCAGCAGGCCGAGAATGATCATGATCCCGAGCCAGAATGACGGGATCGCGATGCCGGCAATCGAAAAGGCGCGGACGCCATAGTCAAGCCAGGTGTTCTGCCGAACGGCCGAAATCGTACCGAGCGGAATGGCAAGCAGAATCGAGACCAGGGTCGCCATAATCGCGACCTGGAGCGACAGCTGGAACCGCAACCCGATCTCGTAGGTGATCTCCTTGCCGGTCCACATGGACTTGCCGAGATCGAATGTCAGGAACCCGGAAAAGAATTCCCAGAACTGCACCAGGATGGGTCTGTTGAGACCCAGGTTTTCGCGGCAGATATCGATCTGTTCCTGGTCCGCATACAAACCCGCACCGGCCATCTTGAGTTCGCAAACATCGCCGGGAATAAGTCGCAAAAGGAAGAAAATCAGGATCGCCGCCCCGACCAGGGTGGGGATCATCAAGATCAATCGTTTAAGTATGTATTGCCACATGTGCCCAGTGTTTTTCCCGTTTGCAGCTACCCCCGCCCGGAACGCTGTCGCCCGGGCGGGGGAAATTACTTGCTTTGGTCAGTCGTGCTGTGAGCGACTACTTGTCGATCCAGACCTGATCCAGATGCTGGTTCAGATAGTGGCTCGGTGCGATCTTCCAGCCCTTCACGTATGAACGGTGCGGGTTGATCTTGTACCACCACAGCGTCGGGATGAGGTGAGCCTGAGTGAGGGCACGCGTTTCATACTCACGCATGATCTTGCGCTGCTCTTCCTCGGTCTCCGCCCGCAGAAGCTTGTCGTAGATCGCCTCAAGCTTCTCATCCTTGTAGCCGCCATAGTTGTTGCCGGCCGAACCAAGGAACTTGGTCACGTCGGCAATCGGGTTCACGACGGACTGGCAGTTGAAGTCGATCGAAACGTCGAAATCGAACTTCTTCCGGAGCTTGTCGTAGAAGACCGGGCTCGGATTGACCTGCTGCTCCGCGTCGACGCCAATCTGCTTCCACTGGTCGATGAGCCAGGTGCCAACAACCTTGTACGGCTGATCAACGCCGCGGTTGTTGAACTGGATCTTGAGGTTTTCGACACCAGCTTCTTTCAGAAGTTTCTTGGCTTTTTCACGGTTGGCCTTGAGATCCGTGCCGAAGCCCGGAAGCTTCTGAAGCTCTTCCTTGGTCGCTGCGAGCGGATGGTTCGGGAAAACCACGCCGCCGGGCGTTTTCACGATCGCGATCTTGGAGAGATACTTCGAGCCGCCCCAGCGGTCGAGGGCCAGCGAAAGGGCTTGACGGACACGCGGGTCGTCAAACGGCTTGCGCCGCTGGTTCGGCGTGGCAAGCAGGATGCAGTTCCAGTCGCTTTCCTGAACCGTAATCTTGTCACCCAGGGCCTTCTTCAGATCGTCACGGGCCTTCGGCGGGAAACCACGGAACTCGATCGCTGCGCGGTCGCCGCGGATAGCCTGCAGACGCAGCGCCATTTTCGGAGCCGAAATGGCCTTGAAGCCATCCAGGTGGGGTTTGCCCTTGTGATGATAGCCGTCATACTTCTTGCCTTCGACGAAGGAACCCGGCTGATGCTGGACGAACGAGAAGGCGCCTGTGCCGTTCACGTTTTTCTGGTGCCAGGTGTAGCCGTGTTCGTCGAGATCCTTCTTCGCGTAGACGAAGTTGAACGGCATGGCGACTGACGGAATGAACGAACCGGACGGGAACTTCAGCTTGAAAGTCACCTCGTTCGGGCCCGTCTTTTCGACGCTCTCGACCATCTTGAAGAACGCCTTGCGCGCGGAGGCAATGCCTTCCGGCGGAAAGATGATCTTCTTGTAGGTTGCAACAATGTCGTCAGCCGTCAGCGGGGTGCCATCGTGGAACTTGACGTCGTCGCGAATCTTGAAAACGTACTTCGTGCCGCCGTCTTCGCCCTTCGGAACTTCGCCAACACACAGGTCACAGACGAAATCCGTCGGCGAGGACGGGTTGTCCGGATTGACCCTGATGAGTGTCGAGTAGAATGGCCTGATCGGATGGATCATGCCGAAGGTTCCTTCGATATGACCGTCATAGGACGGAATCTTGGAGCCGACGACGAAGTTCAGCACACCGCCTTTTTTCGGTGTTTCAGCTTTCGCCGCGTCGGCCATACCGAAAGCGAGGGCAAGCCCCGCCGCAACCGGTACGGCAAACTTACGTGGGAATTTCATACTATTCCTCCCTTTACAGTTTTGGGAACTTAGCGTGTTCCCGGAACGCGCGACCCTTCTGGGGGGTCATTCAGATCTCAGAACAAGCCACCCAGTGACCGGGTCTGATCTGTCTGAACTCTGGCACACTTTTCTTGCAGTCTTCAACCGCGATGGGGCAGCGTGGATGAAACACACAGCCTGACGGCGGGTTGATCGGACTTGGTATCTCACCCTTGATGATCTGGTGCTTGCGCTTCGATTCAACCGTCGGATCGGGAATCGGCACCGCATTCAACAGCGCCTGCGTATAAGGGTGGAGCGGATGATCGAACAGTTCGTCGCAATCAGCAAGTTCGACCATTTTGCCCAGATACATAACCGCCACGCGATGACACAGATGACGCACGACACTGAGGTCGTGCGCAATAAACAAATATGTGAGGTTGAACTCGTCGCGCAGGTCTTCGAGCAGATTGATCACCTGGGCCTGGATCGACACGTCCAGCGCCGAAACCGCCTCGTCGCAGATGATGAACTCCGGCTTGACGGACAGGGCACGGGCAATTCCGACGCGTTGCCGCTGCCCACCGCTCATCTCGTGCGGGTAGCGGTCGGCAAATTTCGGGTTGAGGCCGCAAACCTCGAGCAGTTCCAGCGCGCGCTTGCGCCGCGCAGCCTCGTCTGGCTCGGTATTGTGCACTTTCATCGGCTCGGTGATGATCTCGCCGATCTTCATGCGCGGGTTCAACGATGAATACGGATCCTGGAAAATGACCTGAATACGTTGGCGCAGGGGCCGCATTTGCTGCTTATTCAGTTCGTTGAGGTTCTGACCGTCGTAGATAATGTCACCGCCAGTTGCTTGTTCGAGCTGCAGAATACAGCGGCCGGTGGTTGTCTTTCCGCAACCGGATTCGCCGACCAGACCCAGCGTTTCGCCCTTCATGATGTCGAAGGTGATACCGTCAACGGCTTTCACATGGGCCACAACCCGTGGAACCAGCGCGCCTTCGGTCACGGGGAAATGCATCGTCAGTCCCTGGACGTTCACCAGTGTCTCGGTAAATTTCGGCTTGGTGGGCCGTGCCGGTGTTTGACGTCGTTTCGACGCGGTTCCGCGCTTCGAAGCTGTCTTACGTGTGCCTGAGGACTTCCGGGCGGCCGAAGCTTTTCGCTTCGCCGCCGGCTTTGACCGTGCCGTGCTCATGATGCTTTCCTCAGTTTCTTCGTCTGAGCTGCGGTAGCGCGCGCGCTCTTGGCGACTTTCTCCTTGGACCAACAAGCCGCGATGTGCGGACCCTTCACCTTTTCGAGCGGCGGGAACTCTCTGGCGCATTTCTCGACCGCGAACCCGCACCTTGGCCGGAACGCGCACCCGTCGTCGAGACGTGTCAGGTCGGGCGGCTGTCCTTCAACCGGGTCGAGTTTGGCCTGCCGGGGCAGGTCCATCCGCGGTACCGACTTGAGCAGTGCCAGCGTGTAGGGATGGCGCGGATTGTGATAGATGTCGTGTGCCGTTCCGCTCTCGATGATCTTGCCCGCATACATCACATTTACGCGGTCCGCGTAGCGTGCGACGACACCGAGATTATGGGTGATGACGATCAGGGCCACGCCCAGACGCCGCGTCAGATCCTTCATGAGTTCGAGAATCTGCGCCTGAATGGTCACATCGAGCGCAGTTGTGGGTTCATCGGCGATGATGAGTTTCGGTTCGCAGGCGAGCGCCATTGCGATCATCACGCGCTGGCGCATGCCGCCGCTGAGATGATGCGGATACTGGACAAGACGGCGGTGAGGCTCGGCAATGCCGACCAGTCCGAGCAGTTCGATTGCTCGCGCATCGGCAGCTTCGCCGGTGACGCCCAGATGTTCTTCCAGAGTCTCCGTCAGTTGCCGTCCGATGGTCAGCACGGGGTTGAGCGACGTCATGGGCTCCTGGAACACCATGCCGATGTCCCGGCCGCGAACGTCACGCATTTCCTCTTCGCTGAGCTGAAGAAGATCGCGCCCCTGAAAGCGGATGCTGCCTTCGACGATTTTGCCGGGCGGGTCCGGGATCAGGCGCAAGATCGACATTGCGCTCACCGACTTGCCGCAGCCGGACTCGCCGACAATGGCGACAGTCTCGCCTTCATTCACATCGTAGGTAATTCCATCGACTGCCTTAACCGTTCCAGCCGACGTGTAGAACTGAGTTTTCAGTCCTTCAATCTCAATTAACTTGGGCAATGACCCAACCCCTCCCTATGCCAACTACTCTTTCGGCGCACTTATTTGCTCGGTCGCGCGCGGCGCCACCTCGCCCCCTGAACACCTTGGACCCAATCCAAAGGATGGTACACCGAAAGTCAAGTGAACTCTCAAAACTGGTTTACGGCCGCGCTTGCTCTCTCCGCGAACAATTTGATACGCAGCCTTGCGAACTACCCGGCGCATTTATATGCGTGACGGACAAATTCTTTTTCTACACGCAAAAAATACTTGGGAACGGTCCAGTTTTCGGATGATCTGCCGACCTTCGGCATATTCGAAAAATCTCTGACAAAACGAATGAATCCGCATCGGCTTGTTGCCCGGACCGGTCTCACCCACGCGTGACCTATCGAGCAGATTATGGATATCCATAAGTCGTGGATGGCTAGTGTTGGGCGTGCGTTGATGCGATACCGCGACTGAAACGCAGGGTGGGAAAGCAGCCGATATGACAATCAGGGCGATCAGTTTCGATATGTGGGATACGCTCGTCGACGATGACTCTGATGAGAAGATTCGCGCGGAGCGCGGTCTGCCGTCCAAGCGCGAGGAGCGCAGGCACCTGGTATGGCGTGCATTGAACGAAATCGAACCGACCGACTATGAGCGTGTTGCTCTTGCGTACGACACTGCAGATGCGGGGTTCAACCTCGTCTGGAAAAAACTTCATATCAACTGGACGCTTGAGCAGCGTCTCCGGGTTGTGCTCGATGGCTTGGGCCGCACGCTGCCCGCCGACGCATATCAAAATCTGGTTGATGAGACGGCACGTATGGAAGTGGAGATTCCGCCAAATCCGATCGACGGCGTTGCCCTGTCGCTCGAGGCGTTGTCCAGAGATTACAAGCTGTGCGTTGTATCCGACTCCATTGTGACCCCGGGAACGGGGTTGCGTCAGATCCTCGACGGCCACGGACTGAAACAGTATTTCAGCGCCTTCGCCTTCTCCGACGAGGTTGGCCGTTCAAAGCCCCATTCCTCGATGTTCGACACTGCAGCCGATGCATTGGGCGTCGAGCGCCATGAAATCATCCATGTGGGCGACCGTGACCAGAATGATGTCAAGGGTCCGCACGCAATTGGCGCCCGGGCCGTGTTGTTCACGGCAACCCGGCCGGACGACGCGGATATCACAACTGCCGATGCCATCTGCGCCAGCCATCAAGATCTCCCCGGTGTAATCGCCCGTGTTGTGCAAAAGGCCGAGGCCGAAGGCGCGGCTGCATGAGCCGTATTCCCCGATATCTCGTGCTGGATGGGTATTCCAAGGCCGGCCGTGACGATCTTATGGCGGGCGGTGCGTCGACCGCCGGAAACCTCTATTCCCGGATGCTCAAGCGCTGTACGCCCGGAGGAAAAGCCGACGTGGATATCGTGTTTCCGGCGGACAAGGATGCGTCCCTGCCCAAAGGCGCATCGATCAGCCAGTATGATGGCATTGCGTGGACGGGATCGAGCCTCACCGTGTTTGAACCCGGACCCTTCGTGACGCCGCAGATCGAATTCGCGCGCGCCGCCTTCGAGGCGAAGGTTCCGAGTTTCGGCTCATGTTGGGCGGCGCAGATCGCCGTTGTCGCCGCGGGTGGGACATGCGCGCGCAATCCGAAGGGGCGGGAGATGTTTCTGGCCCGGAAGATCGGGCTGACGACGGACGGGCGTGCGCATCCTCTCTATCGCGACAAGAAGGGCGTGTTCGATGCCTGGATCAGCCATGACGATGAAATTACGCATCTACCGTCCGGTGCGCAGATTCTTGCGTCGAACGATTTCACGCACGTGCAGGCGGTTTCGGTGACATACAAGGGCGGTGATTTCTGGGGCCTGCAATATCACCCGGAATACGATCTTCACGAAATGGCGCGACTCTGCTACTGCCGCCGCGAAAAGATGATCAAGCTCGGCTTTTTCAAGGACATGGATGCGGCCGATTCCTTCGTCAACGATCTGGAAGCCCTGCACCAGGACCCGTCGCGCAAAGATATCTCCTGGCGCTATGGGGTCGATGAGGATGTCATGAACGAGGACATCCGCTTACGCGAAGTACGCAACTGGATCGAGCAGCAGGTGCTGCCGCGTATGAACGGGGCGGCGGGCTGAGCGTTCTTGATACGGATCATGGACACCCAAACATAAACCGCGTCAAAAAAGACGGCATGGCGAGCACGTGCTCCAGAAAGCCGGCCGACAGCGAACAAGGGTGCATGTCCCAGGACGTTGTATTTGCGCACATGGCGCGTCCGGTGTCCTACGCCCCTGTCCCTGACAAGGTCGAACGCATCGACACCCATGCGGCGGTCATCTTCCTTGCAGGTAATTTTGCCTACAAGCTGAAGCGGGCGGTCAAGCTGCCCTACCTTGATTTCAGCACTCTCAAGCAGCGCCGTGCGATCTGCACGCGCGAGGTCGAGATCAATCGCCGGACCGCGCCGGACGTCTATCTGGGCGTGGTGCCGATAGTGCGGGCGGCTGAAGGCACATTGGAGATCGACGGTCTCGGAGAGCCGGTCGAATGGGCGATCAGGATGCGTCGCTTCGATGAAGCCGAACTGTTCGACCGCCTAGCAAGCGCAGGCAACCTCCCGCTGGGTCTGATGGCGCCATTGGCAGACGAGATTGCAGCTCTGCATGGGGGAGAGAGGTCGCGTCGGAATATTGATGGTGCGGCGATGATGAAAGGCGTCGTTGAGCCGGTTCTGAAATCCCTCGGCCGCGATGTGTCTGTTCTGAAAAGTCAGGATGTCGCGGATCTTGCGAGAGCGTTACGCCGCGAATTGCGCGCGCAGGCCGGATTGTTGCGAACCCGGGCGCGGCAAGGTTATGTGCGGCATTGTCACGGCGACCTTCATTTGCAGAACATCGTGCGCATTGACGGCAATCCGGTGCTGTTCGATGCCATCGAGTTCGATGACCGAATGGCCACGGTCGATACCCTGTATGATCTGGCCTTCCTGCTCATGGATCTTTGGCACAGAGGCCTTTCGACCCACGCCAACACTCTTCTGAACGCCTATCTCCAACGCTCATGCAAACGCCGGCCCATGGGGAGCTTGCGGGGTCTGGCTCTTTTACCGTTATTTTTGTCGGTGCGGGCCAGTGTTCGCTCAATGGTCGCGCTCGATCGGTTGGCGTTCGCAAACAGGGCAGGATCGGCGGCGGCGCGCCGCGATGCCGGGGAATATCTCCAATTGGCGCGCGACGTCCTGCAGCCCGCATCACCGCGGTTGGTTGCGATCGGTGGCCTGTCGGGTACGGGCAAATCCACGCTCGCCGCCGCCCTCGCGCCCGACGTTGGCGCGGTACCGGGCGCGATCGTCTTGCGCAGCGACATCGAGCGCAAGCGTCTGGCAGGTGTCAACAAGACCACTCGGCTGAAGAGCGAGCACTACACCCCGGCCGCAACGGGGCGGGTCTATCGTGCGCTTTTCGCAAAAGCTGAGTCCGCGCTCGATGCAGGGCGGACGGTTATTCTCGATGCCGTTTTCGCGCGTCCGCATCAACGCCGGCGTGTCGCGGAAATCGCACGCGAGGCGAACGTTCCCTTCACGGGCATCTGGCTTGAAGCTTCCGATCAAGCGCTGATCGAGCGCGTCGAAGCGCGCCGAGGCGATGCGTCGGATGCCAATGCGCGTGTGGTTCGGAACCAACTCGGTTACGAGATCGGGGAAATCGACTGGCACCGCGTGAATGCGAGCGGCGCACGCGACAAGGTCCGGAACCGGGTGTTCAAACTTCTCAGGTCAGAGGCTTAGGTTGCGCTGGGCCTAGTATCCCATTGCGCAGCCATCCTTGCGCGGATCGGAGCCGCCGGTGAGCACGCCTTCCTGCCAGTCGATCCAGATCGCCTGGCTGCCGCCGATGGGCTTGGCCGGGGCGATGAGATTATGCCCCTTCGCCTTGAGCGCGTCCGCGACTTTGGCCGGCAGTCCACTCTCGGCCTGGACCGTAAATTCTCCGGGACTGGGGAAGATGCGCGGATAGTCCTGCGCTTCCTGGATATCGAGACCGTAGTCGAGCATGCGGGTGAGAAGCTGCATGTGGCCGTAGGCCTGATATTCGCCCCCCATGACACCGTAGGACATGATCGTCTTGCCGGCCTTCGTCACCATGCCGGGAATAATCGTGTGCAGCGGGCGCTTGCCCGGCGCGATGCAGTTCGGGTGGTTCGGATCGAGCCGGAATCCCATGCCGCGGTTGTGCAGGACGATACCAGACTTCGGCGCCATGAGACCGCAGCCGAAATTATAATAAAGCGTGTTGATGAAACTGCACGCGTTGCGGTCCTTGTCCACGACGGTGATGTAAACCGTATCCTTGTGCTCCGGACCGGACAGCGGCGGGATATCGGTCATGGCCTTGTCGGGGTCGATATGACCGCGCAGCTCTTCCGCGTGTTCCATCGACAACAGCCAGTCGATGGGGACATTGGCGTGGGCCGGGTCGGCCACATAGGTGGCGCGGTCATTGTAGGCAAGCCGTCCCGCCTCGATTTCCTGATGCAGCCGCTCCGGATCAAGCGGATCGTCTCCGACATCGATCTCGCTCATGATATTGAGCAGGATCAGGGCGATGATTCCCTGACCGTTTGGCGGGCACTGATGCATCGTGTGCCCGCGGAACTCGGTTGAAATCGGATCGACATAGGTCCCTTCCACATCGGCGAAATCCTCCATGGTATGGAGGCCGCCTTTCGATTGCAGATAGTCGACCATGTCCTGCGCGATCTCGCCGTAATAGAAGGCGTCCCTGCCGTTTTCGGCAATGGCTTCAAGCGTGTTCGCAAGTTCTGTTTGATGATGCAGCGTTCCGCGCTCAGGCGTCTTGCCATCGCGGAGGAAAACGCGCGACAGGTTTTCATCCTGCTTGATGAGGTCGATCTGGCTTTTGAAGTCAAAGCTGACCCGCGAGGCAACAGGATAGCCGTCTCGCGCGTAATGGATCGCAGGCCGCAACAGCTCGTCGAAATGCTTCGTTCCATGATCGTTGAGCAGCTTGTCCCAGCCGTCGATTGCGCTCGGAACCGTTACCGAGTGCGGGCTTTGGCGCTCGATTTCGGTGATGCCCTGTTCCTGAAACCACTCCACATTGGCTGCTTTTGGCGCTCGGCCCGAGCCGTTGAATGCGACGACCTCGTCGCCGCCACCTTTCGAATAGACGCAGAAGCAGTCACCGCCGATGCCCGTGGACTCCGGTTCGACGACACATTGTACGGCGCAAGCGGCGACCGCCGCATCCATGGCGTTACCGCCGGACTTGAGCACGTCGATCGCGGTTTGTGTCGAAAGAGGATGGGATGTGCTGGCCATGCCCTCTGTCGCGTGAACAGGCGAGCGGCCCGGGAGTTCGAGGTTTCTCATGTATCTTCCTGTTTTCCTGACCCGAAAGAAGGGGGTTTATTGGGCCGGCGGACAAGAGGTAGAACTGCGCGCAGTCCAGAGCAAGCACCAATTATGCAAAAGTGATCAGCCTTTGAGGCAAAAAACTTCGCGCCTTCCCAAGCAAATGCTATCTGGCGGCCGAGAGATTTCACGGGGATAATGAAATGGCAAAGAACCATATCGAACTGCAAAGCGATACCCAGACCAGACCTACGCCCGCCATGCGCGACGCAATGGCGTCCGCCGAAGTTGGCGACGAACAGGGGTTCAACGATCCCACCGTCAATTTGCTCGTAGAACGCGTTGCCGAACTGTTCGGCAAGGAACGGGCCGTCTTTCTGCCGTCAGGCACCATGTGCAACCAGATTTCGGCTGCGGTGCATTGCGGCCCGGGTGATGAAATCATCGCCGAACGCTCCGCGCATATCGTCGGCGTCGAGGCCGGCGGCGCGTCGGTGCTGGCGCGCGCGGCCCCACACCCGATCGACGGCGAGCGCGGCGTGTTCACGGCCGAACAGGCCGAAGCCGCCATTCATTTTCCGTCGCGCTACGCGCCGCGCAGCCGCGTCATCTCCGTCGAGCAGACCGCAAATCTGGTGGGCGGGACCGTCTGGCCGCTTGAGACCATTCGGGAAGTCGTCGCCGTTGCACAAAAGCATGGATTGAAAATGCACATGGATGGTGCACGGATTCTCAACGCCGTTGTGGCGTCAGGTGTGTCGGCCAGGAACTATGCGCAGGGGTTCGATTCCATTTGGGTCGATCTGTCGAAGGGGCTTGGTTGTCCCGTCGGTGCCGTGCTCGCCGGCTCCTCGGATTTCATCGAGCAGGCATGGCGCTGGAAACAGCGCATCGGCGGATCAATGCGGCAGGCAGGCGTTATCGCGGCCGCCGGCGTCTATGCTCTGGACCATCATGTCGAGCGCATGGCGGAGGATCATGAGAACGCCAAGCTGCTGGCCACGCGCCTTGCCGCAATCGAAGGCCTTGGTGTCGAGCCGGAACATGTCGACACCAATATCGTCATCATCGACGTGTCCGCCTCCGGTTCCGATGCGCCGACCTGGAGCCAGCGACTGGGCGAGGCAGGCGTGCGTCTCTCTCCAATCGGGCTCAATACCCTGCGTGCGCTGACCCACCTCGACGTGACGCGCGAGGAAGTTGAACGGGCCGCGGACATTTTCAAACAGCTGGCGGAAGGCGAACTGGCAGCGGCGTAGGCGCAATCGGACTGCACCGGGCGCCTCGATTCCACCCATGCCCTGTGGCATGGTCGCTCTCGGAACCAATAGCCAAGCGCAAACAGGACAGCGTTGCCGTTGACAAATGTCGAAACCACTCATGCGTGGTGGGCCGATGCCGCCAGTTCGCTGAGAAGCCTCACTGCGTCCGACGGGGTCGCATACGATGCTGCCCGCGCCCGTCAGGACAATCTGACCAAGCCACCGGGCGCGCTTGGCCGGCTTGAAGATCTGGCGTGCTGGCTTGCGGGTTGGCAGGGGCGGGAGGCTCCCCGGCTCGACACGGTCGAGGCTCTGGTCTTTGCGGGAAATCATGGCGTGACCGCGCGCGGCGTATCCCCGTATCCCGTGACGGTCACCGCACAGATGGTGGAGAATTTCCAATCCGGTGGTGCCGCGATCTGCCAGCTCTGCGATGCCTACGGTGTCCGGCTGCGGGTTACGGCGCTTGATCTTGACAATCCGACCGCTGATATGTGCGACGAACCGGCCATGACGCCGGATGAGTGCGTCGCGGCAATCGAGCGGGGTGCAGAGGCGGTCAATCCCAACAGTGACCTGCTGCTGCTTGGCGAGATGGGGATCGGCAACACGACCGTGGCAGCGGCGCTTTGCTGCGCGCTGCTGGGGGGTGACGCCGCCGACTGGACGGGGCCGGGAACCGGGCTCGACGCACAAGGCGTGGCGCGGAAGGCTGAAACCGTTGGCTGTGCGCTCTCTCGTCACTTGCCGTATTGCGATGATCCCTTCGAGGGTTTGCGGCGGCTCGGCGGACGTGAACTCGCGGCAATCGCCGGTGCGATTATGGCGGCACGGACGCGCCGGATTCCGGTGATTCTCGACGGCTATGTCTGCACGGCTGCGGCGCTTGTTCTTGAAAAAGCACAAGACGGTGCAATCGATCATTGTCTTGCCGGTCATCTTTCTGTCGAGCCCGGGCATGCCAGACTGCTTCGAGCCCTGAACCTGAACCCGATCGTTGAACTTGGAATGCGGCTTGGCGAGGGTACCGGCGCGGCCGTGGCCTATGCCGTCTTACGGGGCGCGGTCGCTACCCATAACGGCATGGCGACCTTCGCGGGCGCCGGCGTCGACAACAAGGCCTGAGCGACCCGTGCGCACAATTCCCGTCGACCTGTTGAACGCCTTCGGCCTGCTGACACGGTTACCCGTACCAGCCACGGATGCGGTCGATCCGGGCACGCTTTCCCGCAGTGTCTGGGCTTACCCGGTCGTCGGCGCCGTTGTCGGGGCTATCGCGGCGCTTGTCTGGTTCGCCGGGCAGCTCGCGGGGCTCGGCGGAGGTTTGTCGGCGGGACTTGCGCTTGCCTCACAGGTGCTGGTGACGGGCGCCCTGCACGAGGACGGGTTGGCGGACTTCGCCGACGGGCTGGGCGGTGGCCGGGAACCGGATCGCGTGCTGGCAATCATGCGGGACAGCCGGATCGGGACCTACGGAGTGCTTGCTCTCGGTCTTGTGCTCGGTTTGCGCTGGGGTGGGATTGCCGATCTTCCTTTGCACCAGGTGCTGGCCGGGCTGATATGCGCGGGGCTTCTCGGGCGGCTGGCGATTGTCCTGCTGCTCGCCATGCTGAAGCCCGCGCGCGTGGACGGCCTCGGCGTGACGGTGGCATCACCACCGAAGAGTGCAATCGCCGGCGCGGTCCTGCTCAGCGCGGGGATCGTGTTTCTGCATCTGTCCATTGTGGCTGCGGGTCTTGCCTTTGTCGTTGCGATAGCAGCGGCAGGCGGCGTGGCGCTGCTCGCAAAGCGCAGGATCGGCGGCTATACCGGTGATGTGCTCGGGGCCGGCGAGCAGATTACGGAGACCGCTGTGCTCATAACTCTGGCAGCGACGATATGACAGGAACGGGAAAATCTATTCTCGTGATAGGTGGGGCTCGCTCCGGGAAAAGCCGGTATGCGGAAGCGCTGGCCGCGGCGTGGACCGGCCCGAAGATCTATTTTGCGACCGCCGAGCCCGGAGATGAGGAAATGGCCGCGCGCATCGCGGCACACCAGGCACGGCGTGGTGACGACTGGCGTACGGTAACGGCATTGCTGAACCTGCCGGATGCGTTGCGCGCGCATTCCGATGAGGACGCGTTCATCCTGATCGACTGCCTGACAATCTGGCTGTCGAACGTCTTCCTCGCAAAAAACGACTGCGCGGCTGCCGTCGAAGACTTTCTCGAGGCACTCGCCCACACGCAGGGCATGACGGTGCTCGTCTCCAACGAAGTCGGCGGCGGAATCGTTCCGGACAATGCGATGGCACGGGAGTTTCGCGACATCGCCGGTGAGACCAACCAGAAAGTTGCGGCGATTGTCGATGAGGTGGTTCTTGTGACCGCCGGACTACCGCAGGTGCTCAAGCCGTCCACGAAATGACGCAACCCAGAATGACTATCGCGGTCAGGACATTCAGACCGATGTTGTAGAGCCTCAATGCGTCCGTGATGTCGCGCGTGGTGAGTTTTTTGCGGCCGTTTCCCATCCAGGCGAGATCGACCTTTCGTCCGCCATAACTCCTCGGCCCGCCGAGGCTGAGTCCCAGCGCGCCGGCCATCGCCGCTTCCGGCCACCCAGCATTCGGAGAGACATGGTTTGGCGCGTCGCGGGCCATGGACCGGACCGCTGCAGAACCCGATGCGCCACCCGTCAATGCTCCTGCTGCGGCAATGATCCAGCCAGTGATTCGTGCGGGCACAAGATTGACCAGGTCGTCGAGACGCGCGAACGGCCAGCCGAATTCAAGATATCTTTCAGACTTGTGGCCGACCATACTGTCCGCGGTATTGATCGCCTTGTAGAGCGCAATGCCCGGAAGTCCGCCAATCAGCAGCCAGAACAGCGGTGCGGTCACCCCGTCCGACATGTTCTCGGCTAAGCTCTCGATAGCGCCTGTTGCGACGCCGCTCGTATCGAGCTTCTGCGGATCGCGCCCTACGATGTGGCGAACTGCGTCGCGCCCAGCTTTGAGGCTTTTGGACAGACCGTCGGCCACGGCGCGCACATGATCCTCCAGGGATTTCTGCGAAAGCAGCGTGCTGGCAAGCAGCGCCTCAAAAATCCACCCGCTTTCCGTCGAGCGCAAGAAATGGGTGAGCAACAGTGTGATCGAGATGGTGATCCCGAGCAGTACGAGCAGTGCTTGCGTCCCGCGCAGTCTGTCGGTTGGGGGATCATTGAAAAACCGGTCGAGCCAGCCGATCAGCTTGCCCATCCATTCGACCGGATGGCCAATCCAGTGCTGCAGGCCGTTGGGATAGCCGAGCAGTCGTTCGATCAGCAATGCGATTGCCGCGATAGCCAGGTTCGACTCAACGAACGTCAAGCCGGCAGAGTCGGGGCTCACTCGCGTTTCTCCCATCCGGCGCGCTCAAGCTCCGGATCCGTATGCTCTTCCTGCGGATACCCGACGCACAGATAGGCCACCAGCGTCCAATCCTGGGGGACCGCCAGGGCTTCCTTGACCGCTTCAGGTTCGAGTATGGAGACCCAGCCGACGCCAAGACCGGCGGCCCTTGCCGTCAGCCAGAAAGTATGGACTGCGGTCACGACCGAATAGCGGAGCGTTTCCGGCATCGTCCGGCTGCCAAGCCTCTTGCCCTTTGCGGTCGCCTCGTCACAGAACACCGCAAACTGCACGGGCGCTTCCCGCAACCCTTCGAGCTTTAGCGTCGCATACAGATCTGCGTCCGACCCTTCATAACCTTGCAGCGCCTGTTTGTTGCAGCGCTCATAAGACTCGATGATCGCGGCACGTTCCATCTCGCCTGTGACGGCGACAAACCGCCAGGGCTGGCTCAGCCCGACCGATGGGGCGTGATCCGCGACTTCGAGCAGATGTTCGATGAGGACGGGATCGACCTCGTCTTTTCGGAACCGTCTGACATCACGCCGCCACCTGATGAGCTCCTCCAGTTCGGCGCGGAAGGTGTCATCGAACGTTCCGCCGGGCATCATACGGCCTTGCGGCGAGAGACGATCCCGGACCTTCTGCCCGCCACGTCCAGAAGCATGTCGAGATCCACGTGCTGCTCCATGTGTGCTCCGAGGGCATCGAGCGTTTCATCGACGGTTGCGTCGTATGCAAAGTTCTGCGTGTCGCTCGCACCCAAATTTTTTAGGTAAGCTGCGCGAAAGACGTCGGATGTGAATACGCCGTGCAGATAGGTTCCCTCGATCCGGCCATCGGATGAACGCGCCCCGTCCTCATGGTCACCGATTTTTGCGAACGGGCGAGCGCAGTCCGGCCCTTCGCTTTGTCCGAGGTGGATTTCGTAGCCGGTCAACGCGGTTCCTGTCGGAACATGCACCGCTTTGACATTCTCCAGAGACTTGTCCGCGACAAGCGTGGTTTCGATATCGAGCAGGCCAAGTGCCTCGATGCTGCCGGACGGCCCTTCGATGCCGTCCGGGTCATGCACCTTGCGGCCAAGCATCTGATAGCCGCCGCACAGCCCGAGAATTCGGCCACCGCGCCGCGCATGCGCCAGGATATCGATATCCCAACCCTGCGCGCGCAGAAAGGCGAGATCGCCGATCGTCGATTTGCTGCCGGGCAACAGCACGAGATCGGCGTCACCAGGCAAGGAATTGCCGGCCTGGACGATCCGCACATTGACGCCGGGCGTCTGTCGCAGTGGATCAAGGTCATCGAAATTGGCGATGCGCGACAGCCTTGGAACAACGACATCAATGGCGCCCTCTTCGTGTGGGCCAATCTCTCCGTCCAGAGCAACCGCGTCTTCCGCCGGCAGCCTGTATGCATCTGCAAAATTTGGGATGACGCCGGCGCAGGCTCGGCCCGTGCGGTCGGCAATTGTTTGTACGCCCTCTGCGAAAAGCGATGTGTCACCGTGAAATTTGTTGATCAGGAACGCGGCAATGCGATCAGCGTCCTCCGGCGAGATCACCTCAAATGTTCCCACGATCGAAGCAATGACGCCGCCACGATGAATATCGCCCACGAGTACCACCGGCACGTCGGCTGCATGGGCAAACCCCATGTTTGCGATGTCGCGATGCCGCAGATTGGTCTCCGCCGGACTGCCCGCACCTTCGATGAGGACGAGATCGGCTTCGGCGGACAACCGATCGAAGCTCTCGAGTATGGCCGGAAGGTATGTTTCGCGCGCCGTCATGTATTCGCGCGCCGAAAGGGTGGCGTCCCGCTTGCCGCGCACGATGACCTGGGCGCCGGTATCGGTCTCAGGCTTGAGCAGGACAGGGTTCATGTGCACGCTCGGCGCAACACCGCAGGCGCGGGCTTGAAGCGCCTGCGCGCGCCCGATCTCACCGCCATCGACAGCAACGGCCGCATTATTCGACATGTTCTGAGGTTTGAACGGACGCACCGAAAGACTGCGTTTGGCGTATGCGCGTGCGAGGCCGGCGACGATCAGCGACTTGCCGACGTCGGAGCCCGTTCCCTGTATCATGAGCGCCGGCGTCATGTTTCATCTTCCATATCGATCACGTGGGCATAAGAACCCATGACGCGCCCGTGCCGCAACCCGATATGCCCAAGGTCCTTGTTCCGGGAATCCTGAACCGCAAACAATGGATCGGCGCCGCCTTGCCAGTGGAGCTTCGAATAGTGAAATTCATGACCGCGCAGACGCGCGGGCCAGGGCAGGATGTCGCCATGTTCGAGTTTGCGATAGCCAAGGGTCAGGCCTCTTTCCGCGAAACTTGTTCCCAAAGGTAGCAGACCCGCCATTGCGTGCTTCTTGCCGTCCGCGTCGATCAGATAATCGCCCAGCACCATGAAGCCGCCGCACTCGCCAAAGATCAGGACCCCGCCGTCCGCTGCGCTTCGCAAACCATTCAGAAACGTCGCATTCCCGGCCAGTCTACCCGCATGCAGTTCCGGATAGCCGCCGGGCAGGTAGACCGCGTCTGCGTTGCTGTTAGGCGCCTCGTCGGCAAGTGGCGAAAACGGCAGCACCTCTGCGCCCTGATCCCGCCACCCGTTGAGGAGATGGGGATAGGAGAAGCCGAACGCCTCGTCCCGTGCGACCGCGATGCGCTGACCGAGCGGCGGGAGTGCCGGCGTATCGCCGCTGCAAAGAAGAGGTCGAGCAATAGATGTCAGTGCGTCAAGGTCCACGGCTTCTGCGACCAGCTGGGCCGCACGCTCGATAAAGGCTTCAAGCGTGCCATGCTCGCTTGCCTGGACGAGCCCCAGATGGCGCGACGGAAGATCGAGATCCGTTTCGCGCCGGAGAGATCCGAACACCGGCACACCGATATTCTCAACGGCGTGACGTAGAAGCTCCTCATGCGTCTGGCTTGTAACGCGATTGAAGACGACGCCTCCCACATCGCAGTTGTCCTGAAACTCGGCAAATCCCTTGACCAGGGCAGCGACCGACTGACCCTGAGCCCCGGCATCGACAACGAGGACGATGGGCAGGCCGAGATCCGCGGCCATGTCAGCGGTCGAACCGTCTCCACCGGCCGCGCCGTCGAACAATCCCATGACGCCTTCGACAAGCAACAATTCAGAATTGGCCACCGCATTCGCCGCCAGAGTTGATACGAGCGAACCGCGCATGGCCCAACCGTCGAGATTGAAACAGGCCCGGCCGCTCGCCGCTTGGTGAAAGTGCGGGTCGATATAGTCCGGCCCGACCTTTGCCGATGATACGGCGAGACCGCGCTTGGTGAAGGCGCGCAGCAGTCCAAGCGTGACGAGAGTCTTGCCCGCGCCGGATGCGGGTGCGGCAATGACCAGGCCTTTCGCATCAACCAATGGCATTCTCCCGAAGGGCCTTCGCGTACCAGTCGAGCGTGCGGTGAAAATCAACGACCTTGCCGAGAACGACAAGCGCCGGCGTTGGCAGTTTCACGATCTCGGGCGTCTCGGGAATCTGGCCGAGCGTGGTCGTGTGAACCGACTGATGCGGCAATGTCGCATTCGACAGCACGGCAACGGGTTCATCCGGGTCGCGTCCGAATCCGATGAGCGTCCGGGCAATCTTCGGAAGGTTGCGGACCGCCATATACATCACGACAACCGGAGATGCATTAGCCACATTCTCCCAGTCTACACCCTGCGGTATGTCGCCTGTGGCGTCATGGCCGGTCAGAAACAGGACCGAATGGTTGGTGTCGCGATGGGTCGTGGGAATGCCTGCATAGGCGAGACCGCCGACGCCGGAGGTAATGCCCGGAACGATCCGAAACGGAATGCCGGCTGCCGCCAGCGTCTCGCATTCTTCGCCGCCCCGGCCGAAGGTAAGGGGATCGCCGCCCTTGAGCCGCAGGACGCATTTGTTCTCTTGTGCCAGTTCCGCGAGCCGTAACGAGATATCCTGTTGTTTTGCCGACGGCTTGCCGCCCCGCTTGCCGGCGAATTCGAGATTTGCTCCATCCCTCTTCCATCTGAGGATGTCTTCGCTGACGAGCGCGTCGTAGACGATAACGTCGGCTTGGGAAAGCGCGTGAAAGCCAAGCAATGTGAGAAGTCCTGGTGCGCCCGGACCCGCACCGACGAGCCACACCGATCCCGGCATGAAGTCAGGAAAAGTTTCGTCATCCAGACGCGCAAATCCGTCGGGCTTGCCACCCGCGCGCGCGTTGTCATTCCGGCGTTCTTCTCGCGTGTCGTTCATCTCAAAGGGCACTGAATTGACGGATCGGGCCAGTGTAGGAGACTTAGCGGCTCAGGTGTATAGAGTCGTTGCCATGACCGCTACCGAAAACAGGGAGAGCCGGGCACTCCGGCGGGGGTGGACAACGGGCGCCTGTGCAACAGCGGCGACGCGTGCGGCCGTCACGGCATTGTTGACCGGCAGGTTTCCGGACCCGGTTTCGATCACGCTTCCAAAGGGCGAACAGCCCGCATTTCCGCTTGCCTTCGAGGAGACGGGCGAGACGTGGGCGCGTGCCGGTATCGTCAAGGACGCGGGTGATGATCCCGACGTCACCCACGGCGCGGTGATCGTTTCAACCGTACGCCGGTGTAGGAGCGGCGCAGGCATTGTCTTTCGTGCGGGTGAGGGCGTGGGAACGGTGACCAAGCCAGGCTTGCCGCTCGCGCCGGGAGAGCCTGCCATCAATCCCGTTCCGCGAAGGATGATGCGCGAGATGATCGAGGAGATTGCCGCCGAGAACGGGGCGCCCGGCGACTTCGAGGTGGAGATTTCGGTGCCCGGCGGCGCGGCCTTGGCCGAGAAGACCTGGAACCCCCGTCTCGGCATCGAGGGTGGTATTTCGATCCTGGGCACAACAGGGGTTGTGCACCCCTTCTCGTGTTCGGCGTGGATTCACTCGATCCACCGTGGCATCGACGTCGCCCGTGCCACCGGTATCTCTCATATCGCCGGCGCTACCGGCTCGACGTCAGAAGCCGCGGTCGCCGATCTGTACAATCTCGACACACAGGCTCTGATCGACATGGGAGATTTCGTCGGCGGCATGCTGAAATATGTCCGCTCACATCCGGTCGACCGCGTGACCGTCGCTGGCGGTTTCGCCAAGATGACCAAACTGGGGCAGGGGCGTCTCGACCTCCATTCTGGGCGTTCGCAGGTCGATTTCGACTGGCTGGCCGAGCGCGTTCGTGAGGCTGGCGGGAGCGAGGAACTATCCGAAAAGGCGCATAGAGCCAACACGGCACTTGAGGTGCTTGAGGTGGCGATGGCCGACGGCGTCGATGTGGCCGGTGCCGTTGCAGATCGCGCTCTGGAGACGGTGAAGGCAACGCTGCGGGATGCGCCGGTGGTCGCTGACGTGGTCATTGTCGACCGGCAAGGCAAGGTCATCGCCCGTGCCGCGTGAACCGCGCAAAATCCTTATCCTCGGTGGAACCGGGCAAGCACGGCACCTGGCCGAAAAGCTCGTCCTGAATGAAGACCTTTTCATCACCACCTCGCTGGCCGGTGTCACGCAAGATCCCCAGTCCGTTCGGGGTCGTGTGCGTTCGGGTGGTTTTGGCGGCGCGGAGGGTTTGCGGGCTTATCTCGAAGACGAACATATCGAGCTGCTTATCGATGCGGTCCATCCGTTCGCTGCGCAGATGTCGGCCAACGCCGTGGAGGCGGCATCCGCCGCAGAGGTCCGGTGCTTGCGGCTGGAACGCCCGCCCTGGCCGAAGCAACCCGGTGACCGGTGGAGAGAGGTAGATGACGTTGCCGGCGCCGCGCAGGCAATTGCCGGAAATGCGCGTGCGCTGGTGACCGTGGGGCGGCAGGAGATCGCGCCCTTTTTTGCGCGCGAGGACATCGCCGTGGTTGCGCGGATGATCGAGGCGCCCGGGATACCGGTTCCCGATCGGGCCGAGGTCATTCTTGCAAGACCGCCCTTCACGCTGCAGCAGGAAACAGAGCTGATGGAGGACAGGCGCATCGACGTGCTCGTCACAAAAAATTCGGGTGGCGACGACACGGTTGCGAAGATCTCGGCCGCCCGCAAACTCGGCTTGCCGGTCATTATCGTGAAGCGCCCTGAGAAGCCGGATACCGTTACCGCACGCAGCGTGGATGAGATGATCGCGCTGATCGATGGGAGATCGGCTTAGCCGGCAGCCTTTGTCTTCCGGTTCCTGAGAATATGCTGGTACGCTACGTCGTAGAGGGCGGAGTCCCGGAACGCCTTTTCACCCAGAACCGGACCCACCAGTACCAGCGCGGTGCGGGTGATCTTGGCGTCCCGAACCTTTCGCCAGATATCCGCGAGGGTTCCCCGGATGATCCGTTCGTCCGGCCAGCTCGCCCGATAGATCACAACCACCGGGCAGTCGGCTCCATAGTGTGGCGTCAGTTCCCGCTCCACATTCTTCAGGTTTCGAACCGAGAGGTGAATGGCGAGTGTGGCGCCCGAACGGCCCAGGGTGTCGAGGGTTTCCCGGTCCGGCATGCGCGACGCCTTGCCCGAGGTTCGGGTCAGGATGACCGTCTGGCCGATCTCAGGCAGGGTGAGTTCCGTCTTGAGTGCGGCTGCAGCGGCGGCGAAAGCCGGCACGCCGGGCGTCACGTCATAGGGGATGGCACGCTGGTCTAGAATGCGCATCTGCTCGGCGATCGCGCCATAGAGCGACGGGTCGCCGGAATGCACACGGGCAACGTCTTGTTGCCGGTCATGCGCGTTCTGCATTTCGTCGATTATCTCTCCCAGCGTCATGGGCGCGGTGTCGAGGACGCGCGCGTTGGCAGGTGCGGCGGCAACGATTTCCTTCGGAACCAGCGATCCAGCGTAAAGACACACGGGGCAGCGGCGGATGAGCTCAAGTCCGCGCACGGTGATGAGGTCGGGGGCGCCAGGGCCCGCTCCGATGAAATGTACGGTCACGGCCGTGGTTCCTTCGAAGCGTAGCCGCGTGGCGTATAAACCCTTGGTTTGCCTGACATTCCGGTACGCCGCGTCTGCGTTGCGCCCACAAGAACCACACTCATCATGTCAACGGATTGTGGGTCGATCTCACCGAGTGTCGTGACGGACACCCGTTCGTCCTTGCGGCCCAGGCTGGATGCCACCACCACCGGCGTCGTCGGCGCGCGGTGATGGTGGAGTATATCCAGCGCCTGATCGAACTGGTTCCGCCGCCGCAGCGACCGCGGATTGTAGAGGGCAACCACAAAATCACCAGTTGCCGCTGCGACAAGGCGTCTCTCGATCGTTTCCCAGGGCGTGAGGAGGTCGGAAAGCGAGATCGCGCAAAAATCATGTCCGATGGGTGCGCCGACGCGTGCCGCGGCGGCCTGCAATGCCGAAATGCCCGGTGCAACGATGATCTTCGTGCGTCGCGCCGCGTCCGAAACAGGTGCAACGGTCCCGTTACAGTCGAGAAGTTCATGCACCAGGCTGGCCATGGCATAGATGCCGGCGTCGCCTGAACAGACAAGAGCCACATCGCGGCCTTCACCGGCAAGCTCCAGCGCGTGACGTGCGCGCTTTTCCTCTTCGCCGAGATCGAAGCGGTGCTCGCGTACATTTCCCCTGAGGTCGGAAACCAGGTCAAGATAGAGGCCGTAGCCGACCCAGTCGGTGGCGTCTGCGAGCAATGAGACGGCCTCCGCAGTGCGCCAATCCGCGCTGCCGGGGCCGACGCCGACGACCGAAAGCGTGCCGCGCGATCGCCCGACGCTCAGAGGGTCGATCGGCTCGGGCGCGACAGCGATGGCGCAGGTCGCACGCTTTGATTTTGTCTTCTCGACGAGCAGCGTCCCATCCGCACCGGCGCTCGCAAGCGCCGCGCCTTCCGCCACGCCGGGACAGCCAACCTCCTGCAGAACGATGTCTGATGGGTTCTTGAGGCGCGAGGCCTCACGGTTGAGCTCATCCACTGAAAGAAACCGCACCGGTACGCCGAAGTGTTCGCCAACGGCATGGACCGCCTCCTCGTCGGCCTTGAGATCGATTGAGGCCACAAGCGCAAGTGAGGTTGGAGCGAGACCATGGGCAGCGAGCGTCGATCGAACCAGTTCGGTCAGCTCCCCCGCGGTGCAGTCCCGTTCGCAGCCCACGCCGAGAACCAAAGCCTTCGGGTGATAGATCAGTTTCACAGGAGAGCCGGTGTCGGTGCGAAATGTACCGCAAAGCTCCTTTTCGCCGGAATCCGCAAGCGGGATGCCGGATGCGTCAAGCCATGGAATATTCCCTGATATTCGTGCTTGGCTGCCGGCAAGTAGTGAGGCCATTACATCTTTTGCATGCTCGGGGTTCGCGAGTATCCAGCCTTGGGGCGGATCATCGAGCGCGACGCCAAAGCGGACGTCTCCGGCCGTTGTGATCGCCGCGGAAACATCTAATGCGCCGGCAATCTTGCGCGCCAGATCATTCGCTCCGGCATGGCCACCGAGAAGCGGAACCACTGCCGATCCGTCTTCCGCCACGGCAATCACCGGCGGTTCGGACCCTTTGTCGGACAGCAGTGGTGCCAGCGCGCGGATCAGGATGCCTGCCGCGCAAACGCCGATAATGGGTACACCGTGCCGGAACAGGTCTTGCATGTGCCTGCTCGTGTCTTCAAAAAACACATCGGCCTTGGAGACGCGGGCGGGGCGTCCGTGTATGTGGCCCCCCATCACATTGCGGATCCGTGCTGCCGTCTCGAATGCCGACGGGCCGAGGACAATAATGGCAGGCGATGCGCTCACGTGACGTCGCGCCGGGAAACGAGAATGGTCGAGAAATAGGGTTTCGTGTCGTCAGTCACCTGCTCGACGAGTGTGATGCGCTCGCCCGCGCCACTGCCGTTCTCAACGACGATTGCACTATCGGAGAGCCCCAGCTTGCGCAGGGTGTCGCGCACTTTCTTCATGTGGCGGCCGACTTTGATGACGACGGCGGTATCGGTGTGCTTCAGCGCACTCTCAAGCTCCGGTTCGTCGAGCGTGGCGGGTATGACGCTCAGAACATCCGTGCGGCCGGCTAGCGGCATGCGCGTCTGGGCGGCACAAGCGGAAAGCGAAGTGACGCCCGGGATGACTTCAACCTTGTGCGAAACCCCCAGCCGAGCGGCAAGATACATGAAACTGCCATAGAACATCGGGTCGCCGATACACAGGTAGGCCACATCCTTTCCGGTCATCAGGAAGGTCGAAATCTGATTTGCGGCGGAATCATAGGCTTCGCGTGCCGGATCCCGCTCGACATTCATCGGGATATGGAGGGGAAGCTCCGTGGAACTGTCCTCAAAGATCGGGTAAGCGATCGAGCGGGCCTGACTCTCGCCTGCGCTGTTGACGGGATAGGCGAGGATGTCCGCTGTCCGGATCACCTCGCCGGCCTTGATGGTCATAAGTTTGGGATCGCCGGGCCCCACACCGACACCGAACAGGGTTCCCTGGGTCGCCATAGCTACTGCCCTTTCACCGTCCGCCACTGGAGTACGCTCATGCGGGGACGCATGACCCGTCGCGCGCCCACCGGACCGACGTGAGAAACTTCAATCCGTACCAGCTCGCCACCGTGAGCTTCGTGCCGCGCGATGAGCGCCGCATCTCCTTCAAGCGTCACGGAATTCGCGACAAAACGTCCGCCGGCCACCAGGGCGTTCCAGCACGTCACGAAGACGGCGTCGCTCGTGACGGCGCCTCCCAGGAAGATCGCCGAGGGTGCCGGATGTCCGCCTAGCGAGTCTGCAACATCACCCGATACGATGTCGAGGTCTGGTGCACCCAAAGCAACCGCATTTTCCGCGATCAACCTGATCCGGTTCTCATCGCGTTCGAACGCGATCGCCCGAGCGCCCGGGGCGGTGCGCATCCACTCGATGGCGATGGACCCGCAGCCCGCGCCAACATCCCACAGAAGAGCTCTTGGCGTCGGGCCGAGTGCTGAAAGCGTGATAGCCCGTATATCGCGTTTTGTAAGCTGACCGTCATTGTTGAATGCATCATCCGGCAGGCCGGGCACGCGCGGCAAGAACCGCGCCCCAGGACCGGCGGTGCACTCGATGGCCAGCGTATTGAAGTCCGCGAATTCGTGCTGTTCGCACTCGTCCGCGGACATAGCGATAATGTGTTCGTCCGCGCTTCCCATATTCTCAAGGACGGTCATGATGCTCTTGCCGAAGCCTCGCGCGACAAGCAGGGCCGAGACTTCGTGAATGGTTTCGTTGCCCGCGGTCAGCGCCAGCAGTCTTGCACCGGGTTGAACAAAAGGATGCAGGGCGGAAACCGGACGTCCGTGCAGCGAGAGCGTTTCCAGTCCCTGCAACGGCCACTTCAACCGCGCAGCGGCCAGACTGAATGCCGACGGAGCCGGGATAATGGTGATTTCATCTGAAGGAATGCGCCGGGCAAGCGTGACGCCGACACCGAAATGCATCGGGTTGCCGGTCGCCAGCACAATGACCTTGCGGCCTTTCCAGCCCTCAATCTGAGCAAGCGTGTCGTCGATCGGCGAGGACCAGGCATGTGTCTCGGCGGACTTCGCGGTGATGCCTTCAAGAAGACGCTTCCGCCCTACGATGACATCGGCCGTGTCGAGCAGAGCACGGACAGAAGGCGGTAGTCCGCCAACGCCCTCGAGCCCGACGCCGACAACCGTAAGCCAGGCGCTCATGCGCTTGCCGCTATCGCAAGGGCGTTCAGCGCCGCCGCGGCGATTGCCGATCCGCCACGCCGTCCCGCCAAAGTCATAAAGGGCACCCCGCGCGCGTTCCGGGTGAGTTCTTCTTTCGATTCCTCCGCCCCGACAAAACCAACCGGTGTGGCGATGAGCGCCGCTGGTCGAGGCGCCCCGCCGTCCAGTGCCTCAAGCAGGGCAAACAGCGCGGTCGGCGCATTGCCGATGACCACGACTGCGCCCGAGAGATTCGGTTGCCAGAGCGAGACGGCCGCTGCCGAACGTGTAGTTCCGAGATCGCCGGAGAGTGCTGCGGTACGAGGATCATTGAGCGTGCAAACGACTTCATTACGCGCTGGTAGCGATCGCCTGGTTACCGCGGCGGAGACAGCCTCGCAATCCGCGATAACCGGTGCGCCGGCGGCTAGGGCGTCCCGCCCTGCCTCGGCCACATCGGGCGTGAAGCGCAGATCACTGATAATATCCGGCATGCCGCAGGCGTGAATCATTCGAACCGCGACGTCGCGCACGGATGCCGGAAGGCCGGAAAGATCCGTTTCATGCAGGATCGTCTCGAAGGAACGCGCGTAAATGGCGTTCGGGTCCTTGAGGTACGCGAGACCAGACACTTTTTTATCCCTCACTTCAGCGTTTTCGGTCCCAGCGGATGGTCGGCATGAGGATACGGATGATGGTGATGATCATGTCCGTGCCCATGTCCGTG
>JALCBY010000012.1:91659-124636 GCA_028066055.1 Hyphomicrobiaceae bacterium
CATGTCCGTGCCCATGTCCGTGATGATGGTCATGGTTGTGATCGTGTGCGTGATCGTGTCCCGTGCCAATCCCCTCCACGTGGTGGTGGTGGCTTTCCTGCACCAGCCCCACCTGATCCTCGAAGCCAAGCACCTGCGTGCGATACTTGCAACCGCCACAGTTCATCGCGTTGTCACCGGTCAGTATCTGCTCAACCCGTTCCTTGAAGGTTTCGATAAGCAGCGGGTGGTCGTTCAGATAAGGTGCCTTGACGAACTCAATTTCAGGGTGCCTTGCAGCCACGCGATCGGTGTGTTCGTAAATGCGCGTGATGAGCACGCCGGTGAACAGGAAATAGGGGAACACGATGATCCGTTTGAACCCGAGGCGGGCGGCGTGTTCCAGACCCGGCTCGACAAGGGGAAAGGTAACGCCCGAATAGACGGTTTCGCCCCAACCGAAGCCGAACCCTTCCCACAACAGGCGCATAACCTTCGCGACATTCCCGTTCGCGTCGGGGTCCGACGCGCCACGGCCGACAACGACAAGCAGGGTCTCTTCGCGGGAAACGTCATCCGACGCGCCGTCAAGCGCTTCCTGGATGCGTGCGCCGGCGGCCCGGATCATCTTTGGATCGATCCCGAGCTCCTTGCCGAGGTCGATGGTCATGCCGTCATTCTGCGCGGCGTAGGTATTCAAAACCGACGGGATGTCGTTCTTCACGTGACCTGCAGCAAACAGCATGCCCGGTACGGCAAGCACCCGCGTGACGCCTTGATCGCGCAATTTGTCGAGCCCGTCGCGAATGATCGGCGTCGCGAACTCGAGATAGCCATACTCGACCGGCGTATCAGGCATCAGTTTGCGCAAGCCTTCCGCAACCTGCGCGAACTCGCGTACGGCCCCTTCATCACGGCTGCCATGGCCGCAGACCATGACGCCAATCTTTTCTGCCATCGCTCAGCTCCGCCGCCGCGATTTCGCGCCGCGGATGGTGCGCGACGCGAGCATTCCCATGACGGCCGAGAGCGCACAGGCGGCCAGGATATAGCCGAACCAGTGGTCATGTCCGTGGCCCTGGTCGGCAATGTGTCCCGGATGGGCGAGCGCCTGCGTGCCGGTGACGGTCAATATCAGAATAAAAGTCGAAATACGTGCAATCATGTCAGCCTCCTGTTGTTTCGGGACCATGCGATTCACGTCAGGAGGCAGCGCCCGCAAACGGGATCCGTTGCCAGAATGCAGCTCCGGACTTGGCCCCCGGATTGGGTCAGCCGCACCGGAATCGCTTTCAGTTCCTGAAATGGAACGCTGCTATCCGCTCTTCGTCGTTTGCTTTCTACTCCAACTGTTTGCCGGAGTCAGGGGAAAGCGGCTCCCGATTCCGGTGGTTCAAAACTCGATCCCTTCCTGCGCCTTCACGCCCGAGCGGAAGGGGTGTTTGACCTGTGTCATTTCCGTGACGAGGTCGGCAATCTCGATCAGTTCATCCTTGGCATTGCGTCCGGTGACAATCACGTGCGTGTCGTCCGGTTTGGACGTCAGCACGTCCAGAACCTCGTCGAGCGGCAGATAGTCGTAGCGCAGCACGATGTTGAGCTCGTCGAGCAGGATGAGATTGTATGAGGGGTCGGCGATCATCTTCTTCGCTTCATCCCAGGCGGAGCGCGCCGCGGCGATGTCGCGCTGGCGGTCCTGCGTCTCCCAAGTGAAACCTTCGCCCATGGTTTTGAAGGTGACAAGATCATCGAACTTCGCGAGCACGTCCCGCTCACCGGTCTCCCATGCACCCTTGACGAACTGCACCACCCCGACCTTGTGGCCGTGGCCGAGCGACCGGAAAACGATGCCGAAGGCGGCCGTCGACTTGCCCTTGCCCTTTCCGGTGTGAACGATGATGAGACCTTTCTCGATGGTCTTGGTGGCGAGGATCTTCTTGCGCGCTTCCTTCTTGCGGCGCATTTTCTCCGCGTGGCGCGCGTCGAGTTCGGCCTCGTTCATTTCCGATTTCTTTTTCGGTTTTTCGGTCATTCGGCCGCTCCCGCGAATTCGGACTGGGGTTCTCCGGTGATCGCCTTCAGCTGATGGTAGACGGAGTTGCTGCGGGGGGTCCACAGTTCGCGCTCGAGCGCCTCGGTGAACCGCTCAGCAAGCTCCTTCAGGCCCGGTGGGTTGTTCTCGCCAATGAAATCGCGGACGGTCTCGTTACCGATGAAGGCGTCATAGGCAAGCTCGAAGTGATGATCGCGCACGGCACCCGTAGTCGCGGCAAAGGCGAACATGTAGTCGACGGTGGCGATGATTTCGAAGGCTCCCTTGTAGCCGTGACGCATGACGCCCTCGATCCATTTGGGGTTCACGACGCGAGATCGCACCACCCGGCCGATTTCTTCTTCAAGCGTGCGGATAACCGGCCGTTGGGGCCGTGAATGGTCGTTGTGATAGACGGCTGGGCGTGCGCCGGACACATGCTCGATGGCCGCCGTCATGCCGCCTTCGAACTGGTAGTAGTCGTCGGAATCGAGCAGGTCGTGTTCGCGGTTGTCCTGGTTTTGTACCACTGCCTCGATATGTTTCAGCCGAAGTGTGAACGCATCGTGCTGCTGTTCACCCTCGGTGCCCTTGCCATAGGCGTATCCGCCCCAACCAATGTAGCTTTCTGCGAAATCGCCGCGTTCGTCCCACAAGCGCTCATCGATCAGTGCCTGCAGACCGGCACCGTACGCGCCCGGTTTCGAACCGAAGATGCGTAGTCCTGCGACATGTTGAGATTTCTCTTCGCTCAGGCCCTGCGCCATGGCCTCGTCGGAGTCATCACGCATTCGTGCCGCGATAGGATTATCTGCCGGTTCCTCGTCGAGGGCACCGACCGCGCGGATTGCCGTGTCGAACAACTCGATCTGTGCCGGAAAGGCATCCCGGAAGAACCCGGAAATCCGCAACGTAACGTCCACGCGTGGCCGTCCGAGCTTTGCGAGCGGAATTATTTCATACGCTGTCACGCGCCAGCTTGACGTATCCCAGACGGGTTTCGCGCCGATGAGCGCGAGCGCCTGCGCGATGTCATCTCCACCAGTGCGCATGTTCGATGTGCCCCATGCGGTCAGACCTATCGCTTTGGGCCATCGCCCGTGATCCTGCAGGTGTCTCTCCACGAGGCGTTCGGCCGACTTCTGGCCCAACGTCCACGCAGCCGGTGTCGGAAGCGTGCGATTGTCGATGGAATAGAAGTTGCGGCCTGTCGGCAGGACGTCGAGACGGCCACGTGTCGGCGCACCGGAGGGTCCGGGCTGGACGAAGCGGCCCGCGAACCCGGCAAGGCAGGATGAAATTTCGTTATTTGCCGATTGGACGAGGTTTGGCCGGACGGACTGGTCAATCTCGTTGAGCACGGCGCGTGTTGCTTGCCAAGATGAAGAGCAGGTCACGTCGCCGGTGACAAGTGCTGCGGCGAGCAGTTCAAGCCGCTCCACCGTGTCTCCGCTGGTGCGCCACGGATCGTTCAGGATGGTTGCGAGCGGGTCCGGTTTTGCACCATTCCAAGCCGCTCCCATCTCGCAATCCAGTGGATCGAAATCATCGAGTTCAAGATCTTCAGCCAGCGCGCGGATCAGCGATTGGTCGCCGTCGGCACCAAGCCCACGTGGAACGCGCGTCAAGGCAACCAGCAGGTCGGCTTCCTGACGGCCGGACGGCGCCTCCCCAAGAATGTGCAGCCCATCCCGGATCTGCGCCTCTTTCAGCTCGCAGATATAGGTGTCGAGCTTTTGCAGTGCCGTGTTTTCATCATCGGCTTTGGAAATGCCTGAGTCCGCATCGAGCCCGCTCGACTGGACGAGGTCTAGAATATGCTCGCGCAATATGGCGACGCGGTTCGGATCGAGGCCGTGCGCGAGGTAGTATTCGTCAATCAGTGCTTCGAGGTCTTTCAGTGGGCCATAGGTCTCCGCGCGGGTCAGCGGCGGTGTCAGGTGGTCGACAATCACGGCGCTGGTTCGGCGCTTGGCCTGCGTGCCTTCGCCCGGGTCGTTGACGATAAAGGCGTAGACATTCGGTACGGGGCCGAGCGCGGCCTCGGGAAAACACGAAGCGGACAGGGCGAGCGCCTTGCCCGGCAGCCACTCCAGATTGCCGTGCTTGCCGTTATGGAGGACGGCATGGACACCGAACTCCTCGCGCAGCCAGAAATAGAAGGCGAGATAGCCGTGCGGCGGCACAAGCGCGGGGTCGTGGTAGGTCTCGCCCGGATCGATGTTGTAACCGCGTGCCGGTTGCACGGCGACGCAGATATTGCCGTATCGATGGACCGGCAGCTCGAATGCACCGTTCCGGACAAACGGGTCCTGTTCCGGCGCTCCCCAGCGTTCCTCGATATCGCGGCGCGCGTCCTCGGGCAGGGTCGCGAAGAACCGCTCATAACGGTCAATCGAAAGCCGCGCGTCGGACGAGGAAATCCTGCCGACGTCGTTTGTCCGGCCATCGAACAAGCGGGTCATAAGGTCTGCGCCGTCAGCGGGAAGATCGTTTGTGAGATAGCCATCCCGCTGCAATGCCTTGAGCAGGTTCACGGTGCTCGCGGGCGTGTCGTATCCGACGCCATTGCCGATGCGCCCGTCTCGGTTCGGGTAGTTCGCAAGAATGATCGCGACCCTCCGATTGTTCGCTGGCGTTTCGCGCAAGCCGATCCAGTTCGCCGCAAGTTCGGCGACAAACGCAACCCGGTCGGGCACCGGCTCGTAGGTGACGATATTGGTCTGCGTGGCTTCATGGCGGGCCGTGTCGGACTTGAAGGAAACTGCCCGGGTGAGAACTTTCCCGTCAAGCTCGGGCAGGACCACATTCATGGCGAGGTCGCGCGCGGTCAGGCCCTGCGTCCCATCCTCCCATGCCGCCCGGCTCGATCCGGCAAACACCATCTGCAGTACGGGGCAGTCGGTATCGGCGAAGGGACCTGTATCCGCGCCATCCGCCCCATTGACGGAGGAGACGGCGAACCCGGTGGCGTTCAAGATGATGCCCGGAGACGTGGCCGTCAGCAGCTCGCGGACTGTTGCGGCGGAAACCTCATCCTTCAGGCTCGAGACAAAAATCGGCAGCGCGTTGATGCCGCGTACACCAAGCGCTTCGATTATGGCATCGACCGGCGCGGTATTCGCCCCCTCGATCAGCGCGCGGTAGAAGGTGATCGCCGCAACCGGCGCACCTTCCTTCCAGTGCTGCCGCAAATCTGTGAGCGCGGGGTTCGTGGTCTCCAACCAGTAAAGTCCTGCCTTCAGCAGCGGCCGTGGCGCCGGTGGCTCCTCGCCCTCGCCGAGAATGGCGGTGCAGGCACGCAGGAGGTTACCCATATTTTCCGGGCCGCCTTGCGTGAAATATTCCCACAGGCGCAGGGTGTCCGGCTCGGAAACCGTGGAACGGGCAACAAGAGCATCGTCGGGACGTGCATCGCCGGGGAGCACGACAAGCGGAATATTCTGATCACGCGCCAGCGCTTCAATCTGCTCCAGGCCGTACTGCCAGTAGGACGCACCGCCGAGCAGGCGCAGCACGATCAGCCGGGCGTGGCGCAGCGTCTTCTCGATATACAGGTCGACCGACAGATTGTGGTTGAGCGCCATGAAGTTCGCCAGCCGCAGTGAAGGTGCAGCGTCGAACTCATCACGGGCACGCGCCAGTGCTGCCAGTTCGGAATCGGCGGCCGAGATGACGACAATATCGGCCGGCGATTGCTCAAGGTCGACCGGTTCAATCGTGTCGCCGATGACGCCGCTTTGTGCCGCAAGCACATGCATCACGGTCTATCCCTCGAGCGCCGCGCGAATTGCCGCTTCATCGAGACCCTTTTCGCCGATGACCACGAGTGACGATCCACGTGTCTCGCCCGTCTGCCAGGGCCGGTCGAAATAGGCATCGACCC
The DNA here is from genome assembly GCA_028066055.1 of Hyphomicrobiaceae bacterium. Taxonomy (GTDB): domain Bacteria; phylum Pseudomonadota; class Alphaproteobacteria; order Rhizobiales; family Methyloligellaceae; genus UBA2767. The sequence goes on from JALCBY010000012.1 coordinate 97,557, forward strand.
TTGGTCCCACGGCCTGAATAACAAGTCGCGCGTCCGCATCGGCAATGTCGACAAAACCCTTAAGCCGCAGGATGCCGTGTTCACCGATCACCCGTGTGACGGTTGCAACAACGTCGTCGCGTCCGCGGGCCGTCCCTGGCGAAACAACAAAGGATTCGAAATCGTCGTGATCGTGGTCGTCGTGCCCGGCTTGCTCGTGATGGGATTTCCTGTTCTCCAAATCATCCTGTGCGGAGGCGTCCAGGCCGAGCACGATGTCGGCACCGACCTCGCCGTTGCGGACGCCGACGAACGACACGCTGCTACGGACCTCTCGCTTGAGATCGCTTTCAATCTCATCAAGGGTGGCCGCGTCGACCAGATCCGCCTTGTTGAGCAGAATGAGGTCGGCACAAGCAAGCTGGTCCTCGAAAAGCTCATGCAGCGGGCTTTCATGATCGAGCGCCTCGTCGGCTTCGCGTTGCGCCTGGACCGCCTGTTCATCAGCTGCAAACCGTCCTTCCGACACGGCAGCGCTGTCGACGACGGTGATGACCCCGTCCACGGTCACGCGGTTGCGGATTTCTGGCCAGTTGAACGCCTTGACCAGGGGTTGCGGCAGGGCAAGGCCGGATGTCTCGATCACGATGTGATCGGGACGTTCACTTCGATCCAGCAGCTGCGTCATGGTCGGCACGAAATCGTCGGCAACGGTGCAGCAGATGCAGCCGTTTGCAAGTTCGATGACATCGTCCTCGCTGCAGGCCTCATCGCCGCAACCCTTCAGGACGTCGCCGTCGACGCCGACATCGCCAAATTCGTTGATAATCAGAGCGATACGCCGTCCGTTCGCCGTTTCCAGCAAGCGACGGATGATCGTCGTTTTTCCCGCGCCCAGAAATCCGGTGATCACGGTCGCGGGGATCTTCCCCGTATGTTCGGTCATGATTATGGTTCCGGGATGAGGACTGGTCAGGCCGACCAGCCGAGCGCACCCAGAACGAGACCCTCGACATTTTCAAGGGTGAGATACAGACCAACACCGGCAACGACAGCGCCGGCAAGACGGGCCTGTACCGCTTGCGCCTCGGTTGCCTTGAGGATCGTCTTGGCAACCCATCCGGCACCGATGGCGATTGCGTACTGCAGGACGCCCAAACCGAGCAGATAGCCGATCAGAACCGGCATTCCGGCTGCCGCCTCCTGTGTTGCAATGGAGTCACCGAACGCCGAGCCGTGAAACAGTCCGAAGGCGGCGAACAGGACAAGCGCGGTTGTCAGTCCGAGTGCCTGGCCCGAAAGAACGATGCCGCCAACGACAAGCAGAGACAGGCCGATGACCAGCTCCTTCATTGGCAATCCGATGCCGGACGCCATAAGGAAGCATCCGACAAGCATGGCGGCAATGTAAGCGGCGGGTGCGAGCAGGGCACGTCCCGTATAGAGGGCTGCGATGCCCACAATGATAACAAAGAAAAGATGATCGAACCCGAGCAGCGGATGACCGATGCCCGAGAGGACGCCGTGGGCGAATGTCTCCATCGGCATCCCGCCCAGGGGATGATGGGCCAACGCCGCCGTCGGCAAAAGGCCGCCAAAGAGCGCGGAACCCGCAAATGTGGCGCACGCGCGCGAGTGGGTAAGAAACGAACGAGTGATTGTTGTGAGCATGACACCCTCCGTGTTGGCTCGTTGCACGTCCGCTGACGGTCCAGATCGCGGACTCCCGGCCGGCGGCAGGTCTCCTGGCTCACGGGTCTCGGAATTTCGCACAGCCTTCCCGGGCATTGCCCAGTGGCGTTGTGTGCGAGCTCTCGCCGCTTACAGTTGCGGGGGCAGCCACGGATTTGGCCCCTGATGGGTACGCCGCACCGTGTTCCCTCTTAAGTCCTCATTTCCAATTGGCGAATGAGGAACCGCCGGTGGCGAAATGTGCACGCGGTTCAGGGAACGGTCAACTGCAATTGTTCGGCGGAGGCAAATTATTGTGCGAAAGTCGGAGCGCACACCGTCTGTCCGTCGCGAAGTTTCTCGATGCTGACGTCCACACCGTAAATGCTTCGCAGTCGTTTGGGCGTAATGACCTTGGCCGGTGATCCGTGCGCGGCAATCCTGCCGTCTGACAGAATGGCGACTTTGTTCGCGCATGCGAATGCGTGATCGGGATTGTGAGTCGAGAGCACGATCGACAGACCTGTTCCTGAAAGTTTCATGATCTGCTCCAGTACCAGCACCTGGTTGCCGAAATCGAGGCTTGCCGTCGGTTCGTCCATGACCAGCGTTGGCGTATTCTGCGCCAGTGCCCGCGCAATGAGTGAAAGCTGGCGCTGCCCGCCGGAAATGCGGGTGTATTCCGCGTGCGCCAGGTCCGTGATGCCGAGCGCCTCAAGAGCTTGGCATGCCCGTTCGTGATCCTGAGACCCGGGTGTGGCGAATGTTCCCAGATGCGCCGTGCGGCCCATGAGCACCATATCGATCACGCGGTATGGGAAATGCGCCGTATGGGCCTGCGGCACGTAGGCAATTCGCTTGGCGACTTCGTTTCTGGGCAGCGATGTCAGAGGTGCGCCGTCAAGCCAGACCTCGCCCTCCTGCGGATCCAGCAATCCGAGCATGGTCTTGAACAGGGTCGTCTTGCCGCAACCGTTAGGACCCAGAAGGCAGAGCACTTCACCGGCGGAAACGGCAACCTCGATGCCGCGACCGACCGGGTGGTCCGGATAGCCGATGCCGAGATTCTTCGTTTCGATCACCCTGCTCACGTCGCGACGCTCCTAGTTCCATCCCTCGCGCCCGCGCGCCAGAAGCCACAGGAAGAAGGGCGCGCCGAGAATGGCTGTCAGAATGCCGAGCGGTGTTTCGACCTGCGCCATGGTGCGGGCGCAGGTGTCCACGAGCAACAGGTAGCCGGCGCCTAGAAGCATCGCGGATGGAAGAAGGCGGTCGAAATTCGGCCCGACGATCATGCGCGCGATATGCGGAATGACGAGGCCGACCCAGCCGATTACGCCTGAGATGGCGACAACGCTCGCGGTCATCAGGGTTGCGGCGGCAACGACCACGAGACGGACCCGCCCGGCGTCGACCCCGAGTGCGCGGGCCTCCTCATCGCCAAGGGAGAGCACATTGATGCGCCAGCGCATCAGAACCAGTGGAATGAGACCGACGACGACAGCCGGAATCACACCAAGCACATCTTCAGGCCGTGTGCTCGCCAGGCTGCCGAGAAGCCAGAAGGTGATGGCAGGCAGCTGGTCGTAAGGATCGGCGAGGACCTTCATGAGGGAGATCATCGCGCCCGCTAACGAACCGACGACAACGCCGGCAAGCACCAGCACGAGCACCGGTTCGCGCCCGACGACGCTGGAAGCAATCAGATAGACAATTCCCACGGTCACGAGACCGCCGATGAATGCGAAGGCCTGTATGAAGGCGAGCGGCAAGGAGAGAAAAATGCCAAGGACGGCGCCGAGCCCCGCACCGGTGGAGACGCCCAGAATATCCGGCGAGACCAGCGGGTTGCGGAACAGTCCCTGATACACCGCGCCAGCCCCGGCAAGCGCTGCCCCGACAACGAGTGCGGCGGCCACACGCGGAAGACGGACCTGCAGGAGGATCGTTTGCGCGGTTGGGTCCGCGACATCAGATCCCGTAAGGACGCGAAGGAGTGTCCCGAGCGGAACTGGATAGGCGCCGACGAGTGCAGCCCCGAGCGCCAGCAACGCCACAAGCAGGGCGAGGCTTGCGATAAACGGAACCGCGGCGACCCGGCGTCCGTTGAGTGTAGCGTCCTTGGCGTCCATCTGATTGCCAATCTCATGGGTCAGGGTGGACTGTAAATCTACCCGTTTCAGGGACCTGTGATCTGCAAAATATTTTTTGCCGCGCCAAATGCGGTTATTGTGATGCAGATGCCAACCCAAGAAAGACGGATCGATTATGTCTGCGGACCCACAAAAAGAGACGGGTGATATCCACCACGAACTTCATTCCCATCTGCCGCCCGAACCCGCTTTGCGGGTCAAGGCGATGGAGAGCCTGCTTGTCGAAAAGGGAATGCTCGACCCTGCGACGGTTGACGCTTGGGTCGAGGCCTACTCGGAGAAAATCGGGCCCAAATGCGGAGCGGCGATCGTTGCCAGGGCCTGGATCGATCCGGATTTCAAGGCACGCCTCCTGGAAAATGGCACGGAAGCCGTCAAGGAGATGGAAACGGCGGGATGGGCGGTCGCGCATCTGCGCGTCATCGAGAACACCGACGACGTTCACAACCTGGTCGTCTGCACGCTGTGCTCCTGCTATCCGCACGCGATCCTCGGCCCCCCGCCCAACTGGTACAAGATGGCGGCATACCGTTCGCGCGCCGTCCGCGAACCCAGGGTGGTACTGGAGGAGTTCGGCGTGACCTTGCCGGACGATATCGACCTGCGCATCTGGGACAGCACGTCAGAGCTGCGCTACCTCGTTCTGCCGCAGCGCCCGGCAGGAACGGAAGGATGGGATGAAGAACGTCTCGCGTCCATCGTAACCCGCAATTCCATGATCGGCACGCACCGCGATCTCGATCCTTCGGCGGGGAGTGCGTGAGATGGACGGCATTCACGATCTCGGCGGTCGGCAGGGCTTCGGCAAAGTCGACGTGGGTGAAAAGGAGGAGGCCTTCCATTCCGATTGGGAAGCACGCGCCTTTGCAATCGTGCGGGCCATGAGCAAGCCGTCGAACTGGACTCTCGATAAATTCCGGTTCACGCGTGAGCAGATCGATCCGGTCAATTATCTCAGTCGGCCCTATTATGACCAGTGGATCCAAAGTTATGCGGCCCTCATGGTCGGGTCCGGCGTTGCCAGCGTGGAAGAGCTTGCGAGCGGCAAAAGCTCTGGCGCGGCGGTTGATCTTGGAACTCCGCGCGGTCCTGAAAGCGTGGCCGCGGAGAAAGACCACGCCGCGGCGCAGTTCGAACGCCCCTATGATGCGCCGTTCAAATTCGAAAAGGGCACAACCGTTCGCACCTTACCCCACGCTCACAAGGGCCATACGCGTCTTCCCTCATATGTGCGGGGACATGAAGGACAGGTCATCGAAGTGCGCGGTGCCTTCATTTTCCCCGATGAATCCGCTGAAGGGGTCGAACGGGCCGAGCCGCTCTACACTGTGGCCTTCGATGCAGGAGATCTCTGGCCGGGCGAAGATCTCGATCACGCGGTGCATATCGACTTGTGGGAGAGCTACCTTGAGCCGGTCTGAGGCTGGTGAAATCAGGCCGCTGGCGCGCCACGACGGCGATCCGGTGTTCGATGAACCCTGGCAGGCACAGGCGCTGGGTCTGGCATTCACACTTGCCGAGCGTGGCGTTTTCACCCCTGCACAGTGGTCGCAGACGCTCGGGGCGAAGCATCGCCAGATTCTGGCTCGGGGCGCAGCCGATAACGCGCAGACCTACTATGAGGCGGTCGTTTCCGCCCTTGAGGCCCTCATATGCGACAGCGGCAAGCTTTCCGCTGATCTGCTTGATGACAGGACGCGGACCTGGCGGCGTGCGTATCTCAATACGCCGCATGGCAATCCGGTCTTGCTGAGTGCCGGCGAGGAGGCACGATAGAACTGCTTGAATTACTGCCGATTTTCCCTCCAAAATTAAATTTTGGTTCAACTCTTCTGGCTACGATCCGTTTGATTTAACGGTTCCCGGGGGAGTTATGGAGTCCCATGAACGGCGTCAGGAGCCACGCAAGGCAGCACTGATGCACGCTTTCGTCTCCGACCGCGCAAACAGCATCGACATGAAATGTGTCATCCGTGAAATTTCAAAAGGCGGATGCCGCGTAACGTCGAGCTACGTAGAGGATCTGCCGCGCGTCGTGCGGGTCCTGCCGGAGGGGTTCGAGACGCCGCTCACCGGCAAGATTGTATGGCGCAACAAGAAGTTCGCCGGTGTTCAGTTTATCAGCGAAGCCGAGGCGGATGAGCTCGAGAGCGCGAAAACCGCTTCGGCCAACGAGCCGGACCCGGTCGGGTTTTTCGGACGATTGCAGTCTTTCGTCAGTCTGCGCCGGCGCGCCGGGCTGCTGACTGCCGAGAAGACGGCGGTTGGAATGAAGCCTCGGAAACCGTTCATGGCCGGTGTGCTGCGCGTCCTTTCAAATCCGCTGGCGGCGCTCAAGGGGTTGCTGGGTCTCCTCACCGACACCGAGAATGCGCCGCGCGATCCGGAATATGTTCTCAAGGCCGCGCAAAAAAATGCCGAACTGGCCGACGGCATCGTCTCAGATGCGTTGCGTGCCAAAGACATCGAGAACGGTGTGCTGCCTTGCCGCCCCGAACCAACGGACATCGTTGTGCTGGTCAACAACGCTCTGATGGCCGCGACGGGACATGCCATGAAAAATGGCGTGCGCTTTGAACTGGATGATCAGGTCAGCAAGGCGACTGTTGCCGCGGATGCGGGACGGCTGGAGGAAGTGATCGGCCATCTGTTGTCGCGCGCGGCGCAATCCTCACCTGAAGGTGAAACGATCAAGCTGAGCCTGAGCCGCAACGAGGATCGCGTCCGCGTTACCGTCCAGGACCAAGGGCTTGGCACTGCCGGCGATCAAGGGGATGCGGGTGAGATCGCGCCGCTTGATGAGATCGCCGATCAGAATGTGCAATGGCTGAAGATCTGCCATGCGGTCCTTGCCAAGCACGGATCACGACTGCAGGTCGACTCGCAGCCGGGAACCGGAACCACGGCCTGGTTCGAGATCAAGGAATCGGCTTGAGCACTCTCAGATAGTTCAAATCGCGGGAAGGGCGCCGTAGACCGGCGCTCCATTTTTACGATTTGCGGAACGGTTTGTTCGCCTAGCGCACCCGCCGCCTCAGATTTCGTACAGCCGGTGCTGCCGTTCTTGGCGCGGCTCGTTTCGGCGCAACCCGCTTCGGTGGGACACGTACAGGTGCCACTCGTTTCGGCGGGACCCGGGTAATGATGCGCTGTGGCGGTGCGTTCGTGATGATGCGCTTCGGCGGCACCTTCGGGATCACACGCTTCGGTTGTGCAACCGCGCGATCGCATCGGTAAGCATTCGTTCCGATCTTCTTTTTGACCGTACGAGGCGGGCAGAAACAGTTGCTTCTGCTGACTCTACCGTTGATGCAAACCAACTGTGGCTTCGGCGCGACCTTGATCGCCGGCTTTTTCGGGCGCTTCGGCGGCTTGGGTGTCACGATCACGTTCGGCCGCTTGTTCGGCACCTTGCTCGACGGCTTGTCGTGGGTCGGGCGGGGTCGGTCCGCGATGGTATTTCCGCCAGGGTTCGGATTGACCGTCGACATCGGGAACAGCTTCGATGCCGTTGCGATCACGCGTTGCGGCGAGAGCGACTTGCTCCAGAGCGTGCACGAAATCTGCTCCGCTTTGGTGATCTGGAGATTGTGTGCACCGACGGCCTGGTACTTGCCCTTGGCGATTTTGTTGGTGGGTAACGTGCCGCTCCAGTCACGGCCGCCGCTGCAGACAAGGCGATACGTCGTCGAGCCGGGCTTGTTGGCCCAGATCTTGAACACGGCCTGACCCACACGCGGCTTGTCTTTCGGCGCGCCGGCCTGATCTGCCAGGGTGACTTCGCCGGTTACCTCGAGCGGTATTTGTACCGGAGCATCCGGCTGCGGCTTGGGCTGGTCAGCCAGGCCCATGCCCCCGGGTGCAGAGCATTTCAGGGTGATATCCTTCCAGGTGACCTCCTGGCCATTGTTGTGCGTGAGATCCTTGACCTTGGCATGGAGCTTTTGAGTCTTCGACGTCTCGACCCACTTGGCGAATTCGGCCTTGTATTCCGAACCGTGTTTGGACGACCAGGCTTCTACGACCTGCACCTGCGTCGGCTGATTGCCGAGCTTGGTCCAGAGACGGAACTTCACCGGTCCGGCTTTGGTCGTCTTGTGGCGCACCAGGATCCGCCCCTTCTTGCACTCCGTTCCGATGTTCGGCTTTGTCACCTGGTTCTGGAAGGTGGACAGAAACAGCTTAACGTCGCTGACCGCATAGTTCGGATCGTCGGGCACATCTTCGGCCGTCTCGGGCTCTACGGGATCACACACAACCTTGACCGTGAAGGGAGCCGACTTGCTGTGATCGGCAAAGTAATTCCATGAGCCGCCGGTGGTCGAACTTCCGGCATTGAGTGGTGTCATCGGAGACGTCGCAACGGACGTGTCGGCGGCAAACGTCGCATGCATCACATAGGTGAACTCATGCTTTTTGGTCGGGCCGAGGGCGGTCAGGTGCTGGTTGCACTGGGCGATCATCTGATCACCGTAGGGAATGGCCGCGATACCGTTCGTCGACACCGGGATCTGGCTGGTGTGGAGCATGAAGACCCGCTCGTTGTCGTAGTCCTTCGTCACGGGAATCCCGGTCCACAGGGTGGGTTTGCCGTTACAGCCTGATATCTCGCAGATGCCCAGCAGGACGCCGACGGCATCGACCCAGCCATGCGCAAAGAAGTGGGACTTTGTGTCGATCTTCATGTGGCCGGAAAATTTCACCGAGCCCGGCTTGATCGCGTTCCACTTCTTCTTGTCAGTCGACACCACGTGGATCGTTTCACCGACGATGCTTTTCGTGGTGAACGACATGCTCTTGATCTTGGCCTTTTCCAGTGAATCGGCCATGGCCGTTTGTGGCGCACCGGCGGTGATTCCCGCCGCCAACATGATGGCCGAGCTCAACGTACATCGGCCTGCCCGACGGGCAGACCATTTCGATCCTTTCAACATTTCTCATTCTCCGTCTGAAAGTTGCTCGCGATCACGGCGGCGTGATCGCCGACATTCGAGCATCAGTCGCGCCGGGAGAGAGAAAGGTTCAAAGGTGCAGCAACAAATTTCCGGACATACCGGATCGAGGGCAGGCTATTGAAAAAATTGAAAGTTTACCGACCGCTGGACAGTCGGACACCGCTGTCGGTCATTGACATGAGGGAGGCAAAGGCATCTGCCCGGCCTGCACCAAACTCGACGTCGAAGCCCTTGCGCCCGAGATCGTGTGCGCCGCTCTTGAGCGCCTGAACAATTTCCTCGGATGTGGCTTGCGGATGGCGCTCCAGCAGCAGTGCGATGATGCCGCTTACATGCGCCGCCGCGACCGACGTGCCGGACGAGAAACCGAAACTTTTCTTCAACTGTGGCACGAACACATTTACGCCCGGTGCGGCGACGGCCAGATAGTTGCCGCGGTTGGCCTGGCGGTAAAGCTTGTCCTTGGCGTCATGCGCGGTGATGGCGATGACGTTTTTGTAGGCCGCCGGGTAGGCGGGCGGCGCTTTGGGACCGCCATTGCCTGCAGCGGCAACAAGGATAGCGCCGCTTTCGTGGATACGTTCCAAGGCCCGCTTGACCAAAGGATCATACGGTCCGGCAAAGCTCATATTGAACACCCGCGCGCCGCTCGCATACGACCAGTCGATGGCTTTCAGCAGGATCATACTGCTGGTCATCGGGCGCTTGTAGGTCTTGTGCATGTAGAAGGCCCTGGCGGCGAGGACCCGTGCCATGGGTGCGACGCCTTTCACCTGGCCATTCCCCGCGATCACGCCGGCGATTGCGGTGCCGTGGTTCTGTGCTTTCGGTTGCCCGTCACCGACGGCGTCGAAGCTCGTTTCAATCGATTTGGCGAGTGTGGGATGGGTTCTTTCCACGCCGGTATCGATAACGGCAACCGGAACACCGTCTCCCTTTGCCAGCTGATGTGCGCGGTCGATCCCGAGTTTTGCAAGGGCATATTGCCGGGAGGTTTTCTTGCGCTTCTTGCCGGCGACCGAAAGATACCAATTGTTGGGTTGGACACCTTCCACGCGCGGGTCCGCGGTCAACGCCGCAATGACCTGCGTAAGAGGTCGGTTGTCGGAATAGCGAAGCCTGACAATGCGGGCGTTGAGAACGGCGATATTGTTTGTCTCGACCAGCGACAGGTTGAAGGCCCGGGCAACTGCCGCATCGGCAGTCGCGGGCTGATTGGGCGCCATCAGGATCAGAACTTCGTTGGCGACAAACTGCGGAATGGGCTGGACGACAGCCGCTGGCGTGCGCGGCTTCGGCGGTGTGCGCCGAACCGTACGCTTCGGCCCGTAGGTCTTCTTCTTGACCTTTCTGACGCGCTTTTTCGGCGGAGCAGCGCGATACTGCGGGGTCCTGCGCGGCTGTGCGTTGTTGATCGCGCCGAGGATGCCAATTCCGAGTCCGACGGCGCCGGGCACGTTGAACCCGCTGCCACCGCCGCCGCTTGGCCGCGAGCTTCCGCCGCCTCCGCCGCCAGTGGTCCTGCCTCCCGGGGTGGTGGTCGTGCCGCCGGGATTCGGTCGGATGCGGTTCGGATTTACGGTGAGCTGGCCTGGAGCAATGGTCGGGGCGCTTGGCAAGCGTTGTGCGTTGGCCGCCTGGCTTCCCATCGTCAATAGGGCAGATAAGCCGGTGCAGACACCCACTGCCGCAGCAATCTTACGCGTAACCTTGGTCTGCATCATCATCGGAGCCTACTCCGCCGGCACCGCCAGCTCGACAAGTCCCTCATGCGACAGCAATTGCTTCAATATGGTGTCGCGTTTCGAATTTTCCAGTGCCTTGCCCGACAATCTCACCCGATACATACCGCCGGGTTTTGGACCGTCGACGATTGATAGACCCATTTCGGTCAATAATCCGTTGATTTGTGCCGCGGTTGCGTCCTGTGCGAACTGCACGACAGCGTAAGTCCCCGCGGTGGCCTTCTGCGCCGGACTGGACGCGGTTTCGTAAGCCGGGCCTTGAGAAACCTCGGACGTGGTCAGTACGCCAAGTGCAACCCCTTGAGCAACGATGACGACGGCGGCCGCCGCTGATGCCCACTGGAGGCCCGCCGGAACAGGCGTTCCAAACAGTTTCGACATCCATCCCTTGAGCGCAGGCTTCACGCTTGCAAGGGACGGATTCGCTGCCTCGTCTGCCTCAATTCCCTCCATCAGCCTGTCGAGCGCGCCCGCACCCGGCGCGCCGCGCGCCTCGTTGAGGAGAACGGTTTCACCCCGCTCCTCCGCAATCAGCGAAATCTGGTGTTCCATCTCCGGATGCGCGGCGAGATACTCTTCGACCCGCTTCGCGTCACGCGCGTCGAGCCGGCCCTGCTCATACCAGGGCAGGAGAGCTTCGATATCCTCGCGCTCCGTTTCGTTGGTGTTACTGTCGCTCATGGCCAACCTCGGTCAATTCCCGCTTCTCGCATCAGTTCGCCCAGTTTCTTGCGGGCATAGTGCATTCTCGTCTTTACCGTCGCTTCAGGGATACCGACGATCTCCGACACCTCGCGGACCGACTTTTCATGGTAGTAGACTAGGTCGATCACCTCGTGGTGCTCATCCGACAGGGTTTCGATTACGCCGCGCATGATCTGCGCTTTTGAACTTTTCTGCGCGCTCAATTCCGGATTGTCGCCCGCGTCGGCAATCTGCTCCGCCATTTCATCTTCCAGTTCATCCTCCGACCTCTTGCGCATCAGGCTCATTGCCTTGTTGTGGGCAATCGCCAGAAGCCAGGTGGAGACGGCGGCGCGGCCTTCATAGCGGCTTGCCTGGCGCCAAACCTCCAGAAACACCTCATTCGTCAGCTCCTCCGCCGTCGCTTCGTTTCGAACGCGGCCCATCAGAAACCTGAAGACCCGCACATTGTGGCGCGCAAACAGTGCGTGCATTGCCGCACGGTCTTTCGCCGCGGTTCGTGCAATCAGGTCCCGATCCGGGTCTGCGCGTGTCATTTTGGGCTCCACGGCCCGCCATACGACCATAAGTCGTTTGAACGGCGGGAAAGGTTCAAAGCTGCCGGACAATTCTCGATGGTAGACCCAGCAGCGCCTTCGGGCCAGAGCGGAGAGGCACCATAGCTAATTGATTATTGGGAAAGAAATTGGCGTTCAGGTGCGGGTGAGCGCCGCGTGGACCGCATATCCTCTGTAGATCCGGGCAAATTCCAATCGAAATCCCGAGGCGCGCGCGAAGTCAGCGAGGGTTCGTTCCATATCCAGGCGTGGCGTTACCGCGAATCGCGCGAGCCACGCGAACAACAGTTGCCGCAGCGGTGCGGGAAGGTGCTCGCTTCGGCCAAAATCGACGAGGTGAATTTGGCCGGAAGGCGTGAGGACTGGCTCAATAGCCTTCAGGACTCGTGTCCAGTCAGGGATCATTGAAACCGCGTAAGAGATGAATACGCGGTCGAAATGGGAAACTCCAAATGCTTTGACCGGGTCGAACCCGGCAGCATCTCCAACGGCCAGCGAAATCCGGTCCCTCAGTCCGGCCCGGTCGACGGCGCGGCCGGCGCTCAGCAGCATCTCCATCGAGATATCGATGCCATACAGGCGGCAGTCGGGGTAGCAGCGTGCAGTGCGGATGAGGTTCCAGGCCGTTCCGCATCCGATCTCGAGGATGCGGCCCTCACGGGGCGCATCCAGACCGCGGATGAGCTCGGTCCGTCCAAGCAGAAAATAGCGCCGCGTGACGTCGTAGATGAACCGTTGATAACGGTAGATGCCGTCCATCCGATCAGCGGTGGCGGTGCTGGCCAGATTCATTTCAATCGCGCCCGGCAACGTAGAGATGAAACCCGCCATAAATGGCGGATCGATCACGCGCTGTGAGGTCGCGGGAGAGTTCTTCTTCATACCGCCAGTGAGCCAGAACGTTAGCGTCGACTCTGCCGGGCAGGAGCGTGTCCCGGGCCGCGGTACGGAAAATGACGCGCGCGCCGGGCCGGGCCGTTCGGGTGATTTCCTTCCAGAGCGTGTTCAGTGCATCGGGGGTCATCCAGTCCTGCGCGTCGAGCAGAACATAGCAGTCGAGGCTGTTATCTTCCTGACTTTCGAGATAGTCGCCGAAAGACAACAACCTGACATCGATGCGATCGGCGCGGTTCCGGATCGCGTCAAAGTTCTCGCGCGCCAGATAAGGCGGCACATCGCCGCCGCCGATTGGCGGATAGGACCGGCCGAATGCCTGCCAGGCGAAATAGTTCTTGCTGATTTCCTCACCGCAGGCGAGTTGCTCAAGACGCTCCCTTATGACCGCCGACATGCCGCCGGGATGATTGCCGGCAAGTGCGCGATACTGCACCGGCGGAATGCCCAGGCCAAAAAGGAAAACAGGCCGGTTGAGAGTCCATTGCACCAACCGATGATCGAACAATGGTGCAATCGTGCGTTCGAACAAATCGCGTTGGGCACTGCGGTCATCGGCATGAAGGAAGTCCCGCAGGTGCACGCCGAATAATTTTGCCGCGAGGTGGCCGGTGCCGATGAACCAGCCCAACAACCCATAGCGATAAAATCCGCGGGCAAATCGCGTGATGCGCCGCCGTCCTCGCAGGTCGCGTCCGTCCCAGTATCTCTGCGTTTCCCGGTCCAGCCGCGGCCGCAGTTGCTCCTCGTAGACGGAAATGTTGGCCCTGGAATCAGCTTCGCCGAAAAACCGGTAGAAGGTCTCGTGGTCGTTGAGCGTGTCCAGCGCGCAGCGCTTCAGCCGGTTCAGCGCCACGTGGGCGGCGTTCAGATCAAGTGCGGTGATGTGTTCCGGATCGGCGCTGAGATAGCTGAGAATGTTGCATCCGCCGGACGCGATGGCGACCATATGGTCGGTTGGCTTGACCTGGAGCGCCTCCAGATCGATGACCGGATCTTCCCAGATTTGCGGGTAGACCAATCCTCGAAATGCGAATGTGAAGAGGCGCTCGCGTACACCTTCAGGTGTCATTGGTGAGCTTTGGTGTACGGCGTCGTCCAGCAGGCGTGCGCTGGCTCGTTTGAGTGTCCCTGTTGTCGCCACGTCTTTTCATCCCGTTTCGTTTGAAGGGTTTCATCGTCAGGCAGCTTCCGCCGACTCTGCCTGCGGGGCGAATTGGCTGGATTCGGCGACCACGTCGTTCCAGTGGATGATCTTCATTTCACCGGTTCGGGTTTCCACGAGAGCGGTGCAACTTTCCACCCAGTCGCCGCAGTTGAGGTAGTGAATCGGGCCGACACGCTGGTCTGACGCGTGATGGATATGCCCGCATATGACGCCGTCGACCTCGCGCCGCCGCGCTTCGTGAATCACGGCCTTCTCGAAGGCGCCGATAAACTGGACCGCCTGCTTGACGCGATATTTGAGATAGGCCGACAGCGACCAGTAACCGAACCCGAACTTCCGGCGCATCCAATTGAGCGGTGCGTTGAGGCGCAAGGCGAATTCGTAACTCCGGTCGCCGAGGAAGGCGAGCCACTTTGCTGTTCGCAGAACGACGTCAAACTCGTCACCATGCAGGACAAGGTAACGGCGGCCATTGCCGGTATTGTGGATCGTCTGCCGCCGGATCTCGATCCCGCCGAACTGGACGTCCACATAATCGCGCAACGCTTCGTCATGATTGCCGGGAACGTAAATGATCCGCGTTCCCTTGCGCACCTTGCGGAGTAGCTTCTGCAGCACGTCGTTGTGGGACTGTGGCCAATACGCGCCGCGCCGGACTTTCCAGAAATCAATGATGTCACCCACAAGATAGATGACTTCTGCGTCGGCCTGCTTCAGGAACTCAAGCAGTGCCTCGGTCTGTGAGGCACGCGTGCCGAGATGGATGTCGGAGAGAAAAAGAGCGCGAAATTGCTCTCCCGAATCACGTTCCAAGGTCATGCTCCGTGCTGACCGGTCATTTTACGGCGTACCTAACGGGATTCGCGTGAAGCGCGTATGACACTTCTGACCAGCCGTTGTGAACCTTTCAGCGTATCTAGGACGTTCCGGCGAGGCCGTTCGCACGCAGGATGTTCTCGCGAAACAGGCGCGCGCTGTTTTCCCAGTCGTAGGTGAGGGCGTATGCACGGGCATCCTCCGGTTTGAGTTTGAGCGCGGCAAGCGCGGCACGGCGCAGATCCGTATCGAGGACGCCTGCTTTCGGATCCAGGATCACATCCTTGGGGCCGGTCACGGGGTAGGCTGCGACAGGCAGACCGGATGCCATCGCCTCCAGCAGGACATTACCGAACGTGTCCGTCAGGCTGGGGAAGACGAACACGTCGGCTTCCGCGTAGGCTCGACTGAGTGCGGCGTTACTTTTGTGGCCGAGAAATTTCACGTCCGGAAACGCCACTTTGAGATCTTGCAGAGCCGGTCCGTCTCCGACGACGACTTTCGTGCCGGGGACATCCAGCGATGCAAATGCCTCGATGTTCTTCTCGACAGCGACGCGGCCCACATTCAGAAAGACCGGCCGTCTGAAGCGGCAGGCCTTCCGCTCTATGGGCTTGAACTGCAGAGGGTCGACGCCGCGCGGCCAGTGCATGAGATTGTTGAAACCGCGGGCTGAGAGTTCGTCGCGCAACGATGCGGTGGCGACCATGCAGCCAAGGCCATCGTTGTGGAACCGGCGTACGATTGCGTAGAGCCAGTCTATGGGAACCGGAAAGCGGGCGTTGACGTATTCGGGGAACCGGGTGTGGTAGCTCGTCGTAAACCCCCGCCCACATTTGAGACAGTGATGACGTGCGTTCCGGCCGAGAGGGCCTTCCGTTGAAATATGGACCACGTCCGGAGCCGCGTCCTCGATCATGCGACCGACGCGCCCCGGCGTCGTGAGCGCGAGGCGGATCTCGGCATAGGTCGGACAGGGAACCGTACGGAAAAGACCCGGATGAATGACAGTTATCCTGTCACCCTTTTCGCGCAGAATCTGGCAGATCTGTCCGAGGGAATGGACGACACCGTTGACCTGAGGCTCCCAGGCGTCGGTGATCAGTGCAATATGGATTGAAGATCGCTTGATGTTTTTGCCGCCGTTGCGCATATCTCAGCCTCACGATCTCGTTGTGCGGGAGCCAGCTACGGTTGCGGTGATGGTCAGGACTTCATTCTTGGGGTATAGGGCTGGTCGGGACGGACGAATTTGACTGTAACTGCAGGACAGACAATGAACGCCGATCGCAGACCAAAATCCGATGAGAAGTCAGACCGCTACGATCACCTGAAGCAGCGGTCCGCGGTCCCTGGAAAAGGCGGGATAAGCCGAATCGCAGCTTCCTTCTCCAACACGGTAGGAGGTCTGCGTGAAGGTATTTTGACAGAGGCTGCCATCAAGCAGGAAGTGGCGATCGTGACAATTGCGGTTCCGCTTTCCGTTTTCATCGCCGACGGCATTTGGGTATGGGTCGCCCTGATGGCCAGTCTGCTGCTCGTGCTTGCAGTCGAATTTCTCAACACGGCGATCGAACGGCTGTGCAATCACGTGCATCCTGATCGGCATGAAGGAATTCGCGTGACCAAGGACCTCGCCTCCGCCGGCGTTTTCTTCGCACTGACGCTTGCAGGGCTCGTCTGGAGTGTGGCACTGCTCTCCAGGCTGGGTATTGTTTGAATGCCGGATTGTCGCAAGAAAATTGCGGAATCCGGAGCATGCACACGCAATCGTTAAACAGATTAAGAAAGAATAATGCGAAACCGTTGGCGGGTATCGGTCTGTTTGGACTACATTATTGGTCATTGATATCAGCCTGATTAGTGCCGGGCAGGTTAGGGACGTCCGGCGAAGAGGATGCTGAACTCATGGCGCCGAAGCGCAGCGCTTCGAAATCCCGAAAGTCACGGAAACCGGAGACGGTCTCGTCACCCGGCTGGATTCAGTTTGCAGTGTTGGCCGTCCTGCTGGCCGCCGCCGGCGCGCTTTGGGTGGGTCGCGACTATGTCAGTGCCGTTGTGGCAGGCGTCACCGGATCACCAACGTCGGACAAGCCTGGCGGCAAAGCCGACGGCAAGGGTGTTCCGGTCGTGGTCGCATCGGTTGGCGAGACGCGCGACGACGCGATTGTGGGTGCAATCGGGACGGGCCGCGCCCGTCAGTCGGTGATGCTTTTTCCTGATGAGACCGGTGAAGTCCAGCATGTGTTTGTGAGCGCGGGCGATCGCATCGAGAAAGGGCAGCCCGTAATGCGCCTGGATTCCCGCAAGGCCGAACTTGCCGTGCGGGTCGCGAAGACAAAGCTCATAGAAACGGAGCGTACGCTCGCCCGTGCCCAGCAACTGCGTGAGAAAAAAATCAGTTCGCAGGCCAACGTGGATGACGCGCGCAACCTTGTCGATCGGGCGGAGCTTGAACTGCAACAGGCCGAGGAGGCCCTCGCCGATCACGAAATCAAGGCACCGTTTGACGGCGTTGTCGGAATTCCGAAAGTCGAGCGCGGCGACCGGGTCTCCCCGACGATGGCCGTGCTGAGCATCGACGATCGCAGTGAGCTGGTCGTCGAGTTCGAGGTACCCGAGCAGTTCCTTGCCCGGCTGAAGGGCGGGCAGAAGGTGGAGGCGCATACCCCGAGCTACCGGGAAAAGGTCTTCGAAGGTATCATTACCCATATCGACAGCCGTATCGAACCGACCTCGCGCACCGTGACGGTCCGTGCCAGCATTTCGAACAAGGACGACCTCCTGCGACCGGGAATGTCTTTCGTCGTCGATTTAACGATTCCCGGCAACATGTATCCGAGCGTTCCCGAACTGGCGCTGCAGTGGCGCAAGGGTGAGAGTTTTGTTTGGCGCATACGCAACGGCAAGGCGGAGCGCGTCAGGGTCCGCAGCGTCAAACGGCTGAACAGCATCATCCTCGTGAGCGGTGATATCGCCAAAGGCGATATGGTGGTTATCGAAGGCGTCCATCGGCTGAGACCCGGACGAGCCGTCCGCTTTGCCGAGCCGGGGGCGGCGCCGAGCAGCTAACGGGTCCGGTGCATGTCATGAGCGAACACACATCCGACCTGCCAGCTCTCAGTGTGCGCCGGCCCTACCTTGCGGCGGTTCTCAACCTGCTCATCATCCTTGCCGGTATCAGCGCGATTTTCGGCGTCGAAGTGCGCGAGCTGCCCGATGTGGACCGGCCCGTGGTAACCGTTCGTGCCAACTATCCCGGCGGTTCGCCGGAGACCATCGACGCGGAAATCACCGCGCGTGTGGAGGGCGCGGTCGCTCGTGTCAATGGCGTCAAGTCAGTGCGCTCCTCAAGCGAAGAAGACAATTTCCGGATTCGGGTCGAGTTCAATCCCTCGGTCAATCTGATCGACGCGGCAAACGATGTCCGCGAGGCCGTCAGCCGGGTCGAGCGCGAGCTGCCTGACGGTGTGGAGGACGTTTTCGTCATCAAGGCGGATTCTGACGCGCGACCGATCGTCCAGCTTTCCGCATTCAGCGACCGGCTGACAATCGAGGACGTCACGAGAAAGGTCGAGGATGAAATCATCCCCGACCTCATGTCGGTTCGGGGCGTTGCCGATGTGGTGATGTTCGGTGACAGGGAGCGCGTATTGCGGGTCGTGATCGACCCGATGAAGCTCGCGTCCTACAAACTCTCCGTGGCCGACGTCGTCGCCGTCCTGAAAGATGCGCGCTACGACGTGCCGGCAGGCAGTTTTGAGTCCGACCGCCAGGAAGTGCTTGTCCGCGCAAACGCATCGGTGACGGATCCGAAAGGCATCGAAGAGCTTATCGTTCGCGATCCGGTTCGAATTGGCGATGTCGCAACCGTTTCATTCGGTCCCAAGGACGCACTCAACTATGTCCGTCTCAACGGACGTACCGTCATCAATCTCGGTGTCGTGCGTCAGGCACAGTCGAACACGGTTTCGATTGCGAAGGGTGTACGCGATGTGGTCGCGCAGCTGAACGCGCGCTTCAAGGACTTGACGGTCCAGGTGACCCGTGACGATTCCAAGTTCATCGAAGGGGCGATCCATGAGGTCCTGATCTCCCTGTCGCTCGCGGTGCTGATTGTCGTAACTGTCATTGCTCTCTTCGTCAGGCAGTTCCGTGCCGCGCTGATCCCGGCTGCGACAATTCCCATCGCGCTCATCGGAACCGTTGCGGCAATCTGGTTGCTGGGCTTCTCGGTCAACCTCATCACGCTCCTGGCGCTCGTGTTGGCCGCGGGGCTCGTGGTCGACGATGCCATTGTCGTTCTTGAAAATATTCAGCGATTACGCGCTCAGGGCATGGCGTCACGCGCCGCGGCCGTGCTCGGGACGCGACAGGTTTTCTTCGCCGTTGTCGCGACGACCGCAACGCTCGTCTCCGTCTTCCTGCCGATTTCCTTTCTTCCATCGACCGCGGGCCGGCTGTTCACCGAGTTCGGCGTGGTGCTGTCGGTTACGGTGTGCATCTCGTCCTTTGTCGCGCTATCGCTCGTCCCGATGCTTGCCGCCCGGCTGCCGGACAAGGCCAAACAAGCTGCGGGAGCCGACGCATCCGCACAGCGGGCCGGATGGCTCAGCCGAGCCTACGCATCGGCGCTCAATGCGGTGCTCGCCGCCCCTCTGGCAGTCGTCGGCGTTTGCGCGATCATCGGCGTTGGCGCTTTTCTGACCTTGCTGACGCTGGGCGAGGAGCTGGTTCCGAAGGAGGACCGGGGCAATATCACTGTCTTCCTGACCGGGCCTGACGGTGTCGGCCTGGCATACACGGACCGTCAGGTAGAAAAGGTCGAGAAGGTTCTGCAGCCGCTGGTCGATGACGGAACCATAACCAACGTGTTCACGATCACCGGTCGTTGGGATCTGAACCGCGGATGGGTCGAGGCGCCCCTGCTCGATTGGTCGAAGCGCGATGTCACGGCAGGTGAACTGATCGCCGAACTGCGCAAACCGATGCAGGATATCCCTGGTGCCCAGGTGCGCATCATTCGCCGTAATTCCCTTGGATTGCGCGGTGTCGGGGGTGGCATCAAGTTCGCACTGACCGGTTCGAACTACACGAACATCCTCGAAGCCGCCGACAAATTTGTTCTGTTGATGGAGCGCGAGATACCGCAGCTCAAGAACACCCGCGTGGAGTTCCGTGCAACGCAACCGCAAATCTCCGTCGACATCAACCGCCGCCGCGCCACCGATCTCGGCGTGTCGGTTGAAAGCCTCGCTTCCGCGATCCAGGTTCTTGTGGACAAGGACGAGGTCGCCGAGATCACGGTCGATGACCAGACCGTGCCGATTATCGTGCAGGCGACGGAAGGTGCCGTGACGAACCCGTCGGATCTTCGCAGGCTTTATGTTAGTGCATCTGACGGTCGGCTCGTGCCTCTGTCGCAGCTCATCGAATTCAAGGAAGATGCCGTTGCCGCAGAGCTTGACCGCCATGGCCAGCGGCGTGCAATCGAGATCGACGCCGATCTTTCGGGCGATTTTTCGATGCGTGATGCGGTGGATGCGATCCGCCAGCTTGCCCTGAACGAACTGCCGCCGGGCATCGGACTGCTGTTCCTGAACCAGGCTGCGGAGCTGGACGAAACATCCCGGGGGGTGATCATCACCTATCTGGTGGCGTTGCTGGTTGTTTTCCTCGTTCTGGTCGCACAGTTCGAAAGCATCACGTCGGCAATGGTCGTCTTGCTGACCGTACCGTTCGGGATTTGCGCGGCGATTTTCGCGCTGGCGCTGACGGGAACGACAATCAACATCTACAGCCAGATCGGCATTCTCATGCTGATCGGGATTATGGCTAAAAACTCCATCCTGATGGTGGAGTTTGCCGATCAGCTGCGTGATCAGGGCAAGAGCGTCGTGGAGGCGGCGCGGGAGGCATCACTGGTGCGTTCGCGCCCCATCGTCATGACCATGGTTTCCACGGTTCTCGCAGGGTTGCCGCTTATTCTTGGTGCCGGACCGGGTGCAGAATCGCGTGCATCGATCGGCTGGGTTGTTTTCGGGGGGCTGGGCCTTGCCGCGGTCGCGACACTGTTCGTCACGCCGGTGCTCTATACGCTGATTGCCGGATGGGCCAAGCCGCGCGTCCACGGTACCGAGGCGCTTGAGGCCGAACTTGCCGAAGTGCAGGCGGCAGGCCGCAGAGGTCCGCGCGCGAAACGCGCCTGACGAGACAATCCGGAACGCGTTCGTTTCAGGTCAGGGGTTTTTCCTGATCGCCAGCAGCACATGGGTTTCGTGCCTGCGCCAGCGATAGCCGATCCCGAAGGTCATTTTCCTGTTTCGGCTTCGGGCGAACAGGCTTGCCATGTCGCGCTGATAATTGTTCGGAAAAATGCTGATCGGGCCGACGTAACGGCCAAAGGGGTGCAATGCCCAGGTCTTCCTGTTGAAAAACCGCAGAGGAATTCCGGAGTCATCCTGCACGATCACGTCGCTTTGTTTCAGAAGGAACTTTCGGGCGATACTGAAATTGCCGCTGTGCAGCAGGTAGGACGCACTTTTCACCAGACTGTCCGCGCGCCCGAGACTTTGGGAAAAGGCAAGGAACCCACTTCTCCGCAAGCCGCCGTTGGATAGATCGGTCTGGAAGTAATAAAGCGTGCGTGATTTGCCGGCTTCGTCCTTGAAGGCAATCCGGACACCGGGAGAGCTGCCTTTCAGCTTCGCGTTGGCGGGGACGGCAAGTCCGTCGGGGTTGAGGTGCACATATTCAACCTCGGTGATGGTGTTGCCTGAACGCGCGAGAAACACGAACAGGACCGGCAGAGTCCCGCGCATGTTGCCCGAACGCAGATCGGTTTTCATCTGCTTGGTGATGAAGAAGCTGTAACTCAGAACCGTCTGCATGGAGGCACGCAATTCCTGCAGTGCGCCGGCTCGTGCACCTGGCGGGAGCCGCCAGATTTTGGGAATCGGGCCGATCGGTTCCAATGCGCTCAGAACGTAGGTTTCGGCGTTCGGGTAGAAGGCGTCGGCATAAAGGAAATCCGGTCCGCTGAACATGTACAGCATCTGTTTCCGGTTCACCGGTATGTGTGTTTTTGCCCAAGCGCGGATCGGCCTGAGCTGGTTTTTTTCGATGCGTGACCACGCCTTGTTCAACGTTGCCGCGTGAAACTGCCAGTTTCGCTCTCGCGTGAGGGGCGCGAGTGGTGACTCCGGCGATGGCGCGAGCCCCGCGAGATAACGAGCGATATCGTTTGCGCCGATTGGCGCGGCACTCGCCTGGGCGACCGAAACGATCAGAAATGCGATTGCAGCGGCGCACCGGGCAGCCATGTTCATTCTATTCACCGATTGAAACTCCTTGCGACGCGTCGGGCTTGCGCTTGGGTGAGAGCGCATAGACGACGAGACCCGCCAGCAGCGTGGCCAGCCCGGCCAATGATTCGACCGGCCGTTCAGCGAGCAGATAGGCCATCATGAAACCGGTGACCAGCAGAAAGATGATCGGCGTGACGGGATACCCCCACGTCCGGACCGGACGCGCGAGGTCCGGCCTCCTGAAGCGCAGCACGATGACGCCGAATACCGCGAGAAACGAGGAGAGCGTGATGGCGAACTGGATGTAGTTCACCACCTTTTCGAAGCTCTGGGTCAGGATCAGTACCGTCACGATCAGGGTCTGCAGGGCAATCGCCGCTGCGGGAACCCCGTTGCGCGTCTGCCGGGCGAATATGCCGAGCAGCGGCAGGTCCTCTCCCATGACCTTGGTGACGCGAGGGCCGATCCAGGTCATCGCCGAGATGGTGGCAATGAGGCCGAAGCAGATCAGCGCGCCGACAATGTCGCCGCCGGTTTCGCCGAAAATATGCTTGCCCGCGACGAGCGCCACTTCCACCTGTCCGGCCATCTTGTCCATCGGCGTGGTGTAGAGAAACAGCGCGTTGAGACCGACATAGAGCACCAGGACAATCAGGGTGGCGAGCAACAGCGAACGCGGCACAGAGCGTTGTGGTTCATGGATTTCGTCGATGATGTACACGGAAGCGTTCCAGCCGGAGTAGGAGTACATGACAAAGACGAGACCGATGAAAAATGGCGCTCCGGAGATGTGGGTCAGGTCGACCGTTGAGGGGGCAAACGAAATGTCCTGCGGCGTGCCGTAGGCAAAGCCGGCGATGATGAACACGACAATGAAAAGGATCTTCAGGATCGTTGATGCATTATGAAAACGCGTGCCCTGCTTCAGACCGGTCAGATGAACCAGCGCGACGCCCCACGCAACGAGGAGTCCAAGCCACAGCGGTGACGCCACGCCCGGTAACACGCCGTTGAAATAGGCGCCAAACGCGATGGCCGCGATTGCTATGGGCGCGGCGAAGCCGACGGTCGCGGAGAGCCAGCCGGCCATGAAACCGACCGCCGGGTGGTAGATCCGGGAAAGAAAGTTGTACTCGCCGCCCGAACGCGGCAGGGCGGCGGCCAGTTCCGCATAGGAGAGCGCACCGCAAAGAGCGACGATGCCGCCCACAACCCACAACAGGATTACGGAGAAGGCGGACGTGATGTCGATAACCTGAAAGCCGAGACTGGTGAACACGCCGATCCCGACCATGTCGGCGACGGCAATGGCGCTTGCGGTAAAAGTGGTGATGGCCGCCGGTTTTTTCAGAGGCTCGCTGGTGCTTGTTTCACCGCGCGACTGAGAGTTTTCCATCGTGTGCTGATTGTCCCACGCTCGGACGGAGAATCACGTCAGTCAGTTTCAGTGAGTCCCGCAAGTGAACATGACCGGCAGGTGGTCGAAGAGACTATCTTGCCGCGTCTTGAATTGACAGGGAAGCCGACCGTGACAGACCGGTTCCCCACGTGCTTGCCGGCAGCCGCGTCAGCACATCGCTGATCGGGTTTTCCGCCCACGCCTTGGTGACATAGTCCCGGTGTCCAGTCACCGCCTTGACGAAAACGACGTTCCCCGGCCGCAGTGTCGAACCAAGTGCACTGCGGTAACTGACCCCGCGCTTTTTCAGCATGCCACGCAGCGCCGTATTGCCCTTGCGCGTGGAGGTTGCATATGCACTCAGGAAAAAGGCGGTGTTCCGGCTGCGCTCGATCCAGCGCGCGAATGTTCCGAACTCGCCGTAAAGCCCATCGAGAAGGACCACGCCCTTCACGCGATCGGAAATGCCGCCGTTGGCAAGGGAGGCGGCGGTTGGCAGATAGCCGCCGCTGTAGCCGACGATGATGACCGGCATGTTGCGGAAGGCGTTTGCCGCATCCGGGTCTCCGAGAAGGTTTGCCAGTTGCGGTGCCACCTCGTCGAGGAAGCGTTTCGTTCCCCCGGAACTCCAGAACTTGCCCGCACTGGAATCGCGCGCGTCGACGGCAAATTGCGGCGCAACGAGAACGGCGTTGACGCCGGAATCCTGAATCTGGGCCGGCAGCCGCTGACGTGCGACCACGTCGCGTGCCAGCGTCGCGCCATGGCCGTGGAAGAACAGAACCATCACGCCGGGCTTGTCGGCATCGAAGGTGCGGGGGATATGGAGCAGGGCGCGACGGTCGGAGTAGGTCTTGTCCTCCCAGTAGACGCGTCCGCTGCGCGTCTTGCGGCCGCGCCGTCCTTCGGACTTGTAGTTCAGGAACGGCCGTTTGGTGCGCGGTACATTACCGGTGTAGGGGAACGGCGCTGATGCGAGCGCAACGAGCTTGGTCAGCGACGGCGAGGCCCATTTCGAGCGCGGTTGCTCGATCGGCGAAAAGGGCTCATTCGGCTCGGCCGACGAGGGTGGGTCAATGGGCCGGGACGCCAGAACCGGTGGCTCGTCGGGAATAGCTGAACGTGGAACGAATTTTGTATGGACGGAAAATCCTGTCGGACTATCCGGAGCACGCATGGCAACTGTATCCCGGGTGTCCGGACCGCCCACGGGCAGCGCCAGCACCGAGACAAAGCCCAGCACGAAGCATACGATCAGGCTGAACACATAGTGTGGGTTGCCCAACATGCCCTTGGTCCCTAGTCCCACCCGTGTTGCCGAGGAATGGTGTCCTCAGCGTTCCCCGCTGCCAGTTCGGCAATTTAAGGGCATTTTGACCCGTCGTGCCCCCGAACCGTCCATTCCCGGTGAAAGAATGGCGAAAAATGCGCGGAATGACAATTCGTATCTTGTCGTATCTTGCTCCAAACGGCCTTGCGGGCCGTTCGCGAAAGTCATCCGGACGAGAGTATCCTCCGCCCGCTTGAGCAAGTGTTAACCGCAAATTCTGGCAGAGAAAGGGCACGAAAAGGGCACATCATGCTGATATAGCTTCAGAATGTGAGGCATCCGTCGCCATGGTTAATGGATGGTAAACAACAATGCTGGCTCATGTTTCGCTCCGGTTTATGCCGATTTTTGTGGTTTTGAGCGTCCTGTGCGGCGCCCCCGGTGCAGTGGGACAGACGGAGAAAACTCCGGCAACCTACGCCGGACAACTTTTGGTCGCCTCGCCCAGGCTGGGCGATCCCCGCTTCCGGAAAAGCGTCATCTACATGGTCGAGCATAATGACCGCGGCGCACTCGGCCTGATCGTCAACAAAGTGTATGGCAAGGGGCCGTTGGCAAAACTGATGCGAGGATATGGAATGGATCCCGGAAACACCAAGGGCCGGATCACCCTGCATTTTGGAGGACCCGTTTCCGCGGACGGTGCTTTCATCCTTCACACCGGCGACTACAAGTCACCGCGTTCCCGGCCCGTTAACCGGTCGATATCTTTCACGACAGACACCAGGATCCTCAAAGACTTCGCGGCAGGCAAAGGGCCGCGCCGGCTGTTATTCGTGCTTGGTTACGCCGGCTGGAGCCCGGGGCAGCTGGAGGAGGAAATGGCGCGCGGGGATTGGTCGCTCTCCAAGGCGGACGAGGACCGCGTCTTCGGCGATGACAAGGGCGATGTGTGGGAGCGTATCGTCGGCGACTCAGAAGTGCCATTGTGACCATCCGCGCAGTTCCGCGTATCAGATATAATTATAAAATATATATTTCATATATAGCATCGATCATGCCTATGCATTTGTCACCCGAACGGATGGTTTTTCAACGCAGCGTTCTGCCTTGGAGTGTGGCCAAACAGCCAATATCAGGGCGGTTTTGGCGCGGTGCGACAAGGCAGAGCGCTTCAACCTGAATATCCACAAGATATAATTTTTTACGATCTTCAGGATATATATCATCGATTTGACTGATGTGATTTCTCGCGCGATAAGCGGTCCATCGTCCATCACTTTTGTCTCGCAGGGAGGAGGCTGTCATGTCCGCTCAACCAGAGGCTGTTCACGAAGAGTTTGACCTGTCACCGACCGGTGATCCCTGGCTCCTGACCCCGGGGCCCCTCACCACCTCGCCGACAGTGAAGGAGGCCATGCTCCACGACTATGGTTCGCGGGACACCCATTTCATCGCCGTGAATGCCCGGATGCGTGACCGGTTGGTGGGTATCGTCGACGGCGGAGACGACTATGCATGTGTCCCGCTTCAAGGCAGCGGGACGTTCGTCGTCGAGGCGATGCTTGGATGTTTCGTCGGGGCAGACGACAAGATTCTCATTCTCGTCAATGGTGCTTACGGCAAACGCATGGCGCGTATCTGCGAGGTCTACGGCCGGGATTTTGCCATACAGGAAACAGCTGAAGATGTGCCGGTCGACCCGCGAGCGCTGGACCGGACACTGGCGGACGATGAGGGCATCACCCATGTGGCCGTTGTCCATTGCGAAACGACGTCCGGTATCCTCAATCCGATCGAAGAGGTCGCACAAGTGGTGCAGCGGCATGGACGCAGGCTGCTCATCGACGCCATGAGCGCCTTCGGCGCAATCCCCTTGAGCGCGCGCAAGGTTCCCTTCGACGCTGTCGTTGCGTCGTCCAACAAGTGCCTGGAAGGCGTGCCCGGCATGGGCTTCTGTATCGCCCGCAAGGACGCATTGAGTGCGACCAAGGGCAATTCGCCCTCGCTCAGTCTCGATCTCTACGACCAGTGGCAGGCGATGGAAGGAAACGGCCAGTGGCGCTTCACGCCGCCGACCCATTGCATCCTCGCATTCGACCAGGCGCTCGACGAGTTTGACGAAGAAGGCGGTGTTGCCGGGCGTGGTGGGCGCTACCGGGACAACTGCCGTATCCTCGTCGAGGGCATGCGCGAGCTTGGCTTCAAGACCTTGCTGCCAGACGCCATGCAGGCGCCGATCATCGTCACCTTCCATATGCCCACTGACCCGAAGTTCGATTTCCAGGACTTCTACGACCGGCTGCGTGTCCGCGGCTTTGTGATCTATCCGGGCAAGCTTACGGTCGCCGACTCCTTCCGTGTCGGTTGCATCGGGCGTCTTGGTGCGGATGAGATGCACGCCGCCCTCTCTGTCATCCGTTCGACGCTTGGCGAGATGGGCGTCACGAACTGCGCGCCG
>JALCBY010000013.1:0-4624 GCA_028066055.1 Hyphomicrobiaceae bacterium
TAATTCCGAACAACGCTAGCCCCCTCCGTATTACCGCGGCTGCTGGCACGGAGTTGGCCGGGGCTTCTTCTCCGGCTACCGTCATTATCTTCACCGGTGAAAGAGTTTTACAACCCTAAGGCCTTCTTCACTCACGCGGCATGGCTGCATCAGGCTTGCGCCCATTGTGCAATATTCCCCACTGCTGCCTCCCGTAGGAGTCTGGGCCGTGTCTCAGTCCCAGTGTGGCTGATCATCCTCTCAGACCAGCTACGGATCGTCGCCTTGGTAGGCTTTTACCCCACCAACAAGCTAATCCGACGCGGGCTCATCCAATGGCGATAAATCTTTCCCCCGGAGGGCGTATTCGGTATTAGCTCCGGTTTCCCGAAGTTATTCCGAACCACTGGGTAAATTCCCACGCGTTACTCACCCGTCTGCCACTTTCCACTGGAGCAAGCTCCAGCTTCACGTTCGACTTGCATGTGTTAGGCCTGCCGCCAGCGTTCGTTCTGAGCCAGGATCAAACTCTCAAGTTTGAAATTCTGATTCCGGCATAATCCCTGGAGGGAATGCTCCAGGGGGTCGCTTGCGAAACTCTTGACGAGTCCCGACACTTTCATGAAGCGCCTCGTCCATAAGGACAAAACGCACCATGGGTGTCGATAAACGCAAGACCGCCGAAGTCTCGTTTCGTTCGCCAGACCCGCACCATTAAAGGTTCGTGTCAGCGAACTCGCAAGGACTCCGCCGCCTGCGTTTCTCTTTCTTCAATCCACATTGTCAAAGAGCCACCGAAACGCCACCCGAGGGCCACGTCCCGAACTCTTGATGGAACCAAATGCTCCATCAGGAGTCAACGCAGCAGAAGCGTATCGCCCGGTCATTTTTCCCGGAGCTCGCCCCGCTTCGTTAAAAGAGGTTGCTGCGCGAACACAACAAAAACCGCAGGCAAAGCAGTTTGCCCGCGCAACGGTTCTTAGATACATACTCCACCGCGGCAGGTCAAGCGGCAGATGCAAAGATTCTGCAAAAAATTCGAGATTGCTCAGCAGACGAATCGGTTGACACAGGGAACAATCCCGATTCGCGCGCCGAATTGGCCATAACCGCTTGCCAAACAGGCGAATTCTTACGAATTGGTCACATTCCTGCCTGATTGCGCGGGCATCGTCCCGTTAACAAAAGAGAAACGGCTTTCAGACCATTCTATGAACGCGTCTCTGGAAGCTGTAAAAGTTTTTGGAAGTTTGTTTGTCCGTTGTGGGATTTGGGACGACCTTCTGTTGAATATCACTTCTGAATTGCGGGCATCCAAGATGTCCTCCCGAAGTTGACACAGCACAGACGTCTCGGCAGATTGACGGGCTTCGAACGAGGGACGGTAATACACCTTACTCGGGGCAGTTGGTGACCCTTTGAAGGCTGGCCGCATGCGAGAGCCGGTACGGGACACCAACCGAAGACGGGGGGATAGCCAACTTTGACGGAACGACGACGCCGTAAGACAGGCCGAACTCAGAGCCAGGCCTTGGTGCCGTTTGGCAAGCGTTCGCTGCCGCAGATTTACCTGTCTTCTCCAAAGCGGACATCATGCGCCGTCTTTCTTCCTGAACCCGGCGATTCGCGCGCGACGACACGGCTGAAATGGTTAGTGAGCACATGCCTTGCCGCGGTTGTCGGCGTCGGCGTCATCGGATCGTCCATCTATGCATCGATGGACGTGGAAGATGGCACCGGCATCGTTTCATCGATCCGGCATGCCGGGCTCGCAGCCATGAAGCCCGTGCAAAAGGCGCTGCCGGTTGCAGCTCTTCAATCGGTTGCGGGGCAGAAGACCGATCGCATCCCGACCACGACCGAGGGACTTTCGACCCGCCACATCATTCATGACACCGTGGTTCAGAAGCGTAACGATCGCGAGTATATCCGCATCAAGCCATACGCCCGCCTCGTTGCCCGCCTCGGCACATCCCACCCTGACGACATCTCGAATATCCCCGCCTTCAATCCCTTCAAACTCTATTCGAACCCGAAGCCGGTTGCTGAAAACGCACAAGGCGAAGCGCAGATTGATTCGAGCAGGGACGCGCGGATTGAGACGTATGAACTCGAAGGCGGCATTCTGCCGACGAATGACGGGCTGGCCTTGAGCGCCAAGGAATTGACCGAACTGATGGCGGAGCGCGATGCGCTTGTCGCCGTACAGCCTTTCGCCATGCGCCCTGGCATCGATCCGGAAGGAGAACCATCCGGGCTCGTGAAGCGGGCCGCGTATCATCCTGACGACACGCCGTCGCCAAGAGACCTGGGTCGTCGTGTTCCGCCGAACACGACCATCGTTGCCAAGACAGTCGAAACGCTTGAAGGCGTTGACGAGGTCGCCGATGGCACCGAGACGACGGCCGTCACCGTCAAGAAAGGCGACACGCTCATGAGCATCCTGGCGGATGCCGGTGCCGAAAAATGGCAGGCCAAAGCCATTGCCGATGCGATGGCGCCGGTGTTCAAGCCAAAGAACCTGAATAGCGGACAGGAAGTTCGTTTCACGCTCGTACCGGCGCCCAAGAACGACGGTCAGATGGAGCCGGTTAAGGTCAGCCTGTTCGCCGGAGGCACGCACAAGGTCACCGTGGCGCGCGACGATGCGGGCGATTATGTCGCCAGCAACGAACCGATCAAATTGGTCGTTGCCAAGAACCTGCGCCGTTCGATCCGGCCCAAGCGCGCGTCGCTCTACACGAGCTTCTATCATTCGGCACTGAACCAGGGCGTTGCGGTCGAGCAGATCACCAAGCTTCTCCGTATCCATTCTTATGATGTGGATTTCAAGCGTCCGACGCATCCCGGTGATTCGTTCGAAGTCTTTTTCGGCCTGGAGAAAGATGATAGCGGGCAGGAAAAGGCGCTCGGCGATGTCCTTTTCACGGCAATGACCGTTGGTGGCGAAGCCCGGCGCTACTACCGCTTCCGCACTCCCGATGGGGACGTCGATTTTTATGATCGTGACGGCAACAGCGCCAAGAAATTCCTGATGCGTAAGCCGGTCAAAGGCGCGCGCTTCACATCGGCCTTCGGCATGCGCAAGCATCCGATCCTCGGCTACCGCAAGATGCATACGGGCACCGACTGGGCTGCGAAGACCGGAACACCGATTCTTGCCGCCGGAAGCGGCGTCGTCGAGGAAGCAAGGCGCAAAGGCGGGAATGGCAACTATGTCCGTATCCGCCATGCCAACGGTTACAAGACGGCGTACAGCCACATGTCGCGGTTTGCACGGGGCCTGCGACCCGGCATGAAGGTGCAACTGGGTCAGGTTATCGGTTATGTCGGCTCGACCGGACTGTCGTCCGGCCCGCACCTGCATTTTGAAGTTCTGGTCAACAATCGGTTCGTCAACCCGATGACCATTCACGTACCACGCGGACGTCAGCTCACTGGGAAAGAGCTGGCGAATTTCTACAAAGAGCGCAATCGTATTGACGGACTGATGCAACGCTCGCCGGTAACGACGCGCATGGCATCCGTCCAAAAATAAACGCTCTTTAAAGAAGGGAACCCTTTACGGGTAAACAGGCGCGTCTCTTACGGGGGGACGCGCTTTTTTTATGAGCTAACATCGACCCTAACTCTCTTGCTGTTCTTCAAGGGATGTATTCGTCGCGCCAGTTCAACACGACGTTGAATGAAACCGATATCCGGGTTTCGTCGAACAGGTTCGGGTGCACCAGATGGTGCACGAATGCCGGCCAAATCAGGATCATGCCCGGTTCCGGCATGATGCGGTGCTCCGCTTCCACCTGCCCGTCCCCTTTGACCGCCAGCATATTGGCCTGCGCGCGCGGATCGAAAAAACTGATCGCACCCGGATTGAGATCAGACCGCCGCTTGGCGGTCTTCGGCTCGCCCTCCGGCACCTGCACATAGTAGGTGCCGCTCAGCCAGGAATGGGGGTGATTATGCAGGTTGTGATAATCGCCGAACCGGTTCACGTTCGGCCATGCCTGCACATGCCAGTCCATTTCGTAGTCAATCCCGGCGTTGCGGGCATATTGCTTTGTGGAGACATCGACGCACTCTTTCAGCCATGCAACCGCAGGATGGGGAATATCGAAAAAATTCCCGCTCAG
Source organism: Hyphomicrobiaceae bacterium (assembly GCA_028066055.1). Taxonomy (GTDB): domain Bacteria; phylum Pseudomonadota; class Alphaproteobacteria; order Rhizobiales; family Methyloligellaceae; genus UBA2767. The sequence goes on from JALCBY010000013.1 coordinate 4,110, forward strand.
ATAATTGGCGGTCATATCCTGCGACCCGGCGTCGAGATCCTCGATCATCTCTTTGAGGACAATGTTCGCATTCTCCGCGCCCGGCAGATGGTCCACGAGCAGCGTGGTCGGCCACAGGGCATGGAACCGCGCGCTGTCCTTGGTATCTGCCGGCATCTCCTACAAATCCTCCAGTTTAAGTTCCGCACGCAGCTTGCGCGTGAGTTTTTGTGCGACGAGCCGGTGCGATGCGGCAATGTATTTTTTCAGATCATCGTCGCTGAGACCGGGCTCGTCATACATCTGGATCCACTTACCTCCCCGTGGCGCGAGATAGGGTGCCGGCCGCAAGCCCGGCTCCTGCTTGAGCATCTCGAACGCGACCTCGCTACACTTGAACGTCACGTAAGGGATATCGCCCTTCGACCATCCGCCGATCGCAAAAACCTTGCCGCCAACCTTCCAGACATGGGCGCCGCCCCACTGCACAACGTGGGTTGCCGCCGGCAGCGATCCGCAAAACGCGTTGTAGTCTT
>JALCBY010000013.1:4724-124422 GCA_028066055.1 Hyphomicrobiaceae bacterium
CACTGCACAACGTGGGTTGCCGCCGGCAGCGATCCGCAAAACGCGTTGTAGTCTTCGTAACTGAGCATGGCCGAACGACCCAGAGAAAAAGTGGTCGGGTTCCCCAGCTGCGGGAAACCCGACCGGCGTTATGCCGCTTTCGCTACCGCCGTCCCGTTAATCACAAGCCCGTCGGTATTTGCCGACACCTTGACCGCGTCACCATCCTTGATGGCGCCTTCCAGCGTCAGTTCCGCCAGCGGATCCTGAAGGTTCTTCTGGATCACGCGCTTCAGCGGACGCGCACCATAGGCCGGGTCATATCCCTTGTCGGCGAGCCACTCACGCGCCTTGTCATCGAGTTCGACCGTAACCTTGCGCTCATCCAGCAGCTTCTGCAGACGCGCCATCTGGATATCGACGATGGCCGACATCTGATCACGCTTCAGACGGTGGAACAGGATGATCTCGTCGAGCCGGTTGAGGAACTCCGGCCTGAATCGCGCCTGCACCTGCGCCATGACCTGACCGCGCACCGCTCCGGTGTCCTCACCTTCGGGCTGATTCACCAGTATTTCGGCACCGATATTTGAGGTCATGATGATGAGGGCATTGCGAAAGTCGACCGTCCGGCCCTGACCATCGGTCAGACGTCCGTCGTCCAGAACCTGCAAAAGCACGTTGAAGACGTCCGGATGTGCCTTTTCGATCTCGTCGAACAGTACGACCTGATACGGCCGGCGGCGGATGGCCTCTGTCAGCGCACCGCCTTCTTCATATCCAACATATCCGGGAGGCGCCCCGATCAGCCGGGCCACGGAGTGCTTCTCCATGAATTCCGACATATCGATACGAACCATGGCGTTTTCGTCATCGAAGAGGAACGCCGCCAATGCCTTTGTCAGCTCCGTCTTGCCGACGCCTGTCGGTCCGAGGAACATGAACGATCCGATCGGACGGTTCGGGTCCTGCAGACCAGCTCTGGCCCGGCGCACTGCCGTCGACACGGCAGTGACCGCCTCTTGCTGGCCAACGACACGTCCGGCCAGCGCATCTTCCATGCGCAGAAGTTTTTCACGCTCGCCTTCCAGCATCTTGTCGACAGGAATGCCGGTCCAGCGCGATACCACCTGCGCAATGTGATCGCTCGTCACGGCCTCCTCGACCATGCCTTCAGCGCGCTCCTCCTCCTCCGTTTCCGTAAGCTTTTTCTCAAGCTCCGGAATACGGCCATAGGAGAGCTCGCCGGCCCGCGCGAGATCGCCGGACCGTTGCGCCTGCTCAAGCTCATGGCGCGCCGCGTCCAACTCCTCTTTCAGGTTTTGCGCTTCATTGAGCTTTTCCTTTTCCTCGTGCCACCGGCGGGTCAGGGCATCGGACTGCTCTTCCAGATCCGCCAGTTCCTTTTCCAGCGTCTCCAGGCGATCCTTCGAGGCGCTGTCGTCTTCCTTCTTCAGGGCTTCGCGCTCGATCTTCATCTGGATGATCCTGCGATCGAGTTCATCCAGCTCTTCCGGCTTGGAATCGACCTGCATACGCAACCGGCTTGCGGCTTCGTCCATCAGATCGATCGCCTTATCGGGCAGGAACCGGTCCGTGATGTAACGGTTGGATAACGTCGCCGCGGCAACCAGGGCGTTGTCGGTCACGCGTACGCCGTGATGCAGTTCGTATTTCTCCTTCAGGCCGCGCAAAATCGAGATCGTGTCCTCGACACTCGGCTCGGTCACGAACACGGGCTGGAAGCGCCGCGCAAGTGCTGCATCCTTCTCGACATTCTTGCGGTATTCATCGAGCGTGGTCGCCCCGATGCAATGAAGTTCGCCGCGGGCAAGCGCAGGCTTCAACAGGTTGGATGCGTCCATTGCGCCTTCCGAAGCGCCCGCACCCACGATGGTGTGCATCTCGTCGATGAACAGAATGATGTTCCCGTCACTGTCGGACACTTCGTTGAGCACGGACTTGAGCCGTTCTTCGAACTCGCCGCGATACTTCGCGCCGGCGATGAGAGCCCCCATGTCGAGCGCCAGCAGCTGTTTGTCGCGCAGACTTTCGGGGACATCTCCATTGACGATCCTTAGCGCTAATCCTTCAGCGATGGCCGTCTTGCCGACGCCGGGCTCGCCGATCAGGACCGGGTTGTTCTTGGTTCGCCGCGACAATACCTGAACGGTACGGCGAATTTCCTCATCCCGCCCGATGACGGGGTCGAGCTTGCCATCCCGCGCAGCCTCGGTGAGATCACGCGCATACCGTTTGAGCGCATCGTAAGCCTGCTCCGCCGATGCGGAGTCGGCAGTGCGGCCCTTGCGCAAATCGTTGATCGCATCGTTCAGAGCGTTGGGTGTTACCCCGGCGCGCTCGAGAATCTTGGCGGTATCGGAACTTTTCTCGACCGCCAACGCCAACAGCAAACGCTCGACGGTGACGAATTTATCGCCCGCTTTTTTGGCGGCCTGTTCAGCCGTCTCAAATACACGGGCTGTGCCCGGCGCGAGATAGACCTGACCCGCGCCGCCGCCTGAAACCTTTGGCAGTTTGGCAAGAGCAGCTTCTGTTTCCTCCAGGGCCTGGCCTGGGTTACCGCCGGCGCGCGAAATCAATCCGGCCGCAAGGCCCTCCTCATCGTCGAGAATCACCTTGAGCAGATGTTCCGGCGCAAATTGCTGATGTCCTTCGCGTAGCGCGAGGCCCTGTGCCGACTGGATGAACCCGCGGGCACGTTCGGTGTATTTTTCAAAATCCATATTCAAACCCCTTTCTGGCATGCGATCACCGCCTGATCGTTCAGCACAGGTCTCGCACCCAAGAGTCCGGGCAATACCACCGAATTCGACGTCGCGTCATACACATTCGGCGGTCAGCGCACCGGTCTCGGGACCTCTCAACAGAGCTATTTCCCAATATCTATATAGTGTTGCCGCAGCGCAACAAAAGGGGCATAAATGCGCTCCGTTTTCGTTGAAAGTCATGTCCGATACAGATTCCATTCGCGTTTCATCGCTCCACCGCTATCCCGTCAAAGGCCTGCGGCCGCAGGACCTTGCGGAAGTTTCTGTCGAAGCTGGCGAAACCCTGCCCTATGACAGAGCCTGGGCGATAGAGAATGGTCGTGGGAGGTTCGATCCCAACGCCCCAAAGCATCTGCCGAAGATCAACTTTCTGATGCTCATGCGCAACGAGCGTCTCGCGGCGCTCGAGGTCGAGTTCGACGAAGCGACCCATACGTTAACCCTGCTCCGCAACGGCAAACAGGTGGTGAGAGGTGCGCTTGATACCGCTATGGGTCGGCAGCTGATTGAACAGTTCATGGCGGGGTATATGGAGAACGACCTTCGCGGCGCACCGCATATTGTAAATGCGCCCGGCCACAATTTTACGGACGTCGCCATCAAGTGCGTCCACATCGTCAATCTCGCGAGCGTTCGTGAACTGGAACGTGCCGTTGGCCGCCCTGTAGACCCCATGCGGTTCCGCGCGAATGTGTATATCGAGTCCCAACAGCCATGGGAGGAATTCGGCTGGGTTGGCCAGCGAATTCGCATCGGCGGCACCGTGTTTGACGTCATCGACCGCACAACCCGATGTGCCGCAACCAACGTTGATCCCCAGACGGCGGATCGTGACATGGCCATTCCGGCCGCGCTCATGCGCGCCTATGGTCACGAGGATTTCGGTGTCTATGCGACCGTGGCAGAACGAGGCACGATCAGGCGCGGTGATACGGTCACTTTGATCAGCGAACGGGTCACGCTGTAACTCTCACTGATCTGACGATGAGGCGTTTCAGGTGACAGCTTCGTCGCCACTGCTCTTTTTCGCAACCTTTTCCACCTCAACGGCTTCATCGCCACCGCTCTTTTTTGCAGCCTTTTCCGCCTCGACGGCTTCGTCGCCACTGCTCTTTTTTGTAGCCTTTTCCGCCTCGACGGCTTCGTCAGCAGCCGGGCTGTCTTCTTCGGGCGCAGGGGCCGCCTTGCCATTGCTTTTTGTCGTGCGAGACAGCGTTCTCAGCAATCCATCGTCGCTGTGGGTCTCGCCTCCGGAATTTCCGGCAGGCGCCTTCGCTGGCTTCCTGGCGTCTTGCTTCGTGTCTTTCTGCCTGCCGTCGGCATCTTCCGGACTGCTCTCGGTTTGCGAACGTTCCGCCCCGGATCCGTTGAGACCTTCAGGCTGTTGCGGCTGACTGGCCATAATGATCCGGTTGTAGTGCTCCGCATGCTGCAGATAGCTTTCGCCGGCGACGGTATCGCCAGAGGAAAGGGCATCGCGCGCCAGCGAGGCATATTTTTCCGCGATGTGCGCGGCTGTCCCACGGATTTTCACATCGGGTCCGTTTGACTCATAGTTTCGGCTGAGAGGATTCTGAGCCTTGTTGCGGCCACGTCCGCGTCCACGGCGGTTTTGTTGACCTTGCCTCATTGGCTTTCTTGTTGCATTGGCCATTTTGATTGTCCTGTCCAGTCGTCAAACACGTTTGCCGCCAGCCTGGCTAGCAACCAGTCATGGATCGTTCTGGATTGCAGTGCCCCGTATTCTCCTACGTCCCCCAAAAGCTCTAGAACAATCTGACTTGCCGGTACCCGGCGCCTCATACCTCAGGATTGTTTTCTAAAGCCATCTCAAGCAAGAATTTACCCCTTCAAGACCGGACCCCAATACGCCCAGCGCCGGTCATCTGGGAAACCTAAGCCGTCACGGATTAGAATTCTGCGCCACAAATAAAGACACGCTCGGTGTCTTTCGAACGCTTCGTTTCCGGCTATTTTTGGCTTGCTCACTTCAACACGCTCAAGAAATTCAAGCGCGTCTTGTGAATTGAACCTAGCCTGATCGTGCACAATTTCCAACCCCCTTTTTCTGGTCATCTAGGCAGAGGGTGAACGTCTCGCCCCGATACAGCGGACATGTCCCGCCAAGTCACGCCAATGACAGGGCTTTTCGAATCCCACCGCTTTGGCGGTTGTGGCCAGCATGTTACATACGGCTTCGGCCTGGCCCGCTCCAACCTCGAGGACAACCCATCCGCCCGGGACCAGACACTCGCGCAGCGCGGGGATGATGGCGCGATATGCGTCGAGCCCGTCACTGCCACCGTCCAGCGCGGACCGGGGGTCATACGCATATACATCGGGAGCGAGATCTGCGATGGCGCCGGTTGCGATATAAGGCGGATTTGACACAACCAGATCGTGGGAACCCGCAACACCCGTTGACCAGGATGTGCAGACAAACCGAGCGCGCTGGGTAACGCCATGGCGTGATGCGTTGTCTCGTGCAACGCAAAGCGCACGTTCGGAGATATCCGTGCCGACACCGGTTGCCGAGCCGACTTCATGCAACAGGCTGACGAGAATGCATCCCGAACCGGTACCGATGTCGAGGATACGATGTCCCTCCGGGCGAGGCGCAGAGCCCAAGACCTCCAAAGAGGCATCAATCACCGTCTCGGTATCGGGTCTCGGGTCCAGCGTATCGGGCGTAATCTTGAAATCCAGCCCCCGGAACTCACGCACACCGACAATGCGCGAGACGGGTTCGTGCGCGCACCGGCGCTTCGCATAGCTGAATGCCGTTTGGCGCGCCGGGAGGGATGTCCTTCGTTCCGGTTCCGCCACCAATGTCTCGTGACTGATGCCGAGCGCGTAGCAGACAATAAGGCGCGCATCGAGTTCCGGTGTCGGTGTGCCGCTCGCCCTCAACGAGGCAGCAAGTTCACGGTAAAGAGCGCCGGCTGACAGTCCGCTGTCAGGCATTCCGTTTGCCGTGGAGCTAGGCAGCCGGCTGTTCATCGATAGCCGCAAGCTGGTTCGCCTGCTGTTCAGTCACGAGCGCATCAATGATTTCGTCGAGGCCGCCCCCTTCAAGCACTTCGTTGAGCTTATGGAGGGTCAGGTTTATGCGATGGTCGGTAACGCGTCCCTGCGGGAAATTATACGTGCGGATACGCTGGGACCGATCTCCGCTTCCGACCTGGCCGCGGCGGTCCGCGGCACGTTCGGCATCCTTCTTTTCGCGCTCGACTTCGTAAAGCCGTGCGCGCAACACCTTCATCGCCTTTGCGCGGTTCTTATGTTGCGACTTTTCATCCTGCTGGCTGACCACGATTCCCGTTGGCAAATGTGTAATGCGAACGGCGCTGTCGGTTGTGTTCACCGATTGCCCCCCGGGGCCACTGGCCCGGAAAACATCTACACGAAGATCCTTTTCATCGACGGCGATATCCACTTCCTCGGCTTCCGGAAGGACCGCGACGGTGGCCGCGGAGGTATGTATGCGACCACTCGACTCCGTTTCCGGCACCCGCTGAACCCGGTGGACACCGGATTCATACTTCAAGCGCGCGAAAGCGCCACGGCCGCTTACGTTGGCGATCACTTCCTTGAAACCACCTAGAGGAGCGTCGCTCGCTGAAATAATCTCGATCTTCCAGCCTTTCAGATCCGCATATCGTTGGTACATGCGGTACAAGTCGCCGGCGAACAGCGCAGCCTCATCTCCCCCGGTTCCAGCGCGAACTTCCAGGATCACATTCTTTTCGTCAGCCGCGTCTTTGGGAAGCAAAAGGAGCCTCAGCTTCTGCTCCATCTCCTCAATCTTCGGTTCGATCTCTTCCAGCTCAGTCTTCGCCAACTCGACCATTTCCGCGTCGGCATCGCTGTCGGAAACGATCTCTTGGAGGTCGGCGCTCTCCTTCCGCGCCGCTCGCAACGCGTTGATCGCGCCCACCACCGGATCGAGTTCGGCGAACTCGCGCGCCAGACGAACATATGTTTCCTGGTCAGGACCGGCAGCCAATTCGCCCTGTACGGTTTCCCAGCGACTGACGAGCTGTTCGAGTTTCTGTTCGGGAATTGCAGACATCGCGCTCAGTTACACGATTTTTGTGTGTTGGGGCAACGTCCGGTTGGCGTTGGCTAACGGAGCTTGTCCGACTTGCGGTTGTCAGGATCGAAAACCTGTGGCTGTGTTTTGCGCTCATCGAGAGGCCGCACAAGCTCCCAGGCGCCCCGCATGGCGCGGGGAAGCGGCTCCGGCAGACTATCAACCGCTCTCCAGACAGCCTGCGGATTTTGTGACGCGAACCACAGTCCGAAGCCAAGCGCTCCCACAAGGCCGAAAAGCAATAGCCAGTTCAGGGCAGCCCGCGCCAATCCTGGAATCCGGCTTTTCCGGCTCACAGCGCGCTCCGCGTTTTCTGTATCCGTGGTCACCGGACTTGCCGGTGTCGACCCGGGCGTAAACTCCGCATCCACCGCCGCACCATTGGGTGCCTGTGTCTGGGCTTGCGCCGGCGTCTGTGTTTGCGCCTGCGGCTCGGCATCTGCCAAACCGGGATCCGGCACCGCATCCGGCTGTTTTGCCGAAAGGGAGGGTAAAGGACTATCCGGGGTGGCACCGGCATCGTCCCGCGGGCACGCTTTGTTTGCTTCACCAGCCTTCAGTGCATCGAACTGCCCTTTCATTCGGCGCAGGATAGGTCGAGAATCCAGACCTAACTGCGCCGCGTAAGCGGTCACCACACGGCTAACCTCGGACCACTCCGGCAGGGCCAGAAGATCGCCACTCTCCAGAACATCGATCGTTTCTACCGACGTCGCCAGCCGTCCGGCGATACGCTCCCTCGAGACACCCATGGCGCGGCGCATCTCGCGGAAGATGGTCGCCAATTCTGTGTCTTGAGCTGACGGCATCTGGTTTATCGATTTGGTACCCAGGCGAAACCCGTCGTCCCCGCCAGAAGACGGAGCAACAGCCTCGCTTCGTCGCGACGACATTTCCCCCACTTGTCCTTCTTTGCCGCTTCTATGGTCGACTAAACTTGCGCTTTCCATTTCCCGGACAGCGCGCACAACCGATCAATATCAACCGATTAAAGCCAATGACGCGGCTCGCTGCAACGTGAGATGCGTAAGCACGCTCAAATCTCCACGTCATATTTCGCAGCGAAGCCCTCCAGATGCTTGCGCATATCGTCGATCTCAGCAGAAAGCGCATCTTTCAGCAGCTGTTCAACCGTCGACGAATCAAGCGAACGGATCATAGCTTTAACCGGACCTATGGACGATGGGGCCATGGAAATCGATCGGAATCCGATCCCGACCAATGCCATCGCTTCGATCGGGCTGCCCGCCATTTCACCGCAAAGCGTCACCGGAACCTCATGTTCACGTGCCTTCCTCGCGATTTCGTCCAACACGCGAAGGACCGGATAGGATAACGGGTCGAACCGCTGTGCAACCTGCAGGTTGGTCCGGTCGGCCGCGAACAGGAACTGCAAAAGATCATTGCTCCCGACCGAGACGAAATCCACCAGAGGAAACAGTCGGTCCAGTTGCCAGACGAGCGCCGGAACCTCGATCATGACGCCGAGCTGCAAGCGCTTCGGCAGTGTGTAACCGTGCAGCACCATGTGCCGCACTTCCTTGTCGATCAGCTCGCGAGCGGCTTGAATTTCCGAGACGTCCGATACCATAGGAAGCATCACCCGCACCTCGCGTCCCTGAGCAGCCCTCATCAGCGCCCGGAATTGCGTCCGCAACAGCGCGGGCCGATCCAGCGCCATGCGGATAGCGCGCCAGCCCAGAGCCGGATTCTCTTCGTGTGATGAACGAAGATATGGCAGCACCTTGTCGCCGCCGATATCGAGCGACCGGAAGACCACCGGTTTGTCACCGACCGCGTCGAGGACCTCGGCATACATTTTCTGCTGCTCGTCGGGACGTGGAAACGTGGATGCGATCATGAACTGAAACTCGGTTCTGAACAGACCGATGCCCGCGGCACCCGTTTCACGCAGATACGGCAGATCCACCAGCAATCCCGCGTTCATGTGAAGCTCAATTTCGACTCCATCCTTGGTCCTGGCAGCCCGGTTTTTGATCTTGGCGTATCTTGCCTCACGCTGGGCCTTGAGGCGTTCCTTATCCTTGTATCCGGAAACAATATCGGGCGAGGGACGGACGTGAACTTCGCCTGCCTCGGCGTCCACGACGACAGGGTCGGAGGTGTCCAGCCTGTTCAGAATGCCATCCGCCTGACCGACCGCAGGAACGCCGAGTGCCCGGGCGACAATCGCCACATGACTCGCGTGGCCACCTTCTTCGAGAATAAGCGCTCGGATTTTCTCCTGATCGTAGTCCAGCAATTCGGCCGGCCCCATCGAATGAGCGACCAATACGGTGTCGTCCGGCAACTCCTCGCCGACGGCAGTCGAGCGCCCCGTCAACATCCGCAGGAGCCGGTTGGACAAGTCGTTCAGATCGTTGAAGCGTTCGCGCAGGAACGGCGCCGTGTGATTCACGACCCGTGCGCGTGTATCGTTCTGAACTTTCGCGACAGCCGCCTCCGCCGTCAGTCCCGTCGCAACGGCTTCGTTCATCCGCCTGATCCAGCCGCGGTCGTGCGCGAACATCCGATACGCCTCAAGCACGTCCCGATGCTCGCCCGCGCGGGCCACATCGCCGCGCGACAGCATGTCGTCGATTGTTGCGCGGAGCCTCTCTATGGCATCTGCAAGACGTCTGGTCTCGTGCTCGATATCATCGGCAATCAGCGTGTCGACCGCAACCCGCGGAACATGCAGTACCACGTGGCCATGGGCGACACCATCCGAAAGCGACACGCCGCGCACGACCTGCCCCGCCGACCGGCTGACCGCCTGCGCCGAACCCAACTGGTCCGAAGCAATCATCTCCGCAAGAACCATCGCGACGATCTGGAGGGCTTCGACCTCTTCTTCCATATAGTGCCGCTGCGTACGGTTCTGGACGGTCAGCACGCCGATAACCCGCCCCTGCCGCTGAATGGGGACGCCAAGGAATGAATGAAAAACCTCCTCACCCGTTTCAGGGCGATAAGAGAAAGAAGGGTGCTCCCGCGCCTCAGGAAGATTCACCGCCTCCGCACGCATGGCGACAAGCCCGACCAAGCCCTCGCCGCGCGCAAGATGCGTGTTGTGTACGGCTTCCGGGTTCAATCCCTCCGTCGCCGCCAGCTCCATGGATTCGTCCCGGCGGCGCACATAGATGGAACACACCTCGGCAACCATATTGGCGGCAATGTCCACCACGATGCGCGCAAGTTTGACCTCGCCGCCCTCCTGAAGCGCCATGGTTTCGCGCAGGCGGCGCAGCAATACGCGCGGTGCTCCGATCGTTGGTGCCATCAGAAATCTGTCTCTGTTCACCCCGCACGCTCGCCGTGCCGGGAATTTCGCGTTTCCGGATGTCAACGCCCGCCGCGGCGGCGCCGGAAGGATTTCCGGTCAGGCGTTGTCCAGACCATACAGCGAATGCAGGGTCCTCACGGCAAGCTCGGCATATGCCGCATCGATCAGCACGCTGATCTTGATTTCGGATGTCGAAATCGCCTCGATATTGATGCCCTTGTCCGCCATAGCCTTGAACATTTGCGATGCCACGCCCGCATGGCTGCGCATTCCGATCCCTATGACCGAAACCTTGACGATATCGGTCGCGCCGCGCAGATCCTCATAACCGATCTCGGCCTTGACGTCTTTCAGCACCTCGAGCGCACGATCAAGATCCGCATCGCTCACTGTAAACGTCAAATCCGTCGTTTTCCCGTCGCCCGAAACATTCTGGACGATCATATCGACGTTGATGTTCGCATCCGCCAGAGGACCGAATACGCGGGCCGCCACGCCCGGCTTGTCCTGAACCCCGATAAGCGTGACCTTTGCCTCATCCTTTGTGTAGGCAATACCGCTGACGACCTGTTGTTCCACTATTTCATCCTCGTCGCAAACCAGCGTTCCGGCTTGTGTTCCATCTTCGTGCTGCGCATCCGCCGGCTCGAAACTCGAACGCACGAGAAGCCGAACCTGATGAACCATCGCAAGCTGAACCGATCGCGTCTGCAAGACCTTGGCGCCGAGCGAAGCGGTTTCCAACATCTCTTCGTAAGAGATTTTGTCAAGGCGGCGCGCCTGCGGCACGATGCGCGGGTCGCCGGTGTAAATGCCATCGACATCCGTGTAGATGTCGCAACGGTCGGCACCAAGCGCGGCGGCCAGTGCAACGGCACTGGTATCTGATCCGCCCCGCCCCAAAGTCGTCACGCGGCCATCGGGACCAAGGCCCTGAAACCCGGGCACAACAGCGACTTCGCCGTTTTTGAGGCGGGTTTTGAGCTGGTCCGTTTCAATATCAACAATTCGCGCCGCGCCGTGAGCGTCGTCCGTATGAACGGGAAGCTGCCAGCCGAGCCACGACCGTGCGGGAATGCCCATATCCTGAAGAATGATGGACAGCAGTCCGCACGTGACCTGTTCACCGGTGGAGACCACAACGTCATATTCCCGCGCATCGTGAAGGGGCGCCGCCTCGCGGGTCCAGGAAACCAGACGATCCGTCTGATCTCCCATGGCCGACACGACCACCGCGCATTGATTGCCCTGGTCGATTTCACGTTTGATATGCGCGGCGGCGGCCCGGATCCTTTCCAGATCCGCAACAGAGGTTCCACCGAATTTCAGCACGAGAAGTGCCATAGCTGATCCCGTCCAATTCGAAGCACGCGCCACGAAAGCTCCTGGCTGCCTCAAAAGTGCGGCCAGCGTGCAAATCGCGCGTATTCTTAGTCGCTTAACCTCCGACCTGCAACAAAGGCGGAGCATGCTTGACAATTCGGCCTCCACGATCCCCCAATGACTCCATGACCGACCCACTTCAGAACGAACTGCCGCCATCATCCGAGCGCACGCTGGACCAGAATGAAGTCGCTCGTTTTGCGGCGATCGCCGATGAATGGTGGGACCCCAATGGCAAGTTCCGGCCACTGCACGCGCTCAATCCGGCCAGACTGACCTTCGTGCGCGATCAGATTTGCACCCATTTCGATCTGGACAGCCGCGACCTGAAGCCGTTCGAAGGTCTGAAAATCATAGATATCGGTTGTGGCGGCGGTCTTCTTTGCGAGCCCCTGTCACGGCTCGGTGCAGCGGTAACGGGCATCGATCCGGCGGAAGACAGCATAAATGCCGCGCGCGCTCACGCCGAGGCACAGGGTTTGAAAATTGGCTACCGGGCCGATCGCGTCGAGAATCTGGTCGCAGATGGCGAGCGCTTTGACGCGGTTCTCGCGCTGGAAGTGGTCGAGCATGTGCCGGACGTACCGGCGTTCCTTGGCGTGGCCGCAGATCTCGTCCGGCCCGGCGGGTTGATGCTGCTCTCGACCATCAACCGGACGCTGAAATCCTACGCGCTGGCAATCGTCGGAGCGGAATTCATCTTGCGCTGGTTGCCAGTCGGCACCCATCGCTGGGATCGTTTTGTGACGCCGGCGGAGCTGTCGGACGCTTGCTCGCAGGCGGACCTCCAGGAAGTGTCACGCAAAGGTCTGGTATTTGACCCGCTCGAAGGGTCATGGCGGCTGTCGTCCGATACAGACGTGAACTATCTGATGTCGGCATCCCGGCCCGGCTGATCTCACATCGTGAGATTGAACGCGATTGAGATGCGCTCCGAGGCGCCGCGCGTCGGCTTGACCGAATGCTTTACGAAGCTCTGGAACAGGATCATCTTCCCTTCCTTGGGCGTGATCGGCATGACCTTGACGTTCAGGCCGTTTGATTTGCGCGTCGGGGGATCGAGCATGATGTCCATGTACGGCGAATGAATGAGCAGATCGCCGCTTCCCGCAGGCGCCTTCGCATAGTAGATGCCGCTGATGACCGCGTTGGAATGGTGATGAACTTCCTGGGCGTGGCCCTCGCCATAGATATTCAGCCAACACTCGGTGAATTTCAGGGGAAAGCGGTCAATCTCGAGTTCGAGCGCATTGGCGAAGTCGTTCGCCTCGCGCATAATCACCTCCCGCAACGGCTCAAACTCCTCGTGCTGCACCAAAGTCGTCGGACTGCCGATGGTCGTGTAGAGGTCGCAACTCCACGTGGCAGGTAGAGAATTTGGTTCGGTCGAGCGAATCCGATCAATCCCCACGTCGATCGTCTCGTTCAGCTTCTTGGCATCGGCAATCTGGATTTCCCGGACGACAGTCGGAAAAAACAGCAGAGTTTCGTTCTTGTTCGCGGCCATCCGGCGCTCCCGGTACTGGTTTCAGTTGTGATCTTCCGGCAGAACCGGAAGAGGATGAAAATCCACGCCCTCGTCTTGCAGAGAGTCGGCTTCGTCCGCCGTTGCGTTCCCGTAAATACTGCGCGGCTCGACCTCTTCGCGGTGTATCTTCCGAGCCTCTTCGGCAAATTTGTCGCCCACATTCTCCGATGATTTCAGGATATGGTTCCGTGCCTCACGCAACACCTCGACGATCTCGCGCTGATTTTTGGAAGAGGTTTCCCGGCGGGCGATGCTCGGCGCCATGGGCGCTTTTGAAACGTCCTGCAACCCGCAATGGGGGCATATCACCAGACCGTGTTTCACCTGGTCGTCGAACGCAGCCGAATTGGAAAACCAGCCTTCGAATTCGTGGTCGCGCGCGCATACGAGTTGGTAGCGGATCATGATGCCTCCTTTACGGCAACGACCTCTGCATCTGAAGGAGATTTGAAGTCTCGATCATGGCGAAGTGAGGGAATCCGGGTGCGCGCCTCAGCCACCTGTACCGGATCAATTTCGGCGAAAATCACGTCGGGTTCCGTACCAGCTTCGGCAATAATTTCACCCCACGGCGATATGATCAGAGAGTGTCCGTAGGTCGATCGTCCCATATCGTGTGCACCCCCTTGAGCTGCGGCGAAGACATACACGCCGTTTTCTATCGCCCGGGCGCGCAGAAGAACATGCCAATGCGCCTTGCCCGTCTGTTCCGTGAAGGCTGACGGAACACTGACAAACTGCGCGCCGGCTTGCGCCAGGCTCCGATAGAGCGCGGGAAACCGCAGGTCGTAGCAGGTCGTCAAACCGAATTTGCCCCAAGGCAATTCGGCAATGACCGCCCGATGGCCCGGTTGGTAGTTCTTCGACTCCCGGTAGGTTTCGCCGTTCGGCAGGTCGACATCGAACATGTGAATCTTGTCGTAACGCGCGGCGATGTCGCCACGAGGCGTATAGAGAAACGACCGGTTGGCAACTTTCTTGTCCGACAGCTGGATCGCAACCGAACCGATATGAAGCCAGATTCCCAGTTCCTTCGCCAATCCGGAAAACCTTTCGACAGCTGGATTATCCTCTTCAGGCCCGGTCTTTTCGAACAATGCGCGCGTCTTCAGGACCATCAACGATGTGTTCTCGGGCGTCTGCACATACTGCGCCCCGTCACCGGCTGCAGTACGAACGGCTGCTTCGGCGGCTTCCAGATTTTTTTCCACCACACTCTCGCTGCGCAGCTGGACCAATGCGGCACGGAATGATTCCGGTTTTTTTCCCATATTCTTTTTCGCTCTAAATATTCATTGCAGCCGATACTGCGCTAGAGCCGCGGCGTCAACGGATCGACAACCCGGCCAAGCGCAAGCACGTCGACGCGGGCCGCGCCTGCTCCAAGCAGTGCCTTCGCGCAGGCATTGGCCGTGGCGCCCGTCGTGATGACGTCGTCGACAAGAACGATATTCATGGATTCAATCGTCCTGCGGTGCTTCTCCGGTACACTGAACGCGCCGGCCACATTGCGCCGGCGCTGCTCAACGCTGAGGCCGACCTGACTCACGGTGCGACGGGTTCGCTCCAGCACAACCGGCGCTTCCTTTACGCCCGAGACGCGGGCAATGGCGCGCGACAGCAATACGGCCTGATTGAAGCGGCGCTCCCACAATCGCATACGCGCCAGAGGAACGGGCACCAGAATGTCGGCATCGCGCAAAAGATCCTCTCCGGCATGAACCATCCAGCGTGAAAACAGTTCGACGCCTTCGTGACGGTCCCGGTATTTGAGCCCATGAACAAGCGTGCGCAGGGTCCCGTCATACCGAGCAACGGCGCGTGCCCGACCGTATTGCGGCGGGTCGGCCAGCGCTGCCGCGGAAACAATTTTATCCCCGGACGGGTAGGGTAATGGAATGCCCAAGCAGTCACACCGCGGACTTTCAATGAAATCGATGTCCCGCCAGCACGCCGCGCAAACCCCGCCGTGCCCCTGAACGGATGCACGACAGGCAAGACAAAGCGGCGGCAGCACGACATCGACGACCCAACCTCCCAGCTTGCGCAACAATGCCGCTACGGACGATGTGGGGAGTCCGATCCGGCCGTCACTTGTCATTTGCACCGGTTCGCTGTTCATGCAACTGCCATCACATCCGTCGTTGGCCGCGGTCTCACGATGTCCGGGGCATGCTGGTATGATATGCGTTCACACGGTTGCATGCCAGTAAGGCAAGCGCCTCGCTTTGCAGACAAAGGCACGACCCTCATGCCCGCCGGCCAGCAAGTCATATTCGACAGAAGATTGCTCGCGAAGCGGCGCGATCGCTCCGCGTCTGCCATCGGATCGGCCGACTTTCTCCTGCGGCGTGCAGCGGAAGACATGGTAACCAGGCTTCAATCGGTCCTGCGGGACTTTCCCGACGCCCTCGACCTGGGCTGCCATCATGGCCTCCTGAATCAAATGCTCCTGAATGATCCGCGCATCGGCACGCTTTTCAGCGCCGACTTGTCGCTGGCCTTCGCCGCCCATTGTCCGGGCCTGAAAGTCGTATGCGACGAGGAGTTTCTCCCGTTTACGGCTTCAAGCCTCGATCTCGTCGCGTCCTGTCTGACACTGCATCACGTGAACGACCTGCCCGGTACGCTTGTCCAGATCCGTCGCGCACTCAAGCCGGACGGATTGTTTCTCGCAGCGGTCCTCGGCGGGCAGACGCTCCACGAATTGCGCGCTGCCCTCGCGCAGGCCGAGGAAGAAGTCGATGGCGGTGTGAGTCCACGCGTTGCACCCTTTGCCGATGTCCGGGATCTGGGGGCGTTGCTCCAACGAGCGGGGTTCGCCCTGCCCGTAACCGATGCGGATCACGTGAACGTCACATATCCGACGATGTTCGAACTGATGCGGGATATCAGGGCGATGGGCGCGAGCAACACTCTCGCCGAGAGGCGCCGGACCCCCCTGAAACGCGCACTGCTGCTGCGCGCGGCCGAGATCTATGCAGAGAATTTCTCGAATCCGAATGGCCAGGTCCGTGCCACCTTTGAGATCATCCACATGACCGGCTGGGTACCCGATCCATCACAACCAAAACCTCTAAAGCCAGGCAGTGCAAAGGCACGACTTGCCGACGCGCTCGGGACCGAGGAGGTTTCGACCGGCGAGAAAGCAGGAAAATCGGGCGATTGATGGCTGTCGGCGCTTCTTCTTCAGATGGAGCCCGCGATGCCTGTATACATATCCCCAACAGAGTCGCCGAGTGCATAGACGGCGATGATGATCGTTATGCTGAGGCCACCCGCAATCAACGCATACTCGATTGCTGTCGCTCCGCATTCATTTTGAGCAAACCGGGCGAGCATGCGCGATGCCCCAAAAGTCGACCCTTCAGCGCCGGTACTCTTTTTCATCAGCCGACCTCCTGTCCGTCCCGTTGCCATACTGGCCTATAGAAAATCTCTCAAAACCGCCTTCAGCGGTTCATCCGCTGGAGGCATCTCATGTTCACTCAGACGGTTGGGGCGCACCCAAGCCAGTTCCTGCCCTTCCCTCGGCTCGACATCGCCTTCCCAGATGCGGCACACATAGAGCGGCATGAGCAAATGAAAGTCCTCATACCCGTGGCTCGCGAATGTGAGCGGCGCGAGGCAGCTCTGCGTGACGTCTATTCCAAGCTCCTCAGCCAACTCCCTTATCAGCGCATCCTCCGGCAACTCACCAGCCTTGACCTTGCCGCCCGGGAACTCCCAGAGACCTGCCAGGTGCCGGCCTTCGGGCCGTTTCGCAATCAACACACGGTTGTCCTCGTCAACCAGCGCGCAGGCAACCACAAGTGTAATCGGCGTTAGCACTGCAACTCCTTCAGGCTAATGCAGCAGGGTTAAGACCGGGCTAGCCCCCGTTCTTAAAGTGTCGGCAAGGTTTAGAAGAAGTGAACACAAAAAACACCCGTGCATTCCACGGACGCTCAGCTTCGATAATCCGCATTGATGGCAATGTATTGTGATGTCAGATCACACGTCCATACCGTTGCGGTTGCGTCGCCCACCCCGACGTCTACCCTCAACTCAAGTTCCGGCTTTTTCATATAGGCCGCCGCGTCGGCTTCCAGATAGTCCGGGTCGACTTCCCCTCCGGCAGCGACACGAATATCCCCAAACCATATCGACAGTTTGTCCCGGTCAGCAGCCTCTCCGGATTTGCCGACCGCCATCACGACCCGCCCCCAGTTGGGGTCTTCACCGGCGAATGCGGTCTTGACCAGTGGCGAGTTCGCGATGGAAAAAGCGATGCGGCGCGCCGACTGCGGGTTTTCCGCACCTTCCACGACAACAGTGATGAACTTGCTTGCACCTTCGCCATCCATGACGACCTGATGGGCAAGATCGCGCAACACATCTTCGATGGCCGACGCAATGATACGTCCCCGGTCATCCTCTCCCGCCGGAATCTCGCTAACGCCACGCGCACGCGCAGCACCTGTCGCAAACAACAGCACAGTGTCGTTGGTGGACGTGTCGCCATCCACCGTTATGGCATTGAAGCTCTTCTCCGCGCCCGCCGCACACATTGCTTGCGCCGATTGCCGCGTAAGCGGAGCATCCGTAAAAACGAAAGCCAGCATCGTCGCCATGTCGGGGGCAATCATGCCCGACCCCTTGGCGATACCGTTGACACTGACGCTCTGACCGTCGATTTCGACGCTGCGGGTTGCGAGCTTCGGGAACGTGTCGGTTGTCATTATGGCGCGGGCGGCGTCCTCCCATGCCGTGTCCGACAGGTTTTCCTCCAACGCGCCAAGTTTGCTGTCGAACTTATCGGGATCGAGCGCTTCTCCAATCACACCCGTCGATGCAATGAAGACCTCACCTGGTTCGCAACCCACGGCCGCAGCTGCCGAAGAGGCGGTCATGCGCACCGCATCGCGACCCTTGATACCCGTGAACGCATTGGCATTGCCTGCATTCACAACGAGGGCCCGAGCCGTTCCGCCCGCCAGATGTTCCCGGCACCAGTCGACGGGAGCCGCCGCAGTTTTAGAACGGGTGAATACACCTCCAACAACCGTTCCGGACGCAAAGGTCGCAAGCGTCAGATCCTTGCGATCCTTGTAGCGTATTCCCGCCTCGCAAGAAGCAAGCCGCACGCCTGTAATGAGTGGCAATTCAGGAAGGGATTTGGGTGCGAAAGGCGATATTGACATCTTTGGATCCTGTTCCGTCACCAGGCAAACCTGATGCTGCTGCCCAGGTGAAGGGCAGCAGCAATCGGAACATGGACCCTATTGCGCGAAACTGCCCCGTTTCTGAGCGTCTTCGATGGCCTTTTTCACGTCTTCGTCGACGATGTCAATCTCGGCGGCCTGTCGCAGTCCACCGATAACCTCGACGGCCTTCTGCCGAACGAGGCCGGATTTCAGCCCGTCCTTTACATCGGCAAACGCCGGCGGCTTGCTGTCACGCACATCCTCAAGCTTGATGACGTGCCAGCCGAACTGTGTCTTGACGGGCTCGGAGACATCGCCCTTCTTGAGCTTTACGACGGCCGCTTCAAACTCCGGCACCATGCGGCCCTTCGTGAAGTAGCCCAGATCTCCACCTTGAGCGCCACTGGGGCCGGTCGACTTTTCCTTCGCCAACTCGGCAAAATCCGATCCGCCATCGATGCGCTTGATGATGTCTTTTGCGTCATCCTCGTTTTTCACCAGGATGTGCCGCGCACGATACTCCGTCTGCGGCTTAATCTTCGCGACCTGCTCGTCGTAGATTTTCTTGAGCTGTTCATCCGTCACGGCATCGCGAATCTTCTGGTTGAAATAGGCATCGTGAAGGGCGCGGCGCTGATAATATTTCATCAGCTCTTCCGACTTCGGACCCTTGTCCAGCTTTTCCTTTTTGGCCGCGTCCGCGAGCAACTGGTTCTCGATAAGGTAGAGAAGCAGATCACGGCGCCGGTCCTTCGCGGGAATGTTAGCAAGCTGATCGCCAACTTCGGCGCGGGCAAAATCAATGTCCTGCTCGGTGATCTCCACGCCATTGACCTTTGCCACGACCTTGCTGTCGGCAAACGCCGCGCCCGTCAGCAGCAGTGCGATGCCAGCCGCAGCTGTCACTATCTTGAGAGGTTTCACTGTTTTAATCCTTTGTTGCTGAAGCAATGCGCGGAGTCACCAAAAAGCCTTAATTGGGAGGTGTCTCCAAGCGTTCGAGTTTCATTTAACGACTTCATACCGTTAGCGGAGCAAATATGCCAACCCGCGTTTGCCTCCGATCACGGCAAATTGCTTGAGAGTTAATCCCGTCCCATGTGCCGCGTTGACAAGGGGATGGGGCCTTCTTATCTCTCAATCGGACTGGCTGATACTTACAAATTTGTATCATTCGGCCGGACCGGAAAACTTCCCGAGCGAGCCTTCTCATGTTGATTTGCAACATGAACGGTTTCGGTCGGGGAAATCTGTTATGTATTGCCCGGAAAATATGGCCGGCGCATGGAAAAGGTCCCCATGGGCCTTGAGTATCAAAGACTGAAGGAATTCAAATGGTTTCTCTTGGCGCAATTGCCAGCAAGGTGTTCGGCTCTTCAAATGAACGCCTGCTGAAGTCGTACGACGCCAACGTCGCTGCCATAAATGCCATGGAGGGCGAGCTCGAAAAGCTGTCCGACAAGGAGTTGAAGGCACGCACTGATGAATTCCGCAAGCAGGTCGCCGAAGGCGCTACGCTTGACGATCTTATCGTTCCCGCATTCGCGACCGTGCGCGAGGCGGCCAAACGGACACTCGGCCAGCGCCATTTCGACGTGCAACTCATCGGCGGAATGGTCCTGCACCAGGGCAAGATCGCCGAAATGAAGACGGGTGAAGGCAAGACCCTCGTTGCCACCCTTGCGGTCTACCTCAACGCGCTGTCGGGCAAAGGTGTCCACGTGGTCACCGTGAACGACTATCTTGCAAGACGCGATGCCGCCTGGATGGGCGAAATCTACGAATTTCTCGGTCTGACCGTCGGCTGTATCCTTCACGAGCTGAATGACGAGGAGCGGCAGCAGCAGTATGCCTGCGACGTCACTTATGGAACCAACAACGAATTCGGCTTCGACTATCTGCGCGACAATATGAAATACAGCACCGATGAAATGGTGCAGCGCGGACATGCCTTTGCAATAGTCGACGAGGTGGACTCGATCCTCGTCGACGAGGCCCGCACGCCACTGATTATTTCAGGCCCGATCGAAGACCGGTCCGACCTCTACAACACCATCGATACCTTTATTCCCGATCTTGTCGACGCGGACTTCGAGGTCGACGAAAAGATGAAGACGGTCACGCTCACAGAGGAAGGAAACGAGCACGTCGAGCAGCTTCTGGCGGATAAGGGGTTGATGAAGGGAGAATCTCTCTACGACGTCGAGAATGTGACGGTTGTCCATCACGTGAATCAGGCGTTGCGCGCACACAAGCTGTTCCAGCGGGATCGCGACTATATCGTCAAAAACGATCAGGTGGTCATCATCGACGAATTTACCGGCCGCATGATGGAAGGCCGGCGCTATTCGGAAGGCCTGCACCAGGCCTTGGAGGCAAAGGAGCACGTCTCCATCCAGCCGGAAAACCAGACCATGGCGTCGATTACCTTCCAGAACTACTTCCGGCTCTATGAGAAACTCGCCGGGATGACGGGAACGGCGGCGACGGAAGCGGACGAGTTCATGGACATTTACGGTCTGGATGTCGTCGAAATCCCAACCAATCAGGACATGGTCCGTATCGACGATCATGACGAGGTCTACCGCACAGCAGACGAAAAATACCGAGCGATCATCGACCTCGTGAAGGACTGTCAGAAACGCAAACAGCCGGTGCTGGTTGGAACGACGTCCATCGAGAAGTCGGAACACCTTGCTTCGCTGCTGCGAAAGGAAAAGATCAAGAATTTCCAGGTCCTCAACGCCCGATATCATGAACAGGAAGCGCATATCATCGCGCAAGCGGGTGTTCCCGGCGCGGTAACGATTGCGACCAACATGGCGGGGCGTGGCACGGACATTCAGCTCGGCGGCAACCTGGATATGCTGATCGACACTTGGACGACCGAACAGCAGTCGAAGGGTAAGACCCCGACGCAAAAACAGATCGAAACGCAACGCGACAAGATCGATTCCGATGTTCAGAAGAAGAAAGAAGTCGCACTCGAAGCGGGTGGACTTTACGTCATCGGAACCGAGCGGCATGAAAGCCGGCGGATCGACAACCAGCTTCGTGGGCGGTCCGGGCGGCAAGGCGACCCGGGTCATTCGAAGTTCTTCCTGTCGCTTGACGACGACCTGATGCGAATTTTTGGATCAGATCGTATGGACGGCATGCTGCAAAAGCTCGGGCTGCAGGAAGGCGAGGCGATCGTCCACCCGTGGATCAACAAGGCGCTTGAGAAGGCGCAACAAAAGGTCGAGGCCCGCAACTTCGATGCGCGCAAGCACATCCTGAAGTTTGACGATGTCATGAACGATCAGCGCAAGGTCATCTTCGAACAACGGCTTGAGCTGATGGGCGACGCGGACGTCGAGGAAACGATTACCGATATGCGGCACGAAGTCGTGGAAGGGTTCGTTGCGCGCTATATCCCTGAGCGCGCTTATGCTGAAGAGTGGGACGCGGAAGGCCTTGCCGGCGCGGTCGACGAGACCTTCGATCTCAAATTGCCGATCAACGACTGGGCAGCGGAAGAAGGCATCGCGGATGAGGAAATTCGCGAACGGCTCATTGAGGAGACCGACAAGGCGTCTGAAAAGGTTGAATCCCAGTTCGGACCTGAAACCATGCGCCAGGTCGAGAAGGCCGTGCTTCTCCAGACGCTGGATCATCTCTGGCGCGAACATTTGGTGACGCTGGAACATCTTCGGCAGGTAATCGGCCTGCGCGGTTACGGCCAGCGCGATCCGCTGAACGAATACAAGACCGAGGGCTTCACGCTGTTTGAAGGCTTGCTAAGCGAGTTGCGACAGGCCGTGACCGGCCAACTAGCGCATGTCCGCCCGGTTCCCGAAGAGCAGGCCGAACTGCTTGAAATGGGCGAGCTTCCGGAGATGGAGGCGCACCATATTTCACCGCTTACCGGCGAGGACGAATTTGCCAGCGCGGATGGCGGTTGGGGAATGGAGCCCGGCGACACCGCGCTCGCACCACAGCCCGTTCGCAATCAGCGTCCGGGCGTGGCGTTGGACCCCAATGATCCCTCAACCTGGGGGAAGGTGCCGCGCAACGCACCCTGTCCGTGTGGTTCCGGCAAGAAATACAAGCACTGCCACGGCAAGTTTTAGCGCCTGTCCTGAACTACGGTCCCCGCCGACCGGTTCTCCTATCGCTGCTGCGCCTGCGGTGACATTCATACCGAGCGTTTGCCAAGATCATGGAAAAAACGCAGGAGGTAGCCGTCGGAGTCCTGAACAAGAAACTGGCGATTGCCGAACATGCAATCCTTCACCCGATACCATTTCTCCTCCATGGGACGGAAAAGCGGCCATTGCGCATCCAACAAACGCTGGTGAAGCACGTCCGCATCCTCGACCTCGATCTGCAGATTGATTCCCCGCCCGTATGGTTTCCGCGGCTCGGCGGTCCACCATACGCGATCGTCACCGGTTACTTCGGGCGCTTCTTCAAGCATGAGTTGCGCACCGTTCAGATCAATGAATGCGAAACCTTCCTCGGGGCGCTCGTAAAGAATTTCAAAGCCGCCAAGTCCGGTATAAAAGTCGAGGCTTGCTTGCAGATCGGAACATAATAGTTCAGGAACGAGCTTGGCGTGGAACATGAACGGCTGACCTGCGTTTCGGTTGCACATCATTTCAACGGGGCACGCATATGACAACCGACCAGATCATTCTGTTTGCGCTGCTGACGGTAGTGTTTGCGCTGCTGCTGTGGGGACGCATTCGCTACGACGTGGTCGCCTTCGCCGCACTTGTCGTCGCCGTCATACTCGGCGTCGTCAAACAGCAGGACGCGTTCGCCGGCTTCGGACACCCGGCGGTTATCATCATCGCTCTGGTGCTGGTCGTCAGCCGTGGCCTGGTAAATTCCGGTGCCATAGAAGTCGTCGCCCGTCATGTGATCGATTCATCCCGGTCGATCTCAACCCATATCGGAATCATGTCGGGCGTGGGGGCCGCACTTTCGGCTGTTATGAACAATGTGGGAGCGCTGGCGCTTTTGATGCCTGTCGACCTGCAGGCGGCAGCAAAAGCCGGACGTTCACCGGCCCTGACGCTCATGCCGCTGTCGTTCGCCACCATTCTCGGCGGCCTTGTCACCCTGATCGGCACACCGCCCAACATCATCATCGCCAGCTTTCGCGAACAGGAGCTCGGCGCATCCTTCAAGATGTTCGATTTCGCACCCGTCGGTATCGCCGCGGCGATGGCAGGCGTCCTCTTCGTTGCCCTCATCGGCTGGCGGCTCATTCCGGCCGCCCGCGGCGAGCACGATACGCCGGCGGAGCTGTTCGATATCGACGAATACATTTCCGAAGTGCGTGTCAAAAAAGGTTCCACGACAATCGGCAAACGCGTACGGGATCTGGACGCCACCATTGAAGAAACCGGCGCAGCCGTTCTCGGCCTGATACGCCGTGGTAAGCGTCTGCCCGGCCAAGCACGCCGCGAAGTCATACGCCAAGGCGATATCTTCGTCGTCGAAGCTGATCCCGGATCGCTTGAGGAACTTGTTGGTGCGCTTGGCCTTGAATATGTCGGCCAGGAGAAGCATGACGGTCTCGTCAGGACCGCCGATACCGGACTCATCGAAGTCGTCATCCCGGAGAATTCGCGAATAGCGAAACGTTCGGCACACGATGTCCGGCTGCTCTACCGGCATGGGGTGACGTTGCTGGGCGTCTCACGGCAGGGCAAGAAATTTCGTGACCGGGTGCGCCGGCTGGAAATTCTCCCCGGGGATATTCTTCTGCTCTATGGCTCCGTCGACCGTCTCGCAGACGTGACCGAATGGCTCGGCGCGTTGCCGCTCGCCGAGCGCGGGTTGCAGGTCATCAAGAGGAGTACGGCCTGGCTGGCAGTCGGTATTTTCGCGCTCGCCATCATACTCGCCAGCCTGGAGCTGATTTACCTTCCGATCGCCCTCGCCGGCGCTTGTGTCTTGATGACGCTGCTCAACATCGTGCCGGTGCGCGATATCTACACGACGATCGAGTGGCCTGTCATCGTCCTGCTGGCATCGCTCATACCCATCGGCAACGCCCTGCAGGAGACCGGAGGAACCGCCCTGATCGCCGACGCCATCGTGAGCTTATCGAGCGGTTCGTCACCTGCGATCGTTCTCTTGATCCTGATGGTTGTGACCATGACGCTCTCGGACGTGCTCAACAACACGGCGACCGCTCTGATTGCGGCACCGGTCGCTGTAACGATCGCGGAACGGCTCAATGTGAACCCGGACCCGTTCCTGATGGCGGTTGCCATTGCCGCGTCATGCGCGTTTCTCACGCCCATCGGCCACAAGAACAACACGCTGATCATGGGCCCCGGCGGCTACAAGTTCAGCGATTACTGGCGGATGGGCCTGCCATTGGAGATCATCGTCATCGCGGTGTCCGTGCCGATGCTGCTGATCGTCTGGCCGTTTTAGGCCGAACTCGTTCGCCTGCCCCCAATAATCGCGAGCAAGGCCGCACCGCGTCGGGCCATCTCACAAAAATTGAGGTTGATGCTTAAACTAGCGGCTGAGCGTCGAGTTCAGACGGAATGCGAAGCCCGCCACGGATGGCTTAGGCGGCGCAAAGCCGAATGTGGAACCACTTGCGATGGAAGCCTGTGCAGCCGGTGCCGGCGAAGAGGCATCCGCGCGGTTCTGCGGAGCCGGAGACATCGGAGCTTTGCGCTTCGCTTCCTGGAACATCGGTGGGCGCGGAATCTGCTCGACGGGCAGCCGCTGGTAGGTCGGGCATGCCGCAGCCGGGTTCTTCGGCTTGTCACCGTTGAAGCTCACATTGACCAGGTAGCGCCGCTCACAAACATCGACCTTGGGTGGAAGCTTGGTGTTCTCGAAATCCTTGTAACCCTGGTAGAGATTGTTCCGCCAGAACGCATAGTGCTTGTTCTTGGAATGGCGGCGCATATTGTCGACGGTCATGCGGAAGGGATAGGCGTGCACATCGAACGCCTTCTGCCCGCCAGCGAAGGCTTCACGCGCAAAGGCGTAGATTTCTTCGATCAGCGCATCGGTCATCGCGTAGCAGCCTGCTGATCTACAGTCGCCGTGGACCATAAGATAGTCACCGGTACGCTTGTGCGACTTGTCGAAGGCGTTGGGGTAACCGAGATTGAAGGACAGATGGAACGAGCTGTTCGGGTTCATCTGTCTGGCTGAAACCTTGTAGAAACCCTCCGGCGCCTGCTTGTCACCCTGCTTGAATTTGGGTCCGAGCTTGCCCGACCAGTTGCAGATCGGATAGGTCTTGAAGTGGTGGAATTCGCCGTCGGCCTTGGCCTTCCAGATTTCAAGCTCGTTCTCTTCCTTGAAAATCCGGATGAAAATGGGGGCATCCTCGCGCATGCCCTTCTTCGCGAGCAAGGCTTTCGCTTCCGGCGGAATCGGTTTGAGATGCGGCGGCACAACCTGGCCGCAGCCAGCAAGTGACACGCCGACCGCCGCCGTCGCGATCAGAACGGATCGTTTAATGGATAGACCCATACGTAGTGCCCCTCACAGCACGCAGCTACCATCCAATAGCACAGGTTAATACGAAGTTACCGTAACGCGAAACGTTTTGTGACGCCTAGAGCGACTCACGCGCAATCCACATTATAGTGAGGGCAACGGCCAGATTTGGCCAATATCTGGTCATTTCCGGGGCAGAGTTAACGGCAATCCACGTCAAATTGCGCGTAAATCCGCCCGCAACGCGAAAAATTCGCCGAGCGAAAAACTGAAATTTGCGAGATTCCTGACTTTTCTCCGTGCGACCTGGTCACCCACCTGTGATTTATCCACAGCTTCTCCAACATGCCTTTTGCTGCAAACCGCCGCAAATGCCTTTACGGCGTCAGCCGCACGAAGATGAGCAGGACACGGGCTTTCGGCTGAGGACGGCGCCTTTCATGACGGAAATTTCCTCGCGGAAGCATTTGTTGCCCTCCTGCACGATGCGGACGATCTTGTTCTGCCCGTGCATTTTCTGACACTTGATGCTGGTTCCGCCTTGCGCGATCCGTGTCATCCCCGGACTGCCCTGCTTCCCGGTCGCGTGTACACCGATTGCCGCATTGGCGCGGCCGATGAAGGAAAGGCCCGAAACAGCCGATGCCGTTTGCAGTCGCTCAAGAGAGATCCATTCGAGGATGCGATTGCCTCTTGGGGGCGCGACCTCAATCAGCACATCGCCATTGGCGCATGCACCGACCTGCACGACAATGTTCTTTTCCGTTTTGACCTGCTGATAGGAGATGTTCTGGGCGCAGGCAAAATTCTTGACCCACAGGCGCCTCTGCTCTTCGGCATGCTTCACATGCTGAAAATCGATGTCGTAGACAAACGCCTTGTAGTAGTCCAGTCCGGTGGGAACGGCTCCGATCAGTGCACCAAGAACCGCCGGGTACATCAGGACCCGTTGCCAACCTTTCCTTTTAACCGCACCGCCGAGGGTAACGTCGGAAGCACCTACCGCGTCGCTCTTGCCCATGTGAGGTTCTCCGTCAGGCCCGCAGGCCAATCCTGCACGATAAAGACGCTTTCACCATCTTCCAGATGGTTATTTGGATGGAAAATTGGCGTCAATGAGACAAATTTGACTTAACGCCCGCACCATCCCGTACGACGAACTGTCGGTATTCATCACTTTGGAAAGCGGAAAGTTTAAAGGCCCTCGCCGATATCGAGATACTTGCGGCGGCGCGTGGCGCGGATTTCATCGCCACTCATACCGTCGAACTCGGAAAGGGCTGACGCCAATGCATCGCCGGTATCCGCGATCATGCGCTTGGGGTCGCGGTGGGCACCGCCCAGAGGCTCCGGCACGATGTCGTCAATGACACCAAACTGGCTCAAATCCTGCGCCGTGATTTTCATGTTGATCGCGGCATCTTTCGCTCGGGCGGAGTCGTGCCAGAGAATTGACGCCGCCGCCTCGGGCGAGGCGACCGTATAAATGGAATGCTCCAGCATGATCACCCTGTCGGCCGTAGCAATCGCGACCGCACCGCCGGAACCGCCTTCGCCGATCACGGCTGCGACGATCGGCACACCCAAATTCAGGCAACACTCGATCGACCGGGCAATGGCTTCCGCCTGACCTCGCTCTTCTGCACCGATACCAGGGTAAGCGCCTGCCGTATCCACGAGGGAGACAACCGGTAGATTGAACCTGTCCGCGAGTTCCATGAGCCGGATGGCTTTGCGATAGCCTTCCGGACGCGCCATACCGAAATTGTGCTTGAGCCGGCTCTCCGTATCGGATCCCTTTTCCTGACCGATCACCACGACCGAACGGCCCCGAAGGCGGCCAAGACCCCCGATCAACGCGTGATCTTCGGCAAAATGACGGTCGCCGGCGAGCGGTGTATATTCCTCAAGCAGGGAATCCACGTAATCCATGCAGTGCGGGCGCTGGGGATGGCGCGCAACCTGGGTTTTTTGCCAGGGGTCGAGTTTGGAATATGTCGACTCAAGCGCATCATTCGCCTTCGCCTCAAGGCGTGCGATTTCGTCGGAGATCGACACGCTCTCGCCTTCACCGGTGAGCGCGCGCAACTCCGCAACCTTGTTTTCAATTTCGGCGATGGTTTTCTCGAAATCGAGATAGGTACGCATGATATCCACTTCTCAGCCCCTTAACCTGTTCCAAGTTATATAGGCATGCTGTATCGCGATGGGTAGTCATAATCTGATTGCGGCCCTTCTGTGACAAGTCATTGCGGTTCTGGTTACCGCAAATTTGCACAACATTTTTCAGGGTTTACGCTGACTAACCGCGGTTTCCGGCCCGCGCCAGAGGGTGATGTTGGTTGACGAGCGTCCGCAGCCGTTCTTCGAGCACGTGCGTATAGATTTGTGTGGTCGAAATGTCTGCATGGCCCAAAAGCTGCTGCACCGATTTCAAGTCCGCACCGCGCTCGAGCAAATGACTGGCGAATGCATGGCGCAGGACGTGTGGCGACACGCTCTTGGGATCAAGGCCGGCGTCGCGGGCGAGGTCCTTGAGTTCCTGGGTGAAGCGCTGGCGCGTCAGATACCCCTGCCTCGAACGGGATGGGAACAACCAATTGGATGCAGCGGCGGCACCTCCTGTTTCCGCGAGGGCGGCGGCATAAGCGTTGTGCGCCGCGATGGCCTTGTCGGTAAGCGGAACGACGCGCTCACGCCCGCCCTTCCCGCGCACCATGACGACCCGTTCGCCTTGCCTGAACGCCTGGCGGGGAAGGGACACCAGCTCGCTGACCCGCAGGCCGGACGCATACAGTATTTCCATCAGACAATGCAGCCGGAGCGCCTTCAGCTGCTGTGGCCCATGTGTGGCAAGCGCCCGGTTTCGAGCTGTTTCAAGGAGCATGTCGACATCGTCGACACTGAGGATTTTCGGCAGGGGCCGTGCGGGTTTCGGACTCTCGATTGATGCCGCGGGATCATCCTTGCGCAGGCCCTCCGCATAAAGAAAGCGGAAAAACTGTCTCAGCGCCGAGAGCTTTCGCGCCCGCGATGATGCGGCAAGCCCCCGATCTGACAGGGTTTCGAGATAGGACAGGATGTCGTCCGATGTCGCGTTCCCCGCATCTCTGCCGTGTCCTTGGACGAGCTTCAGAAAATCTCCCAAATCACGCCGGTAGGCTTCAAGCGTATTTGCGGCAGCGCCTCGTTCTGCGCTGAGCATCTCCAGAAATCCGTCCAAATGACGCAGGGCCGGAGGAGGGTGTGCCGGGCTGGATTTGCTCATGGAGGTACCTTGCTGCTCGAAGAGAGCGGTACGGACACATTCGACAATCGGTCAGTTGTTTTTCAACTTTACATTGCGCAACGGCTTGCTGATCTCTTTCGTATCCGGCTCAAAATACGTCGCGAGAACGTACAGGCCACCGCCTCCGATACCCCCGAGTATCATCAGTACGAAAAGAAATCTGAACAGACTTGGCATTTATCGATTATTCGACGCTGAAAATTGACAATTGTTTCCGCGTGCCCGGCATACCACATATCGGGTGTCCGGTCAGATATCCCTTGCGGGCGGCCATTTGCACTTGCGCGAGAGGCTTGCTCCAACGGTCAAGGTAAAAGACGTTGTGGCACGGTGGCAACCCGCTCAATGCCGGATCGTGCGAAAAAATTGACGGAACAGGCAGAGAAAGGACGATATGCCGCCGAAACCTCAACCACGAAAACGCGCTGAAAACGGCGCCAGGCTCAAAGCGGTCAAGGAAGGTCTGGGCGACAAAAGCATTGTTCTGATTGGCCTGATGGGCGCGGGGAAGACTGCTGTCGGGCGACGTGTCGCAACGCGCCTTGGATTGAATTTCGTCGACGCCGATACGGAAATCGAGCGTGCTGCGGGAAAAAGCATTTCCGAGATTTTTGCCGATCATGGCGAAACCTATTTCCGCAATGGCGAGCGGCGCGTGATTGCCCGTCTGCTTGGCGATGGTCCCCAGGTCCTGGCGACAGGCGGCGGCGCCTACATGGATGAAGGCACCCGCGAGTTGATTGCCGAGGTCGGTATATCGGTCTGGCTCAAGGCGGACCTGAAAGTGCTCATGGAACGCGTGGTCCGGCGCGATCACAGACCCCTGCTCAAGACTGAAGACCCGAAAGCTGTCATGCAACGCTTGATGGATGAACGCTATCCAGTCTATGCCAGCGCCGATATAACGGTCATCAGTCGCGACGTGCCTCATGAGGTCATCGTCGCGGAAATTGTCGATGCGCTGGAAACGCACCTCCATGAGGAGGTGGCGCAGCAGCACCGGCCTAGTGATTGAAGCGATTCACAGGGATCGCGGAAACGAAAGTGCAGGAAATAGCAAATACCAACGTTCGTGTCGTTCCCGTCGGTTTGGGCGAACGCAGTTACGACATTGTCATCGGTGATGGCGTTCTGAGCCAGTCACGCGATCTGATTGCCGAGCGCCACGGCGCGCGCCAATGCGCAATCGTCTGTGATGCGAACGTAGCCAGGTTTCACCTGGAGACGTTACGGGCCGTCTTGGAAGATCTGTGTGCCGGTGTGGTGACGCTGGAACCCGGTGAAAGTACGAAGAGTTTCTACGAACTCGGGCCCTTGTGTGAAAATCTGCTCGAACTCGGTATCGAGCGTGGCGACCTCGTGATCGCGTTCGGAGGCGGCGTCGTTGGCGATATCGGCGGGTTCGCGGCGAGCATTTTGCGTCGCGGCGTCGATTTCGTGCAGATCCCCACGACGTTGCTGTCGCAGGTAGATTCATCCGTGGGCGGAAAAACCGGGATCAACACGCCTCAGGGCAAGAACCTGATCGGGACATTTTATCAGCCACGACTCGTCATCGCAGACACCGCACTGCTGGAGACACTGCCCGAACGCCAGTTCCGGGCGGGTTATGCGGAAGTCGCCAAATACGGACTGCTCGGCGACGCAGACTTCTTCGGCTGGCTGGAGCAGAACTGGCGGGACGTCTTTTCCGGCGGTCCCGGACGTATTCACGCGATCGAAATGAGCTGCAAGGCCAAGGCGGCCATTGTCGAGGCCGACGAACGCGAGGAAAGCTTACGCGCTCTGCTCAATCTCGGGCACACCTTCGGCCATGCACTCGAAGCGTTCGCCGGCTACTCCGACCGGCTGCTTCACGGCGAGGCCATTTCCATCGGCATGGCAATGGCGTTTGAGTTTTCCAACGAGCTGGAATTGTGTCCGGGTCAGGATGCACAACGCGCGATACGTCATCTGGAAGCATGTGGATTGCCGACACGCGCAGAACAAATCCCCGGAGGCAAACCGACACCTCAAGAACTCCTGACGCTGATGGCGCAGGACAAAAAGGTTCTCTCAGGCGTTCTGACGTTCATCCTCGTGCGCGGGATCGGCGAAGCCTTCGTCGAGCGCGGCGTGGACATGGACAAACTTGAAGACTTTCTAACCCGCAAATGTAGCTGAAAATGACCCTAGAACTCGCTCTGATCGCAGGCATCGTCTGTCTGCTTATACTGATATCCGCCTTCTTCTCCGGTTCGGAAACCGCGCTGACCGCAGCCTCGCGAGCCCGCATGCACGCGCTTGAACAGGACGGCTCGATGCGCGCGCGGATCGTAAGCCGGCTCATGGGAAATCCAGAAAGTCTTATTGGTGCGATTCTGCTGGGAAACAACCTGGTGAACATTCTGGCGTCGGCCCTGGCGACAAGCGTGTTTCTCGGCCTGTTCGGAGAGGCCGGAGTTGTGTACGCCACATTGTTGATGACAGCTCTTGTGTTTGTCTTCGGCGAAGTGATGCCAAAGACATTTGCCATTACGAATCCGGACCGCGCTTCCCTTTTCGTTGCACCGGCCGTCCGCGTGCTGGTCGCGCTTCTGGGACCGATCACCAACGCCGTCCAGCTTCTCGTTCGGTTTTTCTTTCGGCTGTTCGGCCCCAAGATTTCGGAGAGCACCGCTGTCTTGTCCGCGCATGACGAACTCAGGGGCGCTATCGAGCTGCACCATATGGAAGGCGGTGTGGTCAAGACCGATCGCGACATGCTGGGAGGTGTACTCGATCTCATGGCGCTCGAGGTGGAAGACGTGATGATCCACCGCACCAACATGCAGGCCATCAACGCCGACGATCCACCGGCGGAGATCGTCAGTCAGGTGCTGGGAAGCACATATACACGCCTTCCCCTCTGGCAGGGCGAACCGGAGAACATCGTCGGCATCCTGCACACAAAGACGTTGCTGCAGGCATTGCATGACGTGGATGGCAACTTTTCCAAGGTCGATCCGGTCGCCGTCGCGGCGACGCCCTGGTTCGTGCCCGAAGCGACATCGCTGAGGGCTCAACTCAACGCTTTCCTGAGGCGCAAGGAGCATTTTGCCCTGGTCGTCGACGAATATGGCGAGGTGCAAGGTCTCGTGACGCTGGAGGACATTCTGGAGGAGATCGTCGGCCAGATCACCGATGAGCATGACGATCTCGAAATGGGAATCCGCCACCTCCCCGATAACAGCGTCCAGATCGACGGTTCGGTTCCGACGCGTGACCTCAACCGGGCAATGGACTGGGATCTCCCCGAAGACGAGGCAACAACCGTCGCCGGGCTTGTGATTCATAAGTCGCAGACCATTCCCCAGCCCGGTCAGGCATTCACGTTCGACGGCTTCCGCTTCGAGGTGTTGCGCCGCCACCGCAACCGGATAACGGCGCTGAAAGTGACCAAACTACAGAGTGCCTAGATTTCGGCCGGTCAGGTCTCCTGTTTGTTGACGAACCGGGCGACCGGCTGCAGCAGTTGCGGTGACAGGTAGATCGGGAACTGGCCAACGGCAATGTAGAGCCAGGTCATGTCCGGTACGACTCCTCCGGTTCCGGCCAGCATGAGGCCCATATTCCGCTGCGACGTCATCATGGCGATGGCGAAGGCGTTCTTTCGTCCGGTTCGTATGAAAGCGAAATACGAGACCACGAGGATCACCGCGTAGACGCCAAAGGCCAGAACAGTGAGCATAAGGACGGTCATCGGACGGGACAGCAGCGCCAAACCAACCTCCCCCATCACCGCTGCGATAAAGACGAACAGAACGAGGATGTTTACGCCATCCAGTTCATCACGATATCTGGTGACGGCAGCCTCTCCGACGAGACGGCGCAATCCGATACCTATGAAGGCGGAGCCGGTGAGAACGCCGAACAGCTTCAAACCCAGCGACAGCGGAGACAATGGCAGTTCGAGCCCCATGAGCGCGGCAAACATCGGTGCTGAAAACGGCGTAACGGCGGAACTCACAATGAAGGAAAGAAGGACGAGCGTTGCATCCAACCCCATGAGCGCGGCGAATGCGGGCGCTGCCATCATCGGCGAAGTGACCGCCTGCAGCATTAGGGCGAGGAAAAGGGCTGGGCTCACTGCTCCGACGTCGCTCGCCCAACACGCAATCGAAAACAGCAAGGGCACGACCAAGGTGGTCCAGGCCGAGGCAGCAACGACCAGGCCCGGTTTTTGAACATAGGATCGTGCGGCGCTGAAATCGATCCGGAGGAACGCAACGATGAGGACCGCGAACACCGCTTCCGTGACAAACGGCTTCAGATACGACCCGAGTGCGGGAAGAAAAATGCCAATCAGAACCAGGGCGGTAACGGCGCGCGTCTTTTGTTTCCCCAGCCATGCCAGTAGTCCCACGCCATCGTCTCCTTTTACAGATATGCGATACGTGACCCTATGGACAGTTCGCTTGACCGGAGCGTTTGCATCTGTATTCGTCCACCCACAACCTCGCACTGATTTTCCCAGGGAGATAGCCCGATGCTTCCAATTGAGCACTTTCTTCGCGCTGCGGTGCGTTTCCCCGAGCGGATTGCAGTCAAGGATGGTACCAGGGAAACAACCTATGCCGAACTCGCCCGGCGCGCCAACGCGCTGGCCGCGGCCTTGCAGGAGATCGACCCGTCACCGCAGAGCCGTGTCGGCATTTGCGCCTACAACACGGTCGAACACCTGCTTGCGTGGCTGGCGACCTTTGCGGCTGGGAAGACATGGATCCCTCTCAACCCCAGAAACGGCAAAGACGAGCTCGGCCGCATCTGCCAGGTGACGGAGCCCGGCATCGTGTTCACCGATGGGGATTGCGCGGAATTGATAGAATATGACGGCGCGCACCGCATCATCGGCAAACCGGGCGACACGTCGGGCGACGCCGACACTCTCGACGGATTGATCACGAGATTTGAGGGCAAGGCGCCGACGCGCCTCGATCTGCCTCTTGATGGTGTACAGGCCATCAAATTCACCGGCGGGTCCAGCGGCCAACCCAAGGGCTGCGTCCAGACCTATCGCGTGTGGAACACCTGCATCGCCTCCATGCTTGCCGAGTTTGGCTTCGACCGGAATGACAGGAACCTGCTCGCCGCGCCCATGACCCATGGCACCAACACGCTCATCATGCCGACGTTTGCGGTGGGAGGCTGTCAGGTGTTCATGGGATCGCCGAAACCGGCAACAATTCTCGATGCGTTCGAGGACGAGCGCATCACCAGCGTTTTTCTGCCGCCAACCGTCATTTACATGATGCTTGAGGAGCCTGGCATCGCGGAACGGGACTTCAGCGCCCTGCGACACCTGATCGTGGGCGGTGCCGCCATGCGCCCCGACGAAGTTACGCGTGCCATGGGCATCTTCAACAATGCGCTCGAAACCTGTTACGGACAGACCGAAGCGCCGCAGATCGCGACCTGTTTGCGTGCCGAGGACTGGGCCGAGCCCGCCAACCGGGCGTCCACGGGGCGGGCCACGCTTTTAACACGCGTCGAGGTCATGGACGGAGACGGCAATATTCTGCCCCGCGGGGAGTCCGGCGAGATCGTCATCAAGGGCGATCTCGTGATGCAGGGATATCTCGACGCGCCGGACAAGACGAAGGAGACGATTGTCGACGGCTGGCTGCACACCGGTGACATCGGCATCATCGACGAGCGCGGCTTCGTCTTCATCAAGGACCGCATTCGCGACGTCGTCATCACCGGAGGGTTCAACGTGTATCCGAGCGACGTCGAAGCGATACTCGGCCAACACCCCGCCGTGACCGAGTGTGTGGTGTTCGGCGTGCCGGACCGCAAATGGGGCGAAGCGGTGACTGCTGCCATCGAAGTACGAGACGGCGTGAAGGCAAGCGAGGAGGAAATCGTCGCTTTCATCAAAGACAAACTGGACTCGGTCAAGGCCCCGAAATCCGTTCACATCGTGGACCAGCTCCCGCGGAGCCCCGTTGGCAAGGTGCTGCGGCGTGAGGCGCGGGAGATGTTCCTGAGTAACGACGAGGAGCATGCTGCATGAGTAACAAGACGCAACCCTCAACACGTCTGGCCACCCACACCAACGACGAGCTTTACTATCGTGACGACCCGGTGGTCGCCGAACTGATGGGAAATGTCTCCTTCACCGAGGCGATGTTCATGCACGTGATCGGGCGAAAGCCCACACCAGGCGAGGTCACGATCCTCGATGCTGTTCTCGTCACGCTCATGGAGCACGGGCTGACCCCAAGTGTAATCGCCGCGCGCCTCACCTATCACTCCGCTCCCGAAGCGCTGCAGGCCGCGATGGCGGCCGGATTACTGAACGTCGGCTCCCAATTCATAGGCACCATGGAGAATGCGGCTAAATTGCTCGTTGCGCTCCTCGATGAAGAGGACGGCTTCGAGCCCGCCGCTCGACGAGCCGTCAAGGCCCTGCGCGAGACAAAACAGCCGCTTCCCGGTTTCGGTCATCATCTGCACAAGCCGGACGATCCGCGTACGCCACGGCTGTTTGAAATTGCGTTGGCTCAGGAGGGCATTGAAGGAAAATACATCGATGCGATGAAACGCCTGTCGGCAATCGTCGATGATGAGCTTGGCCGCCACCTGACAATCAATGCCACGGGGGCTGTCGCCGCAGTCCTCCTCGAAATCGGGGTGGAACCGGACATCATGCGCGGGTTTGCAGTCGTGAGCCGCGCTGGCGGATTGCTGGCGCACATCCGCGAGGAACATGAGAACCCGACGGCACGGCATATCTGGGACGTGGTCGAGGAAACCGTTCCCTACGTTGGCGATGCTCCGATCGAGAAAGGTTAGGAACCTGCTCTAGTTTCAGGCCGCCACCGCATCAGAACCGCGCCGTTGCAGACCTCCAATGCGAATTGCGACGTACTCCGGACGGCATCCGGTGCATCGTC
The DNA here is from genome assembly GCA_028066055.1 of Hyphomicrobiaceae bacterium. Classification (GTDB taxonomy): domain Bacteria; phylum Pseudomonadota; class Alphaproteobacteria; order Rhizobiales; family Methyloligellaceae; genus UBA2767. Next base: position 40,645 of record JALCBY010000013.1, read on the forward strand.
ACGGCTGATGATCTTAAATCCAAATCTCTCAAAGAACGGATCCGCGTCCATGGTGAGCAGATAAAAATCCGATAACCCCTCAGCCGACAATCGTTCCATGAGCGCGGTCATCATCGCGTAACCAGTTCCCCTGCCCCGGCCCACCTCAGGCACAACACAGGACCGGATGAAAGCGATACCTTCGACGGGCATCTCATAGCCGCAATAGCCGATCGGTTCGCCCTGTTCATCCGCGATCGCGAAGTAAACCCCACCGGAAGACGCAAGATCCGAGATCGGCATGCCTACCTTCTCGAGCGCTGCAACGAAACCGGCATCGTCCGGCGAAATGGGATGGAGCTGCATTCTGTCGGCGCCTGCCATTCCAGCATCCCTATCGTGCTTCATCCGGCGCGAGCGCCTTGATGGCCAGCGCGTGAACCGGACCGGACAGCTCCGCGGCAAGCGCCGTGTTGACGAGTCGATGACGTTCGACGCGCGAAAGGCCGTCAAACGCGCCGGAAACGATCGTCACGCGGAAGTGGCTCTCACCCGTGCCCGGCGATCCGGCGTGTCCCGCGTGACGGTGAGAATCATTGACGACATCGATGCTCACGGGCAAAAAAGCCTCCGTTAGCTTTTCCCTGATAGTGTCTTCCATGCCCATTTCGGCCTCCCGTTGCTGAATCTAACGCAAGACCCGTGAATGTGTGACTGTCAAGCTTGTTTCGCACGCGGCAAATACCCATAATTTCCGGTTCATGAAACTTAACTCGAAATACTTCGACTGCATCCGCGTCAAGCCCGACCAGGACCGGCTGTTGCGGGATGCCTCGCCGTGCTGCGAGTGGCCCGGCTGTCGGGAGCCTGCTCAACACCGCGCGCCCAGAGGACGCGGACGCGAGGGCGAGTTCTTCAATTTCTGCTTGGAGCATGTGCGCCAGTACAACAAATCCTACAATTATTTTTCCGGTATGAGCGACGAGGATGTCGCGCAATTTCAGAAATCTGCAATGACCGGCCATCGTCCAACCTGGAAAATGAGTGCCAACGGCAATGCGAAAGTGGACGAGTTCGACCTGTCCAGCGAAAATACAACCTACACCCATGCTTTCGTCGTCGACGATCCGTTCGGTGTGTTAGGCCGCGCCACCGGAGATGACGGACCACGCCCGTACAAGCCTCAAAAACCTGTCGGAAATGCCGGCCGAAAGTGCTTGCGCAGCCTCGGACTGGATGAAACCGCCGATGCGCGCGAGATCAAGGCGCGGTTCAAGGAACTGGTGAAGCGGCACCATCCAGACCACAATGGTGGCGACCGTTCTTCCGAGGATAAGTTGCGCGAAGTCATTCAAGCCTATAATTATCTCAAGGAAGCCGGCCTCTGTTAGGGCACGGTAGCGAACGCCCGGGTCATCCGGGGCAATTTCAATTGGATTTCCATCGCATGACAGCTGCAACGAATGGTGACGCCGCAGGCTTGCCTGACATGTCCGTTTCGGTCAGGCAGGTTTTTGGTATCGATACGGATCTCGAAGTTCCTGCATTTTCGCAGGAAGAAGAACATGTTCCGCAAGTCGACCCCGACTATCTGTTCAACCGGGACGTGACACTGGCAATTCTCGCAGGGTTCAAACATGACCGCCGCGTGATGATCCAGGGTTATCACGGTACGGGCAAATCGACGCATATCGAACAGGTCGCGGCCCGGCTCAACTGGCCGTGCATCCGGGTGAACCTCGACAGCCATGTGAGCCGCATCGATCTGATCGGCAAGGACGCGATCGTCATTCGCGACAACAAGCAGGTGACCGAGTTCAAGGAAGGCATTCTTCCTTATGCGCTGCAGTCGAACACCGCACTGGTTTTTGACGAGTATGATGCCGGACGGCCGGACGTGATGTTTGTCATCCAGCGGGTGCTTGAGGCCCGCGGACGGCTGACGCTGCTCGATCAGGGAAAAGTGATCCACCCGCATCCGAGTTTCAGGCTGTTTTCGACGACCAACACCATCGGGCTTGGCGACACAAGCGGGCTCTACCATGGCACCCAACAGATCAACCAGGGCCAGATGGACCGCTGGAACATCGTTGCCACATTGAACTATCTGCCTCACGACGACGAAGCGGCCATTGTGCTCGCCAAGGCAAAGAGCTATCAGACCGATGACGGCCGCAAGGTTGTCGACAATATGGTTCGCGTCGCCGACCTGACGCGGAGCGCCTTCATCAACGGTGATTTGTCGACCGTCATGAGTCCGCGAACCGTGATCGTGTGGGCCGAGAATGCGGAGATTTTCGGCGATGTCGGATTCGCCTTCAATCTGACGTTTCTCAACAAATGCGATGAACTCGAGCGGGGGCTTGTCGCCGAATTCTATCAGCGCTGCTTCGGCGAGGAGCTGCCGGATTCGACGGCGAATGTCGCACTGAGCTGATCCGAAAACAGGGCCCCGGCTGCCATGTCCACGTCACCCAAACGCAAGGAAGGCCCCGTCGAACCGTTCAAGCGGGCGCTTGCCTCCGCGACTAGGGCCGTCGCCGGAGACGATGAACTGCAAGTCGTGTTCGGCTCTGATACACCCGGCCTGCATGAGGGTGTCGCGCGTGTGCCCGAACCGCCCCGCTCTCCTTCGAAAGGGGATATCGCGGCAATCAGGGGACATGCGGATTCCCTGGCGCTGAAGGCAGCATGCCACGACAGCAAGATTCATAGCCGAATAGCACCGCCATCCGGTGCCGCGAAGACCGTGTTCGAGGCGGTTGAACGCGCCCGCGTGGAAGCAATTGGCGCCAGAGCCATGTCCGGCATGGCACAGAACCTCGCCGCCAAGCTCGAAAGCCAGTATGCACGCAGCACGTATCAGGATATCTCCGAGCGATCGGAGGCACCGTTGGATGAAGCCGTCGCCCTGATGGTTCGGGAGCGGTTGACCGGACAGCCTGCTCCTGAAAAAGCGCAGCCGATTGTCGACATGTGGCGGCCCTGGATTGAAGAGCGTGGCGCCGACGCCCTCGCTCAGATGGACGACAACATTGCCGACCAGGCCGCATTCGGGCGGATCGTGCGAGATCTTCTGACCTCGCTTGACTTGAGCGATGAGTTTGAGCAGTCCGATCAGGAGGAAGGCGAAGACGACGCGCAAGCCGAAGAGCAGGACTCTCTTGCCGATGGCGGAACCGATGAGGATGCCGCCGAACAGGGCGAACAGATGGGCGAGGAACAAGGCCTCGGCGAGGGAGATGCCTCGGAGGATATGGATCTCACCGATCTCGATGCGCTTGATCAGCTGGATGGTGAAGCAGAAGGGGAAGGACAGTCGCAGGAATCGACACCGCGCCGGCCCAACGTCTCTGTTCTCGACGACCCGATGGCCTTCGGCTACGAGGTGTTTTCCACGGCCTTTGACGAAGTGATCTCCGCCGATGATCTGTGCGAGCCGGAAGAACTGGAACGGCTGCGGGCATTTCTCGACAAGCATCTGCAAAGCCTGCACGGAGCGGTTGCCAGACTGGCGAATCGCCTGCAGCGCCGTCTGCTGGCGCAGCAGAACCGCGGGTGGGATTTCGATCTCGACGAAGGTTTGCTGGATGCCGCAAGGTTGCCCAGGGTTATCATCGATCCCCTGCATGCGCTTTCCTTCAAGCAGGAGCGGGATACCAATTTTCGCGATACGGTCGTGACACTCCTGCTCGACAATTCCGGCTCCATGCGGGGCCGGCCGATCATGGTCGCCGCCTGTTGCGCGGACATCCTCGCGCGCACGCTCGAGCGGTGCGGCGTCAAGGTCGAGATCCTCGGATTCACTACCCGCGCCTGGAAGGGCGGTCAGTCGCGGGAAAAGTGGCTCGCGGAGAACAAGCCCGCGTCGCCCGGTCGGCTCAACGATCTGCGCCACATTATCTACAAGCCGGCGGATGCACCCTGGCGGCGCGCACGGCGCAGTCTGGGCCTGATGATGCGGGAGGGACTGCTGAAAGAAAATATCGACGGCGAGGCGCTTGCATGGGCTCACAACAGGCTTCTCGGACGCCCCGAGCAGCGCCGTATCCTGATGATGATTTCCGACGGCGCACCGGTCGACGATTCGACTCTGTCGGTCAATTCCGGCTGCTATCTGGAGCGCCATTTACGCCAGGTGATCGAGGAGATCGAAACACGCTCCCCCGTGGAGTTGATTGCGATCGGCATCGGCCACGACGTGACCCGGTACTACCGGCGCGCGGTCACCATCACCGACGCGGAGGAACTGGCCGGCGCCATGACCGACAAGCTTGCGGAGCTGTTTGAGGAAGGCAACGAAACGTCACCGCAAGGACGCGTACGCCCCGTGGATCCCGGTTCAAGGCGGTTCCATTGACCAAAAAGACATTGCGTTCGCTCACCATTTATCTGCTTGCGCTCGCTACCCTGGCCGTCGGCCACGGCGGGACCGCAGCCCGGTCGGCTCGCGTTCAGGCGGTAGATGTGACGGCTCGCGGGCTTCCATTCGACAGCGGCCGGCCCGAGCATACGCAGTTCGGCAAGCTCGAATGGCGCGGCACGTTGCAACTTACATCTCCCAACAAGGACTTCGGCGGATTCTCGGGCCTGACGATCGACAAAACCGGTACGCGATTGCTCGCCGTTTCGGATCAGGGAATGATGCTTTCAGCCAGGCTCTCCTACGAAAATGGCAAGCTGGCGAACCTGCGGGACGCAAAACTCGGCCCCATCCGCGGCCTGCGAGGACAGGTGTTCACCAGCAAACGCAACTCCGACTCCGAAGCCATTGCCATGGCTGTACCCGGGAAAACGAGCGGCAAGGCCTATATCGCGTTCGAACGCAATCACCGCATTGCCGTGCACAACATTTCGGGCACAGGGCTGAGCCCCGCAAAACGCCTTGTGAAGCTGCCCCGCGAACTCAAGGCCGCGTCACGGAACAAGGGAATTGAGGCCATGACCGTCGTGCGGGCGGGCCCATCCAAGGGCGCGATAGCGGCCTTCACCGAAGAACATCTGGATGCCAACGGAGATCATATCGGCTGGCTGCTCGGCGGCCGCAAGCCGGGCCGGATACTGCTCAAGCGTCTTGGCGGCTTTGCCATTACTGATATCGCCAGCCTGAAGAATGGCGATCTGGTCGTCCTCGAGCGGCGGTTTCGGATGTTGGAGGGCGTCAAAATGCGGTTGCGCCGGATCAAGGCCGGTGACGTGCGGGTGGGCGCAACCCTTGGCGGCGAAGTGCTCCTTACGGCCAATGCCCTGCGCGAGATCGACAATATGGAGGGCATCGCTGTCCATCAGGACAGGAAGGGCCGCGATATCCTCACGCTGATCTCAGACAATAATTTCAACACCCGGATTCAACGCACTTTGTTGATGCAATTCGCAATCGCGGAGTGATCTGGCTCTTTATTTGAAAGTCCGTTCTGCTAAAGTGCCGGTCCGCACTATGTGTGGCTAGGGTTCCGCTGCCGCGGCAGGTCTGGACCGAGCGCCACGGAACGCCGCAGTCTGAGTCATATAGCGGCAGACACCTTAAAGACGAGAAAGCTAGGGGGGATAGGCGGGCGCGGTTTCCGCGTGCGTCCTGTTTCGTCTTTGAGGTTGGATTTTCATGACTCTGCTCTCACTTACCCTCGTACTCGCGGCCGCCGTTTGTCACGCGACGTGGAACACGCTCGTCAAACGCATCAATGGCGGGCCGGAACTCATCTGGTTGTTTTCCCTGATATCTGCGCCGGTTTTTTTCCCATTCGCCATCGGCTCCATCATCCTTCAGAAGCCGAATCTCGGCTGGCTCGAGATCGCCTTCTGCATCGGCAGCGCGCTCATTCATATGGCCTATTTCCTTCTCCTCCAGCGGGGATACCGCCAGGGCGACCTGTCGCTCGTCTACCCGACGGCACGGGCAACTGGTCCCTTCCTGTCGACTGTCTTCGCAGTCGTCGTGCTGGGCGAGCATATGACGCCACAAATCGCCGTGGGCGGCCTCGCCATTGTCGTTGGCATCGTGTTCCTGACTGGCGGCTTCAGTTCCCGGGGAAAGCATGTGACGAGATCGCTGCTTTTCGGTCTTGCCGTCGGCACTCTGATCGGCAGCTACACGGTATGGGACGCATATGCCGTCCGCACCCTGCTCGTGCCGCCGTTGGTGCTGGAATACACCACAATTCTGATGCGTCTTGTCTTTCTGTCACCTTACGCCTTGAAGCGCCGGGGCCTTGTATTACAGCACTGGCACGAACACCGCCTGGCGGTCATTACGATCGCCGTCATCGGTCCCCTCGCCTACATCCTCGTGCTTGTCGCGCTCGTGTTCACGCCGGTCGTCTACGTCGCACCAGTGCGCGAGGTGAGCGTGCTGATTACGGTGGTTATCGGAACGCTCCTGCTCAAGGAGGGGGATTTCACGAAACGCATGGGCTGGGCGAGCCTGATCCTTGCCGGAATGGTCTTGCTCGCCTTGTCCTGAAAGAGCGCACGGCGCACGGGGGTGACAGCGGTGAATCATGTTAACGTCGCCGCCAAGGAGGCGTGACGGTGACGACGTTCGCACAATTGCCGCTCAAGCAGCTTCAGCCTGTCCAGGGTCAGCCTGCTGGCGACGCACCGACCGCTACCTCCGGGCAAAACACACCCACTGATCAGCCGGCAGTCGAAGCACCCGAGTTTTCGCTCGATGAGACAATCACCGAATTGACGGGCACCGCCCTTACGTTGATCAAGGGCCTTGCCTCGACGTGGACACTCGTTCAGATCGGCGTTGTCCTGTTGTGCTATGTGGCGGCGCGGGTCGTTTCAAACGCACTGACGCCGGCTCTCGAAGAGCGTGTGCGCCGCATCGAATCCCAACCACAGCTTCTTCGTGTCTTGGTCATTCCGCTCCGGCGTCTGACCTGGATCCTCTTTGCGCTGTCATTGTGGCTTGCCGCCTATGTTTTGCGTGAGGTCACATGGCCGAGCCGGAGCTACTATATCGGCATTGCGGCCACCATCGTGATTGTCGGGGTCGTTATCTCATTGATCTCGCGCTTTATCCGCAACCGTTCACTGGCAACCCCATTCTTCTACGCGGCGTGGGCTGTCGCCGCGCTTCACATCGTCGGGCTGCTCGACGAAACACTCGCGGCTCTCGACGCAATCGCCTTTTCCATCGGCTCCTTCCGGCTGTCGTTGCTGGCCGTCATCAAGGCTGTGCTGCTGCTGACCGTGCTGGCGTGGGTTGCGACCATCGTCGGCAACTTCGTCGAGCGGCGGTTGCGTCAGAATGAGGACATTGCGCCGGCGCTTCAGGTCCTGATCGCAAAATTCGTGAAATTCACTCTGCTGACCATCGCGGTTCTGGCGACCATCTCCGCGGTCGGCATCGATCTCACCGCTCTTACCATCTTTTCCGGTGCGCTCGGTCTTGGCATCGGCTTTGGCCTGCAGAAAGTGGCGTCGAACCTGATCAGCGGGATCATCATCCTCTCCGACCGCTCCATCAAACCGGGCGATGTGATTTCGCTCGGGGACACATTCGGCTGGATCAACTCTCTCAAGTCCCGCTACGTGTCCGTCATCACCCGGGACGGCGTCGAATATCTGATACCCAACGAGAGTTTCGTCTCCGAACAGGTTGTCAACTGGTCCTACAGCACCCGGAACGTCCGCCTCGAGATCAAGTTCGGCGTGAGCTACGAAGCCGATCCGCACGTGGTTCGCAAGCTTGCAACGGATGCGGTAACCCAAATCGAACGGGTGATCGAACGTCCCGCGCCCGTCTGCCATGTGGTTGGCTTTGGAGATTCCTCTGTCGACTTTGTTCTCCGGTTCTGGATTCGCGATCCCAAGAACGGCCTGACAAATGTGCGGGGTCAGGCCTTTCTCGCCCTTTGGGATGCGTTCAAGGCGAACGGCATCGACATCCCCTACCCCCATCGACAGCTCATTTTTCCCAAAGACGCAGGTGAACCCGCACCAAAGGCAACACCCAAACGGACAACGCGCCGCGGCCGCAAGCGGAAAACGGTCGCGTGATCAGCCGCGCCGCAGGATCAGCGAAAAATTGTTGGCCGGCATCTCGATCACCCGCTCCAACTGCAGACCGAACTCTGCACCGACTTTTTCCACGTTATCGATATCACGAACCCCCCATTCGGGATCCTGCGCACGAAGCGAGAGATCAAATCGGGCATTGCTCGGCGCCGTATGTTCGCCGCCCTGCTTGAACGGTCCATAGAGATAAACGAACCCGCCGGGCGCCAGCAGTTGCCCGGAACCCTTCAGGAGGCCTTTTAAGGCGGCCCACGGCGCAACATGTATGAGGTTGATGGCGACGATTGCATCGAACCGGCGGCTGATGCCTTTCGGCCACTCCCGGTCCATCACGTCCAGATTGACGGGCGCTTCCAGGTTTTCAGCGCCCGCTTCTTCACGCCATGCGCGTATGCTCGCGCGGGCATTTTCGCTGCGATCGCTTGGCTGCCAGGCGATGTGCGGCAGGGCTTGGGCAAATGCAGCGGCGTGCTGGCCGGTGCCGCTTGCAATCTCCAGCACCGCGCCTGTCTTCGGAAGACAGCCCGTCAGAACGTCAAGAATTGACGCAGCATTTCGTGCCGCCGCCGGCGCGTGCTGTTTGTGATCGTGTTGAGTGTCGGGTCTGTCGCCCACTTAGGAGGCGGCGGCTTGCGCTTTTTCAATCTGCCGTTTGATGCGTCGCGCCTTCAGCGAAAGGTCACCATTCTTGGCCTTGGCCAAAAACGCGTCCAGACCGCCGCGATGCTCGACTGTACGCAACGCACTGGCGCTCACTTTCAGCCTGATATTTCGGCCAAGAGCCTCGCTCAAAAGACTGACATTGCAAAGATTGGGCAGGAAGCGCCGCCGCGTCTTGTTGTGCGCGTGACTCACGTTATTTCCGGCGAGTACGCCCTTGCCGGTCAGTTCACAACGCCGCGACATGATTCTGCTCCTCGAAACCTGTATGTTCAAAACTCAATTGCGAACGGCGCGATGATATACGAGGCTCGCGAACCGCCGTCAAGCGACACGATTCGTGTCCAGCTTCCGTTTGTGCGTGTCGTCGAACTGGTGCATTGTGGGTTGGGTCCTAACACATAAATGTCGAATTCCCGGAATAACCAAGGCAGGCCTGCGACTACCCGGCAAGACTTGCGAGATGCGACGCGATTCAATGAAGACGACTGAGGCAACAAGCAGAGGCAAATCTCTCCTCATGTCCGGGTTGCTTGCGCTCGCGGGCATCGCATTTGTACCGCCCTCGCCCGACAAGGCCGCCGCGGCCCCCAAGCATTCGCGTCTTGCTGCAGTGTACGACATCCGTTTTTCCGGAGTCAGGCTCGGCGAGTTTGAAGTCTGGTCGAATGTCAACGAGGAAAGTTACTCGCTGCGCGGCAAAGGCGAATTGAAGTTCATCACCCGTTGGTTTTTTGAAATCAAGGGAGGAACGACGACCGCAGGTACCGTGACAGAGAATGGTCCGAAGCCAGCGACGTTCGCATTCAATTTCAAGACCAAGAAACGCCGCGGCGAGTTGGCCATGATGTTCGAGAATGACTCCGTGTCTTACGTCAAGGCCAACCCGCCATTCTCGAACAGCTCCAAGACGATCCCGGTCACGGCAGCGCATGTCAAAGGCGTACTCGACCCGTTGAGCGCAATTTTTTTCACTGCGAAGGCGACCAATCTCAACGAGGACGGATCCGTCTGTCCGGGTCGTGTTCCCGTGTTTGACGGCAAACAGCGATTTGATCTCGTGCTCTCACACAAGAAGACAATTCAGGTCAAAAAGAAGCGTCGGAAAAAGGGCTACCGGGGCCCGGCCGTCGTCTGCCGGATCAAGTATGAGCCGATCGCCGGTTACAAGCCTGACAACGCCGGCGTCAAGTTCATGGCTGCGACTGACGATATCGAGGTTTGGCTCATCGAGGTGCCCAAGAATGGCATGTACGTTCCGTATCACGTCATCATACCGACACCATACGGAACCGCATCGGCGACATCGACCGCCTTTCATGTTGAGATCCCCGGCTTCGAAAAATTTGCCGTCGTTCGTTGAGTGACAGCCTGCGCGCATTCGGCGCACACGTTAACGCCTTGCGCGCTCTCCCGACTTTTTGCGACAGTCCGTCCGAGGACGGATGTTAACGGAAGCGGCCTAAAATCAACATGTTGTATGGAACAAGACGTGAAAATTAACGTTCCCCTGATTCGGACATGCTTCGTTCCCGGCATATTCGAATTGTTAATAAGTCGCGCCAGATTAAGGTCAGCCGCCTGACCGGTGTTTTGGCTCATTCTGGAAAGCTTGTTAATAAACAGTGGAAAAATCCGGCCGCGAAATACACTCCTGAAAAGGCAAGGCAGCCAAAATGCTGAAGCGAATACAAGATATCGTAGTGAACGAAGATTGAATCTGGCGGAGTCAGTGATTCGGACCGGGTTCGTTCTATGATTGTTCCATTTGTTAATAGAAGCTCATATTTCTGTCTGGAATTCTGCGCTATCAGATGCTCTCTCTCGGGCTAGGGTCCCCAAAACATGAGCGATGAATTGTACCCCAATGGCGAACGCGGCCGCGGCGTAACCGCCGTTCTCGGGCCGACCAACACCGGCAAGACGCACCTCGCGATCGAGCGCATGCTCGGACACGAGACCGGCATCATCGGCCTTCCCCTGCGGCTGCTCGCGCGCGAGGTCTACGACAAAGTCGTTGCCCGCATCGGAGCCGGATCCGCCGCGCTTATCACCGGCGAGGAGAAAATCGTTCCTCAATCACCGCGCTACTACATCTGCACGGTGGAGGCGATGCCGCGCGATCTCGATGTCGAATTTCTTGCTGTCGATGAGGTTCAGCTGGCGGCAGATCCCGAGCGTGGCCACGTCTTTACCCGGCATCTGCTCCGCGCCCGCGGCACCGCCGAAACCCTGATGCTCGGCGCAGCGACAATGAAGGACGCAATCACCGGCCTTCTGCCCGGCGTCAACATCATCTCACGGCCACGTCTGTCAGAATTGTCCTATGCCGGTCAGAAAAAAATATCGCGCGTGCCGCGGCGCGCGGCGGTGGTGACGTTTGCTGTCAATGAACTCTATGCCATCGCCGAATTGGTACGGCGCCAGCGCGGTGGGGCGGCGGTCGTTCTTGGTGCCCTGAGCCCAAAGACCCGCAACGCGCAGGTCGAGCTTTACCAGAGCGGCGAGGTTGATTTTCTCGTCGCCACCGATGCAATCGGTATGGGACTCAATCTGGATATCGATCACGTGGCGTTTGCCTCGCTCCACAAATTCGATGGCCGCGAACACCGGGAGCTGACCAATGCGGAAATCGGCCAGGTTGCCGGGCGCGCGGGCCGGCATACCAACAGCGGCACGTTCGGCGTGACGAGCAAGGTCGAGCCATTTGACCAGATTCGCGTCTCGGCGCTGGAGAGTCACGCATTCGAGCCAGTCAAGAAACTGCAATGGCGGAATGACGAGCTCGACTTCAGCACCTTGGCGCATCTGACCGAGAGCCTTCGGGCAGAGCCGGATCATGCTCGCCTCATACGCGGGCGCATGGTGGATGACCTTATCGCGCTGGAAAATCTGTCAAAGGATGAAACCGTACGATCCAAGGCCATCGCGCCGGCGGCCATCAAGCGGCTTTGGGAGGTTTGCCAGATTCCTGACTATCGCAAGATTTCAGTGGTCGACCACGCCGAACTCCTGACCCGCATTTACGGTCATCTGATGAGCGATACCGGACTGATCTCCGAGGACTGGATGTCGGAACAGATCGGCCATGCGGACAATACGAGCGGCGATATTGACGCCCTGGCCAACCGCATTTCTCATATTCGGACCTGGACATTCGTCTCCCACAGATCGGACTGGCTCGCCGATCCGCAGCACTGGCAGGAGCGCACCCGGGCCATAGAGGACAAACTTTCCGACGCACTGCATGAACGCCTCACACAGAGGTTCGTCGACCGGCGCACCAGCGTCCTGATGAAAAGATTGCGCGACCAAGACGTGCTGAATGCGGAAATCGAGGCTGACGGATCTGTTCATGTCGAGCGCCACTTTGTCGGCAAGCTGAACGGGTTTCGTTTCACGCCGGACACCACATCGGGAGATGTTCACGGAAAGGCGGCGCGCCACGCTGCCGCAAAAGTGCTTGCTGAAGAGCTATCCGAACGTGCCGCGCGTTTGTCCAGCGCCGAACCGGATGCGCTGGAGCTGACCCGCACGGGTGAAATCACGTGGGAGGGCGCAGCGGTCGCCCGGCTCGAAGCCGGCGACTCCAAACTGAACCCATCCATTTCGCTTCTCGCAGATGAACATCTGAGCGCAACCGACCGCACACGCATCGAAGCGAAACTGTCGCAATGGCTGAGCGCGTTGATTTCCGAACGTCTTGAACCGCTCGTTCAACTCAACAAAGCGGAAGATGTATCCGGCCTAGCGCGCGGCGTGGCGTTTCGACTGGTGGAAAGCTTCGGCGTGCTCAAGCGGGAGGAGGTCGCAGACGACATCCGAATGCTTGATCAGGACGCACGCGGACAATTGCGGCGGTATGGCGTGCGCTTCGGCGCCTTCAACATCTTTCTGCCCGCGCTCCTGAAGCCTGCCGCTTCAGACCTGGCACTTCTGTTGTGGGGTTTGAGCGACGGTGCCGCTCACAATATCGAAGTTGCGTCCCTGCCTGAACCTCCGCGCGAGGGACTGACTTCTGCAGCTTCTGACCCGAAACTGCCGGAAGCGTTTTACCGGACGGCAGGATTTCACCGCTGCGGCCGGCGTGTGGTTCGCATAGACATGCTCGAACGACTGGCCGATATGATCCGTCCTCTGATTTCCTGGCGCGAGCAGACCAAAAGTCAGGCGAAAGCACCGGAAACGGTTGAGGCCCAGAGCGCGGAAACGCCACAGCAACCGGCCAAAGCGAAAGAGAAGTCTGAGACATCAGCCGCAGCGCCTGCACCTGAAAAGGTAAAGCCCGCCGTCGCACCTGCTGGCGCCACTGGCGATGGCGGGTTCCGCGTTACACCCAACATGATGTCTATCGTCGGATGTTCCGGAGAAGAGTTTGCAGAGGTTCTCAAGGAGCTAGGCTTCAGGCTTGAGCGCAAGCCTGTGAAACCCGCGAAGGGCACGCCGGACACGTCTGAAGCGCAAGCCGTTGGACCGGGTGAAAATACTGTCGAAACACAGACAACCGAGCAGGATGCCCGGACTCTCGACGAGATTTGGCGTCCGCGCAAGAAGCGGCACCCGAATGTGCCGCGTGGTGCCAAGCGGAGCCTCGCGCCCGGCCGGAAGGGACCGCAAAAACACAAAAACCGCCCCGGGTCGTTCAAAGCGCGCAAGCCCGCGGCAAAACCGAAGCCGCGCCGGGAGGTCGATCCGGATTCTCCTTTTGCCGCACTGAAAGACCTCAAGCGAGACCTTCAAGCCCGTGCGAAAGACCGTGTCTGAGGAAAGCGTGCCGCGTGGTCAGCGCCTCGACAAATGGCTGTGGTTCACGCGTGTCGTCAAGACGCGCACGTTTGCAGCCCGCCTGATCTCTTCAGGCAAGGCGCGGATCAACCGTGTCCGGGTGTCGAGACCGAGCCAGACGGTCCGGCCCGGAGACGTCATAACGCTCATGATCCACGGACGCGTTCGCGTATTGAAGGTTCTGGATTGCGGTGTACGTCGCGGACCGGCAACCGAAGCCGACGCACTCTACGATGATCTCAGCCCTGCCCGGCAAACGGGCAAGAGAGAAACACTGCCGCCCGGTCAACCCGCCGTGCGGGAAAAAGGAGCCGGACGTCCGACGAAGCGCGACAGGCGCCGCCTCGACGCATGGATCGCGGAACACGCAAACCCGACACGCGGATCCGACACGCCGTGAGAAGTGCCCGCTTGAGCACGGTCACCGTTTGGTCTAGTAAGTCGCGCGGCTTCGAAGTGCGCCATTACGACATGTTGAATGCCAACACGCTGGCCACATATCTACCGTGAAGCCGGAGAATATCGAACGAAGGCGGAGATGCCGTGAATGACGTATATCGTCAACGAGAATTGCATTAAGTGCAAATATACCGACTGTGTGGAGGTTTGCCCTGTCGACTGCTTCTACGAGGGCGAAAACATGCTTGTGATTCATCCTGACGAATGCATCGACTGCGGCGTGTGCGAGCCTGAGTGCCCGGTCGAGGCAATCCAGCCCGATACCGAACCGGATCTTGAAAAATGGCTCGAGGTCAACCGCGAATATTCGGAGAAGTGGCCGAACATAACAGCGAAGAAAGACTCGCCTAGCAACGCCGACGATTTTGCCGAGGAGAAAGGCAAATTCGAGAAATATTTCTCACCCAATCCCGGGGAGGGCGACTGAAACGCTCCCTGTCCACAATTTGCAAACTATGCAAAATATGGGGCAAATTGTGGGATAATCCCTTGTTTCTTTATGTGCTGCATTAACCATAGGCAGCCAATTGCGTACCCGGCCACAACAAATTGTGGCGCCAACACCGTGATCCACTTTCGATTTTGCTAAAATTGTGTTACATTGATGTTCGAAATGGCGCAGTACGCCGTGGGAGCCCAATAAGCCGCCCGGATCAGGGCGGGTTTTTTTTCGACCCGCATCGAGAGTCGGCGAGAATGGACCGAGAATACGGCCTGCGGTGAGACCACTGGATGCTGCTGCGTTATTCGAAGCGGGAGGTACGGAACATCGCAAGTTCTGTCAATCACCTTCCGGTTTCGTGGGGAGGACGGCGCAGGTTTAGCGGAATTTTCTGCCGTCTTTTCGTTGCCTGCCAAAGCGGGTGCCATGAGGCTGCGCCGGCGACGCACACGCGTCGTCGTCATGCAATGACTTGAGAGTGAGAAAGAGAGCGTATGGCTGCCAAGAAAAAACCACAGCAGAGAAAAGGTTTTCGTACAAACGAGCAGATCGTTTATCCGGCTCACGGCGTCGGACGGATCATTTCAATTGATGAAGAGGAAATCGCAGGCGCAAAGCTTGAGCTTTTCGTCATCAATTTTGAAAAGGACAAGATGACCCTTCGCGTACCGACCGAGAAGTCAGAACAGGTCGGAATGCGCAAGCTGTCCGAAGAATCGGTTGTCAAAAAGGCATTGACGACACTCAAGGGAAAGGCGCGAGTGAAGCGCACAATGTGGAGCAGACGCGCGCAGGAGTATGAGGCAAAAATCAACTCCGGCAGCCTCGTTTCGATTGCCGAGGTCGTCCGCGACCTCTATCGGTCGGAGTCCCAGCCCGAGCAATCCTATTCAGAGCGTCAACTCTACGAAGCCGCGCTCGACAGAATGGCGCGCGAAATTGCCGCCGTGCAAAAACTTGATGAGGAAGGTGCGGTCGCGAAAATTGACGAATATCTGTCCAAGAGCGCCCGCGCCATTCAGGCCGCGCAGGAGAGTGAAGCTGCCCAGGCTGCGGCCTAGCACTGCAACTTCAACCAATCTTCCTTCAGTATTCAACCCCGATGCGCCCCGCGCATCGGGGTTTTCGTTTTCCACATCATGATGTTCGACGAGCCGATCAAGTTCAGTGGTCTTGTCGTACACAGAAAACTGACGCCTATTTCTCTTGAATGTATTTTGAAACGACCTGCCTACAACTGGTTACGCGGTTCCAGCGATTGACTGTAGTCAACCAGATGTTCATCACTTCCAACTAGCTTCGAACCACGAGTATTTCGCCGCACCGACTCCTTGCAATCCGGGCTTGACCCCGGATCCCAGAACGGTCCGGCGACCTGATACCTGGCGGGCGGCCCTCCGGATGCATTCGGCAGAACAGAAGTCGATTTTACCTACGTCGGATAAGGACGATCTGCGTGACGCGATCGGCCATATCTCTCAACATTCGAACACGCTCTCCTCGCTGCAGTTGATGATTGAGAGCCACCTGCTGATTTCCGTCACGGATCGTGCAGGCAAGATCGTTCATGTCAACGACAGATTCTGTGACGTCAGCCGGTACACCCGCGAAGAGCTGGTGGGGCAAACTCACGGCATTGTGAAATCCGACGCTCATGGGCCGGCGTTCTTCGAGGATATGTGGTCCAGCATAAGTTCCGGCAAGAGCTGGACCGGCACGATAGGGAATCTTGCGAAGGACGGCTCACCATACTGGGTCCAGTCGACGATCAACCCCATCTACAACACGGCGGCGGAGATAGTGGGATACGCCGCGATTTTCACCGACATATCCTCCGAGCATGCTCGCGCAACTGCGGAGGCCGAGAAGGCGCAGAGAAAACTCAAAACCCTGGAGGCGGCTTTTGACTGCCTTGACAGCTCGATTTGTATTTTCGACCCGGACGGCTATATGCATCTTGCGAACAAGGCGCAGCGGGAGATGTACCTGGACTCCGCCGTACATGCCGGCGACGTATTCGACCTGAAGGAAATTGCACGCCGCAGACGGCCTGATCTCTCTGATGAGGAAGCTCAGGAGTATGTGGAGGCGTTTCTCTCCCGCGATACCGAAGAAAAACGACGCCTCGCTGATGGCCGCACAATTCAGGTTTCTCGCACCGTCACGCCGGATGGGTACGTAATCGGTCTTCACACCGATATCAGTGAGCTTGTTGCACAGACCGAACTGCTCGCGTCGCAGGCGGCGGCGATGAACCTCATGAAGGCAATCGCCACGGATGCAAACGAGTCGAAAGAGGCGGATGTAGCCTATGCGAACTGCCTCAAGCGCATTTGCCGCTTCACCGGCTGGGAAATTGGACATGTTTACTTTCCGGCCGACGATAATACGGACAAATCCGATCCGGACGGGGCCTGGTATTTTTCCGACGGTCCGCGTTTTGATTCCTTCAAGAGTGCAACCGAGCGCGCACTTCGCAATCCAGGCGCCGGCCTGCCGCAGCGTGTGTTCGAACGCGGAGAGCCTGTTTGGCTGCGCGACGTGACATCCGAACCGAACGACCCGCGGGCGGAAGCCGCCCGACAATTGGACATCGTCGGCGGGTGCGCGTTTCCAGTGAGCGCGGGAAACAAGGTTGTCGCCGTCCTGGAATTTTACGCATCCACGCCCATCGCCCCCAATCCGATGCTTGAAGAAGTGCTGTCCCATGTGTGCACGCAGATGGGGCGTGTAGCGGAACGCGATCAGGCCGAAAGGCAGCTCATGAAGCGGGTCGCCGCAGAACTCAAGCGATGGGACAGGCGGTTGATCGAGCAGAATGAGCGGTTCAACGCAGCCCTTGAGAACATGTCTCAGGGCCTCTGCATGTTTGACGCGGAAGAACGCCTCATCGTCTGCAATGAACGTTATTCATCTCTGTATGGATTGACTGCAGATCTGATCAAGCCGGGAACGACGTTGAGCGAAATCGTTCGGCATCGCATCAACAACGGGCTCTATGCAGGCGGCAGTCCCGAAGCCTATATCAAGGAACGCCGAGACTGGGCACAGACCAAGTCGACCGAGCGAACATTGCATCATCTGAGCGATGGACGTGTGATCTCGGTCTCCAAGCGTCCGCTGCCCGGCGGCGGCTGGGTTTCCACACACGAAGACATTAGCGATCGGCACAAGGCGCAAAAAGCGCTTCAACAAAGCCGCGAGATGTCTTCGAAAGCGTTCAGATCCAGTCCGGCAGCAATGGCGATAACCGACATGGCCGACGGCTCCTATCTAGATGTCAATGAAACCTGGGCCACCCTGCTCGGTTACAGCCACAAAGAGGCCATGGCCAGTTCCGCCGTTAAACTCGGAATCTGGATTGATCCCAAAGCTCGCGAACGATTTCTGGAACAGGTCAGCGCGGTGGGTTCGGTTCGGAGCTTCGAAACGAGATTCCATGCCAAAAACGGCGACATTCTCGATGTGCTGGTTTCGGGAGAGCGGCTGGAGCTTGACGGCACAACCCGTCTGCTCGCATCCGCGACCGACATCACCGAACGGAAGCGGGCCGAAAAGGCGTTGGTAGAAAGTCAGGAGCTGTTCCAGAAAGCATTCCAGCTCAGCCCAGTGGCTCTGGCCATCTCGACTCCGAGCGACGGATCATATTTCGACGTGAATGATGCCTGGATGGAAATGTTCGGCTATAGCCGGGAGGAGGCACAGGAGAGCACCGCACTCAATCTCGGCATCTGGGTGGACCCCGACGACCGGGCACGACTTCGCCATCTTCTGCAGACATCGGACGGTTCGGTACGGGAGTTTGAAACAACCCAGAAGACCAAGGACGGCCGCATTCTGAATGTTCTTATTTATTGTGGCTACGTAGAAGTTCGCGGCGAAATGCTCCTCTTTTTCGCCATACACGATATCACCGAACGTAAAAGAGCTGAGCGCGCCCTGAAGGATAGCGAACAACGGTTCAAGGCACTCATTGAAACACTCAATGTCGTTCCCTGGCGTTTCGACCCGAAACAGATGCGCTTCAACTACGTCGGACCTCAGGCCGAGGAGGTATTCGGTTATCCGGTCGAAGACTGGTATCAACCGAACTTCTGGACCAACAGCATTCACCCTGAAGATCGGGAGAAGGCCGTACAGATATGCGCTGATGCGACAAAACGCTGCGAGGATCACGATTTCGAGTACCGCATTCTCAAGGCTGACGGCTCAAGCCTCTGGGTGCGCGACGTCGTTTCTGTATTCGTTGAAAACGGTGAAGTCACGGAGTTGCGTGGCATCCTGATTGATATCAGCGACCGCAAGCGCGCCGAACTTGCCTTGCGCGACTCCGAACTGCGATTCAAGGATATCGCAGAGATTTCATCGGACTGGATTTGGGAATGCGACGATGAACTGCGCTTTACATACTTTTCGGAACGATTCTTCGAAATCACCGGCGTTCCGACAAAGGATCTGCTGGGCAAGACACGAAACGAGATCGGACACCAGGGCGATGCCGACTGGAGCCGGCACATCGCCGACCTCGAAGCCCGGCGCCCGTTCCGGGATTTCCGCTACAGCATCAAAACGCAGAATGGTCGCCGGCACTGGTCCGTCAGCGGACGCCCCGTGTTCGACGAGTCCGGCATGTTCAGAGGGTATCGCGGGACCGGCGCGGATCTGACATCCGAGGTCGAGGCGGAACAAGAACTCATCCGCCACCGCGACCATCTGCAGGAACTCGTGAACGAGGCAACCGCCGAACTGAAGGCAAGGGCGGAGGAACTCCACCAGGCCCTCGAGAAAGAGAAAGAGCTGAACGAGCTCCAGCGCCAGTTCGTGTCCATGGCAAGTCATGAGTTCCGAACCCCACTCGCCATTATCGACAGTGCCGCACAAAGACTCCATCGCCATGCCGACAAGGCTGAACCGGCAGACGTTACCAAGCGTGTGGAGAAGATCAGAAATGCGGTTGGACGAATGACCCGCCTCATGGAAAGCACATTGATCGCCGCACGTCTCGACGCCGGCCGCCCGACCATACAGATAGACAACTGCGATATTTCCACCCTCATCCGCGAAATATGTTCGCGGCAGCAGGAGATCGCCGAAACACATCAGATTTCGTGCGAAACCCGGGATCTCCCACCGACCGTCAAGGCCGATCCACTCGCGCTTGAGCAAGTGTTTACCAACTTGCTCTCCAATGCAGTGAAATATTCGCCCGGCTCTCCCGACATTCGGGTCACCGCGTCTGCAGAGCAGCGTGAGATCATTATCTGTGTTGAAGATCAAGGTGTTGGCATCGACGAAGATGAAATCCCAAAGATGTTTCAGCGCTTTTTCCGGGCACGGACGTCAGCTGGAATCGCCGGGACGGGCATTGGTCTTAACCTCGTAAAAACCTTAGTGGAGTTACATGGTGGGACCGTTGAAGTCGAAAGCAGGAAAGGCGAAGGCAGCCATTTCACAGTTCGACTGCCGGTCGATGGACCTGGCGCAACAAAAAATGGCGAAACCCAAGCGGCATGACTGACGCGCAATTCGCGCAATAGGAGGATCGTATGGCCGCCACCATTCTAGTAGTCGACGATGAAGCTCTCCTGAGGGAGGACATTGTCGAGGAGCTTGAGGACGAAGGATACCGCGTGCTTGAAGCCGGTGACGGTCATGAGGGCCTGAAGCAGATTCTTCAGCATCGCCCGGACCTCGTCGTGTGCGATATCACGATGCCGCGCAAGAACGGCTACGAACTTCTCAAGGAGGTCAGGGGCGATCACGGCATCTCCGCGGAAATGCCGTTCATCTTCCTGTCCGCGCTGGCCGACAAGCAACATGTGGTTGCGGGTCTGAAACTCGGCGCTGACAACTATCTGACCAAGCCCGTCGACTTCGACGTGTTGCGGATAAAGGTCAAGGCGTGTCTGCGCCAGGTCGATCGCATCCGCACCACCGTCATGACAGGGCCGAACGACGAAGTCCTCCTGGACTGCTGATCTGCCCAAGGCGTCTCGTCGCCGACCGACAACCCCGGGCCGCATCTCAAGATGCCCGGGATTTCACTTGTTCTCACTTTCAAGCAGTTCGATTTGTTCCGGGTGCGTGACCTTGATGGCCGGACCGTTCCAGTTTTCAAGCCACCCGCGCGCGCGGATGGCCTTTCCTTCCAACGCTTCGAGATTGACATCCGACCCCCGGAACATGCGGCGGTTCTTGGCGGCAATCGCAATCGTGAAATCGCGGCGCCAGTCATCGTCAAAATTCAGGAACGTCCATTTCGGGGTCGTTGCAACCGACCGCACGGTGCCTTCAACCAGTTGAAAGCTAAAACGCCGTTTCGATAGCGCATCCGTGTCGGCAGCCGAAATCGCCGTGAACTGCTCCTTGCTCCAAAGCCCGACCGAGTTCGCACGGGCCCTCTCTTCGACACGCTGCAAATCGCGCGCGCAGGCGCGATGCCGGGAAAACGAAACAACGCGCGCCAGCCCGGCAGAGACAAGGTGTGCCTGCACCCAGATACGCTCCTCCCCGCGCATCACAAAGACATGCGCGAGAATTCGGTTATGACGGTCCCGCCGTTCTTCACCTTCGGCGAAACGCAACTCGAGCGGGTGCGACTTCGTGAGCGCTGCAAGTGCACGGCGTGCTGCGTCCGCCGGCGGCCAGGGGGCCGGTTTCTTCCACCAGCGTGGCGTTTGCGGAGGAAGAACGCCGACCAGGCGGACTTCACTTCCATCTTCGAGGTGAAGCGTCTGTGCATCCGCGACGCCGCTGACGCGAACGAGCTTGTGCGATGTCGTTTTACAAGCCGCATGCACCGGAGCCGTCGCCACCGTCATGCAGCCAAGGCACCAAGCTTTCACGGCCAAGACCGCGATCGGGCTAAACCTCACGGTCCCCATCTTCCTCAGTCGCCGGAACCGACTTCATCAGATGAATATCGTCAGACCGCAAGGAAACGCCGATTTGCTCGCCCGGCGCGAGCGAATTGCGCATCGCAGCGTGCGAAGAGATCGACATGAACAACGGATGTGCGTCATAGCCCTCTACGGCAATCGCAACCAGCACGCTCTCGCCAAGTCGAACCGTACTTTCGATCACGCCGCGCACCGGATTCTCACGCACGCCTCGTGACGGGCGAACCCGGCGATGCAGAATAACGCTACCGGTCGGGATCACCCAATCGACAGCTTCGCCCGCGGCGAACTCTTCGCGGAATCTCACCTCGATGCTGTTGCCTCCCCATAACAGCCGGGTCATCCTCCGGCGCCTGTCCTGTTCGACAATCTTCGCCGGGAAGATGTTTTTCTGGTCTATCAGACGCGCGACATTTCTGTCTGCCGGGCGTGTCAGAATCTCGAATGTCGGCCCATCCTGCAACGTTTGCCCGTGATGGAGAATACTCATCCGATCGCTGAGCAGCACGGCTTCTTCCAGGTCATGCGTGACCAGAACGATCGGCATCTGCAGCTGACTGCGCAACTGCCCGAGCTCACGATGAAGCCGCTGCCGCGTAACCCGGTCTACTGCAGAGAAAGGTTCATCAAGCAGAAGAACATCCGGGTCTCTTGCAAGCGCCCGGGCAAGGGCGACCCGTTGCTGCTGGCCGCCGGAAAGTTGTGCCGGACGTCGGGACTGAAGGCCGCCGAGCCTGACCAGCTCGAGAAGCTCATCGGCGCGGCGCGCGCGGGACCGAGCGGAACCCCCATCGATCCCTTCCATGACGTTTACTCGCGCCGACAGATGGGGAAAGAGCGCGTAGCTTTGAAAGACGAGGCCGACCCGCCTCTGGCGTGTGGGAACGTCAACGCCCGTCTCGGAATCGTACCAGAGTTCTCCGTTGCTCGAGATCCGTCCCTCGGCGATCCGGTCCAGACCGGCGATAGCACGCAGGATGGTTGTCTTGCCGCTGCCGGAAGGTCCGACCAGGGCGAGCACCTCGCCAGGCGCACAACTGATCCTGGCGTCCAGAGGAATCGGCGCACGCTGCCTGAGCCGGACGTCGAGGCCATGGGTTTCGTCAGTTGTGTCCGACATCGGCTTTCGTCGTGACGACGTTGGCGATTGCGATTGCCGCAAGTGAGATCACAAGCAGGAGAGCCGACATGGCGCCTGCGGCGGCGTTGTCGAACGCCTGAACCCGGTCGTAAATTTCGATCGCCGCCGTCCGGGTTTCGCCTGGAATGCTTCCCCCTACCATCAATACGACACCGAATTCACCGATGGTATGAGCGAACACAAGTACCAACGCAGTCATGATCCCGGGCCATGCAAGAGGAAGGTCGATCCGCCAGAGAATACGCCACCGCCCCATACCACAGCATGCTGCCGCATCCCGAACCTCCGTTGAAATCGCCTCGAATGCACGCTGCATCGGCTGCACCGCAAACGGCAGGTTGAAAATGAGGGAGGCAATCAGAATTCCTTCGAATGTGAAGACCAGCGGCGCACCGAAAACGCTCTCGTAGACTCGCCCTATGGGAGAGGCACGTCCCATGCTGACGAGGAGATAGTAACCGAGCACGGTCGGCGGCAGGACAAGAGGCAGCGCCATCGCAGCCTCCACGAAGACGCGTCCCGGATAACGCCTCCAGGCAAGGTGACGGGCAATGAACATGCTGATCGGCAGCAGGAGAACCACAGTCCATCCGGCAAGCTTCACTGACAAAAGAAAGGCGGTCCAATCCACGATTGGCTACTCCTCACCAGGGTCGGAAAAGCCATAGCGGGCAAACACCTCACGCGCCTTTGCGCTGCCAAGAAATGAGAAAAAACGTTTTGCGTGATCGCCTGCCGCAGGCAACAGCGCCATGCGATGCCGAATAGGGCTGTGCCATTTCTCCGCGATGACCTCATATACGCCCTGGCCCGCGAACTCCGGAGCCACCGCCAGGGACTGCGAAATGAGCGCACCGTCGCTGGACCCGGTGGCCGCGAACTGCGCTGTCTGCGACACATTTTCACCGAGCACCAGCCGCGACCCGATCGCGTCCCAGATTTTGGCATGCTGTAACGCTTCGCGCGCGGCGCGGCCGTAAGGCGCGTGTTCCGGATTGGGAATGGCAAACCGGCGAAGCTCGCCTTGTTCGAGCGCAGCGCTGACACCCGCAAGGCCCCGATCCGGCGAAATCGGCGAGCCTCGTGGCACGAAGAGAGCCAACCGTCCCAACGCATACAGAACGCCGCGATCTTTCGTCAAACGAGCTTGTGCCAGCGTGTCGATCAAGATCTCATCGGCGGAGAGAAACAGCTCGAACGGCGCACCCTGTCGAATCTGTCGCGCGAGATTGCCTGATGATCCAAAGCTGAATCGGGGACTGAACCCGGATTCGGCGGCGAACGCCGCTGCGACTTCCGGCAGTGCCGAACGCAGGCTTGCCGCCGCGGCGACAAGAGGCGGATGCGCTGCTGCCCGCCCGGCAGCGGCTCCTGTGAGCGAGAGCAAGCCAATTGCGGAAGTCGAGAGGATGCCGCCAATGACGTGACGCCGGCAGAACATGATGCGACCTGTACTCAACGCATTTTTCTCATTTGTTGTAGCGGCTTGGCGGGAGCCTATCAACAAGCCCACAGGCATGCGCTGCGCCCAAATCCATGCGCATCGCACAACTTTCAAGTGAGTCACGGAAAGTCACAATTGCGTTATTGAGTATGATCCGGCAACTGTCTATTGTCGATTTGGACGTTCTGTCCTGGGGGAGTTGCAAGACGTGCGTGCCGACGGCAGTCGTGAACATCTCGGATTTGTGCGAAGTTCGAACCGCAATTGGCCTCTACTGCCAATCCGGCATCACATACACCGTATCCTTCTCATCCTGGTATTTTCGATCTTCTCAGTTGCGCTTGCTACAACCATAGCGTTAGCGCAGCAGAGCAAGCCTGGTGTTGTCGGTCTTGGCGACCTTGTGGTCTCGGGCGCATCGGGGACCGTCGCGCCGCCCGCGGGCACACCGCTTCCCGCCGGTGTCAATGCTCTCGACGAGACACTCATCGATCCGAACGGCGCTTCGATCAAGGTGTTCGACGTGCGCAATCCGGGCGGCCCGCCTGACGGACAGGTGATTAACGCACCGGTCAAGTATCAGGTTTTTGCACGCGATATTGGCCAGGTCTTCGGATTGGCGCTCGACCGGGCCGACCCGCCGAACATCTACGCTGCCAGCAGCTCCGTTCTTGGATTGCAGATCGTTGTTCCGGACGCGGACGGAGACGGGCGGCCAGAACGTCTAAAACTCGGCCAACCCGGCGCGCAATGGATGGAGGGCCAGTTCGGCACGGCGCAGGGCGGCGGGCCCGGCACAGTCTGGAAGATCGACGGTGAAACGGGCGAGGTCACCAAATTCGCGGACGTCCTGTCGGCGGGCGTGCCCAATTCGGGCCCGGGCCTCGGCAACATCGCCCACGACGCAAAACACAAGCAGTTCTTCGTGTCCGATCTCGACACCGGGATGATCCATCGCCTCGGAGAAGGTGGTGCGGATCTCGGCACTTATGACCACGGACTTCAGGGCCGTCCGGCGAATGGGCTGGAAGCCCTGCCGGACGACGGGCAGCTTGCTGATATCACCAATCCTGCCTTTGACGCGGAGGACTCAAACAGTTGGGGACTGACGCCGCCAGGCCGCCGTGTCTGGGGTCTGGCCGTGCACGGCGGCCGGCTCTATTACGCTGTCGAGGAAGGTCCGCAGATCTGGTCGATCGGCCTCACCGCCGATGGCGGCTTCGGGTCCGATCCGCGCTGGGAGCTCGATGTTCCTTCCGACCCCAGCCCATACCCCGTTTCCGATATCGCGTTCCAGTCGAACGGTCGCATGCTGCTGGCCCAGCGCGGCGGCATCGTCTCACGCTACGACTATTCGCAATATCACACGCCCCGCAAAACACGCGTCCTGCGTTACCGGCTTGAGTCACCTGACGACACGGCAACGCCGAGCCGCTGGGTTGCCGAACCCGAAGATTACGCTGTCGGTTTCCCGGGCAATCATCGCAATACCGCCGGTGGCATCGCCATCGGTTACGGCTACCGGCAGAACCAGGACGGCACCTATCGGTTCGGTGCATGTGAAGGCACCTTGTGGTCGACCGGGGACGCGCTGCGCGAAAACCCGGTGCATGCCGCGCGTCTGGCACAAGGCGGCCCGGCGATCGTGCATGGTCTGCAGGGCAATGCCTTGAACCGTGTCCGGCCTCAGAATGAACCACCCTGGGCAAGTTACTTCGTCGACTATGACGGCCAATTCGAAGATCCCCAGGCGAGCGGACACGTCGGCGATGTCGAAATTGCCCGCAAGTGCCCGGGCCGCAAACGCGCCGCGATTCTGGATTTGCGCATCATCAAACGCGCCCAGCCGGTCCGCTGCACGGCCGACAACAACTGCGCCTTCGAGTTCGAGATCAAGAATGTAGGTTCGAAGGTCTATACCGGCCCGCTGGTTATTTACGACACGGCCCATGACAGCGCCGTTCTTGTCGGCAGCCCGCCCCCGGGATGGGTATGCAAGGAGCCGTTTCCCGGCATCGGTATTTTCGAATGCACGCTTCCCAGTGCCACGCTCAAGCCCGGAGAAGCCATAACCATCGAACTCACGCTCAAGGTACCCGGCTGGTGGACGCGTCCTGTCTATAACAATTGTGTGGACCTTCTGGTACCCGGCGCAGGCGTCGATCAGCGGCCCTATAACAACCGGTCATGCGACTATGTCCCGATCTGTACGCCGGGGGATCCCTTGTGCGTTCCCGATCTTCTGGTCGAAAAATTCGGATTGTTCGGCGCCTGTGACCCCGCCGGATTATGTGAGTTCGTCGTCCGCATCACGAATGTCGGTGCGGCGAATTACACCGGCCCGTTGAATGTTCATGACTTCACCACGACCGCCGGCGCAACGCTCGTCGACTGGTCGCCGCAACCCGACTGGACATGCGCCGCGGCAGGTGCCGATAGCCACGACTGTACGCTTGCCGGACCGGTTACACTTGCTCCGGGCGAGTTCCGCGAGTTCATCCTCCTTGTTCAGGGTCCGCCCGTCGCACCGGGCTTTACCCACGTCCAGAACTGCGTCTATTTCGACTGGAAGGGTTTGCCAGGTGATCCCAATCCGCACAATGAATTCGCCTGCGCCGAAATTTCCACCCTGCCGCCGGATCATCCCGATGCACGCCCCATGGTCAACATCGAGAAGGAAGCCAATCCAACCTGCGGCAGGGCTGGGCCGGGCACGCCCTGGAGCTGTGTGTATGCGGTCAAGATCACCAATATCGGCACCAAACCGCTGGAAGGTCCGATCGAGTTCACCGATGAACTTACCGCGCATCCGGCGACGTTGGCTGGCTGGTTGGGCGCGGGCTGGGCATGCGCGCCTGCGGCTCCGGCCGCGGGGCCTTTCACCTGCACGCATCCTCCGGTGCCCGGCGGGCTCGCACCAGGCGACATTCTCGGCCTGCTGATCGGGTTCGAGATTCCGGCGGCGACGCCCGTCCCGAGTTGGGAGCTCAACTGCGCGAAGATCAAGTGGGATAATGACGGCGACGGTGCGGAGGAAGACCACGAAGCCTGCGCCCTTGCACTCGTTTGCGATGCAGGCTCGGCGAACTGTCCGAACGATCTGGCGCTGTTGAAGCAGGGCACCGCCGCATCCTGCCCCAAGGGCAGCGACTGCAGTTTCGAAGTCCAGGTCCAGAATGTCGGTAACGCCAACTTCCCCGGACCACTTGTCATAAACGACATTCCGGACCCCGGCGCCGGACCCGCGACACCGCTCAGCCCCGGTTGGGCCTGTGCGCCGGCTGGCGGTTCCTACAGTTGCACCAATCCTGCAGGCATCCCCGCTGGCGGCTTCGCGACCATGGGCATTTCATTTCCGATTCCTCCGGGATACGGCGAACAGAAATTTGAAAATTGCGCGGAGGTTCCGCCGGGCCCCGGCAACGACTTCGAATTCAACAACAAGGATTGCGCCGTCGCCGATGTGCCGAACGTGGCCGCGGCCGGCATCGGGCCGGACCTCGCACCGCACAGCGACACGACCTGCAAGAAGGGCCAGTCCTGCCAGCTACCGGCCCGTATCGACAATAAAGGCGACAGGGACTTCAACGGTTCGACCGGCGTGCGCGGGACGTTGTCGCCTGAACTCAAGATCACCAAAGTGACGAGCGAAACGCCGGGCTTCTCCTGCAAGACGACAGGCAACGCAACTTACGAGTGCTCAGGCAGCAAGCTGTCCATCAAGTCCGGCGATGCCGTCAAATATCAACTGACGGTCTCCGTTCCGGCAGATTATCCGCACAGTCAGGTGAGCCACATAAAGAATATGGTCTGGCCTGACCGCAAGGTGAAGGATGCCAATCCTGACAACGACCAGCACATCTCGATCATCAATATCGAGCAGACCAAGAAACCGCCGCCACCGCCACCACCTCCCCCGCCGCCGCCTCCACCGGGCCAGGCCGATCTTGCCGTGACCAAGACGGCCAATCAGGGCGCCTGCCGCGCTGATGGAAGTTACAGTTGCGCCTTCACGGTGACCCTGATGAACGCGGGCAACGGACCCTATTCCGGGCCAATCAATATTCTGGACACGCTGACGCTTCCCAACGTTACGCCTGGTCCCGCGAATGCCCCCTGGAACTGTAAGGGGCAAGGCGGCAGGTACAATTGCAGCTATCCGCCGACGACGATCCCGCCAGGGCAATCACTGACCCTTTCACTCAATTTCCGCGTGCCGCCATCGGCGCGGCGATCGGTCAGCAATTGTGCGGCACTGAACTGGGGCGGCGCACAGGCCGCGGGTGGTAGTGTCCGCGACGTGCAGAGCGCGCTGGCCGCAAAGGGCTTCAACCCCGGTCCGGTCGACGGCAAGGCCGGGTCGAAAACGGTCAACGCCATTCGCGCTTATCAACGGCAGAACGGACTGCCGGTTACGGGTCAGATCGACCAGCAATTGATGGCAAGCCTGTTCGGCCAGCCCGGCGCGGCTACCGGTGACCCCAACCCGACCAATGACCAGGCCTGCGCTACTGCCTCGATCATCGGCCAGCCGCCTCCGCCACCGCCGCCGCCATGCACGGGCGGGCGGTACCGCAACAACGCCGGAGCCTGCGTTTGTCCCTCCAAACGGCCGATCTGGACCGGCCGATCCTGTATCCCGCGCCCGCCACCGCAATGCACCGGCGGCCGCATCCGCGATAACTTCGGTAAGTGTGTCTGCCCGCCGAATAAGCCGAATTGGTCAGGCTCCTTCTGCTTCGTGAAGGAAATCATCTGTACTGGCGGGCGCTACTACGACCAGAAGAAACGGTCCTGCGTCTGCCCCGCCAACAAGCCGGTCTGGGACGGAACGCAGTGTATCCAGTACGGCCATCAGGTTTGCTCCGGCGGCCGGATCTACAACGAACGCCTCCGCCAGTGCGTCTGCCCGTCCAACAAACCCGTATGGACCGGATCTGTTTGCGTTCCCGCACAACAATGCACGGGCGGGCGTATCCGCAACAATTACGGCAACTGCGTATGCCCACCACACATGCCGACCTGGACCGGTCAGATCTGTCTGCCGAAAGTTCAGATCTGCTCCGGCGGACGAATCTTCAGCCTCAAGCAGAAGAAATGCGTCTGTCCATCCAACAAGCCGTTCTGGACCGGTAAGCAATGCGTGGGCCGGACGCCATGCTCCGGTGGTCGAGTCAGGAACAGTCATGGGCAATGCGAGTGTCCGCCGAACAAACCGGTTTGGAGTGGCAGTCAATGCAATCCGGCTCATCAGGTCTGCTCAGGCGGCCGCATCTACAGTGAACGATCTCGGTCATGCGTCTGCCCGCCAAGCCGCCCAAGCTGGAATGGTCGGCAGTGCGTCAAATACACGACCAATCCGGGCCTACCGCCACAGTATGGCGGCCCCGGCCCGAATTGCTCCGGTGGACGCATCCGCGTGGGTGGCCAGTGCAAGTGCCCCTCGAACAAGCCGATCTGGGCCGGCGGCCAGTGCAGGAGCCTCCCCGGCGGCATCAGGATTCCGGGCCTGCAGATCCGCTGACACATTGGTCTTAATCGCGCCGCAATCGTGATCAATGTGACCCCCCAATTGGCCAAGTTCCCTCATGGAGGGTATGGTCTTCTTCCCCAATGAGGAGACAGATTATGATTCGTCTGACGTTGATTGCGGCAGCGGCGTTTGCCGCCAGCACACTCGCGGCGAGTGCACAGCAGCAACAGCAGCCCAGCGGCCCGGTACAAGGTGCGGTTCAGGGCACGGTACAGGGCACCGAGAAAATCGGTCAGGGCGCTGTTCAGGGCGCAGGCACCGCAGGCGCCGGTGTCGTGCGCGGTACTGGCACGGTCGTCCAGGGCGTGTCAAAGGGCCCTGCAGGTGCGGTATCAGGCACCGTCAAAGGCACAGGTCAGGCAGCGGGTGGCGTTGCCAAGGGTGCCGGGAAAACCGCGAAAAAGACCGGCGAAGGCGTCTGGTGCATTGTCACGCTGGGTTACGGCTGCTGACGCGCGCCGGAATCTGAAAAGCGCATCACGCGGTGTGTTCCACCGCACCGCCTGATGCCGCCCAGGCGGCCAGCCCGCCCTTGAGATGCTTCACACCGTCGAAGCCCGCACTGCGCATGGTATCGAGCGCCAGCGCGGAACGTTCTCCATGAGCACAATACAGGATGATATGGCCGGGATGATCCTTCGCGATCCGGGTCAAGGTTCCTGACGGGCCGAGCTGCGCTTCGAAGCTGCCATAAGGCACATGCAGGGAATCGGCGATCCACCCGTCACGGGACCGCTCGTTTGCCTCGCGTAAATCGATCAGGATGACATCGTCCTTCCCGCATGCATTGCGGCAGGCCTCTGTGTCCAGTTCCTCGCCTGGACGCACAAAACGGTCGATTGTCGTTCCCACCTTCAGGTTCGCCGGAACCGCTACATCCATCATCTTCGGGTTGGGCAGGTTGAGGTTGTTCATGATGTCCGCATATTCCTGCGGCGAAGAAACCTGCAGGCGCGGATTGTGCGCAACCTCATAACCGATCGTCGATGCGGTGTTGCCGTTATAGTCATGCGCCGGGAAGACCATCGTCTCGGCCGGGAGCTTCAGCAGCTTGTTGAATAATGAATCATACGAGGCGAAAGGGTCGCCGTTCTGGAAGTCCGTTCGGCCGGTACCGCCGATCAACAGGGCGTCGCCGGTAAAGACCCGGTCGTTCCCAAGAAAACTGTAGGAATCGTCGGTATGGCCGGGCGTGTAAAGCGTTCTCAGCTCAATCCCGTCGACGTCGACCTTTTCATCTTCCCGCACACGCATCGACACGACATCGACGCCGCTTTTCTCACCCATCACGGTGACGCACTTCGTGATGTCACGCAGGCGTCCGAGCCCCGTCACATGATCGGCATGAATATGCGTGTCGATTGCCTTGATCAGCTTGAGATCGAGCCGCTCAAGCAGCGAGACATAGGTATCCACATGCTCGATGACGGGGTCGATGATCAGCGCTTCGCCGCCTTGGCGACGGGCAAGTACATAGGTGTAAGTACAGGATACCGGATCGAAAAGTTGCTGAAAGATCATTGTTTCATCTCTGGCCACAAATGAGATTTAGGTTCCCCCAAGCGTCACGCAAGGGGCAATCACATTTTGCCGCAGAAGTGTATCGTAAAAAACCTTCCTGATGAAACGCGAGTATTCGCCGTCACGCGACGCGATCCCCGAGATCAGATCTCCCGGATGCCAAGCGGCTTGCCTGTCTGCTGTTCTATGAGGCCTTCGAGATAGTCCCGGTCGGTGATGCCATAGGGGCGTTCCCGCGTCGGATATGCGACTGAAAAGGGAATCGACCGCTCTTTGGCAACCTCATACAGGCGTTCGAGCTCTTCGAGGGGGTCAACATGATCGTCGACGCGGATATCGAGGCGCGTATAGGGTTCGGCGCCCTGAATGACGACCGCCGCCGCCTGCTTGCCGCGCTTGTCCCCGCCGGCCGCCTCGCCCGCCTTCATTGCCGCAATCAGCCTTTCCACAAAAGGCTCATGCAGATTGTCCAGGTAGGATTTGAGCGTATCGCCGACGACATCGGGACCGGCAAGCATGTTCCCGGCGACCGAAACGCCGTCTCCGGCGGCATCGCCGCACCAGTCTATACACTTGCTTCCGGTCCGCGCGGCTATCTTTCCTTGCGCATCGATGAAATGGATCTGGCGCGCCTCGATCCCCTTGTCCAGGCCCTCGATCATTTCCATGACGATCTCGACCGGGTAGCCATCTCGCATCAATTCGAGCGCCCGCGGTCCGAGGGTCGGGTTCAACATTGCCTGGGTGGAAACCGCCCCTACCCCTGCGCGCGTCCACGGACACTGCGCTCCAACGGCGAAAAACCGCGACGCTATGGCGATACCCAAAAGGCCGGTCTCAGGGTCTCTGGCGACGATCGACCACGTCATTGTCTCTTTTCTCCCAAGTTACTGAGCATCAAACGCCGACCGATTTCACCTCACGCACGTCGAGCATGTCGCGCAATGCATCTCCGAGGAAGTTGATGCTGAGCACCGTGATCATGATAAAACATCCGGGAAATACACCCAGCCACCAGGCACTGGAAATGAAGCTGCGGGAATCTGCAAGAATAAGTCCCCAGGAGAACGTGTCGGAATCGACACCCAATCCCAAGAACGAGAGGCCAGCTTCACCAAGAATAGCATAGGAGACGCTCACCGTCGCCTGCACGATGATCGGCGCCACCGTATTGGGCAGGATATGACGGAACATGATACGCGCATCCGAATATCCCAGGGACTTGGCCGCGTCCACATACTGCTCTTCACGGATGGACAGCACCATGCCACGCACGATACGCGCAAAATCGTCAATGAAGGCGAGCGATATGGCAATGATCACATTGAGCAGCCCCTGACCGATCACGGCGACCAGATACACCGCGATGATGAAATTGGGGAACGCCCACTGCAGATCGATATAGCGCATGATCACCATGTCGGTGATGCCGCCGAAATATCCCGCCGCCACGCCGAGAATGACGCCTATCACAAGCGAAATCGCAACCGTGGAGAAACCGACCAGCAGCGAGATGCGTGCGCCGTAAATGAGCCTGCTGAGAAGGTCGCGTCCAAGATCGTCGGTGCCAAGCGGGTGTGCCCAGCTGATGCCCTCCATCATTCCGAAGTCCATCGCCTCCGGGTCGTAAGGCACAATCCAAGGCGCAAGCAGGGCCGACACAATCAGCACGCTGAGCACAACCGCGCCGAACACCGCCTTTTTGTCCCGGAGCAGGTAACGCAAAGCCTCGCGGGACCGGTCCGGCGGCAGGTCATCCGCCCTAAAGGCTCCGGCGGTCGTTGTCTGGTTATGCGGTATATCGGTCATTCGAATCTTATCCTCGGATCGACGACGCCATAGAGGAGATCGACAATCAGGTTGGCGAAGACGAAAATCGCGGAGACGGCGATGATGGCTCCCTGAACCACCGGATAATCCCGGTTGAGAATCCCCTCTATCAGCACCCGTCCGAGCCCCTTGATGGCAAAGACGTTCTCGACGACAACCGCGCCTGCGAGCAGCAGGGCGAGCGCGATGCCCATCACGGTCAGGACGGGGATCAGTGCATTCGGGAATCCATGGCGGGTCAGGATGACGAACTCGCGCAGCCCCTTGGCCTGCGCCACGCGCATATAGTCGGTTTTCAGGATCTCGAGCATCGACGACCGAATCATCCGCGTGATGATCGCCGCGAACCCCACGCCGATCGCGAAGGCAGGAAGTATGATGTGGGACAACCAGGGCCAGAAGCCCTGCGACAACGGCACATAGCCGATGGCTGGCAATACCTGCAGTTTCGCCGCAAACACGATGATCAACAGAATAGCCAGCCAGAAATCGGGCATTGAAAGGCCGATGAATGCGAACACGGTGACCGTGTGATCCATGGCCGAGTGCTTGCGAATAGCGGAAATCAGGCCGGCAGGTACGGCGATAATGAGGGCGAAGAAGAAGCCGAGTGTTGCCAGGGACATGGTGCGGGGAAAAGCCTCCGCGATGATCGTCGTAACAGGCGTCCGGCTGCCATAGATGGAAGACCCGAGATTGCCTTGGAGCACCTGCCAGAACCATTTGAAGTACTGGACATAGATGGGCTGATCAAGTCCATATTGCCGGCGCAGTTCCTCGACCATATCCGGATCGGCGGCATCGAAAAGCATTGCGGCGAGCGGATCGCCGGGAACCAGGCGCATCATGACGAAAACAAGAGTCGCGACTGCCCACATGACGATGAAGGCACCGATCAAACGGCGAATGATATACTGCTTCATTCAGCCCCCACTTGCCTGAATTCTGTCCGGGCGGGTTGGCATATGCCAATTCCCGCCCGGGTTGTGAATGTGTTGTGAAAGCACCTTGTGCGTCTAGCTGATCGTGACGCGATCCAGATCAACAAGACCAGGAATCCTGCTCTCGGCCGGGAAGTTCACTTTCTTGCTGTAGACGAGGACATCCATCGGATGGAACAGGAACGCGCTCGCGACCTTGTCCGAGGTGATCTTGTTGGCCTTCTGCACAAGCTCCTTCCGCTTTTTCAAATCGGCGGTCTGCCCCTGTTCGTCGATGAGCTTGTCTGTTTCCGCATCCGACCAGTATCCGAACTTGTATTTGGACTTGTCGCGCGTTCGCCCATTGAACTTGGATGACGTCTGCATCCAGTCGACGATGCCGTCGTCCGGATCGAAGTCACCGCCCGATCCCAGTCGCGTAAGCTCCCAATCGAGCTTCTGGAACTTGTCCGCAACAACCGGGAAGTCCATAGCCGCGAGCTTGATGTTGATGCCGAGATTGCGCTTCAGGATGGCCTTGATCACCTGCACTTCGCGCCGCGCCGACGGCGTGTGGTTCATGGTGAGCTCGGGGAAGCCCTTGCCGCCCGGATACCCGGCCTCGGCAAGCAGCCGTTGCGCCTCCTTCAGATCGAACTGCTGATTGCTGTTTTCCGCAATGCGCTCGTCAAAATAGAATCCCATGGCCGGATTGATGGTACCGTAGGCTGGCACGCCACGTCCGAACTGCGCCTGCTTGATATACTGATCCCGGTCGAGCGCCTTGGCGATCGCCAAACGCACCTTGAACCCTTTCTCCTTCATCAGTTCCGGCAGCGGCTTGTTGAAGTCCGATACCTTGAAGGGATCGATGTGAGGGTTCATCCAGACACTCTGGAAACCCGGGCCCGGCACGATGCTGACGTTGATATCGGGATTTTTCTCGAATCGCCCGACAAGCTCAGGCGCAACCGGATTGCCGCCAATGAGAGAAATATCACCGGCTTCCATCGCAGCGGCGAGTGGCTCCGCATCGACGATCGGCGTGATGATGATCTTGTCGAGTTTAGGCCGGTCCGGATCGTAATATTTGTCGAAGCGTTCCAGCGTAACCGACTGACCCTGTTTGTGGTCGGTGATGCGGAACGGACCTGTGCCGACGGGAGTCAGGCCGTATTGCGCATCGCCCATCTTCTCAATGGCGCCACGGCTGACGATCGTCATGGCGCGGCCTGAGGATCGCTCGAGCGCCTTGGTCAGGAACGAAGCCTGCGGTGCCTTCAACGTGATCTTGACCTTGTGATCTCCCAGGCGCTCGACGCCGGTTACATTCTTGATGACCCGGCCGTGAATCGACTTTTTCGGATCTTTCGACCGGTTGTAGGTATAGACGACGTCGTCCGCGGTGAACTTGTCACCATTGTGGAACGTGACCCCTTCACGCAGATTGAAAACATATTCCGTCCCCGCGTCATTCACCGTCCAGTCAAGCGCGAGGTCGCCCTCGGCGACGAGTTTCGGATTGATGTGCGTAAGCCCTGAAAGGACATTGGAGGAAATCTGGAACAGGAGCACCTGTGCGATGCGCGCAGGGTCGAAGGTCCGGAACTCACCGACGCCGGCCCAGCCGCATTTCAGTGTCCCACCGGACGCCGCGGCAGCCTCGGAAATGACGTTGCTCCCGGGAATCAGATGCATCGCGGACAGCGTGCCCGCAGCCGCCATCAGCCTGAGAACGGTTCTTCGCTCCAGTTGGGGACCGGACAGTTCCCGGGAAGACAGTCCGAACATCGGATCTTGTGGGTCGAAGTCGTAGGCGTCGTAGAGTTCGCGTTCCACGTCGTGTGTCGTTTGGCTTTCAAAATCCTTGCATTTCTTTGGCATTCCCACCCTCCCTGAAGTGTTTCATGCAGCGCCGCGGCAACTATATCCCGGCTGTTCTTGTCGAAATCCTCCGAAGCAGATGCCGCGTATTTGAGGTTAGTCCTCGTTCTTCATTTTCACCGATCAATTTAACGTCAGCAACTTCACTGCTTCACTCCCGAACATCCCGACCTACAGTTCGAAAACTGAGTTCCGGTGCAGGAAGCGACCCTTCGAATGCGATTTTTTCCAATGAGGTTGCAGTCTTGTGCTGATCCGTTATTAATTATCGATACTTGATTCTTGGATGCGAGATTTGAAATGTCAACAGCAATCACCATTGACGGCGGCGCGAGCGGTTCCGGCCTTGCTCCGATTGCGATAACGAGAAAATCGGACGCGGCGTATCACACCGTCCGGCGCTCTATCGTTCTGGGGTTCTTTCGCCAGGGCGAGGCGTTACCGGAACAGAAGATCGCCCGGCAGCTAGGATGCAGTCAGGGAACGGTGCGCGAGGCTTTTCTGAAGCTCGAACGCGATGGCCTTGTGGATCGACAGGGATATGGCGGAACGATCGTCTCCTCCACCTCCATCGAGGAGGTGGCTGAGATGGCCAAAATCCGGATTCAAATCGAATGCGCCGGCATCGAACGTTCCGTTCAATCCATGTCGCCGGACATCTTTAATGCGCTTGACACCCTCACCGTACAGATGGACAGGGCGACGCGGGACAGTGACTACTATCTCTGCAGTGAGCTGGATCGAAACTTCCATCTGACGCTCTTTCGTCAATCCGGTCTGGCCTCGCTTGAGCCCATTCTGATCCGCTGCCAGTTGAACGTTCATCGCTTCACCTATCACCTAGCGGACGACCTGAATTCGGATCTGGACCTGGGTGACATCCATCGCGAACTGCTCAAGACGCTGAAATCAAGCACTCCCAGGCAAGCCGCGTCTGTAATGCGATCACATATCGAGGACGTGCTGGAGCGGTGTGCACCGGAACTCGGGCAAAAAGCGCGCCGCTGAGCCACACGCATTCAGAGATCGGACCTGGAATCTTCCCGCGCGCCTTCCGGCTCGTCGGAGCCTTCTTTCTGCCCCTGCCGACCTTGAGCAGGCGTCACCCGCGGGGTATCACGATGTGGGGCCCCGTAGCTCAGCCGGATAAAGCATCAGGTTCCAAATCGAAATGCACCGCGTTTCGGTACGTCACAGTTCGGGATTTCAGCCAGCACAAACATCCTTTCGAGACGACTCAAGAACGACATGCATGTCGGGCGTGTCGGCCAATACCGAATGTCGATATCGGCGCTTATCGGGTCGTTAGCCTCGCTCTCTTGCATTGCTGTTTTTTGTGACTTTGGGCGGCGCGCAATCCAAAGCAGGATTTTCATCTTCGACACACAAACGAACCGAAGCAAAAATACTCCAAGCGAGGAGATAGTTTAAGTATGCTCGGGGCACAGACCTGAAACGTAAATCGTTCTTGGGGGAACGCTCATGTCATTGTCCTGGAGCAGCTGGTTGGTGTTCGGCGCGCTACTCGTTTACGGACTCACATTCATCGCGCCTGCGAACGCGCAAGGCGCTCCAGCAAGTGCATTCGAACGTCAGGTTTTTCAATTGACCAATCAAGCCCGCGCCAGAGGCGCCGTCTGCGGCGGCATCCGCAGGCCCCCGGCCCCTCCCCTGATCTGGAATTCCGGGCTTGGCCGTGCGGCTCGGCAATGGAGCCGCCATCAGGCGTCGACCGGTCGGCTTTCTCACAACCGGATGCGTCAGCGCATTCAAGCTGTTCAACTTAAGGCGTGCGGCAAGCGGCTCAACTGGGGCGAGAATGTTGCCTACAACGCTTCGCCCCAGCGCGTGGTGCAGCGCTGGCTGCGCAGCGCAAGCCACTGCAAGAACATCATGAACCCAATGTTCCGTATGGTCGGTGTGGGAATGGTGCAAAAGGGAAAACGGCAGTACTACACCCAGCTCTTTCACTCCAGTCCCGGTTGTTAGAACTTGTTCTACACACCGTTAGTCACCCCGATGAAAGCCAGGCCCGTTGTTCGCGCAGCGTTGTCGTCAAGCGAGGAAGAGAAAATCATCCCTCTCCTGCCCCATGGGGTATAAGCCTCACGAGGCCCGGAAGAGGACAGCCGGAACCGCCACAACGGCTGCACCAGCTGGAATTTTCTGGAAACCTGCCGTAAGAAGGCTGTCAGCCAACAGGGCGTCACGCGTTGTCGCTGCCACAAGGCAAAATCAGGAATACACATTTTCTGCTAAGCTATCGAAGCAGCAAGAAAGGCCCCGTAGCTCAGCCGGATAGAGCATCAGATTCCTAATCTGAGGGTCGCAGGTTCGAGTCCTGCCGGGGTCACCAGCAAGTCTGCGGCGTTACATGCTGCCATCAGTCCACTATTCGGAAAGATCGGACCGGGTGTCGATATCCTCGAACGCCACCCCGTCATCCACAGATACCGCAAGAGTATCGTCAGGGTTCGCGGCGATCAGCGCCTTCGCGCCCCTGTCCCCTGTCAGCGACAGAAGGTCGGGAAAGAACCGCCGCGGCCAGATCACCGGGTTCCCCTGCCGGCCATCGGTCCCGGCAGGATACGTAATCTTGTGGCAGTCTTCGTTCTCGAAGGCACCCACAAGCCGGTCGACAAGTCCGGTGGTCACGCCCGGCATGTCTCCCAGAACAATCATCGCACCCGAGGCATCTCCGTCCACCACGGCAACCCCGCATGCCAGAGACGCCGCCATGCCGGACCGGAAGTCCGGATTGCGCGCGAATTCAAGCTTCATGTCCGACAGCGCGTCTTCAACCCGTTCTGACTCAAACCCTGTCACGACGACGGTTGCGGCAAGGCTGCTCGCGACGACACGCTCGGCCACACGACGAACGAGTGGTACGCCATCAATCTCGACAAGCAGCTTGTTCTCATCGCCGAAACGCGATGATGTGCCCGCTGCAAGCAGCACGCCCCACACCGCTGCGCTTTTCCGGGCATGCGTCACGCATTACTCCCCGGGCGCCGTCCGCAAGTCCCGGACCACTTCGGCAATGATCGAAAGCGCGATCTCCGCCGGGCTCACCGAGCCGATGTCAAGGCCGACAGGTCCGTGGATACGCCCGAATTCCGCCTCCGCACACCCCTTCTCCTTCAGCCGTTCAAGCCGCTTTGCATGCGAACGGCTGCTCCCCAGCGCACCGATGTAGAAACAATCGCTATCAAGCGCCGCACCCAATGCCTCGTCGTCGATGTCGGGCACATGGGCGAGACACACCACGCCGCAGCGGCGATCGAGACCGATTTTTTCCAACGCTTCACCCGGCCACTCGGTGATGATGTCTACATCGCGGAACCGCTCCTCGGTGGCGAACGCCGTGCGCGGATCGACCACGACCGGTTCGATTCCCACCTCCCGGGCCAACCGGACCAGCACCTGCCCGATATGCGTGGCACCGATGATCATGATCCGGGGCGCCGGAAGAAACGCCTGGAAAAAAAGTTCGCCTTTGACGGTCTCGACGATCTTGCTGCGTCCGGACCGGAAGCATTCTCCAAGTATCGCCGCGTGCTCATGGCCCGCATCAAGCCCATCCTCGCTGACAAGCTCTTCATCCCCGCCACCGAGTGGCGTAATCAGGACAAGCGCCCGCCTGTCGCGCCGCGCGTCAAGCACGGCCGTAAGTGTGTTCTTTTGCATCTGCGGCTATCCGAACTTTTCCACGAGGACCCGGATGCGGCCACCACAGGCAAGCCCGACGCCCCATGCGGTTTCGTTGGCTACGCCGAACTCCAGGAGTTCGGGTTCACCGGAGGCAATGACATCTTCCGCCCGGGCAATCACTTCTGCCTCGACACACCCGCCGGAGACCGATCCAGCGAAATCTCCCTTCGAGTCGATTGCCAAGTGCCCACCGACAGGCACAGGAGCCGACCCCCAGGTCTCCACCACGGTTGCCAGCGCAACCTCGCGCCCCTCATCGATCCAGCTTTTCGCCATTTCCAGCGTCGTACTCATGATGTCCCCCCATCCTCGCCTGAGACGATCTTGCGGAAATTCTCGAAGAACGCCGCCGCCAGAGACCGCGCCGAACTGTCGACAAGACGACTGCCGAGTTGCGCGAGCTTCCCTCCCACAGTGGCATTGACGTCGTAGTGGAGGACGGTCGCATTGCCATCTTCGCTCAGGCGGACGGACGCTTCTCCGCGCGCGAATCCGGCGGCACCGCCCTTGCCCTGTCCCTTAAGGGTATAACTCTCGGGCGGATTGAGATCCGACAATGTTACATCGCCCCGGAATCGCGCTTTTACCGGGCCGATCTTGGCCCGCACCACCGCACTCAATTCGGTGTCTGACACTTTTTCCAGTTCCTCGCAGCCCGGGATGGACTGGCGCAGGATATCCGGATCGTTGAGCGCCGCGTAGACGGCTTCGCGCGGCGCGCCGATGCGTATTTCCTCGGTAAGCTTCATTTCAATTCCTTGTGGCGCGTCGAAGGCCGCTGTCTCTTAAATGCGAAGAACAGCAGCAATTCTCGCGATGATTGTTCTCAAAGAGCGTTTCGTGATGTATTTTCGTTGTACTTTCCCGCCTGCCACCCCCGCATTGGAGTTTGCCGCAGTTATGCCTGTTATATCCCTGACCGTGAACGGTAATCCAGTCACCGTGGACGTTGAAGCGCGCGCGTTACTTTCGCGGGTGCTGCGCGACCAACTCGACCTCACCGGCACCCATGTAGGTTGCGACACCAGTCAATGCGGCGCCTGTGTCGTCCATGTCGACGGCAAGCCGGTGAAAAGCTGCACCATGCTTGCGGTTCAGGCCGACGGCGAAAACATCACCACCATCGAAGGCCTCGCCAAAGACGGCAAACTGCACCCCATGCAGGAGGCGTTCCGGGAAAACCATGGTCTGCAATGCGGGTTCTGTACGCCCGGAATGATCATGACCGCGGTTGCACTCGCGGATGAAAACCCGGAACTCGATGAAATGTCCGTGCGCAAGGGGCTTGAGGGGAACCTGTGCCGCTGCACCGGCTATCAGAATATCATTCACGCCGTTCTCGACGGTGCCAAGGCAATGCGCAGCTAGAGGCTACCCTCCATGTACGATTTTACATATCACCGACCGGAAACCCTGGCCGACGCGGAAAAGATGTTTGCGGACGCCGACGACGGGCAATACATCGCGGGCGGCCAGACGATGGTTCCGGTGATGAAACAACGGCTGGCAATGCCATCGGACATCATCGATCTTGAAAGGATCAGCGACCTCAAGGGCATTTCCCGTGACGGGAACGTGCTCAGCATCGGCGCCATGACCACCCATGCCGAGGTTGCAGGTTCAGGCGACGTTGCGAAGGCCATACCGGCGCTGGCGCGCCTCGCCGACGATATTGGCGATCCCGCAGTACGCAACC
The DNA here is from genome assembly GCA_028066055.1 of Hyphomicrobiaceae bacterium. Lineage (GTDB taxonomy): Bacteria > Pseudomonadota > Alphaproteobacteria > Rhizobiales > Methyloligellaceae > UBA2767. The sequence goes on from JALCBY010000013.1 coordinate 81,574, forward strand.
GCGGCACCCTCGGCGGCTCCATCGCCAACAACGACCCGGCGGCGGACTACCCGGCTGCCCTGGTCGGGCTAGGCGCCACAATCCACACGACTTCACGCGAGATTCCGGCGGACGACTTCTTTACCGGCCTGTTCGAGACGGCTCTTGAGGAGGGCGAGGTGATCGTAAAGGTCTCGATCCCCGTTCCCGATAAGGCGGGCTATGTGAAATTTCCCCAACCTGCCTCGCGCTTTGCGCTCGTCGGCGTGTTCGTGGCGCAGATCGGAGATAGCGTCCGCGTTGCCGCAACCGGGGCGGGACCCTGTGTGTTTCGCGTCGAAGCGATGGAGAAGGCGCTTGAGAAGGATTTTTCCGCCAGCGCGCTGAAGGGCATCTCAGTTCCCGGCGAAGGGCTCAACAACGACATTCATGCGTCGGCAGATTATCGCGCGAGCCTCATTTCGACCCTGGCAAGGCGCGCCGTCGCCGCAGCAGAGTAATCGGACCAGAACAATGGAAAAATATGGAATAGGACAACCCGTTCGCCGCAAGGAAGACGCGCGCTTCATTACCGGAGCCGGCACCTATATCGATGACGTCGCAGCCGAAAACATGGCGCATGCTTTCGTTCTGCGCTCTCCTTTCGCGCATGCGAAAATCCTGAATATCGATACGAGCGAGGCTGAAAACATGCCGGGCGTCCTCGGCATCATCACGGGTCAGGACTGGGCCGCCGAGGGCTTCGCCACCATGCCGACAAAGGCGGCCATTTCAAAGAAGATCGACGGTTCGCCTCTCAATCAGCCGCCACGCCATTGCTTTGCGATCGATCGTGCGCGCTATATCGGCGAACCGGTAGCGGTGGTCATAGCCGAGACCCGTGAACAGGCCCAGGACGCCGCAGAACTGGTTGAAGTGGACTATGAGGATTTGCCCGCCGTAATCGATGCGCGAAAGGCGCTGGCGGAAGATACACCCCGTATCTGGGACAATATCGAAGGGAATGTCTGCCTCGACTTCGAGCTTGGCGACAAGGATGCAACCGAGAAAGCATTCGCGAATGCCGACCATGTTGTCTCGTTGGAGCTTGTCAACAACCGCGTCACCGCGGCACCGATCGAACCGCGCGGCGCCGTCGCGGAATATGACGCGACGACCGACAGCTACAAACTGCAGAATGCCACGCAGAATGTGCATGCCAACCGCACGACATTTGCCGATGTACTGAAGATCGACGCAGAGTCACTCCATCACCTTGCTCCGGATGTGGGTGGCGGATTCGGCGCCAAGAACAGCAGCTACCCTGAACCGCCGATTCTGCTTTACGCTGCGAAAAAGTTCGGGCGTCCCATGAAGTGGGTCAACGACCGCAACGAGGGTTTTCAGTCTGACACCCATGGCCGTGCACAATTCTCGAAAGTCGAGCTTGCACTCGACAAGGACGGCAAGTTCCTGGGTCTGCGGACGCGCACGGTCGGTGACCTCGGGGCCTATTGCTGGACCAACGGTCCCTTCACACCGACCGGCGGGTCGGCGCGGACCCAAGGCGGCCCGTACAATATTCCCGCGATGTATTATTCGGCTGTCGCAGCCTTCACCAATACCATGCCGACGGATCCCTATCGTGGCGCCGGACGGCCCGAAGCCTCCTATCAAATCGAGCGCATCGTCCAGCACGCCGCGGATACGCTTGGCTTCGATCCCGTTGAACTGCGTCGAAAGAACCTCATGCCGACCGCCTCCCTACCGCGAAAAACGCCAATGGGTCTCGACGTGGACAGTGGCGATTTTCCGGAAGTCTTCGATCGCACGATGAAAATGACGGATCGGGAAGGTTACGCCGAACGCGTTGCCAACAGCAAAAAGAACGGCATGCGCCGCGGCTTCTCAATCGCGCCCTACCTCGAATGCTCAGGCGGGATGCCGAAGGAGTTTGCCGGCATTTCCTTCACCAAGGACGGCACGGTAACCCTTCGCGTCGGATCTCATTCGACGGGTATGGGTCATGAGACGTCAAAACCGCAAATTCTCGCCCATACGCTGGGCGTCGATTTTGACAGAATCGATTTCATACAGGCGGACACCAAAGCCACACCCATTGGCGGCGGACATGGCGGATCGCGCAGTCTGGAAGTCGGAGGCGCCGCCGTCCTGAAGGCGGCAAACGAAATGCTGGACAAAGCCAAAGTGCTTGCGGCTCACCTGCTCAATTCCAATGCCGACGATATGGACTTTGCCGATGGTGTCTTCACGGACATCAAGACCGAACAGACCATCGCGATTGACGATGTCATTGCCGCATCATTCGAGCAAGGACGGTTGCCCGAAGGCATGGAGCCGGGCTGCCTTGATACCGAGTCGATCTTCGAGCGCGAGATCATCTCCTGTCCGAACGGAGCGCACGCCGCGGAAGTGGAGGTCGATCCGGAAACCGGCGCGGTGCGCGTTGAGCATTACTGGGTAATTGACGACTTCGGCCCGATCGTCAACCCGATGCTCGCAGACGGTCAGGTCATGGGCGGCGTGGCGCAAGGTCTCGGCCAGGCGCTGATGGAAGAGATCGTCTATGACGATGACGGCCAGCTCGTCACCGGCTCCTTCATGGATTATGCACTTCCGCGCGCCGACTCCATACCGAAGATGGAACTCGGCTATTACGAAGATGCGCCCACCGCAAAAAACCCTCTTGGCGTCAAGGGAGCGGGAGAGGCGGGCTGCTGCGCATCGCCGCCGGCAATCGTCAATGCCGTGCTCGATGCGCTGAAAGAGGACGGCGTCGCGCACATCGACATGCCGCTCACGCCGGAAAAAGTCTGGCGTGCCATCTCGGAAGCAAAAAAGTGAGCCTACTCCGCGGCCTGGCGGAACGCACCGATCTGGCCTGACTGCTCGCCGAGGAACCTGGCGACAGCCATCATTCCGGCGCGCTCCGTACCGGCGATGCCGGCTTCGGCTTCTGCTTGGCCGTTATAGTTGGTGTTGATATTGATATCGTAGGTCCAAGCACGGCCATCCTCGTCGAACAGGAACTCAACGCCTGCGATCTCGATATCCTGTTCAGCCAGCATCTGCTCGAACTTCTCAATATCGGGGTGATGGAAATCCGTCAGCACCTGGAACTTGTTCGGTTCGTCAGCGCTCTCGCCCACCGGGCATACCCCATCGCCGATCTCGCAAACATCCGCCGGGCACAACTCGAAGCCTCCGCTCGTGTCGACCATGACCGAGTAAAGATGGCGGCCGCCGACAAACTCGTTGCGAATGATGAACGGTTCGGCCGGTTTCACATAGGCCTGCACCAGCATGGTCGTGTCAGGCAACACAGCCAGCTCTCCCGCTTCCGCACGTTCCGCAAGCGCCGCGCCTGTCTCGAACAGTTCGACGCCGGCGCCCTTGCCGCCGCAATCCGGCTTGAGAATAACCGGCCCTTCGAATGTCCGGGCGGCCTCCGCGATATCTTCCGGCCCCGCGGTCAGAACCGAGCGGGGCGTACGGATGCCGGCACGTTCCAGAACGGCAGCCTGGCGTGCTTTTGATATCTCCAGATCGAGCGCGCGGGCTTTGTTCACCACCCGACGTCCATGGGTTTCAAGATTTTCCAGAAGGGCAAGCGTGAGCTGAGGTGCTGCGCCGTGTTCGCGCGTCCAGGATGAAGCACTCATCCGATTGTAATAGACGCCGTCTTCAGGCATCTCCGTCAGATCGACCGGCCGGCCGCTCATATAGAGCTCGTTCCATTCCAGTCCGTAAGCAGCCATTGCCTCCGCCAACGGTGGCAACCACTCTTCATTTTCGTGGATGACAAAGATCCGGCTCATATCGCTCTGCCTTTCCTGCAAACCGTGCGGTCCGCGTGAGACCGTCCGTCACTGAAACTCAGAGCGCAGTTAGGCCGTTTACGCAAAAAAATCAATGTTTGACGGGTGCATAGCAGCCATTCTGGATAAATATTTTTTCCAATCCTCATATTTAAAGAATTATTTTTTAATATACGTTCTGTTGCGATAAAGCCACGCAGCTGGTCAAAATGAAATAATCAGCCAAAATCACCGGTGTGACGGTTTGCCGGACTTGCCGCATGCATCAAGCCCATCTACCAATAGAGGCATGTCGGAGAAGCAGCGAGTTCTGGCCGCGAACGAGGCGTTCTACAGCGCCTTTCGGAATGCCGATTTCGAAGCCATGGAAGCGCTTTGGTCGCGCAACAGAAAAGTCTCCGTCTATCATCCCAACTGGCCGGGCATCGCGGACCGCGACGCGGTTATGGAGTCCTGGTACCGGATTCTGATCTCGGGCGATCCCCCGCAGGTCCGGGCACACGCCCCAACGGTTGTCATGACCGGACGCACGGCGCTCGTCATTTGTCAGGAAGATCTCGAATCGACCCGGCTGATCGCGACCAATGTGTTCGTTCTCGAAGACGGTGAGTGGCGGATGACGAACCATCAGGCAAGCCGCCTGCCCGCACAGCCGGAACAGACGAACCGGACCCGCAGGGCCAGGCGTCGTTCAGATTAAGGCTTTTCGACTTGGCGCCCTGCCGACGCTAGATCACGCGCCCACCATCCACTTCCAGGCAAACGCCAGTGATGAACTCCGCTTCGTCACTGCACAGGAACAGTGCGGCATTTGCAATGTCATCAGGCCGGCTCATGCGGCCAAGCGGAATTCCGGAAACGAACGCTTCGCGCATTTCCGGCGTATCCGGTCCGCCCATGAATGACGTGAGCAATGCTGTTTCGCCGATCACGGGATTGATGGCGCAAACGCGAATTTTCTCCGGTGCGAGCTCTATTGCCATCGACTTGGTCAGCGTAACGGCGGCCCCCTTGGTGCCGTTGTACCAGGTGAGCCCCGCGCGCGGCCTGATTGCCGCTGTCGAGGCAATATTGAGAATGACGCCGCCGCCCCGCTTTTGCAGCGCCGGCACGCCATGGATAGCGCCAAGATAGATACCCTTTACGTTGACGGCGTAAATCCTGTCGAATTCGTCTTCACCAACTTCGAGCATCGGGCCTTTCACATGGGTGACTCCGGCATTGTTGACCAGAATATCCAGCCCGCCATACTCCTCCTCTGCGAGAGCGACAGCCGCCGCCATGTCATCCCCGTTGGTCACATCGCACTTCACGAACCGTCCGCGACGCAAGGTATCCGCCACGTCCCTTCCCGCACCCTCGGCGATATCGGCAACAATGACGCTCGCTCCTTCATGGGAGAAACGGCGCGCAATTCCCTCGCCGAAGCCCGAGGCCGCGCCGGTAACCACCGCAACTTTGTTTCTCAGCCTCATTGCCTCGACCCTCCTCCCTCAACTATATGTGGGCGCGTTGCCGTCCATTGCGGCACCAGATCTGCGCGCATAGATTGCGCCTGTCTTCTTGCCCGTTTCAGCATTTCCGGTGACGTGAGTTCTAATCCCGAACCGGCCCGCACGCCATGACTATCATCGAGAGTTTTGAAAACGAGATCAAAGGCCTCGGTTACCGCGTGGTTCTGCCCGAGGGGCCGGATGCGCGGGTGCTGCGCGCGTCACGTGAGCTGAAAGACCGGGATCTCTGCCAACCCATTTTGCTCGGTTCCCCTGACGATATCGCCGAAACCGCGGAACAGGCCGGGGTTTCGCTCGATGCCATCGACATACGGTGCCCGCAAACCGACCCGGTCCGGCCTGAGTTCATCGCGCGCATCGAGGACAAGCGTGAAAAAATGACGACCGAAATGGCGGAACGTCTGGTATCGCGCCCACTCTATTTCGGCGGGATGCTGGTTGCTGACGCACAGGCCGACACTCTGGTCGCCGGTGTCTCGATCCCGACACGGCGTGTCATCGAAGCGGGCATGATGACCCTTGGCCTCGCGGACGGCATCACCACGCCTTCCAGTTTTTTTCTGATGATCGTTCCGGATTTTCAGGGACAAGGACCAAGGTGCTTCATTTATGCCGACTGCGGCTTCAATATCGATCCGGGACCGGAAGAACTCGCCGACATTGCCATTGCATCCGCCGCAAGCGCAGCGGAACTGCTTCCCCAACCGCCCAAAGTGGCGATGCTCTCTTTCTCAACGCACGGCAGCGCCACGCATCCGCGCATCGACAAGGTCACACAGGCACTTGAGCTGGCCCGCAGGCGTGCGCCCGGTCTCGTCATTGACGGTGAATTCCAGGCCGATACCGCCCTTTCGCCCGACGTCGCAAAAATGAAACTCAAGGAAGAAAGCGCTGTTGCCGGCCATGCCAACGTTCTGATCTTTCCGGATCTCGATTCCGGCAACATCGCCTACAAACTGACCCAGTATATGGCGGGAGCACGGGCGGTCGGCCCGATCCTGCAAGGCTTCAAGGCGCCGATCTGCGATCTTTCGCGCGGCGCGACGGTCGAAGATATTGTCGCCGCCGCCATCATCAACGTCAGACGCGCGCACCGGGGCCAGGCCTGAGGCCTCAGGTCCAGCACTACTTCATTTCGATTTCGATGAAGGCATATTCGAAGTCGTTCGCGTTGATCACGTCATGCTCCACGCCGGCGTCACGATAGTAGGGGACCCCCGCGGTGAGCTTGGCTGTGTCTTCTTCTCCGCCATCCGTCACGAGCGTCAGGTCGCCATCCAGGAGCGGCACCACGACATAGTCATATTCGTGCCTGTGCCAACCCGTTGCCGCTCCCGGAGCGAACCGCCATTCGGTGACCCGGGTCCGGTCATTGTCGACGAACACCGTTGATTGTGCCTGTGCACGTTCCACATCAACCCCTTTTCGTTGGTTCCCGCGACGCCGACATTTTCAAGCAAACCGTTCGGGACGCGGATACTCCTGTATTATCCATCGGCCGCTGCCCAGACATCCGAGATCTGTTCCGCGGCCTTGCGCAGTTGCGGCAACAGCGCCACAGCCTTCGCCTCATCCATTCTGGTCGAAGGCGCGTGAATTGCAACGCCCGCAACACTCTTGCCCCGCCCATCACTCACGGCCGTCGCCACCGCTGTCAGGCCATCCACGAATTCCTCGTTGTTGAATGAGTATCCATTGGACCTGATCCGAGTGAATTCCGCCTCCAGCGTGTCAGGGCCGGTCAGGGTCGCGCCGGTGAACCGTTTCAGCGGCTGGACGTTCAACATCCGGGTCCGGACATTCTTGTGCAGATTGGCCACCAGCAACTTGCCGATTGCCGTGCAGTGAAACGGCACGCGGCTGCCGACCTGCAACTGCAGACGAAGAGGCGAATGTCCGTCCATACGCTCGATATAGACGACCTCGTCCTGATCGAGAATCCCGACATTGCAGGTTTCGCCGGTTGCATCGACAAGTGGCCTGAGGGCGGCCCGTACCGTGGTCAGACGGCACGGGCTTGTGAGCGCATCGACGGACAAGCGGGTCAACGCCGGTCCAATAATGTATCGATCCTTTTTTGGCGCGCGCATGATCAGATTCGCATCGGTCAGTTGCTGCAGGACCCGGTGAATCGTCTGGCGCGGCAGGCCGATCCGGTCTACCAGATCAGCCAGAGACACGGGTCCAGCACTTCGCGTGACCTCGTCGAGCACAACAAACGCCTTCTCCAACGCAGACCCATGCTCCGCCGATCCGGTTCTGTCGGCCTTTTCCAGCATCTGTCATGACCTCGTGGTACCGCATGTCACATCATGCAAGTCAAAACGCCAACCTTGATATTCGTATATATATACCGTAATCTGGATAAATTGTCCCGTTTTTATTGAATTTATACGCCAACTCTGAACAGAATTCCCGATAGATCGATCCAAGGTGAAGAGCCGCTGAAAGAAAAAAATGCCACAACACGCAACCGTCAAAAGCCTGAATGCAGACAATGATGCCGAGCGCTCCATTGCGGATCTCATCGATCGCGCACGCACGGCAATGGGTGAATTCGCAGGCGCATCCCAGGCCCAGTTAGATGACGCCGTCACGGCTCTTGCCTGGTCTCTCTACAAGCCTGAGACGGCAAAGGAGCTCGCCGAATATGCCGTGGAAGTCACGGGTCTCGGCAACGTCGAAAGCAAGATTACAAAGAACCAGCGCAAGACGTTCGGCACGCTGCGCGACCTGATGCGGGTCAAGTCAACGGGCATCATCGAGGAAATTCCGGAAAAGGGCCTAGTCAAATACGCCAAGCCGGTCGGCGTCGTGGCAGCGGTCACTCCCTCTACGAACCCATCCGCCACGCCGGTCAACAAGGCAATGATGGCGGTCAAAGGCGGCAACGCGATCATCATCGCGCCCTCACCTCTCGCATGGCCCGTGACCAACGCGACCGTCGAAGCGATGCGGACCGAACTGAAAAAGATCGGCGCACCGGAAGACCTGGTGCAGATCCTTCCCGACCCCGTCACCCGGGACGCCACCAACGCTCTCATGCGCGCGGCCGACCTGGTGATCGTGACGGGAAGCCAGAACAATGTGCGCAATGCCTATTCCTCCGGCAAACCCGCCATCGGCGTGGGCGCCGGGAACGTGCCGGTGATCATCGATGCGGATGCCGACCTGGATGATGCCGCGGCCAAGATATGCGCCTCCAAGATTTTCGACAATTCGACATCCTGCTCCTCGGAGAACTCGGTCATCATAGTCGATGAGATCTATGACGAGGCAATCGCCGCGCTGACACGCGCCGGCGGCTATCTGGCAAGCGCCGACGAAGGCAGGCGCATCGTCGACCTGCTCTGGCAGGGCGGCAAGCTGAACCGCAAGATTATCGCCAAAGACGCATCCGTGCTGGCTGAAGCCTTCGGGCTCTCAGGCGATGCGGCGGCTGCCAAATTCTTCATGGTCGAGGAAACCGGGATCGGACCAGATTACCCGCTTTCCGATGAAAAGCTCTCACTGGTGCTCACGGTCTATCGCGCAAAGAATTTCGCCGACGCCAAACGCATCGGCACCGAAGTGCTTGAGCATGTCGGCAAGGGGCATTCCATCGGCATTCACACGAAAACCGTGGATCATGCACGCGAGCTCGCCGAAGACCTCGAAGTTGTCCGCGTCCTCGTCAACCAGGCCCACACTTTCGGGAACGGGGGCGGGTTCGACAGCGGCTTGCCCTTTACCCTCTCCATGGGATGCGGTACGTGGCAGGGCAACTCAATTTCGGAAAACCTGAACTACAGGAATTTTCTGAACATCACCCATCTGGTCACCACCATCCCAGAGGACAAGCCCAGAGAGGAAGAACTCTTCGGGTCCTACTGGGAAAGGTTCGGCAAGTAACAAATCCGTACATTCGTACGCCCGAGGGAACCTATGAATTTCGAGGAACACGCGGCGAAGCCGCTTCTGCGGTCGGTCGGCATCACGGTGCCTGAAAGCGGCCTTGCACGCTCAGCCGAAGAGGCGGCCGCAATCGCGAAACGAATCGGGCCATGCGTGGTCAAAGCGCAGGTGCCGACGGGCAAACGCGGCAAGGCAGGTGGCATCGCGCTTGCGGCGTCGCCGGAAGACGCATCGGTCGAGGCGGAACGGATTCTGGGAATGGAAATTGCGGGCTTGCCCGTGCGCTCCGTTCTCGTGGAAGCACAGGTCCCCATTGCAAAGGAACTCTATGCGGCGGTTCTGAACGACTCCGACACGAAGGGTCCGCTGCTGCTCTTCTCGGCTGAAGGCGGGATGGACATCGAGGACATTGCCGCCAACCATCCCGACGCCCTTGTCCGGCTCCCGATTGACATTCGTGAGGGTCTCTCCCGAGCCACGCTGGACGATGCCGTGCCGGAGGTTGACGGCGTGGATCGCGCCGCATTGCTGGACGTGCTGGCCGGCCTCTATGAAGCTTACGCTGCGAACGATGCGGAACTGATGGAGATCAACCCGCTGATTGCAAACGCAGACGGTGGCCTTGTGGCGCTTGACTGCAAGTTTACGCTCGACGATTCCGCAGTGCGGCGGCACGAAAAACTGGCGAAGTCGGGCACGCCCGACAAACTGACAGAACTGGAGCAGCGCGGCCAGGATATCGGCTTCAAATATATCGAGCTCGACGGCAATGTCGGCGTTCTCTCCAACGGCGCCGGGCTGACCATGACCACCATGGACGCGATCTCGCACTATGGCGGCGAGCCTGCGAACTTCCTCGAGATCGGCGGTAACGCCTTCACCCTTGGCAAACAGGCACTCGAAGTCGTGCTAGCCAATCCGCGCGTGAAATCCCTGCTCATCAATTTCTGCGGAGCAATTGCCCGCACCGACGTGATGACCGGCGGGGTTCTCGAAGCGTGGGACGATGTCAATCCGCAAGTGCCGGTTTTCTGGGCCATCAGCGGCACCGGCGAAGCGGATGCACGAAAGATGCTCAAGGACAAGCTGGGTATCGATCCCTACCCGACAATGGACGACGCGGTGAAAGCCGCAGTGGAGGCGGTACGATGATTGTCAGGGGAAGCGAAACGGTTCTTGTGCATGGCATCACCGGCACCCAGGCGACCTTCTGGTCGGATAAGATGAAGGAATACGGCACGAAAGTCGTCGGCGGTCTGAACCCCAAAAAGGCCGGCACCGAACATCTCGGCCTGCCCGTATGGGCCTCCGCAAGGGATGCCGTGAGCGATCATGGCGCCGCAATCGACTGCTCCTGCGTGATTGTACCGCCCGCTGCGGTCAAACAATCGGTCATGGATGCGCTTGACGCAGGCATCAAGAAGGTCGTCATCCTGACCGAGCACATTCCCGTCCACGACACGATGTATTTCCTGAGCGCGGCACACGAGGCAGGTGCATCCGTGATCGGCCCCAATACAGCGGGCATCGTCACGCCGGGTGAATGCTTTGTCGGTTTCATGCCGGCTTTCAACGATCGGGTATTCAAGCCCGGAAGCGTCGGCATCATCTCAAGATCGGGAAGCTTGGGAACGCTGGTATGTCTGAACATGGTGCAAGCTGGTTACGGCATTTCGGCATTCATCGGCATCGGTGGCGACCCGGTCATCGGCACCACCACGAAGGACGCGCTTGGATGCCTCGACGAAGACCCGAAGACGCAAGCCATCGCGTTGGTCGGCGAAATCGGTGGCGGCATGGAGGAGGAAGCGGCCGAATATGCCAAGGGTATGAACAAGCCTATCGTCAGCTTCATTGCCGGCGCGGCCTCGCCTTCGGGCAAAAAGATGGGGCACGCTGGCGCCATCGTGATGGGCGACAAGGGGTCCTATGCGGGTAAGAAAGCTGCTCTTGAGGCTGCAGGCGTCACCGTGCTCGCAACCCCCTCGGGTTTGCCCGATGTCTTGAAGGAACATCTCACCGCATGAGTCACCTGCGCGCACGCATCGACGGACTGAGTTTCACATAGACGTAGATGGCGGCGACCAGCGTAACGGCTGCGACGCTCAGGAGTGCCGCGTCATAGCCGGACAGAGCGACGAGACCGGCGAACAGAGCAGGGAACAGAAGCGAACCCAGGAACACCAGGGTCATGACACCGGATGTCGCTGCCGCCACCCGGTCGGATCCGGCGATATCCGCAACAAGAGCCAGGAACACGCCGTTCCAACTGAATCCCGCAAGACCGAACCAGCAGCCAAGCGCGATCAGTGCGGCACGAGGCCAATCGGGCGTCACAAAGGTTGCAGCGACAACGGATGCAGCGGTGAGAAGCCCGAGCCCGCACAACACGACGTCCGGCCGCGTCCAGTCAGCCACATAACCCCATGAGAGCCGAGCGATCACGCTCGCGACCATGGCTGCACTCAGGACAAGTCCGGCATCAACTGGCGAAATGCCTGCGCGGTCTACGAAAAAGGCAACCATCACTGCGCCGAACGCATATTGCATGCCCGAATAGACGAGACCTGTAACACCGAGCGCACGCAAACGGGGGCCCCTCAATACGGTGGCCACCGGAGCGAGGAGGCTCTCCGGCCAGATTGGCTGTTTTGAATCTCGCGCCGCGTCCAGCCGCGATCGCCATGGTTGAACCGCCAGTGCCAACAGAACACATGCAGCCCCCATGGCCGCCGCGGCGCCCTGCCATCCAAGTTGAAGCGCAAGCGGCGGCAGCAACACTCCGCACACAGCACCCCCCGCCGGAACGCTCGTTTGCTTGATCGAAAATATCCCGGAGCGTTGCCCCTCCGCCGTCATGGTACTCAGCAGGTGGCCGCTGGCCGTGTTGCCGGGTCCGTAGGCAAGTCCGATGAAAATGGCGCTTGCAACGGCGCTCCAAACCGTCCCCGCGGCGAGAAAAAACAGCCCGCCAGCCGCGAACAACAGGGTGAGCTGGCTGGTTCGAAGCGCGCCGTACCGGATGACGAGACTTGGTGCGATCATGGATGAGCATGACGCAGCGGCATACAGGACGGCCGCATACAGGCCGATATATCTTGCCGGAATTTCGAGTTTTGCAGAGGCAATCGGCGCCAGCACCGGGAGGACCATCGCTGACAGGATGACCATCGCGTAGGTCAGGAACATGGTCACCACCGCGGCAAGCAGCGGCGTGGCACGCAACGTGGCTGTCACGAGGTCATGTCCAGCAACAGCTTGCCGCGCGTGCCGCGGCCCTCGATCGTCTCATGGGCGCGCATGGCATCGGCCAGCGGAAACACGGTATCAATGGTCACCTTGAGATTCCCGCTCCGGTAGGCACGGAACAGATCATCCACCCGGCTCGAAATTTCAGCCTCATCCCGCATATAGTCCGCCAGATGTGGCCGGGTGAAAAACACCGATCCGGCTTCGGCCAACTCCAGCGGCTCGATGGACTGGACCAGCCCAGATGCCCCGCCATAGTTCACGCACAGGCCCCGCTTTGCGAGCGAGCGGATCGAACCATGGATCGTGTCTTTGCCCACCGCGTCATACACGACGTTGACGCCACTTCCGTTCGTTATCTCCATCACCCGGTCCCTGAAGTTTTCGTCACGGTAGAGTATGACATGATCCGCCCCGATAGACTTCGCGATTTCCGCCTTCTCCGGCGACCCCACCGTCACGATCACCGTCGCCCCGCGCATCTTGGCGAGCTGGGTGAGAAGCTGCCCCACCCCGCCGGCTCCCGCATGCACAAGACAGATGTCTCCCTTATTCAGCGCGTAGGCGGAGTGCGTCAGATAGTGGGCCGTGCATCCCTGAAGCTGCAACGCGGCGGCGACATCGAGCGTAATGTCGTCGGGGACCTTCACCAGCCGCCACGCGGGAACGCACGCATATTCGGCATGGGCCCCGCGAAAAATGCACCAGGCGACCCGATCCCCTTCGGCGACATTTTCAACACCCAATCCGGTTTCCACGACGCGGCCCGCCCCCTCCATTCCGAGAACCATGGGCAAAGGAGTCTTGTAGGTATCCGATTTCGCGTAATGACCTGAACGCATATAGACGTCTATGAAGTTGATACCGGCGAACTCGAGTTTCACCAGGACCTCGCCCTCACCGGGCTGCGGGACCGGCAGTTCAAGAATTTCCAGCACTTCCGGTCCGCCGAACGCGTTCACGCCGACGGCGCGCATGTTTTTTGACATTTGTCATCAATCCCTTGGCGGTCAGACGGTCCGCAGCTTTTTTTCCCGAACGACACTTTACGGCGCGCGCGCCGTCAAACAAAATGCGCCCCGGCCCGTCCGGGCCCAAGAAAAGGGAGCACTGCGAAAAATGTTCACCATCTATGGCCGTCCGAATTCTTCAAACGTCCGCAAGGTACTCTGGCTCTGCGCGGAGATCGGTCAGACAGATTACCAACGGATCGATTGTGGCCGCGGGTTTGAATCCTGCGATACTCCGGAGTATGCCGAGCTCAACCCCAACAAGCTGGTTCCGACATTCGTCGACGGCGACCTGGTGATTTGGGAGTCGAACGCCATCCTGCGCTATCTCGCGGCGAAATACGGCGAAGACTCGATCTATCCCGGCGATCTCGCCACACGCGCTATGGTCGACCAGTGGATGGAGTGGCAGACGACGACATCCAATGTCGGCATCCGGGACCTGTTCTTCGGCCTGATCGTCAAGGACCCGTCAGCGACCGGCGAGGACACACTCTCCAAAGCGCACGCGCAAGCCACGCAGGCGATGACACTTCTTGATGCGCAACTCGCCAAAACGGGCGCGTTCGTGACGGGAGAAAATTTCACCATTGCCGACTGCGCACTCGGCATCTTCGTAAACCGCTGGTTCTCGCTACCGATTGACCGACCGGACCTTTCAGCGCTTGCCACCTATTACGACCGGCTCAAGTCGCGAAAGGCCTTTGAGGAAACCGTGATCGCGGGCGGGCCATAGGACAGGCAGACACCCTATGAAAAAGATCGGAATGATCGGCGGTCTGAGCTGGGTATCGACCGCGGCCTACTATCGGCTCCTCAACGAACTCATGCAGCAGAAGCTTGGCGGCGTGAGTTCCGCGCATCTGATACTCGAAAGCGTAAACCGCCAGGACTATGTCGAAGCGGTCATTGAGCGGAAAGATGAAGAGGCCGCATGCGCCATGATTCTCAGCACGGCAAAGGCTGTGGAGCGCGGCGGCGCGGATTTCATTGTGATCAGCTGCAACGACGTGCATCGCTTTGTTCCTGACGTCCAGCCGGAAATCGCGATCCCGTTTTTGCATATCGCTCAAGCCACGGCCGAAGCCATCAAGACGGCCGGGATCACGTCCGTCGCACTGCTCGGTGTACGCAAGACCATGGAGGAACCGTTCTATCCGGAAATCCTCAAGACTCATGGCATCACGACGATCATTCCGGACGAAGCCCAGAAAACCTATATCCACGATTCCATCTACGACGAGCTGGTCAAGGATATCTTCCTTGACACGACCCGGGCGCGCTATGTGGAGATTATCGGGGAGTTGAAGGCACATGGTGCCGAAGGGGCCATTCTGGGCTGCACCGAAATTCCGCTGCTGCTAGGGGCAGACGACGTGGATGTCCCCGTCTTCTCGACGACGGATATTCATTGTAAAGCAGCCGTCGAGAGGGCCGTCCCGAGATGAAGAAAATCGGGATGATCGGCGGGCTGAGCTGGGTTTCGACCGCCGCGTACTACCGTCTGATCAATGAGATGATCCAGAAGCGGCTTGGCGGCGTGAACTCCGCGCATCTGATACTCGAAAGCGTGAACCGCGAGGAATATATCGATTTGGCGGAGAGGCGCGGCGATAACGCCTCGGCGCGCGATATCGTCCTTCGCGCAGCGCAATCTGTCGAACGCGGCGGAGCGGCATTCATCGTCATGGCCTGCAATGGCGCGCACCGCTTCATCCCGGAACTCGAAACCCATGTCGACATTCCGTTTCTCCACATTGCCGAGACCACGGCAGACGCGGTCAAGGCGGCGGGTATCGAGCGCGTGGGACTTTTGGGCGTACGGCAGACCATGGAAGGGCAATTCTATCCGCAAGCGCTTGAGCACCGCGGCATCTCGGTGATTGTTCCTGACGAGGAGGAAAAGTCCCTCATCCACGAGACGATCCTCGAAGAGCTGTCGAAAAACACCTTCCGTGACGAAACGAGGGCACAGTATGTGGAGATCATCCGGAACCTTCACGCGCGCGGCGCAGAAGGCGCCATACTCGGCTGCACGGAAATTCCGCTACTGGTGAGCGAGAATGACGTGGACGTCCCCGTCTTCTCGACAACCGATATCCATTGCCGGGCGGCTGTCGAGATGGCACTGGCGCGCTGACCGTCTTACCTAAATCTGCCCGGCCAGAGCCTTCGCTTCGTCCACGAGATTGGCGGGCACGTCGAGGCCCTTCTCCGCGGCGCTCCTGCGGAGTTCTTCGCGCCGTCCGCCCGGCAGGCGCGTGCCGTCCTGTGCCGTGATGCTCTGAAGGATTACTTCGACGCGGCTCAGGAACTGATCACGGCCGGCGAACCCATCCGGATCGATGGCAACCAAAAACTCGCCGACCGATGGCGGCTCGCCTTCAGCGGTAAAGAACGACGTGGCTTCGGTGGACAGCGCACTGCCCGTGAGCGGGGCCGCGAGGATTTCCACCATGAGCCCGAGGGCCGCGCCCTTGGCACCGCCGACCGGCAGGAGCACACCTTCGCGCAATGCAACCTCGGGATCGGTGGTCGGATTGCCTTGTGCATCCGTCGCCCAACCTTCGGGTATCGGCTTGCCCTCCTGCTGCGCGCGCATGATATTGCCGCGTGCGACCTGCGTCAGCGCCATGTCCATCACCAGCGGAAGGCCGTTCTCGCGTGGGCTGGCAAAAGCCAGCGGCTGGGTTCCGAACAGTGGTTTGTTGCCGCCCCACGGCGCCATCGCCTGCGGGGTGTTGCCGAGAACAAGCGCAACGAGACCTTCGTTCGCGAGCTTCTCCACGTGATGGCCGAGCACACCGCAATGGTGCGAATTGTGGAACGCAACAGCGGCGATGCCGTTGGCGCGCGCTTTAGCCGGCACAAGTTCGAGCGCCAGATCGAATGCCGGATAGAAATACCCCTTCTTGACGTCAATCATCACAGAGCCTGGCAACTCCTTCATGATCTCGGCGTCCGCCTGACCATCGACCTTTCCCGTGCGAGCCTGGCCGGCATAGGAGGGGATGCGAGAAAAGCCGTGCCCTTTACGCCCGTCAATCTCCGCCGCCAGCAACGCCGCGGCGACAGACCGCGCATTTTTCTCACTGACGTTCGAGTTCATCAGCACGGCGACCATCAGGTCCGCTAGCGCCTCGCAGGTGAAATGCAACGTGTCGCTCAAGTCTTTTCTCCCAATACGCGCAGCACATTGTCGACCGTAATGCGGCTGATGGCAGCGCTCGATTCCTCGGTTACGCCCGAAATATGCGGCGTCATGATCAAATTCGGCACATCGGCGAACTTGGCCGCGTCTTTTCTCGACAAGGGCTCCTTGGCAAAGACATCAAGAGCCGCTCCTCCGATCTGACCGGACTTGAGCGCCGCAACGAGATCGTCCTCGTTGATGATGCCGCCGCGTGCCGTGTTGATCAGGAAGGCACCTCTCTTCATCCGTTTCATGACCCCGGCATCGATGAGATTGCGCGTTTCCGGAAGAAGCGGCGTGTGAACCGAAAGAATGTCGCTACGCGCGAAAAGATCGTCCTGCGAAACGCTTTCGGCATACTGCCACCCATCCGCATCTGCCGGTACATGCGGATCATGGGCAATGATCTCCATCTCCAGACCTCTCGCCATGCGCGCCGCCGACTGGCCGATCATTCCGAAACCCAGAAGTCCCAGGGTCCTGCCGCGCGCCTCAAGACCCACATTATCGTTGCGTGGCCATTTGCCTGCCAGTACGTCGTCCTTGGCGTAGAAGGACCCCCGCAGCAACATCATCGCAGCACAGATGGCATACTCGGCCACGGACACATTGTTGGAGCCGGTGGCGGGACAGACCGTAACTCCGTGCTTTTCGCAGGCGTCCGTATCGATATTGTCGAGGCCAACGCCGAGCCGCCCGAGCACTTTGAGGTTTGGACCCGCGCTCAGCAGGTCATCGTCGACCGGCGTCCTGTTGCGGACGATGAGGGCAACCGAATTCGGGATCAGCGCTTTGATCTCGTCCGGCTTCTCACACAACGTCTTGTCCCAGTGAACGGTGAAGCCTGCAGCTTTGAGGTCTTCAACAGGCTCTTCATCCATGAATTCGGTGATGACGATATCGGGCATGGGTTCGACCTATTTCATTTCAAGGACGCGGTGCATTTCGTCCATCAGTTTGGGTTTGAGTTCCATGCCGATGCCGGGCTGATCCTGCGGCAGCGTCACGTATCCGTCGATCACGGGAATGTCGTCGGCGAAGCCGCCAAACGGCGCGAAGACGCCGGGATAGGATTCCGTTCCGCCGAGTTGAAGACCGGACGCCATATGCAGGCCGAGCTGATGCCCGCCATGGGGCAAGAAACGGCGACGCGACCAACCCAGCTTTGCCGCCTCATCGAGCATGACGAGATTTTCCGTTAGCCCGTAACACAGTGTGGGATCGGGCTGGATCCAGTCGACTTCCGGGCGCATGTCGCCGAAGCGCATGAGATTGTTCAGATCCTGATGCGAAAACAGGTTTTCTCCGGTCGCGATAGCACCCGGGTAGATCTGGATCAGTTCGGCGTTCAGATGATAATCGAGCGGATCGCCGGGCTCCTCGAACCAGGCGAGCTTCAAGGGCTCGATTGCCTTGCCGAATTCAATCGCCTCTTCCAGATCGAAGCGTCCGTTGGCATCGACAGCGAGATTTTCCCCCGACCCCAGTTCATCCGCCGCCGCCTCGACCCGTTTCATGTCATCGCCGAGCGATGCGGCGCCGACCTTCATTTTGCAGATGCGGAAGCCCTGTTCGCGGTAGCCGCGCATCTCCGCGCGCAGCATCTCGATGTCCTTGCCCGGGTTGTAGTAGCCGCCGCCGGGATAGACGAGCACCCTTTCATCCCAAGCGCCGTCGTTGTAGCGCTCCGACAGGATCTTCCACAATGGCTTTCCGGCAATCTTCGCGTGAACGTCCCAGATCGCCGTATCGAGCGCGCCAATGCAGTAGGAGCGCTCGCCGTGCCCGCCAGGCTTCTCGTTGGACATGAGGGTCGCCCACACGGCCTGCGGAGAAATATTTTCGCCCGTTTCATCCAGCAGCGATTTCGGGTCCGCCTCCTCCAGACGCGGCAGAAACCGCGATGCGAGCAGCCCAGGCTGCGCGTAACGGCCGTTGGACGAAAAGCCGTAACCGACGACCTTCTCGCCATCGCGGACGACATCGGTCTCGACCGCGACCACGTTGGTGGTCATCGTTCGGAAATTGATGAAGGCGTTCGACATTTCCGACGCCAGCGGCGCCGACACATGCCGGACGTTGGTGATTTTCACGCGCACTTCCCCCAACGAACACATCCCCGGCCACAAGTGCCGGGGATGCGATCAGTGTAGTGCCATTTAAGCGCTGCGATAAAGCTTCGTCATGACGAACTCGCGGTGGCCGAGCGCCTCTGCTGCCGTATTGCGTCCGTTCGCCGTGCGCCGGATCATTTCGATGAGCGCGTCTCCCGCCGTATCCAGCGTCATGTCGCGCCGCAAGATGCCGGTGACATCGACATCGACATGCTCCGACATGGTGCGCACGGTCCGCGGATTGGCCGTGATCTTGATGACCGGCACGATCGGATTGCCGACGATGTTGCCCTGACCCGTCGGGAAGGTGTGCACGACGTATCCGGCAGCCGCCATGAGCGTGACGCACTCTGCCGCCGCGGACGAGGTATCCATGTAATAGAGACCCGGACCCTGCGCCGGTGCTTCGGCCGGCTCCAGCACGTCGATATATGTGCACTCGCGCCCGATCTTCTCGAGGTTGCCAAGTGCCTTCTCCTCGATCGTCGTGAGACCGCCCTCGATGTTGCCCTTGGTCGGTTGCGAGTCGGAGAGATCGTCCACCTTGTGGGGCTCAATGACCTCATCCTGATAGGCCTGGAAGGTCTTCATGAACTTCTTGGCGGCCTCCGGCGTGGCGGCGCGCTTTTCGCAGATATGCTCCGCGCCCGTGATCTCGGACGTCTCGCCGAAACACCCGTAGATGCCTTTCGGGATCAGCTTGTCATACATGTTCCCGACCGTCGGGCAGGAGCCCAAACCGGTCGTCGTGTCGGACTCGCCGCATTTGGTCGAGACCCACAGCTCCGACATGTCGCATTCTTCCTTCTGCAGCTCGGTCGCCCAGTGGACATACTCCTTGGCCTGGCGACCCGCCGTCGCGATGGTCTCGAAGTCGCCGTGCTGCTCGATGGCGAAGCCGGTGACGGGCTTGCCGGTCTTGGCGATGCCGTCGACGATGCGCTTGGTCCAGCCGGGCTCGATGCCGATGACCACCACGGCGGCCACGTTCGGGTTGGCGCCGGTGCCGATCATGGTACGGAAATGCAGCTCCAGATCCTCGCCGAACTGCAGCCGACCGTAGGAGTGCGGCAGCGCCATCGTGCCCTTGACGTTGTTGGCCACCGCCTCGCACGCCGCATTGGAGATGTCGTCGACGGGGAGGATGATGACGTGATTGCGCACACCGACGCGTCCGTTCTCGCGCCGGTAGCCCATGAATGTGTTGTTACTCTTGCCGTTGCCCTTGGCCATTTCCTGTTTTTCCTTTCCTTATTCGTTTGGCGCTCACTTGCCCTTGCCTGAAGGGTAGAGCACCACATGTTCCTGTTCTTCGGGGTCGTTGCGCGCGACGATGGCGACCGCCGGTTCGGTCTTGCTCAGATTCTTCGGCTGATGTGGAACGTCCGCCGGGATGAAGATGAAATCACCGGCCTTGTTGACAACGCTCTTCTTCAGTCCTTCGCCGTAGCGCGTTTCCACCGTACCCTGCAGCAGGTAGACGGCCGACTCATAGCCCTTGTGGACATGCGCCTTTGCCGTCGCTCCCGGCGGAATCACGACCTTGAGCAGTGACAGATGTTTCGCACCCGCCGTCTTTCCGGAAATCCCGGGGAAGATCGGCAGGGCCTGTTTCGACCCGGTTTCCTCGGTGTTGCGGACGGTGACGACGTCCTTGCCGTCCTTCGCACCGATGATCTCCTGACCGGCGCCGGCCATGCCCGCGCTCATTGCGGAGATCATGACTGCCAAACAAATCGCACGCATTTCACTTGTCCTGTTTAGTGCTCACCAGCGCTTTGTCTTGAGATTGTGGGTATGGACGTGTTCGCCCTTGGCGGCATCGCCGACCATCTTGCCGATGTCCTCGCCATATTTGATGATCGTATCGCCCTCTTTCAGATCGGTCAGCGCGACCTTGTGGCCGATCGGAATATCGTGCCCGGCCTTGACGTTCAGCGTGGTGTCATTCTCGGTGATAACGCCGAGCATGTCCGTGCCCGCCTTCAAACCCTCAACGACGACAACGCCGACATTGTCCTTCGGGCTGTGAACAAGAAACTGTGGTTCTGCCATTTCTCTCCCCTCACTCTGTTTGGGTGTTTCACTAGATCAGTTCGTCAGTCTTGTCGCGCGTCTCGCCATACCGGCTGAGTGCCGGCGGACGCAGCCCCTCATAGAGGCTTTCGACGCGCGCATTCACTTCGGCGTTGTTCCGCTCAAAGAGCGAGTTGCCGTGAATGTCACTTTCGACCAGTAACGGGCCGAAATTCTCTACCTTGAGGATCCACATGGCCTGGGCAATGCCAAGCTCATCAAGCCAGTTCACCGCCTCGACGCTTTTGATGCCGCGGCCGAGCAGCGCGCCGGTGCCGTAGCCGACAGTGGTGAGATAGACGGCACCGGCAGGCACGAACAGCTCGTTGTAGTGATCCTGGCTCATGCCACCCTTGCCGAGAATGACTTTTGTGCCGGTCTCGGCAAACCAGCGCTTGAGATATTTTGCGAACCGGAAACTCGCGGTCGCGGTCACCGCACCCACATTATAGCTGCCGTCGTCATTCTGGGCGGCCGCCGGCGCACAGTGAAAATTCACGTTGGTGAGCCCGGCGAAGTCGGCAGGTGGCGTTTCGCCCTTGTTCAGCACCTTCTCATACACGCCCTCGCGCGCGGTGTAGATAAGTCCGTCGAGATAGGCGATTGAACCGATTTCAAGGGACTTCAGATCGTCCTCGGAGATCGGCGTTTTCAACCGGACCTGTTTGAGCTTGTCTGCGCGTGCACCCATGCCCACCTCCTATTCCGCTGCGCCGGCAAAGGCGGCGGCGCCGTCCCAACCGACCGTGTTGCGCCGCATGTAGGGCGTGAACCACTTGGGGTCGGTGCGGTACTCCACGTCGCCGTTCTTGTGAATGCGCACCGTGGCACGCCGCGATGACAGGCAGAAACAATGCACCGACATGGGCATGCCGCCGGTGTGGGTGTAGCCGACCTCAATGTTGCAACCGACCACAGTCGACGTGCCCTGAAAGCCCATCGCCCCGAGCCCCGTCTTGTTGCCGAGTTCCTTCAACTCCTCTTCGAGCTTTGCGATCTCCGGATCGGGATGGTGTGACCCGACGGGGCGCAGGCACGCGGCCTGTTTGCCCAGAACCATGCATGTATCCTTGGAACCGCCAAGGCCGACACCGACGATTGCCGGCTGGCAGGCAAGGCCGCGCTTGCCGAAAGCAAGTAGAACATCCAGGAAAAAACGCTTGATACCGTCGATGCCGTCACCCGGGAACAGCATGCGGTAGTCGGTGCCGAACAGCCCCCCCTTGTGCACGGTCGTGATATCCAGCCAGTCGGCATCCGGTTCGAAGGAATATTCGATCTCCGGCGCGTTCATGCCGACATTGTTGTTGTTGTCCTGCCGCGATATCGGATGCACGCGGTTGGGCCTGAGCGGGATATCGTGCGTCGATTGCGCCGTCGCACGGCGGATGCGGTGTTCCAGCTCCACGAACCCACCCTCGATCAGCGCCTCGTTGCCGGCCTTCACATAGTATCGCGGGAGACCTGAGTCGGCGCACATGGGACGGCGGTCATCGCGAGCCGCCTGCCAGTTTTCCAGCATCGCCTCCAGCACGAAGGCGGAAAGATCACCTTTCTCCATGTCGATCATCTTGCGGATACCGGTTTCATAATCCTCCGGGATTTCGATCGCGGCATTGGCCATGATCTGGTTCGCCGCCTGCTCTATGGTGTCAGCCTTGATCATCGTGGCGTCCTCCTACTCCGCCGCCTTGGGGGGCGGCGCGACTTCTGGCGGTGCGCCCGCTTCATCGTCAATAAGCGACTCACCCGGCCTGACGATGGTGAACTTGACCGGCTTGGACCCAGTCTTGAGTTTTCCGTTCTTCTGCAGGGTGATCGTCGTATAGCGCGTCTTCTCGATATCGCCCATATCCGGAAAATCGGAACGATAGTGCGCACCGCGCGAATCGTCCCGCGCCAGCGCGGCCCGCGCGATGGTTTGCGAGATGAGAATCTGGCTTTCGAGGTTGAGCCAGTCATGCCATGTCGGGTTGAAGGCGCGCGTGGGATCGGCAAGGCCCGTGGCGGCGTGTTCCTGCCCGAGATCATCAAGCTCTGTGATACAAGTCTCGAGCAGATCTTTATCGCGAACGATACCCGCCTTGTCCCACATGAGATCAACCAGTGTTTCGCGAATGGAATTGAGATCGCCGGGCTTTCCGGCAAACGGCTTCAGGCAGCGCCCGACATGCTCTTCAAGCACCGCGGCGTCCGGTTGACGCCAATCGGCACCCTTCTCAATTGCCTCGGCCATGGACTTGCCTGATACACCACCGAATACGGTCGAGTTGGCGACGCCGTTACCGCCCAGGCGATTTGCACCGTGAACACCGCCTGAATCCTCACCAGCGACATAAAGACCTTCCAGGGCGGTCGTACAATCGGTTTCGAACTCGATGCCGCCCATCATGTAGTGGGCCGTCGGCAAGACTTCGACATCGCCGCCCGCAAGATCGAAGCCGCAATCCTCGCAACGCTTCACCATGCCCTTGAACTGCTTGGCGACTTTTTCCGGACCCAGATGCGCCATGCGGATGTATATTCCGCCGTTCGGCGTACCCCGTCCCGCGCGCACTTCCTCATACATGGCACGGGACACGATATCGCGTGTCGCGCGTTCGCCATGCTCATGATAGTCGAACATGAAGCGATCGCCCGCGCCGTTCAGCAGATACCCGCCGGCACCGCGCAGGCCCTCTTCGAGAATGGTTCCAGTCATGCGCGTATCGTTGCCGGCGAGAATACCCGTCGGGTGGAACTGCACCATCTCCATGTCGCGCAGGGCAAGGCCCGCACGCAGGCCCATGGCCATGCCGTCGCACGCTTTGTCGCCCGAGGGCGTATGGTAGCGGTACATGGTCGGACCGCCGCCCGCGCCGAGCAGCACGGTCTTAGCCTGCACGAAACGGAAATGCCCCTGGCGGATATCGATCAGCAGCACGCCAGCTAAGCCCGATCCGTCCTTCGTCGGGATGAGCGCGACAGCACGGTGCTCTTCCAACCTGTGCACGTTGAGCGCCCACACCTGCTCAGACAGCCGGTTGATGATCTCGATACCCGTCAGATCACCCTTGTGCACGGTGCGATCGAAGCTCTGCCCCGCGAAGGCTTTCTGATGCAGCGTTCCATCCGGGTTGCGGTCGAAATAGCATCCATATTCGTTTTCCAGCTCGTGGATGCATTTCACGGCACCGTTGACGAGTGCCCAGGCGAGGTCTTGGTGCGGCAGCCATTTGCCGCCGACAATCGTGTCCATGAAATGACGCTCGATGGAGTCGCCCGCGGCGACGGCAACGTTATAGCCGCCCTGAACCATGCGCGTGCACCCCGATTTGCCAACGAGACCCTTGACCGCGAGGGTGATGTCGAGATCCGGGTTCGCCTTCGCCGCGTGCAGCGCGGCAAACAGGCCGGCGCCGCCTGAACCGATGATCAGGATGTCCGTCTTGTGGGTCTCGATCATCTAGAACGCTCTCAACAAAAACAGGAGCCCGGCGCCGATGCCAAAGGCAAAAGCGCACGCGATCCAGACGGCCTGTGCCCGGGTCAGCCCGAAAAACTCAACCGCCAGCAATCGCAGGCCGCCTGCGAAATGTACGGTGAGCGCGGCAACAAGCAGGGCTTCGCTGACCTTGACCAGGGGATTGTTTGCCCAGGCGATAAACCCATCAAACGCTTCCTGCTCGAAGGCCAGACCAAGCGAAAGGAAATGCAGCGGAAGGAAGATCGCCAGTGCCAGCCCTGAGACGCGGTGCACGATGGCCGCGACAAAACCGGCATGCGCCCTGCTCGCGCGCGTGATACCGAACGCGCTCATAGACCATACACTCCGAAGACCGCCCGAAGCCCGAGAGACAGCAAAAACAGGATGAAGATATGTCCGGCGATGGCCGCGGCACGCTGTCCCAGTCCAAACCATTCGTGTGCAATTGCCTGCATACCGATGCCTGCATGGATCGATGCCGCGAAGACAAATACACTGTAGAAGATCGCCCATGCGGCGCTGCCGCGGGTGCGCGCAAGGATCTCTTCAGCTGACAATCCGCCGTGAACCGCGATCATAATCACAACCAGATGGGTGATCACCAGCGGCACCATCACGAATGCCGTGCCGCGCTGCAGGAGATAGAGACGCGGCGTCATTTCGAAAGTTCCCCCTTGACGCTCGCCTTCAGCGTTGCGCGCTTGAGACCAGCGATGGAGAAGGTCGGATTGAGCGCCACCGGACAATGCTCGGCGCAGGACTGATGCGTGTGGCAGTTGTTGCAACCAGTACCCGTCGATACCGCCTTCAGCACGCCGACACGATCGCCATCGCGCACGTCATTGTAGGCCGCCCAGGCCCGGTTGAGGGCCGCGGGGCCCAGATAGTCGTCGCGCCACGCCACGACATCGCAGGCGGAGTAGCACACACCACAGTTGATGCACTCTATTGCCGCACTGGCCGCGGCGCGCTCCTTCTGTTCTGGCGGCACCCGCGCAAGGGTATCTTTCGGTCCCTCGCCCGGCACGAACCGCCCTCGCGCCTCCTGCCATTTTTCGAAGAAAGGCGTCATATCGGTGACGAGATCACGGATGACGGGCAGGTTCTGCAGTGGAGCAATCTCCAACATACCGTTCTTCGCCACACGCGAAACATGCGTCCGGCATGTCCAGCGCGGCCGGCCGTTGACGGTCATGGCGCACGACCCGCACACACCGACCCGACACGCGAAACGATAGGCAAGCGCCGCGTCGAGGTTGCGCTGTATATAGGTCACGACGTCAAGAACGGTCTGGTTGTCCTGTTGCGGGACCACATAGTCTTCGTACGCGCCGTCAGCGCACCCACGCCAGATCTTCACCTGCAACAGATTATCCGGACTCGAGCTCACAACACGCCTCCCGACCGGTTACCGGAGAGTGAAATATCGAGCTTCACGACATCACCCCGATAATTAACCGTGCCGATGTAGACCGCCCTGCCTGCATCATCCTGAACGACCCGTCGCAAAATCCCGATGGGCGACCCGATGGGTACGCCCAGCCCTTCCGCCACCTGTTTGTCCGCCGTGCCGATCGTGAGCGTCTGACGGATGTCGGCAATCTCGATGCCGCGCATACCGTCGATTACCGGAATGATCATCTCCTTGTCGAAGCGCTTTGGCGCGCGTTTGTAGACCTTGGCATCGAGATACATGTCGACCACGGCGTAGGCCCGGTCGCCCCGGCCATGAACGCGCCGCATATGGCGGTAGGCGCGCGCGGCCTCGCCGTCACCAGGATCAAGGCGCGGAACGCTCTCCTCCGCGTCAACCTCGATGATGCGCGACCAGGTTCCCTCCAGTGAATGGATGAGTTCATCGCGGCTGGTCTCGAGCTTGAACCATTCAGGGCCCGCACCGTCGCTGACGAAAGTGCCGCGTCCGCGCTTGCGCCAGATCATCCCATCCGCCTCAAGCAGCGTCAGCGCCTGCCGGAGCGTGACACGGGCCACCTGAAATTCACGCTCGAGCTCACCGAGAGTCGGCAGCTGGTCGCCTGCCGCCCACTGACCGGATCGGATACGCTGGCGTAGAACGTTCGCCACCTGTGCATAGAGGGTCCCGTGCTTCTCGGAAAAAGCCAGTCGTTCCTCCGCGCTGCCTTTTGTTGCGATATCGAGGGCCATCGACACTGGACAAGATGTTGGAAATCTCTAAAAGTACTAAAAATGGTAACTTAGGTTTTTTGCGAAGGCAAGGGGTGAAATGGGAGCGGCTAACAAAGAATCTGCGAGCAGCACGGCAAGCGTCGCCGTTCGGATGGCAGAAACCATGCATGCGTACGGCGTACGCTTTGCATTCGGCATTCCCGGCAATGACGTGCTGGAGTTGATCCGCGCGTGCGAACAGACCGGTATCAAGTTTGTTCTGGCGAAAAGCGAGCCCTCGGCGGGTTTCATGGCGGACGCAATTGCCCAGCTCACCGGCGATCCAGCAGTCTGCATCTTCGCGCTTGGACCTGGTGTCGTGAACGGCGCAACCGGCGTGGCGACCTCGCTGATGGAGCGCACGCCGGTCATCATTCTCGGCGGTGAAATGGCATCGAACCGGCGCGGACTCTATACCCACCAGGTTTTCGATCACGTGGCACTGATGAACCCGATCACCAAGCTGGCGGCGGAACTCAATCCGGACCGCGCGGCGCAACAGGTCGCAAAGGCACTCGACGTCGCCATGACTGAACCGCGCGGTGCGGTCTATCTCAACTGCCCGGCCGATGCGAGCCGGGCCGACGCCGTGGAGACAGGCCCACGCTTCCCCGCCACACAGCATTTCGGAATTGCCGATCAAGCAGCTATCCAAAGCGCGCAAGACAGGCTGTCAAAGGCGAAACAGCCGCTCGCCCTCATTGGCCTCACCGCGCTTCGCAACGGCGTGCCGAACAAACTCAAGGATTTCCTGGAAGCCTGGCAGATCCCCTTCCTGACGACGTTCAAGGCGAAAGGCGTGGTGTCGGAGCGTCATGACCTTTCGCTCGGCGCGCTAGGCTTGAGCCCCATCGCCGACGACGTGACACAGAAACTCGTGCAGGAGGCCGACCACCTCACACTCATCGGCTTCGACGCCATAGAGCTGCGTGATGCCTGGCTGGACGCGTGGGGATCGGACAAGCCCTGCCTAACGCTTGATTGGGCTCCGCAGAGCGATCGTGTGTTTCCATCGGGTGACCAAATCCTCGGCGACCTCGGCACCAATATTGCTGAACTCTCGGCAGCAGCGAGCCCGGCTACAGCGTGGCCGGAAAGCCGGATCAAGGCCTACCGCGAGGCATTGCAGAAGATCGTAGCGCCGCGCAAGCCGGAAACCGGTGTCAGTCCTGCAGCTCTGTTCGCAGAAATCGATGCACATCTCGATGACAGAACCGTCCTAACCGCCGACGTCGGTGCACATCGCATTCTCGCGTGCCACGCCTTCCGTTGCATTCTTCCGAACCAGCTTCTTCAGACCAACGGGCTGTGCTCGATGGGATACGCAATCCCCGCCGCCGTCGGTGCGGCACTTGCCGAGCCGAACAAGCGGATCGTTGCACTGGTCGGCGACGGATCGACATTGATGAGTCTTGGAGAACTTGCGGTCGTTGCCGAACATCGGTTGTCCGTCACAGTCATCGTGCTGAATGACGCCAGTCTCGCGCTCATCGAACTCAAACAGTCCAAATTGCAGGTTGAGACGAATGCGGTGCGCTTCAAAAGTCCGAACTTCTGCGATGTCGCGAAAGGGTTCGGCTACAAAGCCATGCGGGTTGGAACCAACGACGAGTTCAAAGCAGCCTACGAGCGATCCCGCGGCATGGACGGGCCTGTTCTGATCGAAGCCGTCTGCGATGCGAGCGAATATTGGGATCAAATGTAAGGCGTTGGCATTTCGAGAGATTTGAGGGGGAGGCCCGACTGGGCCATAACCGGTGCCTCCCCTCTCAATGCGTCTGACGCAGCGCGCCGTCCGCGAAACGTTTCGGGCTTCCGCCCGAATGCAATCTATTGGTGTATAAATACAGATACTCTACTTAAGAGAAGGTTAAGACGGACTTCGCCAATTTCCCATCGAAGCTCATTTGATAAGCTTGTTGTCAGCGCCGATGCGGATGAGCGGGCTTTCTTCTCCGCTCTTGAATGTGAGCCGGATCGAAATTGATTCGGCGGTATTCAACGGCAGCGAGATATAAACCTTGTCGGTCGTAACCACGTTCGGGTTGCTCGGATCACAGGGCTGAAGTTTCCAATCCCGGTCAAGCGCGTCGCCATTCAGGCTGTATCGCACCTGCGAGATTCCACAGCGATAGACTTCGAGATGGGTGAAATAGATCAGTTGGCGCCCGTTGAAATTCCGAAAATAGGCCCAGCTTCCACGGGTCAGGTCGAGCAATTTCTGCTCCTGGCCGATAAGCCCTTGCGAATGGGCCTGACTGCCGCTCAGTGCAAGCAGTATGGGTATGGCGAGAAAGATTGCGCGGATCATTGAGCCGCTTTGCCCTTTTTTTGACGTCTGTGGCGCGCAAAAATTCTACGCTAGCTGTTGGGGACGCGCCAGCGAAAGGCTCTGTTAACGGCCTGCGGTGATGTTTGAACATCTGGCCGATCAGTTCATTCAGGAAACGAGGCTAAGTCGCCCTGTGAAAGTTCGAATTCTCACTGCAATGTGCTTGATACTCGCGCTTGCCGGATGCGCAGGGGGGTCGGCCGTGAAGTCCGTATCGGACAACCGGCTGCAATTGTCGCTGGTGCGTCTTGAGCCGGAGGCCGCCCGGTCGATGATCAATCGATACCGCGCATCGCGCGGTCTGAAGCCGCTCAAAATGGAACGCAAGCTGACGAGGGCGGCGGAAAATCACTCGAACGATCTCGCGCGGGTGGACAAGATTTCGCATACCGGTACGGACGGCTCCAACCCCTGGAACCGGGTCAAGCGCACGGGCTATAAGCCCATACTGGCGGCAGAGAATGTCGGCGCGGGCCAGATGTCCTTTTCCGAAGTGCTGCAGGGCTGGAAGGACAGTCCCGGCCATAACAAGAATTTGCTGCTGGCCGATGCCACCCATATGGGGATCGCACTCAAAACCAACCCGAACAGCCGGTATCAGACATTCTGGACGCTGGTCCTGGGAACGCCTGCGAAGAAAGTCAGATAAAAGACCGCAGGCGCAGGCGCCTGTAGGCGGCAAGAGACATCGACAACGCACCCAACGCCATGGATATGGCGGTCGCAGCCGCCGCCCCCATCAGGCCATAGAACGGAATCAGCGCGAAATTCAGGGCAAGGTTCAGGCCCGCGGTCGCAAACAGGATAGCCGCACACACCTTCTGCTGACCCAGCATGTTCAGCACAACCTCGACCGGTCCGGTTGCTGCGCGCAGGACAAGCCCGACGGCAAGCAGAAACATCGCTCCGTAGCCAGCCGTAAACTCACTCCCGAAGAGCCACAGCAGGGGCTTGCCGAGCAGCAACAGGGCGACGGCGCCGAGCACCGACGGCCAGAATGTCCATCTGGCGGCATCCCGCACCGCGTGTTGCAGTTTGGATTTTTCTCCCGCCGCATTGTGTGCAGCAAAGCGATGGGCGGACGCGGCTCCAACGGCAAAATGCACGAACGCAACGAGGTTTATGGTTTTGAGCGCCGCGAAATAGACGGCGACGTCCGACGGACTCACATAGACCGACAGGACAAGAATGTCAGTGTTCTGAAGCAGAAGTTCGAATCCGTGGAACAGCAGGAGGGGAAGGGCTGTCGCCATCCAGAGCTTTGTCTGGAAGTCACTCGGTCCCTTGCCGATGTCTCCGTCGAAGCGCTTGCGCAGCTGGAAGCCCTGAACAATTGCCGAAACCCAGCACGCGAAAACGGCAGCGCCCGCCGCGCTGACGGCGGACATCTCAAACCCGCCGAGGTAAACCGCCAGCATCGCTGCCAGAAGCATCAGCGGACGCAGGATAAACGGCGGCACAAGTGCTACATCCATCCAGCCGCGTCCCCGCGCAATCCCGTCCTGCACATCTTCCAGCGTATACATGGGCAGGCAGAAAAGGATCAGAAAAGCCGGGAGAACATAGTACTGGGCGATCAGGTCCCCAAACGCATAAAGAGCGGCAATGCCCGACAGAGCAAGCAATGTACTGGCCGCGAAGGCGATGGCGCGCGAGCGTCGAAGCAACCCGCGCAGAAGTGCGTGCTCTCCCGTCTCACGATACTCCGCCACATACCGCATGGACGCCGCGGAAAGTCCGAGCGTTGTCAGACCGCCGAGAATAAGGACCCAGACCCAGACGAAGACGAAAACACCATATTCGAAACTGCCCATCCACCGGGCCAGCAGGATCTGCGACAGATAGGCGATCGCGGCGCTGGCAACGCGGATGGCAAATGCGAAGATTGCAGCACGGCCGGTTTGCGCGCTGCCGTCCTGTCCGAACAGCGGCGCAAGCACCTTGCGCAATCCTGCCGGCAGCGCCGCGGAGCGCGCGGACCATGAACTCCGCACGACCTCATCGACCGACATCTTCTTCCTCCGACCTCATTCGGCACAGCCTAGCCGGTCGGCGCTTAAGAAAGGGTTCGCGGTCCGTCTCGATCGTCCAGATGTGCCGTTACCCGCCGCCATGCATCCGCGCGCACCGAATCGCCCACAGCCAGGTGTTCCATCATGAAATGCCGTGCGACCTCGGCTGCGTCCGCGCCATGACGACGAACCAGAACCGTAGCCATTGCAGAAATCTCTGATGAACCGAAATCAGACGTGGTTAACGATGCATTTGTGGTGTGATGTGCCAATTTGACCTCCCGACGCTGTGGTTTCAGCAACAGGAGCAATCTTCACGCCATACGGTCGTACAAACCGGTCTTTTCCGCCGAACGACTGGAAAGCTTCATTTTTTCAGGGTAAACGGCGACCCATTTTGTAAGTGGCGTCTATTTTTTCTTCTTCTTGCGAACGCTACGCCGGCGTTTCTTACGGACTTTTCGGCGTTTTCCGCACACCACCGGGCGCAAATTCGGCGCCCCTTCAGTGAGTGAGGCCTGGATGGTCAACTCGTCGATATTCTTGCCAAAAAGCGAGCGCCATCCATACCGGTTGAAACCGTGATCCAGGAGGCTGGAAGCCCGCGCATTGCGTTCGCGGCCGGTCCGCCCGCCAAGCACCACCGCGACAAGCTTGCGGCCATTGCGGGTGGCGCTCGCCACCAGATTGTAGCCCGACGCGCAAACAAATCCGGTCTTCATGCCATCGGCACCCTCGAACGTGCGCAGCAGGGCGTTGTAGTTGCGCATGCGCCTCTTGCCGATCTTCAAATAAGTAACGGAGAAAAAATACGCATATTCCGGATATTGCTGGATCAGGGCGCGGGCGAGATATCCCATATCGCGCGCCGTGGTGATTTGCCGGTCATCAGGCAAACCGTTCGGATTGACGAACCGCGTCCGACGCATACCCAGGAGCTTTGCCGTTTTGTTCATGCGCTGGACGAAAGCCGGCTCGCTGCCGGCCACAGCCTCGGCAAGCATAACCGCCACGTCATTTGCCGACTTGACCAGCAGTGCCCTGAGGGCGAGGTCGACGGTCATGCTCGCACCGACCGGCAAGCCGATCTTGCTCGGCGCTTGGGAATTTGCATTCTTCGAAACGGTGATTTTCGTTTTCAGGGTCAGCTTCTTTGCGCGTAGCGCCTCGAATGTGAGGTAAGCGGTCATCAGCTTGGTGAGCGATGCCGGGTGCCAGAGCGCATCCATATCCTCCTGATAGAGGATCGTGCCCTTGTAGGGATCAAAGACGAGCGCGGGTCCGGCGAATGACC
The DNA here is from genome assembly GCA_028066055.1 of Hyphomicrobiaceae bacterium. GTDB lineage: Bacteria > Pseudomonadota > Alphaproteobacteria > Rhizobiales > Methyloligellaceae > UBA2767. The sequence goes on from JALCBY010000013.1 coordinate 113,712, forward strand.
GCGACGGTGCGATGAGGACCAGAACAAGCAACATCGCGCTCATTGCCCGTACAAACATCAGAGACAATCCTCCTTGCACGCTCGCATCGCGAAGACACACGATTCTGGCGGGACACCTCATTCGTTCAGGCCCGGCAAGTGTGGTGCCCCAGGCCTGACTCGAACAGGCACGCCCTTGCGGGCAATAGATTTTGAGTCTACCGCGTCTACCAATTCCGCCACTGGGGCCACCGATGGGCGATGATAACGATGCGCAATTCACCGTCAACTTAAGCATTCATTGACAGCTGCGACACCCCCAAGCCCTGCGGGCAACGCCCTATCATGACGGGGGGCCGCGTACAAGCCGCGACCGCAGCTTCGGGGCTTATCCCGTGGACAAATCATGGCCGCGCCGCTAAGCAGGCGCGATGCTGCGACGACTGTACGACTATGTGATCGACCTTGCCGCCCACCCGAAGGCGCCGTGGGTGCTTTCCGGCGTATCGTTCGCGGAAAGCTCAGTTTTTCCGATTCCGCCTGACGCCATGCTCATCCCCATGATTCTGGCGGAGCGTGCCAAGGCGTGGTTCTTCGCCGCGGTTTGTACCGTCAGTTCTGTTCTGGGCGGCATGGCTGGCTATGCTATCGGGTTCTTTCTGTTCGAACTGGTCGGCAAGCCGATTCTCGCCTTTTACGGGTATGAGCAGGCTTTCGCGGATTTTGCCGGACGCTACAACGAATATGGCGCGTGGATCGTCTTTCTCGCGGGCGTCACACCATTTCCTTATAAAGTGATCACCATCGCAAGTGGCGCAACAGCGCTGAACTTCTGGGTCTTCATGGTGGCAAGCGTCGTTGCGCGCGGCTTGCGGTTCTTTATCGTCGCCGCACTCTTGTACTGGTTCGGGCCGCCCATTCGAACCTTCATCGAGCGCCGTCTTGGACTGGTCACAACCTTGTTCCTTGTCAGCCTTTTTGCGGGCTTTATAGCTATCAAGTATCTCAAATAAGCAAGCGTTAGAGACACATGGCCGACCAGTTTTCAAAGGAGATATCTCTTCCTGCCATCGCGGCGACCATATTCGTGGTCGCCCTTGCCGCCATCGTCACCGCCCACGGCTTTGAGCATCTGGGAGGATACAATCCATGCCCATTGTGCCTCACACAGCGCTACGCCTATTACGTCGGCATCCCGCTTGCGGCCCTCTCTTTCTTTCTCGCCCGCGCCCAGCGCCACGGCCTCGCGGCCATTCTATTGCTGTTGTGCGGGCTGGGATTTCTCGCGAATACGGGTCTGGGAATCTACCATTCCGGCGTTGAGTGGAAATGGTGGCCCGGTCCGGCCTCATGCGCGGGTGGTGATCTCACGCCGATCTCCGGCGATCTGCTCCAGGCGCTCGAAGGCGCACGCGCACCGGCCTGCGACGAGGCGCCCTGGCGGTTCCTCGGCCTTTCCTTCGCCGGCTGGAATGCGGTGGTGTCACTGTGCATCGCGCTGACGGCTATCTTGGCGATCCGTGCATCAGGGCCGAACAGACCGGCTTAAAAACCGGGCAGCACGAGAAATTTCGGTTTCTTCGGCATCGTTGCCTGCGACAACACCACCGTCTTGGACGGACTCACCTCGATGTCGTGTGTCTCCTGCAGCATGTCGCGCAAGGGACCGATCGAACCGAAAAAATGCATCGGGATGACAAGCCGCGCCTGAAGGTCCTTGAGCACTTCGATAATCCCGTCATAGTCGAGCGTAAAAACCCCGTCGACAGCAATCAGCACCACGTCGAGCTGACCGATCTGGCCGAGCTGTTGGGCGGTCAGCTCGTGATGAAGATGCCCGAGATGGCCGATGCACAGCCCGGCCACCTCGAAGATGAAAATCGAGTTCCCGAACTTCTCCGTCCCCGCTTCGCCCCAACTGCGGATGTTGGTTGGAACATTGCGGATGTAAACATCACCAACCGTGAGATTGTGTTCCGCGTGGCCACCTTCCGGATTCCAGCCGCGCAGCACGTGCTTGATCGCGGGGTCGGGATGATCCGTGTAGTGGGTCTCGTGCGCATGGTTCATGGTGACCACGTCCGGCATCTCGCCTGTCCCATGCCATCCGGCATAGTCGGTGGCGATTCGCACACCCTGCGGACTTTCGATCACAAAGGTCGAATGCCCGACGAAGGTGATGCGGACCTGGTTCGCCGCCAGTTCAGCCGATCTGTAGGCGACCGGAACCACCGGTGAAAGCCTTTCGGCCACGGCCAGGCATTTGCTCGTCACAGGCGCCGCGTGCGACAAACCGGCCAAGGAAAGCATGAAAAGCACGGCCAGGAACGTCGTTGCGAAAAACCGGTGTATGAAACGCATGGTTCAAGCTCCGAGACCAAAGGAACCGTACCCGAAACCATACGCTACCTGGCAAAGTCTGCCCAGCAGACAAGAGTGTCATCCCGGGCAAGCGTGCATAAAATCTGTAACATATTGAAAATAAGTATTTTATCCCGCAAACCAAGCGGCGCACGCCCCTCAGCAATCCTATATCGCCCCCACCCGCTTGAGAAAACTCCGGGCTTTGGTCATGTCGAACGCTCTTGCGGTCTTCGCACCTACCCGACCACGCACCTTGGACGCTTGGAAGTCGAAAGCCAGGAAAAGCTAAAAGTCAAAACGAATGAGCGTATCGAATGAGGGAAGCGCGACCGATACAGAACTCTGAGCCTGCGAAACGGACACCGCGTCACCGCAACTCTCCAGAGCAGCGGTCAGGGCATCTGCATTCCGGCACCGCAATCCGAGTGCACCGAAATATGCATCACGATCGCCCGCAGAAACAGCCAGATCGCCAAAACGATCCGAGTATGCGCCGATGGTCAGGAATGACAGACGGAATCCGTTCGCGAACATAATTTCCTGTGTATCCGATCCTGCGCCTTCTGCATCCAGCCCGAGCAGCGAGGAAAGCTGTTCAGCGAGATTGGCCGGATCGTTGCAAACCGTCATGAGTTCCGAGAACGCGCTCACCCCGTTGGCGTGGCTCTGCCACTCCTGACGCCAAAGGAGTTCCGGCGTCTGGTGCTCACAGAAGTAGAGACGGCCCGCCGGAAAAGCGCTTGTCGGAACGGTAACGGTACGAAACCGCGCCTCGTGACGGGACCCGTCGTCGAGAACCAACGGACGCGAGAAGGCATTGGGCGGATTGCCGGCCATTCCGAATTCTTCCAGACGCGCAAATGTTTGATCCGCGTTGTCCGTTTTGAAAACCAGACCGTTCAGGCCCAATGGCGCGCGCGAAACCTCCGGGCGTTTCTCGGCATCCGCCTCGGCGATTCCGATCAGTTCGAGATAGTCGTGGTCGAACATCATGAGATGGTTGACCGATCCCATCGAATGGCGTCCGCGCGGCGTGAGGGTGAAACCCAGATCCGAGAAAACCGTTTCCGCACGATCCATGTCAAAGCGCACATTGATCACGATATGGTCGAGTACAGCAGGCAGCTTCATGAAAATACCCTCACGGTCAGAACGACCATCATCACAACGCCGACGAGCAGCTTACCAAGCGTCCCAAGGACCCGGCCAACGGCCGCCCCCCACCCGACGCTCATGCTCCTGTCTGCGCCGCCATGCTTCCACATCTCGCCGAGATACGCACCAGCAAAAGCGCCTCCCGCGCCACCAACGAGCGCACCCAGCAAGGGACCGAGTATTGGAATCGGCACACCCATGACCGCACCGGCGATACTGCCCGCAAATGTCCCGACAATCGCAAGCAGAATGGCACGTCGACTTCCCCCCTGTTTGGCCGCACCGGCGGCACCCGCAAAGAACTCGACCGCCTCACCGCCGGCGGCAAGCGCGAACAGAAAGGCAACCGCCTCCCAGTTCATACCCTGAGCGGCATCTCCGGTCGCTTGCGCGGAAACGAACAAGGCGGCCAGGCCGACGATGAACCAGTTCCCGGGCAGCGTGAAAAAGTTGGTCGTCCAAGCGATGCCGGAGCCGATCAGAAGCATGATCGCCCAACCGTAATAAGCGAAATCAAGTTCGGGCATGCTGCGTTAGGTAAGGTGAGAGCGTGAATTTTTCCAGAAACAATTTGCCGGGATCGCCAACTGTCCATGCGCGATCCGCATTGCGACGGTCACTTCCCATCCCGGTTCGACTTCACGGCGAGGTGCAATTTTGTTTATGATTACCGTGTATGACTGACCCAAGATGACGCGTCGGGGGTGGCGTGGCGCCGCCTGTACCGGCGCGGCGTTGTACGCGAGCTTGGGGGCAAGCATGAACCGCAATTTGGCAATTGGCGCCCTGTTGACGTTTTTTGCGCTGGTTCCTGCACGTGCGGACGGCGAAATTCTCGCGCATGTTATCCTTTCGGAACAGCGCCTCCATCTTTATGTGGATGGCGAAAAAAAGGACGTCTGGAAAATTTCAGGCGGCAAACACCCCGGCTGGACGCGAACCGGAACGTTCCGGCCCACCTTCCTGAGCCGGCATCACCGCTCGCGGCTGTTTCGAGGGGCACCCATGCCCTATGCAATCTTCTATGACAGTCACTGGGCCATACATGGCACCAACGCAATCAAACGGCTGGGACAACCGGCATCGCATGGATGCGTGCGCCTGCACCCCAAACATGCATCCATCCTGTTCAATCTCGTCCGCAAACGCGGCAAGAAAAACACCGTCATCTGGATCACGGAAAAAGCTGACCTGACGGAGTCACACTGACAGCGTTCGCTGCACCGCCTCCTGCCAGCCCGCATATTTTCGATCCCGCTCACCGGCTTCCATGGCAGGTTCAAACCGCCGCTCGAGGGCCCACCGGCGGGCGAATTCTCCTGGCGCGGGGTAGAGACCGGTTTGCATACCTGCAAGATAGGCCGCACCGAGCGCGGTTGTCTCGTGGATCATTGGCCGGTCGACCGTGGCGCCCAAAATATCGGCGAGGCGCTGCATCGTCCAATCCGACGCCACCATGCCGCCATCCACCCGCAGCACGGTCTCGTGCGCACCGGTCCAGTCGCGCTGCATGGCCTCGAGCAAATCACGGGTCTGGAAACACACGCTCTCCAGCGCCGCACGGGCAAACTCAGCCGGACCGCTCGCCCGCGTGAGGCCATACATGGCGCCACGGGCGTCGGCATCCCAGTGCGGCGCGCCGAGCCCGGCAAACGCCGGCACCAGATACACATCGTGATGCGCATCCGCTTCATTGGCCAGCGGACCGGCATGCGCCGCGTCCTCGATGAGGCCGAGCCCGTCACGCAACCACTGAACGGCCGCGCCGGCGATGAAGATCGACCCTTCCAGCGCATAAGTTGGCGCACCGTCCAACTGGTACGCGATTGTCGTCAGCAGGCGGTTGTCCGACGCAATCGCCTCGTCGCCGGTTACCAGCAAAGCAAAACACCCGGTGCCGTATGTGGACTTCATCATGCCCGGCGTGAAACAGGCCTGTCCGACGGTGGCGGCCTGCTGATCACCTGCGATCCCCGCAATGGGAATGGCCACACCGAGGATGTAAGGGTCTGTCATGCCGAAATCGGCTGCGCTGTCATGAACTTCGGGGAGCAACGCGCGCGGCACGCGGAAAAGCTCAAGAAGCTCGTCATCCCAGGTGCCGTTCCGAATGTCATACAGCATGGTCCGGCTGGCATTGGTTGCGTCCGTCGCGTGGACCTTGCCGCCGGTCAACTGCCACAGCAGGAAGCTATCCACAGTCCCGAAGGCAAGCTTGCCCTGCTCTGCCGCGCTACGCGCGCCGTCGACATTGTCCAGCAGCCAGGCGATCTTGGTGGCGGAGAAATACGGGTCGAGCAACAGCCCGGACTTCTCAGTAACCTGCGCCTCGTGCCCGGCCGCTTTCAGGCTTGCGCATGTATCAGCCGTGCGCCGGTCCTGCCAAACGATGGCACGATGGATCGGCTTGCCCGTCTCCCTGTCCCAGACGAGCGTTGTTTCACGCTGGTTGGTGATGCCGATGGCGGCAATGCCTTTTGCATCGACGCCGGCCTTCGTGATCGCCTCCCTGGCAGTTGCAACGCAGGTGTTCCAGATATCTTCCGCGTCATGCTCGACCCAACCGGAACGCGGAAAATGCTGCGGGAACTCCTGCTGCGCCATGGCCACGACCTTGAGGTCCCCGTCGAACACAACCGTGCGGCTGGATGTGGTCCCCTGATCGATTGCAACCGCATATCCCGCCATCACGCGCCTCCCTTCACGGATGCCTTCAGATCAAGCGCCAGAAATACCTTGTCGGGCCATTTGGGTCCGTCTTCCTCGTAAGGGTCGCGCGGCGCGAACCCGAAGCTGTGATAGAGCGCGAGCGCTTCGTGCTGAAGGGGGCCGGTGTCGAGACGCATGCGCGCATAGCCACGCACATGTGCCGCTTTGATCACGGCGCCGCACAACGTCTTGCCGATCCCTAAGTGGCGCATCGACTTCTCAACGAACATCCGTTTCATCTCGCACGTCGCGTCGCTGATGCGAGCAAGCATGACGCAACCTGCCGGTTCACGGTCCATGCGGGCCAGCAGAATAACGCCGTGTGGCGGCCCATGCAGTTCGGTGAGCGCGGCGAGGGTCTTTTCAAAGACGGCCTCGCCATACTGCTCTTCGATCTGCGCGATCTGGTGAGCATAGCGCTCATACTGGCCGCGGCGGAAGGCGCGGCACAACTCCCGCACAGCCTCAAGGTCAGTTCCGTCAACGACTTCTGTGATGGTGATTTCTGACATAACGCCCGCGATTTCGTTACGGCCGCGGGCCTACCTGGCGTTATCAAAGAAGGTCGGCATCATTCGAAGATGACCCGCTACATCCAACCAAGTCCGCCAGGGCGATTCCACTAATGCGCCTCGTCCCAGTTGTCCGCCGCGCGGGCGTCAACCTGAAGCGGCACGTCGAGATGAACGGCCGGTTCCGGTGAGCTCTCCATCACCTCCGACGCAACCTTCATGGTCTTTTCGACCTCTTTCTCCGGCGCTTCGAAAATCAGTTCGTCATGCACCTGCAACAGCATGCGCGCGGAGAGCTTTGCCTGGCCGAGCGCATCCTCCATGCGGATCATGGCGCGGCGGATGATGTCGGCGGCTGAGCCCTGGATCGGTGCATTGATGGCGGCGCGCTCCTTGAACGCGCGCACCTGCGGGTTCTTGGAATTGATGTCTGCGAAGTGAATGCGCCGCCCGAACAGGGTCTCCACAAAACCCTGGCTGCGGGCTTTCTCCTTGGTCGCCTCCATATAGTCGCGGATACCGGGGAAGCGTTCGAAATAGGTCTTGATGTAGTCTCCGGCCTCGGACCGCGAAATTCCGAGCTGGTTGGCCAGCCCGAAGGCGGAGATGCCGTAGATGATGCCGAAGTTGATCGCCTTGGCGCGGCGGCGCGTCTCGGGCGGCATGTCCTTCACGGGCACGCCGAACATCTCGCTCGCCGTCATGGCGTGAATATCGAGCCCGTCGTCGAACGCCTTCTTGAGTGCGGCGATGTCGGCCATATGGGCAAGCACGCGCAGTTCGATCTGTGAGTAGTCGGCGGAGATCAGCTTGTTGCCCTTCTCGGCTACGAAGGCGGTACGGATCGAGCGCCCCTCGGGCGTGCGCACCGGAATATTCTGCAGATTCGGGTCGGTCGAAGCCAGGCGGCCGGTTGACGTGGCCGCCATGGCATAGGAGGTATGGATGCGGCCCGTATCCGGATTGATGTGCCCTGGCAGGGCGTCCGTGTAGGTGCTCTTGAGCTTCGAGAGCTGCCGCCATTCGAGCATTTCCTGAATGAAGCCGCGCGCTTCCTCGGGCAACTCCTCGTTGGCGGCAAGATCGTCGAGCAGTCCCGCACGCGTCTCCCACTGGCCGGACTTTGTCTTCTTGCCGCCTGGCAGTTTCATCTTGTCGAACAGGATTTCGCCAAGCTGGCGCGGCGATCCGATATTGAACTCCGCGTCCGCCGCCTTGTGGATTGAGTCTTCGAGGCTGCCGAGCTTCTGCGCGAAGTCACCTGATAGCCGCGACAGGACCTGCCGTTCCACATACACGCCGTTGCGCTCCATCCGCGACAGGACGCCGGCCAGAGGCCGCTCCAAAGTCTCATAGACGGTGGTCATGCCTTCACCGGCGAGCCGGGGTTTCAGCAGCAGCCATAGCCTGAGCGTGATGTCCGCGTCTTCCGCGGCATACGTGCTCGCCTTGTCGATGGGGATCTGGTCGAAGGTGAGTGCGGATTTTCCGGTTCCGGCAATGTCCCTGTAGGCGATGCAGACATGTCCCAGATGCCGGAGCGCAAGCTCGTCCATGCCGTGGCGTCCGCGCCCGGAGTCGAGCGCATAGGACAGAAGCATCGTGTCGTCGATCGGCGTGAGGCCGATGCCGTATGACGCCAGCACCGCCATGTCGTATTTGAGATTCTGCCCGATCTTGAGGACGCTTGGATCCTCGAGAAGCGGTTTGAGGGCGGCAAGCGTGTCATCGAGTGGAATTTGCGTCATATCGCCAATCCCGTCCAGATCGAGCCCCTCACCGGCACCGTGCTGCAACGGTACGTAACAGGCGCGTCCCGGCTCCGTCGCCATCGAGACACCGATAAGCCGCGCGCGCATTTCATCGAGGGAATCGGTTTCCGTGTCGAAAGCGACGTAACCAACGTCCCGCGCCTGCGCGACCCACGCTTCCAGCGCGGCGAGATCGGTGACGGTTTCGTATTTCGAACGGTCGACGGGAAGCCTGGCGACCTCGTCAGACCGGTGGGCGGCAAGCTGCGCCGGCGTCGCCCCGTCCGCGCTTCGGCCCGTTCCATTACCCGTCGATTCTCCCGCCTTGCCCCCTTGCTTCACCGGCGGTCTCGCCGAACGTGCAGGCGGCTCCGCATCAAGCGCTTCGGCGACGCGGCGAGTCAACGTGGTGAACTCCATGTCGGTCATGAAACCGAGGATGTCGTCGGCAACGGGATCACGGATACCGGTATCATCCAGCGATACTTCCACCGGCACGTCATCTTTCAGCAGCACGAGCTTGCGGCTGATACGCGCCTGATCGGCAAATGCGATGAGATTTTCGCGGCGTTTCGGCTGCTTGATCTCCTCCGCATGGGTGAGAAGATTTTCGAGATCGCCATATTCCTCGATGAGCTGTGCCGCCGTCTTGACGCCGATGCCGGGGACGCCCGGCACGTTGTCGGTCGAATCGCCAGCAAGCGCCTGAACCTCGACCACCTTGTCCGGCCCGAGACCAAAGCGCTCTTTCACCTCGTCCGGCCCGATGCGCTTGTTCTGCTTCATCGTGTCGACCATGAGCACGCCCGGGCCGACAAGCTGCATCAGGTCCTTGTCCGAAGAGATGATCGTGACATCTCCGCCGGCCTCCACGGCCTGCTTCGCATAAGTCGCGATCAGGTCATCCGCCTCGAAGCCCTCCTGCTCGATGCAGGCGACGTTGAAGGCGCGCGTGGCGTCGCGGATGATGGAGAATTGCGGCACCAAATCTTCCGGCGGTTCAGGACGGTTGGCCTTGTAGTCGGGATAGATGTCGTTGCGGAAGGACCGCCCCGAATAGTCGAAAATAACGGCGATGTGGGTCGGTTCGAATGCGTCGGAGGTATCCTTGAGAAGCTTCCACAGCATCTGGCAGAAGCCGTGCACCGCGCCCACCGGCAACCCGTCGGACGGGCGCGACAAGGGCGGGAGCGCATGATAAGCACGGAAGATGTAACCGGATCCGTCGACCAGAAAGACATGGTCACCCTTCTTGACAGGGCGAGGCTCTGCGGCGGGCATTTCTGTGTTGGCGTTCATGGCAGCGCACTATAAGGCCGCGCCGCGGCAAGGTCAGGTGAAACTTCGCGCTTTCCACCTTTGTTGGGATATCTGAGATGTTCGATGTGCGGCCCTCCGGCTCGCACCGCGAAGTTTGCCGAGTATGTCGAGCGCTATTTCGAACGCGCGTTTGGCGAACCAGCCAGTTGACCTCTCGTACCATCGCGATGTCCGCTCGCGCCTTCCCCGCCCTTAGCCAGCTTGCCCTCGAACTTGCAGGGCTTCGCCGAGACGACGCACTGAAAATGCGAACTGTTCTTGAACGCCCGGCATTTCATCGAGCGTCGCTGCGCCAGGTGCCAGTTGCCGGAACCGGGACTTTTTTCCTCGACCTCCGTCTGCCATTTCGTAATCGCGGCGAGTTCGGCCATGGCGAGGCGCTGGTCGGTCCAGCCGAACGCCGCCAGACGATCCGGCTGGCATGTCAATCCGTCCGGCATCGATTCGGACGTCAGCGCGTGTGTCGCGACGATACCGCCAACCATCAGGACGAAAAATGCGAACAGTCCAAAAGAACGCTTCATCGGGGCTTCTCGGGGCAGGCTTTTTGGTTCGGGGACGCTTGTTCTACGCCAAACCTCCTTCGATACAGCAAAAACGCGTCGTCAAATTCGCGTAAAAATTTCCTCAAATTGACGAGAACCGCTGCATCGACCTGGCCAGGTCCATTCAATTGCGCGCGTGCCGGCGATACAGTAAGGTCGCGCCCGTTGCGCACCCGTAGCTCAGCTGGATAGAGCGCTGCCCTCCGAAGGCAGAGGTCACACGTTCGAATCGTGTCGGGTGCGCCAAATTTCCCAAGAAAAACAAAGGCTAAATAAGGCGATTGAAAACAGCGCTCTTTCAAATTTGTACCTTGGGGACAATTTGGGGACACACCAAAGCCTACTTTGGCGACAAACAGCGACATCCTGCTTGTAG